>DATGOV010000035.1:0-76959 GCA_035305585.1 Acidimicrobiia bacterium | reverse complement strand
GGTAGGACCATCACCGGGACGATCTCCGGCAACGCCTCCCATTCTTCCCGCCACCGCGCCGCCGTCTCCGGGTCCGATCCGTCCACCTCGAGATCGGCGAGCACGGCCGGATCGGAGATGTCCTGGTCGCCTTCCCAGTAGGCCTGGAAGATCCGCTCTCTCCCTTCGGGGCGCAGTTCAGCTGGCACGGCGGCGTACGCTTCGATGGCTCGACGGGTGTTGAGCCGTCGCGCGGGGATCTGGAGTGGGTCGCGCTCGTCGGGACCGAGCATCCCCCGGATCTGGGCCAGCTCGCGCTGCAGTTCTTCCTCGACCTCGCCGACGACTCGGATCCCCTCTCCGGGGATCGCCGGGTCGTGTTCCACCGCCCGGAACTCGACCGGTTCGCCCCGGTCCTCGAGCACCGCCAGCCGGGCGCTCGCCAGACGGCTGTAGGGGCAGTTGAAGTCGCCGTAGACGACGTAGGTCGATCCGGGTTCTCTCATCCCGCCAGTGTGGCGCGTCTTCTCGTTCTGTGGGCCGAAACCGGCGAGATCCGCGCCGTTATCGGACCACAGAACGGAGGAGGCCGTCGGCGATCTTCTCGGCGGCCGCCACGACCGCGAAGTGGATGTTGCCCCGCGGGCATGTCGGGAAGAGCGAGCTGTCGGCCACGAACAGATTGTCGGTTCCGTAGACCCGCCCGCCCGAGTCGGTGACGGCCAAAGGGTCGCTGTCGGGTCCCATCTTCGCTGTACCGGAGCAGTGGTTGGTGGTGTCCGAGCGCTGCCGGATGAGCCCACGCAGCTCGTCGCGGTCGCTCCACTTCCACGTCCGGTCGTCGAGCGGCTCGACGACCGCTCCGAGGGCAGGAGTGCGGAAGATCTCGAGCGCCATCCCGATCCCGTCGCACATCCGCTCCATGTCGCCGGGATCGGAGTAGTGGCGATGCTCGATCCGGGGCGCCTCGTTGGGGTCGGTCGAGGTGAGCGACACCCGTCCCCTCGAGTGGGCGTTCACCATCGACACCGCCAGGCCCATCAGCCACCGGTCGAGCTCCTCGTCGTAGTACTGGGCGTTGTAGATGTGACAGTCGATGTCCGGTGAGCCGTCCGAGGCGCTGCGCACCATCGCCTGGCCTTGCAGCTTCTCCCCGTACACCGCGTCGGGGGCGATGAGGCCCTCCGCCACGCCGATGCAGAACGGATGGTCCAACAGGTTCTGGCCCACGCCGGGCAGGTGCTGGCGCACCTCCACACCGAGACCGGAGAGGTCGCCGGCGTCGCCGAAACCCGACCGGTTGAGGATTCCGGGGGTGAAGTACGCTCCGGCAGCGAGCACCACGAGGTCGGCGTCGATCTCCACGCCATCGCCCGTGACGACGCCCACTGCTCGCTCCCCATCGAAGCGCACCCGATCCACCAGCGTGTCGGCCCGGATCGTCAGGTTGGGGCGCTCGCGGACCGGCGTCAGGTAACTCATGGCGGCGTTGAGCCGGTTGCCCTCGACGATGTTCTTGGGAACCGGCCCCACCGACGGGATCTGGGTGCGGTCCCCGTTGATGTCCTCCACCTGGGTCAGGCCGAGGGACACGGCGGCTTCCATATAGGCCAGGTCACCGGCCGACCAGCGTTCGGCCCGCCATACCTTCACCGGCCCGTCGGTGCCGTGGAGGGGGCCTCCCATCGGGTCGGACTCGGCCCGGCGGAAGTAGGGGAGGAGGCCGTCGAAGCCCCAGCCCGGGTTGCCGAGCTGTTCCCACTCGTCGTAGTCCAGCGCCGACCCGCGGATCCAGTAACAGGCGTTGACCGCCGACGACCCGCCCATCACCCGGGCCCTCGGCAGGAAAAGACCCGTGTCGGCGTCGTGCAGGTTCCAGGAGTGGGACTCGAGGGCCTGCTGCTGGGGGAACATCAGCTCCGGTGGCCACGCCACCGGGTCGTCGCCGTAGTCCGGGCCTGCCTCGACGAGCAGTACCGAACACCCCTCGTCGGCGCTCAGTCGATTGGCGATCACCGCACCGGCGGGTCCCCCTCCCACGATCACCACGTCGAATCCGTTCCGTGCCGCCACTTCTCCTCCTCGAGCCGCTCGGCGGTAAACGATTACCGGAACTTACACCAAGCGGACCGATCGCGTCGGCCAGATCCCCGACGAGGTTCCGACCCGATGACTATGTTGTCTAGACAATTCCGAAGGTCGTGAGGAGAAGCATGCAGAGCCACAACGTGACGATGCTGGGCACCGGTCTGATCGGCGACTTCTACACCGCCACCCTCCACGGCGGCCGCAGCCGCGACCGGGTCCGGGTCGTCTACTCCCGCTCCACCGAACGGGGAGAGGCGTTTTCGAAGCGGTGGGACATCCCCGAGTACACGACGTCTATCGAAGACGCCATCGACCATCCCGACACGGATGTGGTCGTCGTCGGACTGCCGAACCACCTCCACGAAGAAGCGATCAGCCTGGCGGCCGACGCCGGCAAGGCCGTGCTGTGCACCAAGCCTCTCGCCCGCAACGCCGAGGAGGCCAAGCGTATCCTCGACAAGGTCGAGTCCGCCGGTGTGTTCGCCGGCTATCTCGAGGACCTCGTCTACACCCCCAAGACCATGAAGGCGGTCGCGTCGGTGAAGGACGGAGCCGTCGGCCAGGTCACCTGGGTCCGGTCCCGGGAGACCCATCCCGGTCCCCACTCCGCTTGGTTCTGGGACGGCCGGCTCACCGGGGGCGGGGCGATCATCGACCTCGGCTGCCACTGCATCGAGATCATCCGCCACTTCGTCGGCAAGGAGAACCGCCCGGTCGAGGTGATGTGCACGACGGACACGTTCGTGCATCCCATCGACGACGAGGACAACGCCATCGCCCTCATCCGCTTCGAGTCGGGCGCCATCGGCCAGTTCGAGGTGTCGTGGACGTTCCGGGGCGGGATGGACCTGCGGGACGAGGTCGCCGGCACCCATGGGACGATCTGGCTCAACCACTTCCTCCGCACCGGCTTCGAGATGTTCACCGCCGGCGGCTCCGGCGGTTACGTCGCCGAGAAGGCCGAGACCGACGCTGGGTGGCTGTTCCCGGTCGGCGATGAGGTATCAGAGCTGGGTTACGTCGACATGTTCGCCGACATGTTCTCGGCCCTGGAAGAGGGCCGCCAGCCCGAAGAGACGTTCTACGACGGCTACGTGGTCAACGCCGTGATGGACGCCTGCTATCGCTCGGCCCAGGAACGCACGTGGGTCCCGGTGGACCTCGAGTGGCGTCACGGGAGCACCCCGCGCATCAGTGTCGAGCCGGAGATCTACGACGGCCACACGGTCATCAAATCAGAGGTGCTGCCCGACGGGCGCCGCAAGCTGATCCTGAAGGACAAGGACTCCGGCGAGTTCGTCGACCGGGTCGTCAACGCCTGACCTAGAACGCGAGGAACCGGGCGGGGTTGTCCACCAGCACCGCCCGGCACACCTCCGGATCCAGGCGGCTCTGCAGAGCCTCGATCAGGTGGGCCAATCCGGGGCCGCCGCCCAGCTCGGCCCACAACGTGCGCCGGGCGCCGTCGGTGCCGGCCATGATCTGGGAGAGGCGGCCTTCCGCGGCCATGGTCTCGATCAGGTCCAGCGTCCAGGTGTCTTCGGTCTGGCGGAGCACCTGGTCGTACTCGACGTTGACGCCGGTGGCGAGCATGTCCCGGTGGTAGGCCAGGTCCCGCACCTTGTCGGTGTGGGAGATCACCACCCGTGAGGGGCCCACGCCCGAGGCCGCCAGCAACTCCACCTGGGCCGGTGCGCCGCGGCCCTCCTCGCAGTGGGTGAGGATCGGTGCTCCGGTGCGGTGGTGGGTGATGGCAGCCGCTTCGAACAGGCGGCGTTCGGCGTCGCTGGGCGAGTCGCCGGTCGTCGCCACCTTGACGATGCCTGCCCGGTGCGGGGTGCGCTCCACGACCGGTCCGGTGTAGTCGAAGCGGTCGACGCCCACCTCGATGTCGGCGGTGAAGAGGTCGGCCAGCGAAGCCGGGGACAGGGCGAACGCCCAGGGGGCGGCGGCGTAGTATTTGGCGGTGTGCAGTCCGGTGGCGGCGATCACGTGCACGTCGGTGGCCCGGCTCACCTCCGCCAGCTTCATCACGTTGCGTCCCGAGGCGCAGGGCATGGCATCGACCATCGCCCCCACTCCCGCCGCTCGGCACCGCCGCACCTCGCCGATGGCCTCGTCGGCCGAGGGGAGATGGATGTGGGGGAAACGGTCCTCGACCAGCGGGTGGTCGATGATCAGATGCTCGTGGAGATAGGTCGCGCCGAGATCGGCCGGGTCGATGTCGCCGAGGACGGTGCGGACCCTGCTCACAGCTCGAGGATGGCACCGTCGGCGCGGAGACGGTCCTGGACGATGCCCGGGGCGACTTCGCGGACCTCCCCGCCATTCTCCACCGCCGAGGCAGCGGCGGTTCCGGCGGCGTGGCCCATCGCCATGCATTGAGCCATCGAGCGGATCGAGGCATGGGCGTCGTGGGTCGCCGAGAAGCACCTTCCCGCCACCAGCGTGTTGACCGAGTCCCGCACGATCAGCGACCGCAGCGGGATACCGACTGCCTGCCCGTCGGGCAGGTACTCCCAGGTCGTCCCGGTGCCGTCGCCTGCGCTCGAACCGTGGTGGTCCTCGATCGGGGCGCCGCACAGGCCGACCTGGTCGTCGAACTGGGTCGCCGAGAGGACCTCTTCGCGGGTCACCCGATGGTCGCCGTACACCCGCCGCGTCTCCCGCAAGCCGATCCCGGTGCTCATCGCCACCAGATCCGCCTGCTCGTACCCGGGCACCTTGTCCTTCAAGAACCGCACGTATTCGAGCACCTGGCGGCGGCCCTCGATCTCGGCACGAGTCAGAACCTCCGGGTCGGTGGCGTTTATCACCCGCCCGTCGGCGTCACGGGAGACGTGGTCGATCCGGGTCATGACCGTGGCTGTCATGTCGCCGATGGGCGTGATGTGGTCCGACCCCTCCCGGCGCGGCAGGTCGTATTCGCCCGACTCGGCCGCCTCCCGCATCGAGGCGTGCAGCTCGTCTTTCGAGATCTGGCGGCGCCGGACCACGTCCACGTTGGTCATCCGGAACGTCGTGGTCAGAGTCTGTGCCGGCGCCATGTCGCCGGCTAGTTCGTAGCCGAACCCGGCGAAATGGCAGACGTCGGCGTCGCCCGAGGCGTCCACCACGACCCCGCAGCCCACCCGCTGCAGTCCCGCCTTGGTGGCGATCACCAGCCCCGTCACCCGGCCGTCAGACACCTCCACGTCCTGGACGAACCCATGGAGGAGGACCGTCGCCCCCGAGCGGGTGACCAGGTCCTCCCACACCACCTTGAGGTGCTCCGCCAGGTAGGTGACGCCGGTGCCGGCCCCGTACGTGTTGGGGCGTTCCACCACCTCGCCGAGGCGGCGGAGGCCGCCGACCACCTCGTCGGCGATGCCGCCCACCACCTTCTTCGCCTCGGAGCCGGGCGTGTAGAAGCCGTAGAACGTGTCGAGCACGGAGGTGGACGTCCCGCCGAGGAACGGCAGCTTCTCCACGAGCAGCACCGAAGCGCCGTGGCGGGCGGCGGCGATCGCCGCGGTCGAGCCGGCCGACCCGGACCCGACGACGACGACGTCGAATTCGGCCTTCACACGATGTAGGGGCGCAGGACGTTACGGGCGAGCAGGAACCCGCGCTTGACGAGTTCCTCGGTCCCCTCGAAGTCGCGGTCCTCGTGCTCGATGATGATGTGGCCGTCGTACCCGGTCCGCCACAACGCCCGGAAGAACACGTCCCACTCGACGTCGCCGAGGCCGGGGAGGCGGGGGATCTGCCACCCCATCCCGAGGGACATGACCCCGTACTCGTAGAGGCCGTCCCAGTCGATCATCACGTCCTTGGCCTGGACGTGGTAGATGCGGGACCCGAACTCGTTGACGGCCCGCTCGATGTCGATCATGAGCCAGACGAGATGGGAGGGGTCGAAGCACAGGCCGACGGTCTCTCCGAATTCCTCGAACATCGTCCGCCACATCGCCGGGTTGTAGGCGAGGTTGTGACCGGAGGGCCACTCGTCCCGGGAGAAGATCATCGGGCAGTTCTCGATGGCGATCTTCACTCCCGAGTCCTGGGCGTGGGAGACGATGTCCCTCCAGATCTCTTTCGCCTGCTCCCAGTTCTCCTCCTGGGTGTTCTCCCGGTTAGCACCGATGAAGGTGTTGACGATCGGCACCCCCATCAGGCCGGCGGCGGTGATCACCTTCATCAGGTGCTCTTTCACCTGGGCGCGATGGTCGGCGTCCGGATGCAGCAGGTTGGGGTAGTAGCCCAGCCCCGAGATCTCGAGTCCCTTCTCGGTGATCCGGCCAACGAACTCTTCGGCCTGGTCCTTCGTCAGGCCGTTGACGTCGACGTGGCTGGTGCCCGCATAGCGGCGGGTCTCGCCCGACTGCGCCGGCCAGGCGGCGATCTCCAGCGACTCGAAGCCATTGGCTACGGCCCAGTCGGCGATCTCGTCGATCGACAGTTCGGGCAGCGGGGCGGTCAGGAAACCGAGCTTCATGTCATCCTCCTCCTTCAGTCGCGTCGTACGGGGGTCCAAGTACCCGACGCCGAGCTCTCCGCCACCGCTTCGGTGACGCAGACGGCGTCGTGGCCATCGGCGAACGTCGGATAGTGCGGGTCGGGCGAGGGTCGGCCCGCCTCCACGTCGGCGTAGACCCGGGAGAACAGGCCTCGGAACGTGTCGGGGTAGCCCTCGACGTGGCCGCCGGGGTAGGCGGCGATTCGGGTCGCCGGCTCCGCCATCGCTCCCGGGTCACGGGCCATGACCTCGTTGGGGCGGCCCCGGTGGCCGATCCACAGCCGATCCGGGTCCTCCGACACCCACATGAGTGCCGACTCCGACCCGTCCACCTCCAGGGTCAGCCGGTTCTTGTGGCCGGCCGATACCTGCGAGACCGTCAACAGGCCGCGGGCGCCGTCCTCGAAGCGGAGCATGATCGAGGCGGCGTCGTCGGAGCCCATCTCCTCTTCCACCAGGGGGACGTCCTCGGAGACGGCGGTGAAGGTCTCCACCGACCCCTCAGGGTGGCGGCGGGTCGTCACGAACGTGTGCAACTCGGCCATCACCTCGACGACCTTCTTGCCCGTCACGAAGCGGGCCAGGTCCAGCCAATGCGAGCCGATGTCGGCCACGGCCCGCAGTTGGCCGGCTTTGTCGGCCTCGAGGCGCCAGTTCCAGTCGGTCTCCAACAGGAGCCAGTCCTGCAGGTACGACCCGTGGACGAGCCGGGGAGCCCCGATCTCGCCGGCGGCGACCATCGCCGCCATCTGGTGCACCAGGGGGTAGAAGCGGATGTTGAAGCAGACGGCGTTGACCAGGCCCGTCTCTTCCGCTTTCGCCACCAGTCGGGAGGTCTCGTTCGAGTCCAGCCCCAGCGGCTTCTCACAGACCACGTGCTTTCCGGCCTCCAGCGCCGCCATCGCCTGGTCGAAGTGGACGTGGTTGGGGCTGGCGACATGGACGACATCGACCCGGTCGTCCGAAAGCAAAGCGTCGAGGTCGTGGTACACGTCGGGCAGGTTGGCGGCCCGGGCTTTCTCCCTCGCCCGCTCGGGACTCGACCCCATCACCCCCACCACATTGACCCCGAGCCGGCGGAGTGCCTCGACATGGGCCACACCGATGAAGCCCGTGCCCACCACCGCGGCGTTGATGTCGGTCAATGCCATTCACACACTCCTGTCTCTCGCCGGGCGGCGCAATG
This sequence comes from Acidimicrobiia bacterium, assembly GCA_035305585.1. Classification (GTDB taxonomy): domain Bacteria; phylum Actinomycetota; class Acidimicrobiia; order Spongiisociales; family ZC4RG35; genus ZC4RG17. Next base: position 69,208 of record DATGOV010000035.1, on the reverse strand, counting down.
ATGCCACGCCGCCACCTCCTGCCGCCGGGCCGTCACACATCTCGTGCTGCCCGCAGCCGGGAGGCGTAGCGGCGGGCGTGCTCGGCGTACGCCGCTTCGAACAGAGCCGCCGACCGCGCCTCTCCGACGACGGCCGACGACGTGATCACGGGAGGCATCGCCCCGCGCTCCACCAACAGTTCTGCCGTCTGGACCTTGATCTCGTTGACCACCGCGGCGTAGATGAACGACGAGCCCGGCCCGACCGGGGTGTCGAGCCCGTCGAGGGTCACCAAGGCGTCGGCGGGAGGGGTGCCCAGGTCGATCACCACGTCGGCGTGGTCGGGCAGCCGCGTGCCCGACGAATGCGACGACGGAGCGGCATGGCATTGCGGGAGCGACACGACTGCCACCACCGGCAGACCCCGCTGGCGGGCACCCATCGCCATCTCGATCGGGACCGCGCTCCGTCCCGACGCCGAGAACACGAACATGCAGTCGGGCGGCGCCAGGTCGAAGTTCGCCAGGATCTGCTCGGCCAGGCCCTCGACCCGTTCGATGAACATCGCCTGCCGCTGGCCATTGGAGCCGACTACCTGCGTGTGGAACGTCATCGACAGCTCGGCCATGGGGTGGAAGCCGGGGAACGACCCGTAGCGGGGGAACATCTCTTCGAGCGGGATCCGCGAGTGCCCCGTGCCGAACAGGTGGACGAGCCCTCCGGCGGCGATGGCGTCGGCGGCGAGGGCGGCGGCGCGGCTCACCGCCTCCATCTGCGTCTCCTCGAAGCGGTCGAGCAGTCGGCGGGCCTTGGCGAGCCAGCGTCCGGCTGCCGAGGGAGAACGTGGTTTGATAGGGGCTGACATCGAGGCAAACGTACTACATGTCTATACAACTTCGCCACAGGATGATCCCGGTTGAGCGCTGAGGCGACCCGCTACGAGGAGATCGCCCGGTACCTGCGCTCGGAGATCGCAGCAGCCAGCCCCGGGACCCGGCTCCCCTCGGAGTCGGAGCTGTGCGAACGCTTCGGCGTCTCCCGCATGACTGCCCGGGCCGCCCTGCAGATCCTCGACAACGAGGGCCTGATCGTTCGCCGGCGGGGCCAAGGCACGTTCGTGGCCCCCCGCCCGGTCCCCCGTGTGCTCGGATCACCACTCTCGTTCAGCGAGAGCATGCGACGGCGCGGCCTGACCGCCTCCTCCCGTCTGCTCGCCGCCGGAGAGATCGATCCCGAGCCCGACGACGTCGCCGCTCTCGAGCTCTCCCCGGGGGACAAGGCCGTCCTCCTCGAGCGCCTCCGTCTCGCCTCGGACGTGCCGATGGCGATCGAACGCGCCCTCCTCCACCCCTCGCTCCGCGACGTGCTCGACGAGGACCTCGCTGCCGGTTCGCTCCATTCGACGATGGAGAAGATGGGACGTGTGCCGACCCGGGCCCAGGCGTGGGTGTCGGCTCGGCTCGCCGACGCCCGGGAACGGCGCCTCCTCGACCTGCGCGACCCGGCGGTGATCCTCACGGAACGCCGTGTCATCACCGACCAGAACGGCCAGCCTCTGGAGCACACCGAAACCCGCTACGCCGCCGAGCGATACACCTTCGAGGCGGTGCTGGAGCGAGACGAGGAGGACCTGCTGCGATGACACGGCATCTCGGCCTCGACCTGGGCGGCACCTTCATCAAGACCGCGGTGCTCGAGATCGCCGACGGAGAAACGGCGATCGTCTCGACCGGGAGCACCCGGACCGACGCCGAAGGTGGCCCGCTCGTGGTGATCGAGCGACTCATCGAAGCGGGCAAAGGCGCTATCGCCGAGCACGGGCCGGTCGCCACCGTGGGGCTGGGAGTCCCCGGGCTCTTCGACCGAGAAAGCGGAACGATCGAGCTGTTCCCCAACCTGCCCGGGCCGTGGCAGGGCCAACCCATCCGCCGGCCTCTGGAAGAGGCGCTGGGCCTGCCGGTCGCGCTCATCAACGACGCCCGCGCCTTCTCCCTCGCCGAAGCGACCCTCGGCGCCGGCCGGGGCTGTGAGACGGTCGTGTGTCTCACGCTGGGGACCGGAGTAGGCGGGGGCGTCGTGATCGACGGAAAGGTGCGCCTGGGTGCGTGGGGCAAGGCGGGGGAGATCGGTCACCAGATCGTGCAAGCCGACGGAGCCGAGTGCGGCTGCGGCAACCGGGGCTGTGTCGAAGCCCTCACGAAAGCCGATGTGCTCACCTCGCTCGCCGGCAAGGAGACGGTCGAGGAGGTCTATCGCACCGCGGCCGCGGGAGACTCCCGGAGCGTCGCTGCCATCGAGACGGTGGCCGACTGGCTGGCGATCGGACTGGCGAACACGATCGCCACCCTCGGTCCCGACCGGATCGTCATCGGCGGAGGCATCGTCGCCGCCGGCGACGCCGCGCTCGAGCCGATCCGACGTCACGTTCGCTCGCGTGTCACGTTGGTGCCGGCCGACGAGATCCAGATCGTCGCCGCCGAGCTCGGTCCCATGGCCGGGGCGGTGGGGGCGGCGTTGGCGCCGCTTTCGGCTCAGGCGGTGCGGGCCCGGTAGTCGTCGAGGATCTCGGCGGTGCGGGTCGCTCCGATGCGGGTCACCCCCACCGACATCACCTCCAAGAGCGCGTCCAGCGTCCGGACACCACCGGCTGCCTTTATCTGGACACGAGGAGAGACCGATTCCCGCATCAGGATCAGGTCGGGGATCGTCGCCCCCGACGGGGCAAAGCCTGTGGACGTCTTCACGAAGTCCGCTCCGGCCGACTCCACCACCTGCGACGCCCGGCGCTTCTCGCTGTCTTCCAGGTAGGCGTTCTCCAAGATCACCTTCACGAGGGCACGGCCGGAAGCCACCTCCACCACCTGGCGGATCTCGTCTTCGACGGCGCCGTATTGGTGGCTCTTCACCCAGCCGATGTTCAGGACCATGTCGAGCTCGGTCGCCCCCTCCTCGATCGCCCGGTTGGCTTCGAAGACTTTGGTGGCTGTGGTCGACGACCCGTGGGGGAAGCCGACCACCGTTCCGACTTCGACGCCACTGCCCTCCAGCTCCTCGGCGCAGAGCGAGACGTCGGCGGGGCGGGCGCAGACCGATTTCACGGCGTAGCGGGCGGCCAGTTCGCAGCCGGCTCTGACCTCGTCGAGTGTGAGTTCGGGCCGGAGGAGAGAGTGGTCGATCGTGGCGGCCAGCTGTTCGTACGTGACATCGGCGACGGTCAGTTGCTGCATTCCCGAAGTGTCGCACTCACTCCGGTGAATGTCTAGACAACTTGGTCAAGCTTCGACGACGCTGGAGCCGCCGTCGACGGCGAGGACCTGGCCGGTGACGTGACGGGCGTCGTCCGACAGCAGGAACGCGGCGGCGACGGCGATCGACTCGGGCGGAAGCATTCCTCCCGCGAGCGGCTGCTTCTTCTCGGCGTAGGCGACCGTGCCGGGGTCGTTGGCCGCCCGCTGTGCCATCGGGGTCGCCGTCAGGCCCGGCGCCACCGCGTTGACCCGAATCCCGGCAGGGGCGTAGCGGGAGGCGACGGCGCGGACGAATCCGATGGCGGAGCTCTTGGCGGCGGCGTAAGCGTGGGTCACGAACATCCGTTGGGGGTGCAGACCGAGGACACTCGTGACGACCACGATCGAGCCGCCCTCGGGCATGTGCCGCACCGCTTCACGGACGGTCAGGAACATCGGGGTCGTGTTCATGGCCAACGTGGCCTCCCAACCGGAAAGCGGGATCTGGTCGACCGGCCCGTCTCCGAAGCGCCTTCCGCTTCCCCCCGCCACCGCCAGGACTCCGTCGAGACGGCCGAATCGCTCCTGGCAGCGGGCGAAGGCTTCCTCGGCGGCCAGCTCGTCGGTGAGGTCGGCGGTCATCCCGTCTATGCGGTCCGACGAGCGGCGGAGACGGTCGATGGGCTTTTGGTCCAAGGACACGACGAACACCGAGCCGCCCTCTGAGACGACCCGTTCGGCCGTGGAGGCGCCGATGCCCGTCGCTCCGGTGACGAGGACGGTCCGGCCGGCGAAGCGCTGATCCATGGCGCCGGATTGTGTCACACGGGATAGGGTTCCGCCGATGAGAAACCTCATCGACCGTCTCCGCCAGGCCCGGGTCGTGGCGATCCTGCGCCTCGACGACGTCGACGAGAGAGGGGTGGATCTCGCTCTGCGGCTCCATGCGCAAGGGGTGCGGGCCGTCGAGTGCACTCTCGACAAGCCGAACGCCCTCGTGGCCATCCAGCGTCTGCGCCGCGAGATCGGCTCCGACACCCTGATTGGAGCCGGCACGGTGACCCGACTCGGCCAGATCGACGAGCTGGCGGAGGTGGGCGTCGACTTCTGCGTCACTCCGCACCTCGATCCCGAACTCGTCTCCCGCTCGCTCGAGGTCGGGGTGCCGATCCTCCCGGGCGTGATGACGCCGACCGAACTGGCGGCCGCTCATCGTCTCGGAGTGCCGGCAGTGAAGCTCTTTCCGGCCGGCTCGCTGGGTGTGGACTACCTGAAGGCGCTGCGGGGGCCGTTCGGCGATTTCCCGGTCGTGCCGACGGGCGGCATCGAGGTGGGCGATGTCCGAGGGTGGCTGGACGCCGGCGCACTGTGCGTGGGACTGGGCTCGGCCCTCACCCGCCACGCGACACTGCCGTCGGAACTATCGGGCTTGCTGGGCGATTCGGCCGCATAGGATTCGATTGGAGGGAACAATCGGATCAAGCAGTACCCACGGAGGGAACCATGACAGACGAGAGTCGCAGCGAGCACACCGAATCGGGTGACCGCCCGAAGTGGATCCGGGAGGCTCAGGAGGCCCTCGACCGCACCGCCGACGCGGTCCGCACCGCATGGGACGCCACCCGCGACAGCCGGGCGGGCGCGCTGGAAGCCGCCAAGCAAGCCGTGAAGGAGCTGGGTGAGGCACTCGAGCGGGGGCTGGAGGCCGCTCGGGAACGATGGGAAGCGGAGAGCCCAGACGGTGAGCCCGGTGACACCGGTGCTTCCGGAGCGGGCGCGGAAACCACCCCGCCGCCGGCGCCGCCTACTCAGCCTCCTCCCACCACGCCTGGCGACACGGAAGGCGAATCCGGTCAGACCTGAGAGCTAGGGCGGTGGACCGCCACCGCCCTAGCCTGGGTTCGATGGAGCAATCACCCAGAAGGCCGAGCGCCGGCCTCAAGTGGAACCTCCACGGGCCGAACGTCCTGCCGGCGTGGGTCGCCGAGATGGACTTCGGTCTCGCCCCGGAGATCGCCGCCGCTCTCCACACCGCGATCGACGAAGGCGAAGTCGCCTACCCGCACCCCGAGATGATGGCCCGGACCGCCGAAGCGGCGTGTTCCTTCTGGGCCGATCGCCTCGGTTGGCACGTCGATCCCGGGCGCGTCTTCCCCGCCCCCGATGTCATCGAGGGAGCCCTCCGGGCCATCGTCCACCTCACCCGACCCGGCTCGCCGGTGGTTCTCCACACTCCCGTCTACCACCCGTTCTTCTCCATGGTCGAGAGAGCCGGCAGGGAGATCGTCGACGTGCGCTGTTCGCCGGATGCCGATGGCCGCTATCGGCTCGACCTGGACGGAATCGCCGCCGCTTTCACCGACGGCGCCGGCTCGATCGTGCTGTGCAATCCGTGGAACCCAACGGCCAGGGTCTTCGAGCGCCAGGAGGTCGAAGAACTGGTCCACCTGGCCGCGGACAAGGGAGCCCGCATCATCGCCGACGAGGTACATGCCCCGTTGATCCGCTCCGATCTGCGCCACACTGTGGCCGCCACCATCGCCCCCGAGGTCGTCGTCACCGTCACGTCCGCCTCCAAGGCGTGGAACATCCCGGGGCTCAAATGCGCCCAAGTGGTGCTGACCAGGGACGAAGACGCCGAGAAGTGGGCCGAGTACTTCACCTCGGACAAGATCGGCGTCGCCACCCTGGGGCTGGTGGGCAACGCCGCCGCTTACGCGGAGGCCGGAGACTGGCTCGACGAGACGGTGAAGCGAATCGACGCCAACCGGCAACTGCTCGCCGAACTGCTGTCAGAGCATCTTCCCGAGGTGCGGTTCACCCAACTCGAAGGGACCTACCTGGCGTGGCTCGACTTCACGCCGCTGGGGCTGGGCGAGCCCGCCGACTACTTCCTCACGGAAGCCGAGGTGGCGCTGAGTGAAGGTTCCTTGTACGGGACCGGCGGGGTAGGCCACGCCCGGCTCAACTACGCCACCCACCCGGAGATCCTCACCGAGATCGTCGAGAGGATGGGGGCGGCAGCGAAGAATCCAGCCGGATGATCTTCACCGTCGGCCACGGGGCACAGACCGCAGAAGAGCTGGCGGACACCCTCCGGACTGCCGGCGTGGAGGTCCTCTTCGACATCCGCCGCTATCCCGGCAGCCGACGCCATCCCCACTTCAACTCGGGGGAGATGCAGCGGTGGCTGGCCGACTACGGAGTCGAGTACCGGTGGGCGGAGTCGCTGGGCGGACGTCGCCAGCCGGCGCCCGGCAGCCCGAACATCGGCCTCGAGAACGAGCAGTTCCGCGCCTACGCCGACCACATGGCCACAGACGAGTTCCGAGCGGGTGTCGCCGAACTGCTGGAAGTCGCCGAAACGCGCCAGGTCGCAGTCATGTGCTCGGAGACTGTGTGGTGGCGCTGCCACCGCCGGCTGCTCGCCGATCATCTCGAGCTCGTCGTCGGCGAGCCCGTGGAGCACCTCTTTCCGGGTGGGCGCCGCTACCCGCATGCGGTGACCGAAGGGGCGACCGTGGCCGACCGCAGCGTCATCTATCCGCCCGCCTGAACAGCGGAGAAATCCATTGACACCGCCCGCCGCATCGCATAACGTACAACCGAATGGTTGTAGGTCGGAGCGACGAGGCGGATGACCGGAGGTTCCGGGCCCTGGCCGACGCCACCCGACGAGACATCCTCCGTCGCACGATGACGGCGGAGTTCTCGGTGTCGGAGCTGGCTCGGAAGTACCCGATGAGCTTCGCCGCCGTGCAGAAGCACGTGGCGGTGCTCGAGCGGGCCGGCCTGGTGACCAAGCGACGCGAAGGGCGTGAACAGCTCGTGAGGGCCGACGTCGACGCCGTCCGCCGAGTTCGCTACCTCCTCGACCAGTTGGAAGCGATGTGGGTCGACCGCATCGACCGGATGGGTGCCATCCTCGCCCACGACAAAGGAGACGAGCCATGACGACGCCCATCGTGGAAAAGGATCTCGACAACGCGACCCTCACGGTCACGACGGAGTTCGACGCTGCCCTGGAGCACGTCTGGCAGCTCTTCGCGGATCCCCGCAAGCTGGAGAAGTGGTGGGGTCCGCCGACGTACCCGGCGAAGGTGCATCAGCACGAATTCGAGCCGGGGGGAAGGTGGTCTATTCGATGACCGGACCAGAGGGCGACACCCACTACGGCCTGTGGAACGTCGTCGCCGTGGACGCTCCGAACTCGTTCGAGGTGGAAGATGCCTTCGGCGACGAGAACGGCAACGCCAACACCGAGCTGCCCGCCACGCTGATGCGGTACGAGTTCACCCAGGCCGGCGGCCGCACGCGGATGCGGTGCGTCGCCCGCTACCCCTCGACGGAAGCGATGCAGCAGGTGCTCGACATGGGAGTCGAGGAAGGCATGTTGTCGGCGATGTCGCAGATGGACGGCGTTCTCGCCGAGATCGCTGCCGCCTGACCCCAGGCGTTTCAGGTCGAGCCGACGACGGTGGCGAGCTTGTCGAGACACTGGGTCATCCCGGCCCTCGACAGCTCGACCACCTCCGGGGCGGTGTAGCCGTATTCGGTGACTGTGAACTCGGTGGTGCCCTCCCGGTCGACGAAGGTGAGCAGGTGCGGCACTTCGAAAGGGGTGCCGTCGGGCATGCCGACAGAGGAGGGCTCGACCGGGTTCCCGTGTTCGTCGGTGAAGTGCTGGACGAACTCGAGGTGGCGGTGGGGGTGGACCAGGGTGTAGGTCCACGTGTTGTAGTAGCGGAAGCCGCCCATCCCAACCGGCGCCTGCATGCACACGAGCGACCGGCCACCCACCACCACATCCATTTCCGCCAGTGGAGCCGTGAACCCCGCTGGTCCCCACCATCGGCGCACCAGATCGGGTTCGGTCCACGCTCGCCACACGTCGGCAACGGGTACCTCGAAGCGGCGGGTCAGCGTCATCTTGTGAGTCGTCGGCACGTCGGCCACTCGTTTCCTTTCGCCGTCCATGCCGAACCGACGTGCGCCGATGCGCCGATTCATCGCTGACCGGAGTGACGTCGACGTCAGCCGAGGGAGTTGATCGTCGGCAGGTCGTTCAGGGCGACCTCCCACGTTCGTCCCTGGTCGGTGGACACCCAGACGGACGGCCCGTGTCCCACGATCCACAGGCCGGGACGCGTGGCCACACAGTGGGTGTCGATGTTCCCCTCGAACGGTGGCAACCCCTCCAACGCCTCCAGTGGGCCGCCAGCCAAGGGTCCGCGGTGCATCCGGGCGTCGCCACCCCGAGGACCACCTGATGATGAGACGAGCACCGTGTCGCCGTCGATCGCAACTGCCCGGCAGTACCGGTGCGAGAGACCGTCGGTGCGAAAGTCGAAATCGTGGCCGTCTGTCGTCACCGCCAACCCGGAGGCCGTGGCGGCCGCGATCAGATCCGGTGTCTCCGGGTGAGCGACCACCTGGTGCACGTCGGCCGAGATGTCGATGGTGGGAGTGAAGCCGGCGTCGTCGAAGCGCAGGATGCCGCCGACATGCACGTTCACGTACACGGTGCCGTCCGCACCCTCCGCCATCGATCGGACGTCCGGCGGGCCTCCCCAAGGCGTGTGCCATTTGTCGCGTCCCGGCGCCGATGCGAAAGCCTCGTCCTCAGCGAGCCATCCGTCTTCCAATCGGAACAGGCGAGCGGAGTCTGCCCCCACCCAGACCGTGTGCTCGGTAGGGAGGACGCAGTTGAGCGACGCGCCGTCGGGTCCCGGAGCGACCAGCTCGCCGTCGCGGAAGAGACCGGCTTCGCCTACTGCCCACCAGGCGCCCTCGTGTCCGACGACGTGGGCGATCGGCCACTCGGGGAGAACGATCGCCCCGTCGAGATCGAACACGCCGCGGTTCGTGGCGACCAACACGTCCATGATCCGAGCGTACGTTCCGGGGTCAGCGTTTGCGGCCGGAGGCGAGTGTCTCGACGGCCTTGGCGATCCGCCTCTGACGGGTCTCCTGCGTCTTGGCGCCGGTTATCTGTTCCACGTGATACCGCTGGTTGCTGAACGACAGGCTGTCGAATGCGCGGCGGGCCTCCGGTTGGGCGTCGAGAGCCGCGGCGAAGTCGGGCGGCACCTCGATCTCTCGGGGAGCGGTGTCGAGCTCCAATTCCACCTCCAGCTCGTCGCCTGCCACCACCCCTGCAGCCTCTCGGTGGGCAGCGCTGACTCCCAGCCAGTACTCACCACCCATCGGGGCGACGGTGTTGCGATACGTGTAACCGTTGATCGTGACCTCCACGGGAGGTCGCTTGCCGCCGCCCAAGGCTGCAACGATCTCGTCGGGCACCACGAATCCCGTGCTGGTCTTGCCGGTCAGCTGCAACGTAGCCCGAAACTCCATGGCCGTTCTCCTCGATGTCCCGCGGTCGTGGTTTGTCCACGCGGTCGCCCGGTGTTCGACGACACTACGCAGCCGACAGTCGAAGCGGAGCGATCGCGGAGACATACACTCGCAGCCGGGTTCCTGATGTGAGAGGCAGATGAAAGTCGGTGTCCAACTCCCCGAGGTGGAGCGCCCGGTTCGCTGGTCGGAGCTCGCCCAGATGGTGACTCTGATCGAGGCGGCCGGTTTCGACTCGGTCTGGGTGGGGGAGCACCTGCTGTACGAGGTCGACGGGACACGTGTCGGTCCATGGGAGGCGTGGTCCGTGCTGGCGGCGGTGGCAGCCATCACCGAGAGAGTGGCGATCGGGCCGCTGGTGGCGGCGCTGCCGTTCCACAACCCAGCGGTCTTCGCCAAGCAAGCCGCCACGGTCGATGAGATCTCGGGCGGCCGCCTCATCCTCGGTGTCGGGGCAGGGTGGAACGAGCTCGAGTTCCGGGCGTTTGGTCTTCCTTTCCAAAGGCGGGTGAGCCGCTTCGCCGAGGCGTTCGAGATCGTGCGTCGGCTGCTCGGCGGCGAACAGGTCGTCTTCCAAGGGGAGTTCTACGAGCTGGACCGAGCCGAGCTCCTTCCGCGTCCCCGCGGGGACGGACCTCCGCTGATGATCGGCTCGAACGGCGGCCGCATGCTCTCGGTGGCTCTGCCTCACGTGGAGATGTGGAACTCCTGGTACACCGCGTTCGGCAACGACCCCGCCGAGCTTTCCGGGCTGCTCGCGAGGATCGATCGGGCGTGTGAAGCAGCCGGCAGGGATCCCGCCACTCTCGAGCGGACCGTCGCGGTGCTCCTCAAGTTCGACGACGAACCCAGCCGCCGCAGCGCGGAGGTGGTGCCGATCACCGGGTCGGCGCAGCACATGGCCGCGGTGCTCTCTCAGTTCGCCGATCTCGGGGTCTCGCATGTGCAGCTGGTGCTCGACCCGATCACGCTCGATTCGATCGAACAGGCCGCTGAGGTCAGGGCGCTTCTCTCGGAGTGATCGTTCTCACATCCGCTCGCCGGGTAGCTCGGCGGCTTGGCGGATCCATGAGGCCAGCTGCCCGACGTCGAGGGAATCGTCTTCGTGGATGTCCAGGTAGCGGACCTCCTCGTGTTTCGACTCCTTCGGCGGCATCGGATCGAGAGAGGTCCCTTTCAAGAACTGCACCTGCACGTACTTCGTGTAGCAGCGAAACGAGAGAAACCACCCTTCGTCGCCCTCGCTTCCGTAGAACGGCTGGTTCCACTTGACGGCTTTGCGGACGCCGGGGACGGTGTCGACGATCAGCCGGTCGAGCTGCTCTCCCACGGACCGCTTCCACTCGGGCATGGCGGCGATGTAGGCCTGCACCGGGGCGTCCCCTTCCCCTTTCGGGATCTGGGGGTTGCCGCCGGCGAGCAGCTTCGGGCTGTTCTCGCTCTCGGATGGAGCCATGAGTCCTCCTCGGCTCACCGAGGCGAGCCGTCGCTTACCAACCCACGCTAGGGCCGGCGGCGTGTGTACTCCTCGGCCCCCTCCTCAGGTGGCGTCGCGGGCCACATCCGGGGTGGTGACGGCGTCGACTGCCGCTTCGTTCGAGCGCCGACGCACGAACCAGACTCCACCGGCGACGGCGACTAGGGCGGCAACGGCGACCAGCCACACGACGGGAGACGAGCTGGAGGCTTGGGCGACGGCGGCGGGAATCACCGGCTCCGAAGACATGGGGTCGACTCGCCACACCATCACTCCGTCGACGGTCTCGTCGGCGTTGGTGGACTCGATGGCGCCGGGAAGGGAAACACGGAGTTGGATGTCGAAGAGGTCGGCGAGCATCTGGGGCGGCATCATCTCGGCTTCCTCCTCCGTCAGCGCGGCGCCTTCGAAGAAGGGGCCGTCCGACACGAGCTCGAACCGACCGCTGCCGTCGGTCGTGACCCGGAACGGGAACGCCTCCCCGTCGTCGGACTGGGACTCCTCGAGGAGGCTGTTGAGCTCCTCGAGCGAATCGAACCGCGTCGACACGGTGAAGCCCAGGAAGTCGCCGTCGGAGTACGGGGCGATGTCCGCTCCCTCGGGGAAGTCCTCGAGGAAGGTCGCCGGGCTGTCGCCGTCCATGTAGCTCGCAGGATCGCTCCAATCGACCGGCTCAGCCGACTCCTGTTCGATGAGCTGTCGCAGTTCCTCGTCGTAGGCGATCGACATCTCCAGGGTGCCCGAACCGTCGGCGTTCACATCGACGTCGACGACGGCCCGCATGGTGCAACTCGCCAGGAGAAGCGACGAAACCGCCAGCACCAGGAGGCGGCGGACACGGAGGGGGACGGGACGAGAGGAGTCGTTCATGAGTATCACCGGGGTTCGGGAGGGTGTTGACCGTTCGGCTTCGGTCATCTCATGATCGGCATCTGCGCATCCGTCTACAGGGCTTTTCCGGGGCACTCGACGTACACGTCCGTTTTCCCTGATTACGGCGACGGGAGTGCCAGCATGGCCGACATGGCTTTAGACCCTCTTTCAGAGCTGCGGAGCATCTGCCTCTCCTTTCCGGAAGTGACAGAGCGCGTCAGCCACGGCGAGCCGGCCTGGTTCGTCCGGGACAAGAAGCTGTTCGTCACCTATGCCGATCACCACCACGACGACCGGGTGGCGTTTTGGTGCGCGGCACCGGAAGGGGCCCAGGAGACGCTCGTCGCCTCCGATCCCCACGCCTACTTCCGTCCGCCCTACGTGGGTCCTCGAGGCTGGCTGGGTGTCTATCTCGACATCGACGACGTCGATTGGGCCGCGATCGCCGATCTGGTGGAAGACGCCTACCGGACCGTCGCCCCCAAGACGCTGGTAGCTCGCCTCGACGCCGGCGAGTGAGAATCTGTCGGTGGCGGCCGGTATGACGGTGACATGGGGAAGAGGAACCGCCGCATACCTCGGAATGGAAACCGTCGGGATGGCGACCGCCACGGCCCGGGTCGAAGTGATCGGGACGCCGAGTTGAGACGAGGCCGCCAGTCCGCTGGCTCGCACGCATCTCATCAGGTGGACGGAGGTCCGTACGTCGATCCAGGCGAGGTCATCGACGCCGCCATCGCCGCCATCCGCGGAGGCCGAGATTGGGCCGTCGAGGATCTCGTGCGCCGACTGCAGGGGGCGGAATGGGGAGAGCGAGTCCGCTCCGAACTGGTGACACGCCTCGAGAAGGGGCTCGCCACGCTCTGGGAACGGGGCTGGCAGCCCGCCGACGTGGTCCGGGTCGCCCGGCGGCGGTTGGGCAAGGCGGCAGGTGGAGTGGTGGCGCTCGCAGTCGTCGCCCAATCCCGCGCCTACGCCCAATGGGGGAGAGCCGTCGCCTCCGAGTGGATGGACCAGGTCGACGGCCTCGGCGCCGACGTCGATGCCGATCCGCCCGATGCGGCGCGGTCCATCGGGTCGGGACCGCACTCGACGGCGGCCGCGATCCAGGTTCTCGCCCTCCTATCCGTCCTCCCCACCCTGCCTGAGCTCATGTCGCCGCCGTCGGCCTGGCCGAATCTCCGCCCCGGAGACGCCGCCGACAGGGGCCATCAAATCCTCGACCCAGGGCTCCTGGAGAAGATCCGGGCGCTCCTGTCCAAGGCCGAGAGCACGGAGTTCGATGCGGAGGCCGAAGCACTCACCGCCAAAGCCCAGGAGCTCATGACCCGTCATCGGATCGACCGAGCAGTACTCGCCGGCGAGAAGCCCCGATCTGCGGAGGTGATCGGGCGGCGTGTGGGGATCGACGATCCCTATGCCCGTCAGAAGTTCGTGCTCCTGTCCAACGTCGCTTCCGCCAACGGTTGCCAGGCGGCGTGGTCCAAGAGCCTGGGGTTCGCCACGGTGTTCGGCCATCCCCACGACCTCGCCGGTGTCGAGGAGCTGTTCACGTCGCTACTCGTCCAGGCCACCCGAGCCATGCAGAGGCAGCGTCCCCTCCACCTCCGCGGCGAGGCCAGTGCCACAGCGCGTTTCCGGCGGTCGTTCATGATCGGATTCGCCCACCGGATCGGACAGAGGCTGGCCGCCGCGTCCGACGACGCGGTGAGCGCCGTGGAAGCCGAGACCGGAGTCGTCTTGGTTCCGGTCCTCGCCGCCCGCGAGCGCGCCGCCGAAGAAGCGATGAGAACCACCCTCGGGAGAGTCGGGACGATGTCGGTATCGGCCACCGACGGTGTGGGCTACCTGCTGGGACGCGAAGCTGCCGACTCCGCCGACCTCCGAGTGGCCGGAGGAGGAAGGCTCCCCGGGTGAGCCGTGCCCGCCCCGATCGCCTAGTTTGAGGGCATGGAATATCCCCCCGCCCTCTACCACGGCGACACCGGAGAAAAGAGCGCCGTCTACAGGCCGGCCACCACCGGCCCCGACCTGACCTATCCCAACGGCAACACGGTCCACTACCTCGCCACTGGAGAGTCGACCGGCGGGCTCTTCGGCCTCTACCGCTGGGTGATGGGGCCCGAGCCGAGCGGACCGTCACCGCACTTCCACCGCACGATCAGCGAGTCGTTCTTCATCCTCGCCGGGGTAGTGAAGATCTACGACGGCACCCGATGGATCGAATGCGTGCCCGGCGACTTCGTCCACGTCCCCATCGGCGGCATCCACGGGTTCCGCAACGAGTCGGGCGCCCACGCCGAGATGCTCCTCCACTTCTCACCGGGAGCGCCCCGCGAGGCCTACTTCGAAGGTCTCGCCGGTGAGATCGCCTCCATGTCGCCCGAGGAGAAATACGAGTTCTACCACCGCCACGACAACCACTGGCTCGACTGAGCCGGCCCGACGGGATCTGTCACACCCGTCACGTATGGTGTCGACCAGGTGCCCGGTGTGCCGCTTTGGGGGCATCCGGGGCTGGGGGCGGTACGCCGGGCACCCCCCTCACCGCTCCCCGCGATCTTCTCAACGGCGGCGGCGCGAATAGTCTCCGTCGAGGATATGCAATACATCAAGGCAGGGCTCGCCTCGACCGATAGGGCAGTCGTGCCGAACCCCTCTTTCCGGGTCGATGTAGCTCGGCCGCTCGCCCTTGCGGTGGCAGTCGCGGCAGCCACCCTCGCCGTCGTCGACTTCGTGGCCGGCGTGGTCCTCGGTGTGACCGACATGCCGATACCCCGGGTGATCTGGGCTGCCGCCCATGCCCTGTGGGCGTACCGGGAGTGGCGCCGGCCGCGACCGGCGCTCTTTCCTCTGCTCGTCTCGGCCGCGGTCACCACCGCCGTCGCCTCCGTGCTCACGGTGATCTGGAGCTTGCCGTTCGGGTGGTACGACCAGTACACGGCATACGGGATCCTGGTGACGGTGGCAGTGGCGTCGGCCGTCCTCGATCGTCAGCCCAGTTGGCTCCGACTCGCAGTGTTGGCCGGACCGGCGGTGTGGGCCTTCAGCTATGGCCTTCTCTCCGGCCAGGCGGTGAAGGACGTGCTTGACTGGGTCATAGTCACCACCGCCACCGTTTTCGTTCTCCACTTCATGGTCAAGATCCTGTTCGAATCCGCCAGCGCTGCCACCAGAGCCCAGGCGGAACTGGTCGATCTCCACCGCGCCCTCGCCCGCTGCTCCCAGGTCCTGTTGGAAGACGCCTCCGAAGACGCCCTCGACGTCGCTCTGGCCGCATTGTTGGAGGCGACCGCCGCTGACTGTGCCTACGTCGACCGGACCATCTACGAAGGCGAGGTGCCGGGCTGGGAGATCATCGCCGCGGCGTACAGCGACGCCATCACCGACGACGTCAGTTGGATGCGAGGTAGCTATACCGACCTCCCCACGATGCTCGCGGCTCACCGTGCCGGCCAGGTCTGCGAGATGCGACGCGACGCTCTCACCGGCCGCGAGCGGGAGGTCTACGAGAAGGGCGAGGTGGCCGTGGAGGTCTCGGTGCCCGTGTTCGTCGACGGCGTCTGGCGGGGGTGTCTGTCCCTCGTCTCCAGCCACGACGCGCGTCAGCGCTCGGACCTCGAAGTGGACATGCTCGTCCAGGCCGCGGCTCTCGTCTCCGCTTACTGGCGGCGCCAGGACGACCACCACCGACTCGAAGAGCTCGTCCGTTCCAAGGACGAACTCGTCGCCTCGGTGTCCCACGAGCTGCGGACCCCGCTGACCGCGGTCGTCGGGCTCGCAGAGGAGATGGCGGCGTCGGCGATGGAGTTCGACCGCGAGACCCTCGCCGAGCTGGCGGCCGTGGTGGCCGAACAGAGCCGGGAGCTCGCCCACCTCGTCGAGGATCTCTTGGTGGCGGCCCGAGTCGAGAGCGGAGGGCTCACCGTCCAGGTCACCGAGTTCGACCTCCGCGCCGAAGCCGAGACGGTCGTCGCCGCCCTGGGCCTCGAAGTCCCTGTGCGCGGCCAGGAGGCGGTGGTCGCCGCCGATCCACTCCGCTGCCGCCAGATCATCCGCAACCTGTTGACCAACGCCAAGCGCTACGGCGGTGACCACATCGAGATCCGGCTCGCCTCCGAAGCCGACCGGATCGTCCTCAGTGTCGTCGACGACGGCGATGGGGTCCCCGAAGAAGACGCCAAGCGGATCTTCGACGCCTACGTCCGTGGTCACGAGGCGGTGGCTCCCGGATCGGTCGGTATCGGCCTCGCCGTGTCTCGCAACCTGGCCGACCTGATGGGCGGCGCCCTCGAGTACCGCCGTCGGGACGGGCTCACCGAGTTCCACCTCGTCTTGCCTTCCCTGGACGCCCGGGAGTCCGAGCCGGTGGTGTCCCCCACGCTGGATCGCGTCTAGCGTCGCTCCTCGTGAGCGCCTCGCCGTCCTGGCTCACCGAGCTTCGTCGACGTCTCGGATCCCGGGTGGTCGACGACCCCGACGTGGTGGCGCGTTATGCCGTCGACTGGACCGGGCGATTCCGAGGGCAGCCCGCCTGTGTAGTCAGGCCGGTCTCGGTCGACGAGGTCGTGTCCGTGATGGAGCTCTCCGCCGAAGCGGGTTTCGATGTCGTGCCCCAGGGCGGCAACACGGGCCTGGTGGCGGCGACCCAGGCTCCACCCGACACGGTGATCCTCAACCTCGAGTCGCTCAGCGGCATCAGGCGCGACGAGGACGAAGGCGCGATCGTGGCCGCAGCGGGCACGACGATTTCCTCCGTCGTCCAGCATGCTCGGGCGAGAGGCTTCGAGTTCGGCCTCGACATGGCCTCTCGTGACTCGGCCACGGTGGGAGGGGCCTTCTGCACCAACGCCGGCGGCCTCTACGCCTGCCGGTTCGGGCGCATGGCCGACCAGGTGACGGGAGTCGAAGCAGTTCTCGCCGACGGCACCGTCTTGTCCGATCTAGAAGTCCCTCGCCGTTCCGCCGCCGGAATCGACCCGGTCGGGTTCCTCGCCGGGTCGGAAGGTGGCCTCGCCGTCGTTACCGCCCTGCGCGTATCGGTCCACCCCCCGATCGGGGCGACGGTGGTGTGCCTGTCCGGTTTCGACGACTTCGACGGAGTACTGGCCATGCTGGCTGCAGCGCCGCCGTTGTTGGCCGCTGAGGTCTTCGGGCAACGGGAGATGGAGCTCGTGGCGAGCCACGCCGGGCTCCCGTCGCCGCTCCGTCCGTGCCGCTGGTACCTGCTGGTGGAGGTGGAGGAGGCGCAGGCAGCCGATCTGCGGCCACCAGCGGATTCGGTGGTGGGTGAGAGGCTGTGGGCGTACCGGGACAGGATCACCGAGTCTCTGGGGTCGACGGGCGTGGTCCACAAACACGACGTGGTCGTGCCCCGGCGGCATCTTGCCGAATTGGTCGAACAGCTCGAGTCGGCGATCGAGCCGCACCGCCTGTTCGTGTTCGGGCACGTGCTCATGGACGACTTCCACATCAACGTGGCGCCCCTCTCGCCCGAAGGGAACGTCCCTGATTCGGTGGACGACGTCGTCTACTCGGCGGTGGAGGCGAACGGCGGCGTGGTAGCCGGTGAGCACGGAGTCGGCCGGCTCAAGCGGGAGCGGTATCGGGCGTCTTTGGGCCCGATCCGTCTCCGTCTGGCCGGAGCCCTCAAGCACGCGTTCGATCCCGATGGTCGGCTCAATCCGGGTGTGGGCGTGTGGCCCGACCGGTCAGGCCAGGAGTCGGTGGATCTCCTGGAGTAGCTCCCCCCAGTCGGCCGCATATCCGGCTGCTCCCCGCCGTGCCGCTTGGAGCCTTCGGCCGTCGCCTGGGGAGGTGTCGAGCACGATCTCAGGGGCACCTCCGAGCCGCGTCAGATCGTCGGCGTCGCCGTGGACGATCACGAGATCGTCGTCGCCCGTTGGGTCTCCGCGGACGATCTCGGCGCCCTGATCTCTGGCTGCGGCTTCGAGATAGGCGAGGCTCGGATGGTCGGGTCCCACCCAGCGGACCCGACGTCCGCGGATCAGACGGGCGAGGATGCGCCGGGGATTGGTGCGGTCGTGGATCGCATCCAGGTACTCGTCGAAGCCGGAGAAGTCGGAGCCTCCCGCGGTGTCCACCGGGAGGACGTGGATGCCTTCGTGCTCGAGGCTGTAGTCGACTTCGACCGGTGTCGGGTCGTTGACGACGGCGTAGGCCACGGGCACGTCGCCGCCGCGGTGGTCGAGGAGCGCGAGGATCTCGGAGCGGAGTTCGTTCAGGTAGGCGTCGCCGAACGAGAATCCCAGATACAGGACCGTGGTGGACGTCATCACCGAACGGAGAAACGTGGCGTAGGCGGGACTGGCATAGAGGCGTCGGTAGTCGCGATGGGTGAAGACCACCTCACCGGGGGTACGGATGCTGCCGTGCAGCTTGACGACGGTCGCTCCGGGGGCGTCCTCGTCCCAGAATCGGTGATCCCACCACCGGTGCGCCTCCGGGCGGAGGACAGCTAGGAAGGCGTCCCGATTCGGCAGCTCACCCGGCAGGACCTCGTCGAAGTTCGTGGTCAATATCGCCCGGAAGGGGATCCCGTGGAGGAGACGCAGGCGACGACGCATCACGTCGTTGATCGGGGGGTCGGCGAGGCGTTCCTCCATCAGATGGAAGAAGTAGTCGTCGCCCAACCGGTCCCGCAACGTCTGGGCAGCCGCACCGAGATCGCGGTTGGTGCCCGACTCGACGAAACGCCTCACTCCCTCGGCGGTTGCCTGGTCGGTCTCGGCAGCCAGGTCGACCAGCAGCTGACGCCACTCGGGAAGCACCGGAGCGGTGAACCCGGCGCCCACGAAGGCCACACAGTCGCCAGCGATGATGTCGTCGACGAGGCGGTCGGGGATCTCGATGTCACTCATCCGGGTAGGCATTCGACTCGGGCGAAAAAAGAGAGCCGGCACGGGGCCGGCTCTCGTCCTCCGTTCCTCGCGGAACGCTCCTCTCAGCTCCCTCCGGAGTTTTCGAGATGGGCCCGGATGAACCATTGGAACAGCTCCAGTTCGCGGAGGTGCCCGATTATGAGATCCTCCGACACCGGATCCTGCTCGGAGAACTGCTGCTGGGCCTTGCGGTGGTCTTCGATGACTCCCGCGTACACGCGGTCGAGGGCGGCGAGGTGCTCCGGCACCGGCGCCTTCCCGAGCGAGTAATCGTCCCACGTGCGGATCTCCACGACCGCTCCAGGCGTTCCATAGGGCGTGCCGCCCAAGGTGGCGATGCGCTCGGCGGTGTCGTCCACCATCTTCCGCACGGCGTCCACCTGGGGATCGAGCATGCGGTGCACGGAGATGAAGTCTTCGCCGACGACGTTCCAATGGACGTGCTTCAGCGTCAGGGTCAGGTCGATGAGGCTGGCGAGACGCTCGGAAAGGGTCTCGATGACGGCCTTCGTGTCGTCAGATGACATTCCGGGAACTGTGTATGACGCGGTTGTCGCCATGGCGGGGGTCTCCTCTTCCGTCTTCTCGTGTTCCGTCTTCTCGTGATCGTGGCCTGTACCCACGGTCCTCCGTCTCCAAACCTAACGCTTTCGCAGCGGCCACGTTTGGGAAACCGGGCTCGGGGGTATGGCGCCGATCAGATCCCCAGAGCCGGGCGTCGGTCCACCAAGACGCCCGGCCGGGGGAGGGGGGGTCACCTCCAGCTTTCCTGCGCAATCGAGCTTTCCTGCGCAATCGAGCCCTTCAGAGTTCCTCGGTGTGGATCCGCTCTTCTTCGACCGCGACGTCTTCTATGGCGGTCTCTTCACGGACGTAGTTGGGGGTGGCGAACCCTCCGATCAGGGAGACGACGCCGACGAGCAGGTACAGAACGCCGACCGGGGTGCCGTCGCCGAGGAAGTCGACGAACGGGTCGGGCTCGATCAGAACGATCGCGCCGAAGGCGAGCGCCATCGTGCCCATGCTGAGCAGCGTCCCCCTCACGCCGAAGGTGGCGGATGCCGCGCTCAGGAAGACCAGTCCGACGACGACGTCGATGATGCCGAGCACCAGGGTGTGGTCGATGCCCAAGACGTTGGCGGTGTCGCCGGTGAGTGAGTCGAAGCCGACTCGCGCCATCGCCACGCCGCCGGCGATGACGAGTCCGAGCCCGAGAATTCCGGCGATGATCTGGCCGACGGTCGAACGGGTCCGGCCGACCGCGACCCGGCGAGTTTGGTGTGCTGTCATGACGCTCGGAGCTACCCGGATTCCGACGCCACCAAACCGTTCAGTGGACCCACCCCTCGCCGACGGCGTCGGCGTTCTCCCACTCCGCCAGCTCCATTCCGGTGGGCGGCTCCGCGATCAGCTCCGGCGGAACGTCGTCGACCACTTCCATGCGGGCTGAGCCGCTCTCCACGTCGAACTCGAGGTAGGCCACCTGGGCGTAGCGGTCGTCCTCGTCCGGGAGCCAGACGATCGCCACCGGGTCGGGGCCCATCTCGCCTCGGCTCAGCATCAGTCGAGGCCAGCGCTCCATGACCGTCAGAACGCGATCGACCAGCGACTCCGGCACGGAGACCGTGTTGACTGCGCCGAACATGTCGGGGTCTTTGGCGTTCACTGCTTCGACGACCATGTCCCGCACTTCGTCGGCCCTCGGATCGGGCATGTCCACCTCCTCTGCTCGTGCCGGCGACATACCCTCGCTTTGCAGGCCCAAACTGGCGGTCATCTCAGGTGAGCGACTCGGTCATTCCGAGCGCCTGAGACCTCTCGAGCCAGCGAGTCAGGTCCCGGGGGGTGATGATCCCGACGACGGTCCCTCCATCGAGGACCACGACGCGGTGGTGCTCGTTGCGGACGAGCTTGTCGAGGACCCGGTCCATCGGCTCGTCGGCGAGGGCGGTGCAAGTGTCGTCGAGGGCGGTGGCGTGTTCGTCGACGAGGGTCGACTGCCACTGCTCACGCGGCACCCGTTTGACCGACGACAGCGTGATGATCCGGCGACGATCGCCGTCGACTCGCACCGGGAACGCGTTGTAGTCGTACCGCATGAAATAGTCGTCGACCGCCTGCTGAAGGGTGAGACCTCCCGGGATCTCCACGAGGCCGCCGCTCATCATCCGCCGGGCCGGCACCCCTCGGAGCATGCGCCGCACTTGCATCTGGGTGAACGACTGCTGAGCGGACTGGGCCAGGAACCATCCGATGGCGATCAGCCACAGCCCGTTGACGAGATTGCCGCCGAGCAGGAGGAAGAGGCCGATCGCCATGATCGCGAAACCGACGGCATGACCCACCCGCGAGGCCAGTCTGGTGGCGGCGACGAAGTCGCGATTCGCTTTCCAGACGAGAGAACGAAGCACCCGGCCTCCGTCGAGGGGGAAGCCCGGTAGCAGGTTGAACACGGCTAGCGCCATGTTGATCCATGCGAGGTAGCCGGAGGCGTAGCCGACTGGGTTGTCGCCTACGAGCCGTGACACGGCCCAGAGCACGGCGGCAACCACCAGGCTGGTCACCGGGCCGACTCCGGCGATCACCAACTCGTCGGTCGGATCCTCCGTCTCGAGTTCGGCGTGGGTAGCGCCGCCGAACATGTAGAGGGTGATGCTGTGCACCTCGATACCCCGAGCCAGGGCCATCCAGGCGTGGGCGATTTCGTGGACGAGCACGCCGAGGAAGAAGACCAGGGTCATGGCGAGGGCGAGGCCCACCCGTCCGGTTCCGTCGAGCTCGGGGAACTGGAACGACAGCAGCACGTAGAACGAGTAGCCGACGAGGAACGCGATCACGCTCCACGAGGGGTCGATCCGTACATCTACGCCTCGAAACCTTCCGATCGTCCACGCGTTGGAGCCCAACATGTCCTCGTACCTCCTAGCTCGGACGCTATACGCCCTTGCCGCCATTCCGGCGCCTCTTCTCGCTCATGAGACGCTCGAGCGCCCGCGCCTGATCGGGGGCGTGCCCGTGGCCGTCGTTGTCGAAGTAGACGTACACGTCCCGTGGCGGGGTCCCAGGGCTAGGCCGGGAGGTGATCCGGCGGGCGTCGGCGGGCTCCTCCCCGTTGTTCCACCGATCCAGCCGCCTCGCCCAGTAGCGCAACTCGTCCGGCTCGTATGGGCTGTCGTAGAGCTTGCGGGGCCCGTGGAGGCGGACGTACATGAAGTCGGCTGTCACTTCTTCGGTGTAGTCCCATTCCGAGGAATGGGAGACCGCCAGGGCCACGCCGTGGCGGCGCGCGATCTCGACGACCTCCTCCACGAAGAAACTCGGGTGGCGGATCTCGAGCGCATGGCGGATGGGGCGATCGCCGTTCGGGCCGAAACCGGGGTCGCTCACGCGCTCGTCGTGGCGGCGAGCGAGGCGTACGGCGTCACGGGTGTCGAACGGCAGCACATCGAGGAAGCTGGCGAGTCTGTCGGGGTCGAAACGGAAGTTGGGGGAGAGCTGCCAGAGGATCGGGCCGAGCTTCTCTCCCAGCTCCAGGATCCCAGAAGCGAAGAAGTTGGCCAGAGGGCCCTCGACGTCGCCCAGCTTCTTGTTGTGGGTGATGAAACGGCTGCCTTTGACGGCGAACACGAAATCGGGTGGGGTCCGGGAGAACCATTGGCGGACGGTGCTCGCCCGCGTCATGCCGTAGAACGTGCCGTTGATCTCGATGGAACGGAAGCAGGAGGCGGCGTACTCCAACTCCCGGCGTTGGGGCAGACCCTCCGGATAGAACCGACATCGCCAGTGGCGGTAGTTCCAGCCCGACACCCCGATCCTCATCTCTGCCATCGCTCTCGTCGGCTACCCGACGGCGTGGACGGCAAACAGGTCAGTCGAGGTCCACCTCGGACTTGATGCGCTCGAAGATCGACGAGAGGATCCGCGAGACCTGCATCTGGGAGACACCGATCACCTCGGCGATCTCCGACTGGCTCATGTCCTCGAAGAAGCGCATGTGCAGCACCTGCTGGTCCCGTTCGGACAGCTTCTCGAGGACCGGCTCGATCATCCACCACTGCTCGGCATCGACGAGGGCCTCGTCCTCGTCGCCGATGGTGTCGATCACCGTCGTCCCCGGATCTTCGCCGACAGGAGCATCGAGTGACGTCGTGCCGAAAGCCTGGCCGGCGCCCATCGCCTCCTCCACCTCGGCGGGTGTCATCCCGACTTTCTTGGCGATCTCTTCCACCGTCGGCGTCCGGCCCAGCTCCTGGGTGAGCTCGTTTCGCTCCTTGGTTACGAGCAGCACCGACTCCTTGAGGCTGCGCGGGACCTTCATGGCCCACGCCGTGTCCCTCAGGTACTTCTTCAACTCGCCGCTTATGGTCTTGCCGGCGAACGTGGAGAACTTGACGCCGCGGGCGGGGTCGAAGCGGTCGATGGCCGCCACCAACGCCATGTAGGCGACCTGGTCCAGATCGGCGCCTTCGCCGGAGCGTCGGTAGCGGCGGGCGATGGCTCCGGCGAATCCTTCGTAGCGGGCGAAGATCTCATCGCGGGCCGCCCGGTCCTCGGTGACTTGCTGCCACAGGGCGTCCTCGTCGAGGTCGGCCCGGCGAGGGCGGCGGACCAGATCGAGCTCGAACCACGGAGGCGGCCCGATCTCCCACCGGTCCGCCAGCCGGTCGAGGATCGTCTTCGTGAGCTCGTCAGCGCCGCCGTCGAACGACGCCTGCACCTCGATCCGGGCGGTGGTGGTGGTTCGTCGGATCTCGAGGACGATGGGATCGTCGCCACCCGAAACTGCAGTGACCAGTTCGGAGGCCAGGAGGGCAGCGTCCACCGACTTGATGGCAGGACCCCGGTCGATCAGGGCGGCGACCACACGCCGGGCGATGTAGGGGGCCGATATCGACGGCTCCAGCTCGACTCGAGTGACCGTGCGGCTCGGTACGCCCCCGACTCGATCCGACGTCATCCCAGGGCCTGAGCTGCGTCCTCGGGCGAAGCGAAAACCTCGAATCGGTCGGTCAACCGAGTCAAGTCGAGGATCCGTTCCACAGGTCCCTCCCCATAGACGAGTGCGAGTCGCCCGCCCGCTCCAGTCACCTTGTCTTGCGCCGTCATCAGCGATCGTAGGCCGGTCGAGTCGATGAAGCCCACGTCACGCAGGTCGGCGATCGTGGGCGCCTCTGGCTCGGCGCTCAGGGCCTCGGCGAGTCGCGGGGCGGCGGCCAGGTCGATCTCGCCGGACACTGTGACGAGCCGGGCGCTCCCGAGGAGTCCTACCTCGATCTGGAACTTGGGTCCTGTCGTCAACTTCACCCTCGGTTGGGATCGAGCGCCCGAAGGATAGCCCTGCGCAGGGGTGCGATCAGACCTCGAACCAACTCTCCGTACGCCCGTCGTGGTGGGTCACGTCCCATCGTTTGGACACCGCCCGGACGATCTGCAGCCCGTATCCACCCGGGCGGTCACTCGGCGGGTCGGCGTGGTGGTCGAAGGGTCGCCCGTCGTGGGAGACGGTCACTCGCACGCCGTCATCGGCCGTTTCCACATCGACGAGGATGCGGTCCTGGGGCGTCAGGTTCCCATGGAGAACGGCGTTGGAGACGAGTTCGCTGGTGGCCAACAGGATGTCGTCGGCTGATTCGGACTCACCGACTATCGACCGCACCGACGCTCGTGCCCGGGCCGGGGCGTCGGACGACGCCGGAACCTCGAAGCTCACCGTGGCCACCTCGTCCCCATTCCCCCTTCTCCCGGACGTCGGGGGCGCATCAGGGAGGCAGGTGGTCGGCTAGCGTCCGTCCTGATGCCTCTCCTGTCACCGAGCGGGTCCCAGTGAGCGAGGCGTCGGAGGAACGACGTCTCTGGGGGGAGGTCGATCCCCGGTGGCGTCGCCGGTTCGGCGTCGTGGCCGAAGCGGCGGGCTTGGTCGTGCTCGTCGGGGCGAGCCTCGCCCTGGTCGGCCGCGTCCTCAGCGTCCCGATCCTGGCGCAGTGGATCCCCGAGCTGACCGTTCGGCCGATGCAGCCGGCCACCGCGTTCCTGTTCATGATGGGCGGGTTGTCCCTGTTGGGAGCGCTCGTTTCCACGGGGCGGTGGACACGGGTCCTCGGCATCCTCGCCGCGGCGGTGGTCTTGGCCGGGGGGATATCGGTGATCGTGGCCAATGTGGCCAACCTGCGGTTCCCCCGATGGCTCCTGTCGTCTCTCACCGCGGAGGACGTCGTCGGCGGCGAGCTGCCCGCCCGGCCGGCGCTCAACGAGGGAGCCGTGTTGGCGGCCTGCGGCGCCGCCCTCATCCTGTTGGCGACTCGCTCCCGGATCGCTCACATATTCGGCCAAGTCCTCGCCGTCGCCGCGGCGATGGTCGGGGCGACGGTGATCGTGGCGTTCGCCTACGGGGACGACACCCTGAGAGGCTTCCCGCTCGGTTCGGGGCGGATGGCGATCAGCGCCGCCCTGCTCACCGTCGTCTTCTGCGCGGGGATCGTGATCGCCCGGCCCGGCCTCGGCATCATGGCGCCGATCATCAGCCCGTGGCCGGGGGGGATCGTGCTGCGTCGGTTGCTGCCCATCATCCTCGCCGGACCTCCGGTGGCGATCGCCTGGCTCCTCGGCGCCACCACCCCTGCCGAACAGCCGCGCTCTTTCGCCGCTGCCGCCGTCCTCGCCAGCGGTCTTCTGGCGGCCGCTCTCTTCGCCACTGCGGCGGCGGTGTCCCAGGCGGCGCGGAGGCTGGCGGTCGCCGAGGATCTGGCCGATAGGGCGGCGGCGGCGGTGAGCCGCGACGCCGCCATCGTCGACGTATTGCTCGGTCGCCTCTCGGACTACCGGGCGTCGGTCGAAGGGCTGGACGTCGCCGTGCGATTCCGACCCGCCGAAGGGTGGTTGGCGGGTGATGCTGCCCTCACCGTGCCTCTCGGTCAGTCCCGGTTGGCGGCCATCCTCGTCGACATCGTGGGACACGGGCCTGAGCCGGCGGTGGCGGCTCTCCGCCTCTCCGACGCCATCCAGCACGCCCTCCGCCAAGGTGCGGGGCCGGCGGCGGCGATCGCCGCCTCCCGCTGGGTGCTCGACGACGGGGGGGTCATGGCGTCGGTGGCCGTCACCGAAGTCGACTCTCGAACCGGGGCGGTCATCTACGCCTCGGCCGGCAGCCCGCCCATCTTGCATCGCCGGGCGCGGGAAATCCGCCAGTACGAAGCCACCGGGCCGATCCTCATCGGAGGCGACGAGCAGGCGAAGTGGGACGAGGGGGCGGCCGTGATCGACGAAGGCGAGGCTTTGGTGCTCTTCTCGGATGGCCTTGCCGACCCCACTGGGCCCCACGAGGTGGCCGTGGCAAGCGTCGAGGATCTCACCCAGGCCCTCGTGCGCTGCCCGTACGTCGACGCCGACCGCCTCGCCGATTGGTGCCTGGAGGAATCGCTCGGTCAGGCCGAGGGGGTGGCCCGTGACGACGCCTCTCTCATCGTTATCGGCAGGGCGCCCAGGAAGGGCGCCGACAACCCCCCGGACGTCTGATCGGATCCGACGGCTCACCTTCCGTCTGCTTCGACCGGGATCATCCTCGGGGGCGGCTCGTCAGCGACGAAGCCAAGCACGGTGAGGGTCACGAGCACCACGGCAACGATCACCCCCACTGCGACCAGGATCTGGTGGAGCGGGAACGGCCGCTCGTCCTCGGTGGCCTCAGTCGTCTCGTGGTCGTCGAGTAGGAACATCCGCGCCGTCCTACCCGTCGGCGGAGGGGAGCAAACGGCCCGCGTTCAGCGGTCGTCGGCGGCCAAGAGGCGGCTCCGCCCTAGTTGCCATGGGCGCCGCGGATCCGCCAAGAGGAGCTGGCCGACGGTGATGTGCCCGAAATCGAACGCCACCGCCGACCCGGCCATGTACAGACGCCAGATCCGGTACACCTTCTCGCCGACCATCGCCGTGGCGGCGGCGGCATTCCCTTCGAGGTTCGCCACCCACCGCTGAAGGGTGAGGGCGTAGCTCCGGCGGAGCATCTCGACGTCGCGGAGCTCGAACCCGGCATCGGACGCAACGGCGATCGCCTCGTCGACCCGGTGGAGCTGGCCGTCCGGAAACACATAGGTCCGCACGAAGGAAGGTCGCCGTCTCGTGCTCCGTGAGCGGGTGTAGATGGCATGGTTGAGGAGTTGTCCGCCGGGAGCGAGCAAGGAGCGGAGGTGCCGGAAGTAGGTGGGTAGCTTGGCGAGCCCTACGTGTTCGGCCATTCCCACCGAGGCGATGGCGTCGTATCGACCCTCGACCTCGCGGTAATCGGCTTCGAGGATGCGCACCCGGTCCCCGACGCCGGCCCGGGCGGCGCGTTTTCGGGCTTCCTCGGCCTGCTCGGCACTCACCGTGATCCCCGTCGCTTCCACGCCGTAGGCGGCGGCCGCATGGATCACGAGCGCTCCCCACCCGCAGCCCACGTCGAGGAATCGGTTTCCCGGCCTCAGGTCCAACTTGCGGCAGATCAGATCGAGTTTGCGCCGCTGCGCGATCTCCAGCGGCTCGGCGGGATCGAGGAAGTGGGCGCACGAATAGACCATCAGAGGGTCGAGGAACAGGGCGAAGAAGTCGTTGCCTGTGTCGTAGTGATGGGAGACGACTTCTCGGTCCCGGCGGACCGAATGGGCTCTGCCGCCGAAGCGGGGGCGATCGCCGGGGTGGCCTCGTCGCATTCGGGGGAGGGTGCGGGCCAGCCGGAGGGCGCGCACGCGCGCCACCGGGCCTGCCTCGAGCAGGCCGTGGGCGAATCGGAGAGCGGCGACGATGTCGCCTTCGATGTCGATGTCGTCGAAGACGTACGCCTCTCCGGCGGTCAGGTCGGAAGGAGGGATGAGCAGGGCCGCAAAAGCGCCCGGGTGCCGGAGCACGAGTGTGGCGGAAGCGTCGGAGGGTCCCCACTCCTCACCGGTCCAGGTTCGAAGCCGGGGAGGCGGCTCACTGGATGCAGCCGCCAGCAGCTCGTATAGCCGACGCGAGGCTTCCAAAGCCTCCATGGGGCCGAGTGTATGGGTGCCTCGTCGGCTGTGTCGGGCTGTCAGCGGCGGTCGACTAGCCAGAGGTCGGCGACGTTCACTCCGGTGGGGCCGGGCCGGAGCAGAGCTGCCGCGGCGCGGAGGGCCGTGTGCGAGTCGTTGTCGGCCAACGCGGTTTCGGGGTCGAGGCCCTGAGCTCGGATCCGGGTGGCGGTGGCGCCGTCGACGTAGGCGCCGGCGGCGTCGGTGGGGCCGTCGATGCCGTCCGTGCCGAACGTGACGAACCGGTCGCCGCTGTCTTCCAGTTCGAGGGCCGCGGCGAGTGCCGCCTCCTGGTTGCGGCCGCCCCTCCCGCTTCCTCGCACAGTGACGGTCGTCTCGCCGGCGAAGATCCCGATTCGTCCGGGCTGGGTGGCGGATAGGGCTTCGATGGCGGTCGTCGAGGCCTCGCCCCGGAGGTCCGTTTCGACGACGTCCGCGGGTATGCCCCGGCCCCCGGCGGCGGAGGCCACCGCCTCGGCGGCGAGTGCGCCGTCGCCGGCGACCATCACCTTTCCGGGCGGGAGGTCCGGAGGCCGCTCCGAGCTCCCCAGTGCTTCCGCCACCGCTTCGGGGACCCGGGACGAGAGTCCGTGACGGTCGAGGATCGCCCGAGCGTCGGCGGAGGTCGAGTCACACGGCAAGGTCGGTCCGGAGGCGACCATTTCGATGCGCTTGCCGACGTCCGAGACGATCACGGTGGTCGTGGGAGCGGAGGCGGCCGCCGCCAGGCCCCCGCCCTTGAGGGCCGACAAGTGGGAGCGGACGGTGTTGGCGTCTTCGATGGGCACTCCGGTCATCAGCATCAGCTCGTAGACCTCGGCCAGGTCGGTGAGGCTGATCCCCGGTCGTGGCACCTCGGCGAGAGCGGACCCTCCGCCCGATACGAGGAACAGCACATGGTCGGTCGGTTCCGACGCAGCGGCGAGGAGACGCCGACCCGCGTCCAGGCTCGATGCGTCGGGGACGGGATGGGCCCCGATCAGGAACTCGGCTCCTTCCGGCACCGGCTCGCTGTGGTCCGTGACGATCACGATCCGCGATGTGCGCTCGCCCAGGGCGGCGACGGCTCCCCGTGTCATCGCCGGAGCCGCCTTGCCCACCGCCAGGACCGTGACCCGATCGCCGGGAGGCGGATCCTGCTCGAGCAGACCGCGGACCGCCTTTTCCGGATCGATCGCCTCGAGGGCGGCGTCCAGCAGGGAGAGGAGTTCGTGGAGACGCTCGGGCTCGGCGGCAGCGATCGAGGATGCGAGGTCGACGAGACGAGTCGGCACGGCGGCAGCGTACCCCGGAGCGGGTGGGCGGAGTTGGGAGCGGATGTCCGTGCCTCCACTAGCGTATCCATCGAGATGTGGTTGACCCTGATTCGACATGCCGAGCCCGCGTACGTGGTCGACGGCATCTCGTACACAGACCCCCCTCTCACCGAACGTGGCCGAGAACAGGCGATTCTCCTCGCCAAGCGTGTGTCGCGCTGGTCGATCGACGAGATCTGGGTGTCGGGCATGGTCCGGGCGCAGCAGACGGCGGAGCCGCTGGTCGAAGCGACCGGGATCGAACCCCAGGTGATGGAGTGGCTCAACGAGATCCGCAACCCGCCGGAGTGGGATGGGAGCCCCGCCGACGAGATCGAGGAGTTCTTCGCCACGTCGCAGAACCGCTCGGTCGAGGAGATGTGGGAAGGAGCTCCCGGCGGCGAGAGCTTCCGGGACTTCCACAAGCGGATCCACTCGGGCATCGAGGAGACGTTCGCCGAGCGAGGCATCACCCAGACCGGCGACCACCACCTGTGGCAGGGTGTAGACGATCGGCGTGTGGTCATCGTCGCCCACGGAGGGACCAACGCCCTCATCATCGGCAAACTCCTCGGTGTCGAGCCCACGCCGTGGGAGTGGGACCGCTTCACGCACGTCCACTCGGGTGTGTCTCGGCTCCTGTCCCAGCCGACTGCCGGTTACTACTCTTGGAGCTTGCGGGCCCTGAGCGATCGCAGCCATCTTCCCCCCGAGATGGTCACGGCATGAGGGGTGACGTGGACGACATCACTCACCTGATCTCCGACTGGCCCGTCCAGAACGCCGCCGTCGGAGTGACGACAGACGAAGCAACCATCGCCGTCGGGGGAGACGTCACGTGGGTGACGAGGATCGCCTCCGTGGCCAAACTGCTCGTGGGCGTCTCGGCGCTGGTCGCGCTGGAGGAAGAGACGATCGCTTTGGACGAGCCGGCGGGCCCGGAAGGCGCGACCGTGGAGCATCTCCTCGCGCACGCCTCGGGTATGGCGTTCGACTCCGATCGGATGCTGTCGGTTCCCGGAAGGCGCCGGATCTACTCGAACACCGGCATCGAGGTGTTCGCCTCTCACCTGGAACGGCGGGCCGAAATGGACTTCGGCGACTACCTCGGCTCGGGGGTCCTGGAGCCGCTGGGCATGCGCTCGACCGCACTCGCCGGGTCACCCGCCCACGACGTGTGGTCGAACGTCGAGGACTTGCTGGCTCTCGCGCGTGAGTTGCTGAGGCCCACCCTGGTGACGCCGGAGACTCTCGCCGACGCCACCCGTCCCCACTTCCCCGACCTCGCAGGCGTGCTCCCCGGAATCGGATCGTTCGATCCCAACCCGTGGGGACTGACCTTCGAGATCCGTGCCGGAAAACGCCCTCATTGGACAGGCGAGTACAACACGCCGTCGACGTTCGGGCACTTCGGTGGATCGGGGACCTTCCTGTGGGTCGATCCCGAGGCGGGCCTGGCGGCGGTCGCCCTCACCGATCGGGAATTCGACGAGTGGGCGCTCGAGGTGTGGCCCCCGTTCAGCGACGCGGTGCTCGACCGCTACGCCTGAGGTGCCTCGAGACGGACGCCTCCCGGTGCGCCTTCGAGCTGGGGAAGTGCCGGTCGACCCGCACTCTCCACCGCCTCCACCAGATCGGCGACGAAATCAGCATGGCGATCAAACGGATCGCCGGCTGTGGTCAGGATCGCCAGGTCCACACCGATCTCCGCCAGCCGCCCATAGTGATCCACCGCCTGCTCCAGAGACCAGTTGCGGTTCAACGACCCGGTGGTCGTCACGACGATGTCCTCGAACCGTCGCCCCTCCCGCTCGCAGTGGCCGCGCAGCACCTCCAGTTTCCGTTCGACGACGCTCTCCCACATGTTCGTGGCGTCGGCATAGCGAGCGACGAGACGCAGGGTCTTCTTCTCCCCGACCCCTCCGATCATGATCGGGGGGCGGCGCACCGGGCGGGGGTGGTTCAGCGGTCGCTCCAAGCGGAACTGTCGGCCGGTGAACGGTTCCGGGTCGGAGCCGAACATCCGGTCGGCGATCTGCAGCGCTTCCTCGAGTTGTTCGAACCGGTCGGCGAGCGACGGGAAAGGCAATCCGAGGGAGCGTGCCTCGTAGTCGTTCCAGGCAGCGCCGATCCCGAGCCAGGCTCGTCCGCCCGACAGGACGTCGAGGGTCGTCGCCGTCTTGATCAGGAGCCCTGGCGCCCGATAAGGGACGGCGGTGACCAACGCCCCCAACTGCATCCTCTCCGTGTGGGCTGCCGTCCAGGCCAGAGTGCTGTACACCTCGAGCATCGGCTCTTCGGGTTGGCCGAACACCGGGATCTGGAACAGGTGATCCATGAACCACAGGCTGTGGATCCCAGCTTCCTCGGCGGCTCTGACCTGGCGCAGCAGTTCATTGGCGATTCCAGGGCCGTGGAACTCGCCCACGTTGTACCCGATCCTCATCTCCCCTCCGGGCCTTGACGACGTACCTCGTGGACCCGTTGCAGGGCCTCCCTCAACTCGCGCAGCCATTCCTCCTCGTTTTCGGCTACGAGTCTCACGCACCAGGCGAGTGCTTCAGACCGCGACCGAGCCACGCCCGCCTCGATCAACGTGTCCAGCACCTGCCGTTCACGTAGACGGAGCCGGGTCATGACCGGGACGCTCAGCGTCGTGAACATCATCGATTGCTCACCGCAGCGGGCACCCCATGAGACGGTCCGGCCGAGCGTCGCCTCGGCCTGGCGGGCAATTGCGATGCGGGCTTTGCGGGTCTCCTCCCGCCACGACTCGATCCTCGAGCGATCGGCGGTCGCCCGATCCTCTTCGTCGCTGCCCTCGGGGAGGGAGGGCTGGGGGAGACGGCCGATCACCTGTATCTCCTCACGGTCGACCAGCACCTCCGGAGCCTCCGTGAACCAGCCGTCGGGTATACGGCCGATGACCCAAGCGGTGATGTCCTTCTGCGCAATCACGTTCTTCCCCTTGTAGTGACGATTACATGATTACTTCATTGCGTCGAGCGGTGCCGCCGATTTCTGTCATCTTCGGTTGACGGACCGTTCTCCGGTCGGTACTGTCAACTCGAGATGACAGAGATCGGGTCGGAGATGAGAGACGTGATCACCGCAGTGGAGAGCCAGGACCCAGCCGAGGGCCTGCGGGCTGTCGTGCTGTTGCGCCGTATGGCCGAGACCTTGGAACAGCAGCACGTGATGGCCGCCCGACGATCGGGTTGGACGTGGGAGGAGATAGGCGACGCCCTCGGCGTTTCCCGCCAAGCGGTCCACAAGAAGTACCGGAGGATCACGTGAGGGCACGGTTCACGCCCGAGGCCCGGCGAGCCTTGGAGGTAGCGGAGATGGAGGGCCGTAGCCGCCACGAACCGCGCATCGGCACAGAACATCTCCTGATCGGCGTCGCCTCGTTGGGTGAACCGGTGGCGCTAGCGCTGCGGCTCACCCCCGAGGCGCTCCGCTCCGCCCTCGACCGTCGTGATGCCAGGGCTGTCGGCTCGCTGGGAATCGACCTCGGTCGAGTGAACCGGCTCGCCCGCCGCTTCCCGAAACGGCGCCACCTCCGTTTCACCTTCGGTGCCAAGGAGGCGCTATCTCGGGCGCTGCGGGTAGCGATCGACGAGAGGCACAAGCGTATCGGGCCTACGCACATGCTCGCCGCGCTCGCGATCGGCGGCCCCCGCGATCCCGCGGTGCGATTGCTCGGTCAGATGGGCGTCGACCCCGCAGAGGTCGACGTCGAGATACGGCGGCGCTGGAGGATGGCGTCCTAGCGGAGGTAGGGTCTGCGGGGTCTGCCCATCTGGCCGTCCACGGAGCCGATGAATCGCTCCACGACGCTCATCGCCCTCACCTTTCTCCTCCTCTGAGAACCGGGGCTGTTCTCGGATCGTGTGGAGTCGCTACCTACCACCTACCACTCGCGACTCCCTCGCTTCGCTCGGGTGGGGGGACGACCCCCCATACCCCCGAGCGTCGGCGTACTGGCGTGCTCAGTGGGTCGCGCCCGTCTGAGAACCGGGGCTGTTCGCGGATCGCGTCAGCTACCGCCGCGTCTTCCGACTTCCGACTTCCGACTGTGTTGATTTCCCTCGCCTTGCTCGGGTTGGGGGACGACCCCCCATACCCCCCGAAAGTCGGCGCACTGGCGTGCTCAGCGGGTCGCGCCCGTCCGAGAACCGGGGCTGTTCGCGGATCGCGTCAGCTCCCGCCGCGTCTTCCGACTTCCGACTTCCGCCTACTTCCCCAGCTTCTCCCGGCGAGCAGCGAGCAGCTCGATGGCTCGGTCGAGGTCGATGGTCTGAGGATCGTCGCCCTTGCGGAGGCTGGCGTTCACCTCGCCGTCGGTGACATACGGGCCGTAGCGTCCCGAGCGCACCGTGATCTTCTTCCCGCTGGTCGGGTCGTTGCCCAACTCCCGGATCGCCGACTGACGAGCCTGACCCCGGCGCCGGGGCGGTTCGGCGAGCAGAGCGAGCGCCTCTTCGACAGTGATAGAGAAGATCTGCTCCTCGCTCTCCAGGCTGCGGCGGTCGTCTCCGCGCTGGATGTACGGACCGTAGCGGCCATTGAGAGCCAGGATCTCGACCCCGTCCGGGTCCTTTCCGACCACCCGCGGCAGCGACAGCAGGCGAAGGGCGTCGTCGAGACTCAGCGAGTCGAGGTCCATGCTCTTGAACAGAGACGCCCGCTTGGGCTTCTCCTTCGAGCCCTCCTCTTGTTCACCCAGCTGCACGTAAGGGCCGAACCGGCCGGTGCGGGCGAGTACCGGCAGACCCGTGTCGGGGTCGGTGCCCAGGATCTTGTCGCCACGGGATCCCTCTTCGATCAGGCGGGTGGCCCGTTCGACAGTCAGCTCGTCGGGCGGCAGGTCGTCGGGGATCGACGCCCGATCCTCGCCCCGCTCGAGATACGGCCCGTAGCGGCCGACCCTCACGACGATCTGGCGGCCCTGGTCGTCTTCGCCGATGGGAATCGAGTTGACCGCCCGAGCGTCGATGTCGCCGAGCTTCTCCCTCACCGTCTCCCGGAGTCCCTCCGCCCCGAGGTAGAAGCGGGTCAGCCAGGGGACGCGCTGTTCCTCGCCGGCGGCGATGGAGTCCAGGTCGTCTTCCATCCGTGCCGTGAAGGCGTAGTCGACGAGGTTGGGAAAATGCTCTTCCAGCAGGGTGACCACGGCGAAAGCGGTGAACGACGGGACCAGGACGCCGCCCTTCTTCCACACGTATCCCCGGTCCTGGATGGTGGTGAGGATCGAGGCGTAGGTCGAAGGCCGGCCGACGCCGAGCTCCTCGAGCTTCTGGACGAGCGAGGCCTCGCTGTAGCGGCGGGGCGGCTGGGTCTCGTGGCCGGTCGGGTCGAGGCCCAGAACCTCGAGCTGGTCCCCTCGATCGAGGGCCGGGAGGATCGACTCCTGGTCGTCGGTCTCGGCCTCGGGATCGTCGCGTGACTCGACATAGACCTCGAGGAAACCCGGGAACGTGATGGTGCGCCCCGACGCGGAGAACTCGGCGTCACGGCCGTCGGAAGCTCTGCCGCCGAGGCGTACCGTCATCGTCTCACCCTTGGCGTCGGGCATCTGCGAAGCGAGGGTCCGCTTCCAGATCAACTCGTATAGACGCGCCTCGTCGGAGCCGACCTCGGCGGCGACCTGTTGAGGCGTCCGCCACGACTCGCCCGCGGGGCGGATCGCTTCGTGGGCTTCCTGTGCGCTCTTCGCTCTGTTGCCGTAGACCCGGGGCTTGTCGGGGACGTAGTCGGCGCCGAACAGGCGCCGGATCTGGCTCCTCGCTTCGGCGACGGCCTCGTTGGAGAGCGTCACAGAGTCGGTGCGCATGTAGGTGATGTAGCCGTTCTCGTACAGCCGCTGGGCGACCGACATGGTGCGAGACGAGGAGAAGCGCAGCTTTCGCCCCGCTTCCATCTGCAGAGTGGACGTGCGGAACGGGGCGTAGGGCTTGCGCGTGTAGGGCTTCGTGTCCACCGAGCGGACGGAGAACTCGGCTCCCTGGAGAGCTGCCGCCAGCGCCGTCGCCGACTCCTGGTCGAGGCGGAGAACCCCCTCGGCGACGCTTCCTTTGGAATCGAAGTCGCGTCCGGTGGCGATCCGCGCCCCGTCGACCGACGTCAGAGTGGCATCGAAGGTCGAAGGGTCTCCGTCTTTGGCGAACCGACCGACGATGTCCCAGTAGGCGGCCGACCGGAACGCCATCCGCTCCCGCTCGCGCTCCACGACGATGCGAACCGCCACCGACTGG
The DNA here is from genome assembly GCA_035305585.1 of Acidimicrobiia bacterium. Classification (GTDB taxonomy): domain Bacteria; phylum Actinomycetota; class Acidimicrobiia; order Spongiisociales; family ZC4RG35; genus ZC4RG17. The sequence goes on along the minus strand of DATGOV010000035.1, from coordinate 33,817 downwards.
ACACGTCCGGCGGACAGGCCGGTGGCCACCTTCTTCCACAGTACCGGCGAGACCTCGTAGCCGTAGAGGCGGTCGAGGATGCGGCGCGCCTCCTGGGCGTCGACTAGGCGTTCGTCGATCTCCCTCGGGTTCTCGAAGGCATGGCGGATCGCTGGCTCGGTGATCTCGTGGAAGACCATGCGTTTCACCGGCACCTTCGGCTTGAGCACCTCCACCAGGTGCCAGGCGATCGCTTCGCCTTCCCGGTCCTCGTCGGTCGCGAGGTAGATCTCGGTTGCCTCCTCGGCGGCCTTCTTGAGCTTCTTGATGTTGTCCCGGCGGTTGGGCGTGAGCACATAGAGCGGCTCGAAGCCAGCGTCGATGTTGACACCGAGCTTCGCCCACTCCTCGTCCTTGTACTTGGCGGGGATCTCCTTGGCCGAACGCGGCAGGTCGCGGATGTGGCCCATCGAGGCCTCCACGATCACGTCCTCTCCCAAGTACTCGGAGATCTTCTTCGCCTTCGTAGGCGACTCGACGATGACGAGTGTCTTGCTCATTCGGTTGCGGCGAGACAGTAACGCAGCAGCGACGTGACGAGTAGTCGCGCGTTCGTTGTGTTCCGTTTCAGGGTTACCGTTCCCATTGTCGATGGAAACCCCAATTGCCCAACGGGGCCGCGACCTGATTCGGAGGGGTCCGTTTGCCCGGCTCTGGTGGTCGCAGGCGATATCGAGCCTCGGTGACTGGGTCAACCTGTTCGCCAACTTCGCCCTCGCCACCCGCCTCGCCGGAGGTGGCCGCGGGGCGACGATCGCCGTCCTGGTCCCATTGGTCGGCCGGATCGTGCCCGGGCTCTTCTTCGGCTTCCTCGGAGGGTTGATCGCCGACCGGTGGAGCCGGAAGACCACCATGATCGTATCCGACTTCGGTCGGGCGGTGCTGGTCCTGGGCTTGCTCTTCGTGCGTAGCTATCTCCAGCTCTTCCTCCTCATCCTCGTGATCGAGGTGTTCGCCCTCATCCGCCAGCCCGCTCGGGAGGCTGTCGTCCCCACGCTCGTGAAGCGCCACCACCTGCTGGCGGTCAATGGGCTAAACCTCGCCGCCATGTACGGCACTGCCCCCGTGGGGTCGCTGATCTTCGCCATCCTCGCCGAGAGCGGCACCCGCCTCCCCGACATCGGTTTCGTCAGCGGCCCTGTCGGCCTGGCGTTCCTGTTCGACTGTCTCACGTTCCTCATCTCGGGGGCGATGGTCGTCTCGATCCCCATCCCGGCCCCGCGGGCTGCCGAGGAGCGGGCCGCCGGCAAGGTACAGACGACCGCCTGGGCCGACGTCGTCGACGGCATGAAGTACGTGTTCCAGGCCGGACCGGTGCGGCGGCTGATGCTCGGCATGTCGGCGGGGCTGTTCGGTGGGGGAGCGTTGTTCGTGCTCGGCCAGCCGTTCTCCGAGCAGGTCCTCGGCGGCGGTGAGAGCGGCTACGGCATCCTCGTCACCGCCCTCGGGGTGGGAGTGGGCCTCGGCATGCTCGGGGTGACGCTCTTCGCCAGCATCGACACCAGACGGGAGCCGCTGTTCGGCTTCTCGCTCCTGGTCGCCGGCGTCGCGATCGGCTTCGCGGCGTTCTCCGATGCAGTGTGGAGCGCTGCCGGGTGGGCGTTCGTCGCCGGTATCGGTACCGGGATCGCCTATGTCACCGGTTTCACCCACCTCCACGCCTCCGTCAGTGACGAGGTACGCGGGAGGACCTTCGCCGCCGTCTACACATTCTCCCGCACCGCGCTGCTGGTGTCGTTCGCTCTCGCCGGGGTGGGGGCGGCGGCCATGGCAGGCGTCTTCCCCGGTGAGCTGCGGAGCGGAGTCCGAGCCGTGATGCTGCTCGGCGGCGTGGTCGTCGCCGGCTCGGGGCTGGCGGTCCTCATCGGTGCCAACCTGTGGGGTGACCGCCACCTGGACGAGGAGAAACTGCAACGCATCTCCGAAGCCGCCGATTCGATCACCTGGGTACGGGGTGCTCGGCCGAGGGAAGAAGAGTGAGCCTCTATCTCGCCATCGAGGGAGTCGACGGCGCCGGCAAGTCGACGGTGTGTCGGGAGTTGGCCGACGCCCTCGCCGCCGAGGGGAGGCGCGTGCGTGTCGTTCGTGAGCCTGGCGGTACCGAGGTCGGAGAAGAGATCCGCCAGGTCCTGCTCCACGGCCACGACATGACGCCCTGGGCGGAGGCCTTGTTGTTCGCCGCCCAGCGGGCACAACTCGCTGCCGAGGTCGTCTCACCGGCATTGGATCGGGGCGAGGTCGTGATCTCGGACCGTTCGTACTACTCCTCTTTGGCGTATCAGGGTGGGGCTCGGGGCTTGGGGATCGAAGCCGTGCGGACGGTCAACGAGCTGGCGCTCGGGGGCGTGATCCCGGACCTCGTGGTCGTCTTGTGGACCGACCCCGAGGAAGCCCTCGCCCGCCAGAACGTCGTCGACCGGATCGGTGGCGAGGGAGCACAATTCCAACGCGAGGTTGCCGCCGTCTATGAGCAGGTGGCGGCCGAGAACCCGGATCGCGTGGTGCTGGTCGATGCGTCCCGGCCGGTGGACCAGATCGTCGAGGAGATCATGGAGTTGATCCGATGAGTGGCTGGTTCGACGGGATCGTGGGCCACGCCCGGGTCATCTCGCTCCTCACCCGGGAGATCGAAGAGCCCGCCAACGCCTATCTATTCGTCGGTGCCACCGCCGTCGGCAAGGCGACCGTGGCGCGTCGCTTCGCCACCGGGCTCTTGTGTCCGACGGCGGATCCGACCTGCAACATCTGCCGCCGGGCGCGGGAAGGCAACCACGCCGACCTCATCCCCGTCGTCCCCGAAGGCAGGGCCACCCTCGGCGTGGAACAGGCTCGAGCGGTGGTCTCGCAGGCGGCGATGTCGCCGGTGGAGGGAGGGCGGAAGGTCTTCCTGTTCGAGGAGGCGGGGGTGATGACCGACCAGGCCGCCAACGCCATCCTGAAGACGCTCGAAGAACCCACCCCGACGACGGTGTTCATCCTCGTTGCCGAGGCCGAGGACGAGCTGCCGGCCACCGTCGCCTCCCGTTGCCGCACGGTCCACTTCGGCCGCGTGTCGGACGACGAGTTGGTCGCCCACCTCTCCGAAGAGGGGATGGACGAAGAGCAGGCCACGGAGCTGGCCCGGGTCTCCGGGGGCCGGCCCGGGTTGGCGATGTCGTTGTCGCGCAGTCCCGAAGCGGCCGCCTTCCGCCAGCTGTGGCTGTCGATCCCCACCCGGGTGACACCCCGGCCCGGTGACGCCCAGCGGCTAGCCGAAGAGGTCCTCGCCGCTCTGGCCCCGATGGTGACCGAGGCCGCCGGCGAAGACGAGGACAAGGAGAGGAGAGCCCGGGCGGAGCGACGGGCTGAACTGGCGCTGCTCACCAGTGGGCTCGAGATCCTGGCGTCCTGGTACACGGATTCGGCCTCGCTCCAACACGGCGGCCCGGTGCGCAACACCGACGTGCCGTTGGCCGACCTGGCCGAGATTCCACCCGCCAAGGCGGTCGAGAATGCCGAGGCGGTCCTCGACGCCATGGTGGATCTCCAACTCAACCTGCGGCGCCAGCTCCTGTTGGCGAACCTGTTCGCCCGGCTCGCCTGAGGCCGGTCACTCGAGCGACCGCTTGAGCTTCTCGAGGCGCTCGTCCCACTGGGCGCCGACCCGGGCCACCCAGGAGGTCACGTCGTCCAGGGCCTCGGGACGCGCCCGGTACTGGACTTCCCGGCCCGACCGGACGCGCTCCACCAGGCCGGCCTCATCGAGCAGGGCCAAGTGCTTGGCGATCGCCTGCCGGGAGATGGGCATCTCCGCGGCGAGCTTCGACGCGGATGCCGGCCCGGCCGCCGACAGCCGCTCGAACACCCGACGGCGCGTCGGGTCGGCCAGCGCCGCGAACAGGGGCTGGGGGTCTGTCACGCCGCCAGGTCGAGAAAAACCGGAGGCGACCCCGTGATCCGGTACTCGAGGAGTCGTTCGATCACGGTGACCCGGGAACCATCGCCGTTGGGCTCGATCGTGATCGTCACCTGGGATGGGTCGCCGTCGCGGTGGCGCCACGACCACGTGATCGAACGTCCCGGCTCGATCTCTTCGACCGTGCCGATCATGTCCTCGTCGGGCACGCTGACCGGCCCGCCGGGACGGGGAACGATCTCCACGCCGAGCCATTCTTCGGCCAGCTCGCCGTCGACGATCCGCTCCCACACATCCTCTGGAGGGGCGTCGATCTCGATGCTGCGCTCGATCTCCGGTAGCTCATCCATGGTGTGCAACTTAGCAGTTGCAGATCGTGGTAGCGTACAGAGCAACTGATCGGTTGCAGTAAGGAGGTGCGCCATGTTGATACCCAACGTCATCGAGCAGACAGCCCGGGGAGAGAGGATCTTCGACATCTACTCCCGGCTCTTGGGTCATCGGGTGGTCTTCCTCGGTCGGGCCATCGACGACGACATCGCCAACCTCGTCGTCGCCCAATTGCTCCATCTGGAGTCCGAGGACCCCGAAAAGCCGATCTCGCTCTACATCAATTCGCCCGGCGGTTCGGTCGACGGCATGTTCGCCATCTACGACACGATGCAGCACGTCCGCCCCCCGGTCGAGACGACCTGCATAGGGATGGCGGCGTCGGCCGCCGCTGTGATCCTGGCGGGAGGCGAGGCGGGCCGCCGGTCCATCCTTCCTCACGGCCGGGTCATGGTCCACCAACCGCACATACAGGGAGGGGTGGGTGGCCAGGCGAGCGACATCGAGATCCACGCCGCCGAGATCGTCCGTCAGCGCGAACTGGCCAACCGGATCCTCGCCGCCCACACCGGCCAGGACATCGAGAAGATCCGCGCCGACACCGACCGGGACCGGTGGATGACTGCAGAGCAGGCCGTCGAATACGGACTGGTCGACCAGATCCTCTCTCCGGCTGCCGTCCCTCCCGGCCTCGAGCGCGTCTAGACGGCTCTGGTTCTCGTCCCCGCCGTCCCGTACCTTCGGGCCATGGGGGACACGACGACCAAAGGCGAGATCGGCGAGGCGATGGTCATCGCCGACCTGCGAAAGCGCGGGTTCGGCGTCGCCATCCCCTTCGGCCACGATGTCCCGTTCGACCTGATCCTCTATCGCAAGGAGACCGGCGGGCTGGAGAGGGTCCAGGTCAAGTACACCGAATCGGACGGGAAGGTCATCCGGGTGATGAACCAGTCGAATTCGGCCTGGGTCAGCTACCGGTACACCGCCTCGGACGTCGACTGGCTGGCTGTGTACGACGCCACGACGGATCGTTGCTACTACGTACACTCGTCCGTGTTCGACGGCATGAGCCAACTCATCTTGCGTCTGGTCCCGCCCGCCAACAATCAACGACGTTTGATTCGTTGGGCGCACGAGTATCTCCATCCGACGCTGTCGGCCGGTGAGGGGTCCGATCCCGGGCGGCTACCATTGCGTATTCGGCCGGAGTAGCTCAGGGGTAGAGCAAACGCCTCGTAAGCGTTAGGCCAGGGGTTCGAATCCCCTCTCCGGCTCTGTGGCAGATCAAGCCAACTTCGAGCGGGACGCCATGCCGTATGTCGGCCAGCTCTACGCAGCGGCGATGCGGATGACCCGCAACCCGGCGGACGCCGAGGATCTCGTCCAGGAGACGATGCTCAAGGCGTATCGCGCCTACGACACGTTCCAGGAAGGGACCAACCTCAAGGCATGGCTGTACCGCATCCTCACGAACACCTATATCAACCGCTACCGCAAGGCCCAGCGTCGCCCCACTGAGACCGACCTGGGCGAGGTGGAGGACCTGTACCTGTATCGGCGTCTCGGCTCCGAAGACACCGCCGAGATGTCGCGCTCGGCCGAGGACCAACTCCTCGAAGGACTCGTCGAGTCCGACATCAAGGAGGCGGTAGAGGCGCTCCCCGAGCACTTCCGGCTTCCCGTGCTGCTGGCCGATCTCGAGGGCTTCTCCTACAAGGAGATCGCCGAGATCCTCGACATCCCCATCGGAACCGTCATGTCTAGGCTCCACCGCGGAAGAAAGCAGCTCCAACGTGCGTTGTGGGAATTTGCAAGCCGAAGAGGTCTCGTGCCCGAGGGAGCCGAAGCACCATGAAGCCAGCCTGTGAGCAGGCGCTCGAGGAGATATATCTCTACATCGACCACGAGCTCACGTGGTGGCGGCGCCGACGCATCCGGCGTCACCTCGCCAACTGCACTCCCTGCCTCGAGGGCTACACCTTCGAACAACGGCTCCGGGTCGTCGTGAAAGAGTGCCTCTCCGAAGAGGTACCGCCCGAATTCCTGGACCGCATCCAGCAGGCCATCCAGCGCGAACGAGGCATCGTCCTCGAGTGAGGTTCTGCCCCTTCCGAGGGCATTGGTAGTGTTCCCCCGACATGTCACAGCTCCGCCGACTCGCCGCTGCCGTTCTCACGCTCGCCGTGCTCTTCTTCGTCTCGGCTCCAGTCCTGGCCCAGCAGGAAGAGGAGACGACCGACACCACGGTCGTCGAAGAAGGCGAGACCACGACTCCCGCCGAAGACGAGACCACTGAGACGACCGCAACCGAGGGCGGCGCCAGCGGCGCAGCCCCTGTCCCGGCCGTGAGCATCCCCGACACGACCCCCGAAGAGGGAGACGTGGATTGGACCTATCGGTACCTGATCCCCACCTTGCTGACCCTCGCCGCCATCGTGGTGATCGTGACCACCGTCCAGTACTTCCTCCGGGTCGTTCGGAACCGCTACAAAGTCGTCGAGTGACCGCCCCGTCCGCCCTAGCCGGCCGGCTGGCCGCACGGGTGGCGGGCTCACACCCCCTCGCCTCGACCTACGTCATCGACCACCTCGCCGAGGAGATGGTCGACGCCACCGCCCGGGCGTCCACCATGGTCACTGAGGCCACCCGGCTCCACGCTCCCGCCGCCGCCGAGGTCAACATCGTCGATCGGGCGCAGTGGGTGCAACGCAACTTGGCGGCGTTCAGCCACATGCTGGAACCCGCCGAGAGGCGCATCGCCGAACGCCTCGAGGCGACGGGCGCGATTGGATCCGCCACCGCGGCCCTCGCTCGGCAGGTCGTATCCGCCGAAACCGGGCTCCTGCTCGGGTTCCTGTCCCGTCGGGTTCTCGGCCAGTACGAGCTCGTCCTCCCCACCGGCGATCGGGGTGACTCGGTCGCCTACGTGGGCGTCAATCTCATCGACCTGGAGCGACGCAACCACTTCCGGCCTTCCGAGTTCCGCCTGTGGGTGGCGCTCCACGAGATGGCTCACCGCGCCCAGTTCGTGGGTGTCGACTGGATGGCCTCCCACTTCCTCTCCCTCGTGGAGAAGCTCGTCAGCCAGGCCGTGCCGGAGCCGGGCCGGTTGGCCCGCGTGGTGCGCGAAGTGATCGACGCCCGGGCCGACGACCGCCCGCTCATCGACGAGCGCGGCCTGCTGGGTCTCCTCGCTTCCCCCGAGCAACGCGAGACTCTCGACCGGGTCCAGGCTCTGATGAGTCTCCTCGAAGGCCACGGCCATGTCGTGATGGACCGGATCGGCGCCGGCCTGTTGCGGGGGCACGCTCGCATGTCCCGCGTGCTCAAAGCCCGTCGCTCCGATCCCCGCACCCAGTTCCTCTTCCGGCTGACGGGCCTGGAGATGAAGATGCGCCAGTACGAGATGGGTGAGGCATTCATCCTCGAAGTGGAACGACGCGCCGGGTGGGAAGCGCTCGACGCCGCCTGGTCGTCGCCCGATGCCCTGCCCACCCTGGAAGAGATCGCGGACCCGCCCCGGTGGCTGAGCCGCGTCGCCTGAAAGAACTAGCCGCTCGGATCGAACGGGTGGCCGATCTCCCCGATGGTCCACTCGTGGTCGCCCTCTCCGGTGGGGCCGACTCGGCGTGCCTCCTGTGGTTCTGTCACCGTCTCGGCGTTCCTGTCCGGGCGGTCCACGTCCACCACGGGCTACCCGCCTCCGACCGCTTGCAGGCGGCGGCCGAGGCGATCGCCGAGACACTCGGCACACCCCTCACCGTGCACCGGGTGACGCTCGCCGAAGGCCCGTCACCGGAGAACCAGGCCCGGATCGCCCGCTACGCCGCCCTCGAGGACGACGTCCAGCCGGGGGAGTGGGTCCTCACCGCCCACACCGCTGACGACCAGGCCGAGACGATGATCCTCCATCTGCTGCGTAGCTCGGGGACCGACGGGCTCAAAGGCATCCCTGCCCGGCGTCCGCCGTTCGCCCGGCCGTTCCTCGCCGTCACTCGGTCGATGACCCGGGAAGCCGCCTCCCTCGCCGGGTTGTCGTGGATGGACGACCCCGTCAACGAACTGCCCGATCCGCTGAGAAACCAGATCCGGCATCGCCTCTTGCCGCTCCTCGAGCGATACAACCGCCGGATCCGCCAGTCCCTCGCCACCACTGCTCGTCTCGTGGCAGCCGACGTCGCCCACCTCGACGACGAGGCGACGGTCCCGATCCAGACCTCGGCCGACGCGGTCGCCGTGGCCGCTTCGCTCCTCACGACGGCGTCGACCTCCATCGGCGCCCGCCGGGCGCGCCGGTTCCTCGCCGCCGCCGGGCTCGAGGCGGCATCTCCCGCAGCGGTCGCCGGAGTCCTCGCCGTTGCGCGTGGCGAGATCGCCCGGCATCAACCCGGCGCCGCCCTCACCGTCGTGAGGGAAGGCGCCATGCTGGTCGCCCGCCTGGCATCTCCCTCGATTCCTTCGCCGGCGGAGCTCGGTCCGGGAGTGACCGAGTTCGGCCAGTGGGAGTTCGACTTGTTCGTCACCGACGAGCCGCCGACGACGATGCCGATCGGGGCGGCCTGGATGGTCGGGGACGCCGATGCTCTCGACGATCTGGCCGTGGAGCCGGCCTCACGACATCCGTCGCTCATCCGCTACCTCGCCGACGCCGGAGTCGCCGCCCCCGAGCGCGAAGCTCACCCCGTGGTGGTTGCCGCCGGCCAGCCGGTCTGGTTGCCGATGGTGAGACGGCTGCCGGCTGGTTGGGTCGACCACACCACTCGCCGCTACCTTGTCGTGAACAGCCGGATTCGACGTAGATGGCAGAGATAAGGGTCCTGATCACAGCCGAGGAGATCGCCGCCGCTCTCGAGCGGATGGGGCGGGAGATCTCCGACGACTACCGCGGCAAGGAGCTCCTCGTCGTCGGAGTCCTCAAGGGCGCGTTCATGGTCATGGCGGATCTCGCCCGCCAGATCGACATACCGGTCGAGTTCGACTTCATGGCCGTCTCCTCCTACGGCGCATCGACCCAGACCTCGGGAGTCGTCCGCATCCTGAAGGACCTCGACGAGGAGATCGAAGGCCGCCACGTGCTCATCGTCGAGGACATCATCGACTCGGGGCTCACCTTGAACTATCTGCTGAAGAGCCTCCGGGTCCGCAAGCCCGAATCCCTCGAAGTCGCCGCCCTCTTGGTCAAGCAAGGGATCCAGAGGGTGGAGCTGGACGTCCGCTACGTCGGGTTCGAGATCGGCCCCGAGTTCGTCGTCGGTTACGGGCTCGACTACGCCGGCAAGTACCGGAACCTGCCGTATGTAGGCGTTCTAGAGTCCGCTACGGTCTGACCACTACATGCCTTCCCGCCACCGACTCACCGCATTGGGGGAGATCATCCGTGCCCTCTCACGCGGAGACACCCCGGATGAGGTGGTGAGGGTCGCTCTCGAGGCGACCCGCGACGCCGTCGGAGCGGATGTGGTCTCGTTCGCCGTACCCGAAGCCAACCGGCTGCGGTTCTCGATAGTCGAAGGGGACAGCTTCTCCGTCACGACCTGGCCCAAGGATTCGGGGGGTCTCACCGAGCGGGTGCTCAACTCCGACGAGCCGCTCAGCATCCCCGATCTCATGACGTCGGGCATCCCGCTTCGGCGCCTGGTGGGGGAGGAGGCGCCGCATGCCCGGTCGTATGTGGGCGTGCCGGCCCGCAGCAACAAGCGGGTGGTCGGAGTCCTCAGCGTGCAGTCGTACCGCCCGGGAGTGTTCGGACAAGAAGACGTCGAGCTGATCGCCGAGGTGGGACGCCAGGTCGCCGACGCCATCGTCTCCAGCCGACGCCTCGCCCGCATCCAGCGCCGCATCAGCCAGCTCGACCGGGCCCAGCGGGAGCGCACGGACTTCCTGGTCGGCGTCGCTCACGACATGCGTTCCCCGCTCGCCGGCATCATCGGATTCGCTCGCATCCTCGAAGAGCTCGACTCGGTCGTCTTGGATCCGATGGCGGCCGAAGCGGTCCGGTTCATCGCCGCCGAGGCGCAGCGCCTCTCCGATCTCGTCTCGCAGCTTGTCGACCTCGGTCGCGTCGACCTCGGCGAGACCAGCCTCGACCTGGAACCGGTCGACTTGGCGAAGGTCGCCGCGCAAGTCGTCGACGTGGCCCGCACTCGTTTCCCCGCCCACCGGTTCGCGCTGAGAGTCGAGAAGCCGGTGGTGATCGAAGGCGACATGCTCCGCCTGCATCGGGTGATCGCCAACCTGGTCGACAACGCCGCCATCCACGGCCCCAGCGGAGGGCTCGTCACGATCGAGATCACCGAAGACGCGGGGGAGGCGGTGCTCGCCGTGTCGGATCGAGGACCGGGGGTGCCTCCCGCCGACCGGGATCGGATCTTCGAGCGGTTCGTCCGGCTGGACGGCAACCACGCCGGAACCGGGATCGGCTTGTACCTGGTGAAGGCGTTGGTGGACGCCCATGGGGGCAAAGTCACGGTCACCGACGCCCCCGGTGGGGGCGCGAGGTTCGAGGTTCGGCTCCCCGAGGGTTCCTCTAGGGAGGGTCATCCCGTACCATGACATCACCGCCTGGGGCCATCGACCTTCGAGGTGATCGTGAATCGGACCGTTAGAACCCTGCTCGTTTACGGGCTCGCCATAGTGCTGCTCGCCGTCATGGCGCAGTGGTGGTTCGATCAGTTCACCGGCCCCGAAGAGATCGGGCTTTCCGAGTTCATCACCCAAGTCGAGAACGGCGAGTTCGAGAAAGTCGAGCTGCTGGCCCGCAGCAACCAGGTCTACGGCAGGGTCGACGGTTCCCGGCTTCCCCCGGACGGTTTCGAGTTCTCCGCCTCCTACCCCGATGGCTACGAGGGTGAGCTGACCGAGCTCCTCCGCAACTCGGGCACCCCCTTCGAGACCGACCCGCAGCCACCGGGCCTCATGGAGACCTTCATCGGATTCCTCCCGTGGCTCCTGCTCATCGGGTTCATGGTCTTCATCTTCATGCAGATGCAAGGCAGCGGGAACCGCGTGATGCAGTTCGGAAAGTCGAAGGCCAAGCTCGTCTCGAAGGACCAGCCGCGGGTCACCTTCGACGACGTGGCTGGCCTCGACGAGGCGATAGAGGAGTTGCAGGAGATCAAGGACTTCCTGCAGAACCCCGACCGGTACCGCCAGATGGGGGCGAAGATCCCCAAGGGCGTGCTCCTCTTCGGCCCTCCCGGAACCGGAAAGACTCTGCTCGCCCGGGCGGTCGCCGGTGAAGCCGGGGTCCCGTTCATGTCGATCTCCGGGTCCGATTTCGTCGAGATGTTCGTGGGTGTCGGCGCCAGTCGTGTTCGCGACCTCTTCGAACAAGCGAAGTCCAACGCTCCCGCCATCGTCTTCATCGACGAGATCGACGCCGTCGGGCGTCACCGCGGCGCCGGCCTGGGCGGTGGCCACGACGAGAGGGAGCAGACGCTCAACCAGTTGCTCGTCGAGCTGGACGGCTTCGAGGGCAACACCGGGGTGATCGTCATGGCCGCCACCAACCGGCCCGACATCCTCGACCCGGCGCTGCTGCGCCCCGGTCGTTTCGACCGCCAGATCGTCATCGACGCACCCGACATCCTGGGTCGCAAGGCGATACTCGACGTCCACGCCAAGGGCAAGCCGCTGTCGCCCGAGATCGACCTGGAGGTTCTCGCCCGCCGCACCCCCGGGTTCACCGGCGCCGATCTCGCCAACCTGATCAACGAGGCCGCGCTCCTCGCCACCCGCCGTCGCAAGACGGAGATCACGATGTCGGAGCTCGAGGAGGCCATCGACCGGGTCATGGCCGGCCCGGAACGCAAGTCGCGGGTGATGACGGACGAGGAGAAGAAGCTCATCGCCTACCACGAGACCGGCCACGCGCTCGTCGGGTGGGCGCTGCCCAACGCCGATCCCGTCCACAAGATCACGATCGTCGCCCGGGGCCGCTCGCTGGGCCACACCCTCGCCCTGCCGACTCACGACAAGTTCCTGGCCCGCCGATCCGAGCTCGTCGACCAGCTGGCCATGCTCCTCGGCGGCCGGGTAGCCGAAGAGATCATCTACGCCGACCCGACCACCGGCGCCGCCAACGACATCGAGAAAGCCACCACCCTGGCTCGCAAGATGGTCATGGAATACGGCATGTCCGACGAGTTGGGCCCGATGCAATACGGCAAGGCGAACGGCGAAGTGTTCCTGGGCCGCGACTACGGACGCCAGCAGGACTACTCCGACGAGGTGGCGGCGTTCATCGACAACGAAGTCCGCAAGATGATCACCGCCGCCCACGACGAAGCCATGAGCATCCTCACCCACCATCGTGACGCGATGGAGCGGATGGTCGAGGCGCTCTTGGAACGCGAGACCGTCGGACCCGAGGAAGTGGCTGAGATCTTCGCCGACGTCCCCAAGTGGGAGCACTCGACCGACGGGCTGCGCGTCCGCTACCCGGCGAACCCCGAGCCGCATCCCGCGGTCGTGGCAGCGGCAGAGAAGCGGCGAGTAGACGAAGCGAAGACCACCCGCGAGGTCACCGTCGAAAAGCCGTTGCCGCGTACCACTCCCCGCCCGGCCGACGCCGGAGCCTGACGAACCCGGGCCGTACGAGCGGCTTCCCACCTAGACGGTGACCTGTGCTTGCATGTTCCACCATGCGAAAAGTGGGGAAGATCGCAGTCGCAGTCGTGTTGGCCTTCGTCGCGGCGTTGCCCGGCGCCGCTGACACCCTCGTCCAGACATTCGAGGACCCGACCTGGGACGAGGATCCGTCGATTCCGCTGGCGGAGTCGATCGCCAAGCTGCGCGAGGTCCATCCGTACTTGGTCGACGTGCGTGGCCTGGATTTGATCCGGACACGCCGCGTCCACGGCTACATCGGTTACGGGCTCGACATCGTCATCCCGAAAGGGGGTTTCCGCGGATTCGGCCCCTATGCCCGATTGCCGCGTCTCGTCGACGAGGCGTGGTTCCGCTACTACATCTACCTGGACGACTTCCGTCCCGTTTCGTCCGGAAAGCTCCCCGGCTTGGCCGACGCCTCGAGGGTGTCGACTGCGAAGGGTTGCAAGCCGTCGACGGAGAGCGCGGCCGGCTGGTCGGCGCGCTACATGTTCGATGCCGTGGGCACCCGCGGAGCCCGACCCGGCGAGGTCCCGATCGGGGTGTACGTGTACCACCTCGGGCAGGAACGCGACTGCGGCGACGAATGGATCTTCACCAAAGCGCTCACCCAGAAGCGCTGGACCTGCATCGAAGGTCATGTCCGCATGAACACCCCCGGCCGAGCCAACGGTCTGATAGAGGCGTGGATGGACGGCGAGCGGGTCTTCTGGAAGGACGGCCTCGCGTTTCGGCGCCCCGGCGAGAACGTGGGGATCCGGGAGATGTGGAACAACGTCTACTTCGGGGGGAGTCATCCCACGCCGTACCGACTCGGTGTCCTACTCGATGAGATCGTGGTGAGCGCGACGGGAAGGGTGGGATGTGCGGACCCCTTCGCGGACGACAATCACAGCGTCCATGCAAAGGCCCTGACGGAGTTGCATGCGCGTCGTCTCTTCTTCGGTTGCGGAGAACGACGGGCTTGCCCCGATGACGACATCACGAGGGGTCAGTTCGCGGCGATGCTCCACCGGGTCATCCAGACCCCGTCGGGACGCAACGCCTTTTCAGACGACAATGGACATTTCGCCGAGAAGGCGATCAATTCGTTGGCTCAGGCGGGGATACTGAGAGGCTGCAATCCACCCGCGAACACCGCCGTGTGTCCGGACGATCCCATCACTCGGGCACAAGTCGCGGCGATGTTGCGACGGACGCTCGGGTTGCCTACCGGCCCCAATGCCTTCCGTGACGACGACGGCCACTGGGCAGAGAAGGACATCAACGCCATCGCCGCCGCTGGCATCACGCGGGGGTGTGGTTCCGGGAAGTACTGTCCGGATCGTCGGCTCACGAGAGGCGAAACAGCCAGCTTCCTCCTGAGAATCCACGACCAGCTCGCGCCGGTGGAGACCCTCGCGTTGCCCGACGTCGAGTGGCCGCCGCCTGGACCGCCGCCCCCGAAGCCGCCGGAGGAAGAGGAGTAGGTCAGGACTCCAGACGATTGATGACGATGTCGCCCGACACGGACTTCAACCGGAGGGCGACATGGACCGAGTCCGAGGCTCCGCTCGCCGGCTTCCTGGGCGGGAGCCGCACCGAGCCGGACAGAGTCCGGGCGTCCATCCTCACCGTGCGGCCGGTCGGGAGGCCGAGCCGGAGCGTGCCCGACATCGTCGAGGCCTGCGCGTCCTCGCCTTCGTAGCGGCGGACCCGCAAGTCGCCGGAGGCGGTGGAAACGCCGAGTGCGCCGGCGACCGAGTCGATGTCCACATCTCCTGAGGCGGAGGTGATCGAGGCGCTGCCGCCCACGCGGCCGACGTCGACATCGCCGGAGGCAGACTTCACGTCGAGATCCCTCTCCACCCTGTCGATCCGCACGTCGCCGGAGGCGGTCTTCACCGACAGAGAGGATGCCGCACCGACCTCGATATCGCCGGACGCGACGGCCAGATTGCCGCGGTCGAGCGGCACCGAGATCCGCACGTCGGCAGAAGCGGTGCGGGCGTTGATCGAGGTGCCGGGAGGTGCCACGATTCGCACCCGCGCCCGGGCCGAGCGGCCCACCGACCACTTCTCGTGGTGCACCCAGATGTGGTTGCCGCTCTGGCCGATGTGCCAAGTCTCGGGTCGGTTGGTGTCGAGTTCGACGATCACCGATCCCGGGGGACCGGGGTCGACGGTCAACGACCCGGTCGGTACTGATACATCCAGATCGGCTGCCCCGTCGACGTCGAACCTCTCCTCGATCACAGCTCGAACGTCTCCTGCACTCGGGAACCGCTTCGGCTCCGACCGGCACGTGAGCGGAGAGTCTCCACCACCCAGCGGTTGATGGAATCCCCCGACGCGGAGGCGTGGTCCTCGATCAGGTCTTTGAGAGACGCCGGAAGTCGGAGGGTGATGCGTGCCTCGAAGTCCTCGTCCTCGTCGGGGTCCGCTACGGGCTGAGCCGTCACCACCAATTCGGGATCACCGTCGACGAGGCGCACGTCGACTCGATGCTCAGCCAACTGGGCGCTGATCTCGGCGGCCGCCTGTTGGGCCACCTCCAACATCGTCGTCCGGACCGACGGGCGGAACGCCTCCATGAAGCCGGCGGCCGCTTCGGCGATGGCGGGGTCGGCCATGCGCAACTGCGCTTCGATCGAAGCGTCCAGCTGGGTGAGGACCGGGTCCAGCTTCATCGCCGGCGGCCTTCTTCGGCGACTCGGCGATGCAGCTCGGGCCGGTACTTGCGTATCCGCTCCTCGATGATCGCGTTTCCCAATCTGGTGCTAGGGAACATGAGCTGTCTCCTTCCTGCGACATCATGATGATGTCACAGCGACACCATACAGATGGCAAGCTGTGATGTCAAAGTGATGTCGCATTGGTGTCGGGCGCAGACTGTTCCCGACTCGGTCGGAGCCCTACCATCTGCCGGATGGACACAGGGCGCATCGAGAAGGCGGTCAGAGAGATCCTCGAGGCCGTGGGGGAGGATCCCGACCGGGAGGGCCTGCGTGACACGCCTGCCCGGGTGGCCCGCTACTACGCCGAGGTGCTCGACGGCATCGGCCGCGACCCCGCCGACGAAGTCGACGCCTTCTTCGGGGACGAGCACTACCAGGAGATCGTGATGGTGAAGGACATCCCCTTCTACTCACTGTGCGAGCACCATCTCGTCCCGTTCCACGGCAAGGCCCATGTCGCCTACTTGCCCCGCGGCCAGGTCACCGGTCTCTCGAAACTGGCCCGGTTGGTCGAGGGATACGCACGTCGGTTCCAGATGCAGGAACGGCTCACCGCTCAAGTCGCCGACGCCCTCGTCGACCGGCTCAACCCGCTCGGCGTTCTGGTCGTGATCGAAGCCGAGCACCTGTGCATGTCGATGCGCGGGGTGAGAAAGCCCGGGGCCACCACCGTCACGTCGGCGGTTCGGGGAACGATGGCCTCCGACCCGGCCACCCGGGCCGAGGCGATGTCGCTTCTCTTCGGGACTCGTGACTGAACCTCCCGCCTGGAAGCTCCGGAGCCGGAGCCTCACGCTCGACCGGCCCCTCCTCATGGGAGTCGTCAACGTCACCCCGGACTCCTTCTCCGACGGGGGGCTGTTCGTCGACACGCAGAGGGCCATCGCCCACGCCCGAAGCCTCATCGCCGACGGTGCGGACATCATCGACGTCGGGGGTGAATCCACCCGACCGGGCGCCGACCCGGTCGACGCCGCCACCGAGATCCGTCGCGTCCTCCCCGTGGTCGAGGCTCTGGCAGGGGAGGCCGTCGTATCGATCGACACCGCCAAGGCCGGAGTCGCCCAGGCCGCAGTCGAGGCAGGCGCCGAGATCATCAACGACGTGGCCGCCGGTTCGGACCCGGGGATGCTCGACGTCATGGCCGAGACCGGTGCCGGGGTGGTCCTCATGCACATGAAGGGGACACCTCGCACCATGCAGGACGACCCTCGCTACGACGACGTCGTCGGCGAGGTGCGCGACTTCCTTCTCCGCCGCGCCGGCGACGCCCAGGCCCGCGGGGTCGATCGCCGTTCCATCGTGATCGACCCGGGGATAGGTTTCGGAAAGACCGCCGAGCACAACCTCGAGCTGCTGCGCAGGCTTTCGGATCTCGTGGCGACGGGGTTCCCGGTGCTGGTCGGAACCTCACGCAAGGCTTTCTTGGGTCGAATCACCGGAATCGACGATCCCCGCCGCCGCGACGTGGCCACGGCCGCCACCACTTCGCTGGCAGTGGCCTCCGGTGCCGCCGTCGTCCGGGTGCACGACGTCGAGGTCTCCCGCCAGGCAGCCCAGGTGGCGTGGGCTGTCGCCCGGGTGCGGATTTGACGGACTGAGTATCGTTCAGCCGAAATGGCAAAGATGATCACGGGCCTGAAGCCCCGTAACTTCGTTTGGGTCATCGCCGATCGACTGGCCGTCTCGGAGCGAATCGGAGGCAACGGTTTCCAGCATCGTCGGGTCCGCCGCGACGAGGAGATCACCTGGCTCATCGAGGAGGCCCGGATAACCGGCGTGGTCTCACTCCTTCCCGGCAATCAGAACATCTCCGCTTACACGGAAGCAGGGCTGGCTGCGTTCCCGGTACCGATCCAAGGGGAGATCGAACGGGACGACTGCGCGCCCATCCACGCCGCCATCGACGAGGCGCTCTCGTCGCCCCAATCCCGGGCCCTCATCCACCGCGAGATCGTCGACGACGCTCTCGGAGGAGTACTCGCCGGCTTCCTGCTCCACGCCGGGCTGCTCGACGACTCGGTGTTGGCCATCGCCGTGGTCCAAGAGATCCTCGGTCGCCCACTCGGTCCCGAGGGTCGGGCACTCGTCCCACCCGCCGGGGGATGACAGACCGCATCGCCGTGAAGGGGCTCGAGGTGTTCGCCCATCACGGCGTTCTCGATCACGAGAAGACCGAGGGCCAGCTCTTCTCGGTCGATGTCGAGCTCGACGTCGACCTGGCCACTGCCGGGGTGAGCGACGACCTCGCCGACACTATCGACTACGGCCTTCTGGCCGAGCGGATCCACGAGCGAGTGGCCACCGAACGGTGGAACCTGATCGAGACGGTCGCCCAGAGGGTGGCCGATCTGGTTCTGGAGGACAGTCGAGTCAGCGGCGTCACCGTGACGATCCACAAGCCCCAGGCGCCGATCGAGGTCCCGTTCCGTGACGTGGCAGTGACCGTCCACCGTACGCGGTGACGAACCGGGCGGCGATCGCGCTCGGGTCGAATCTCGGTGACCGGCTCTCCCATCTCCGCTTCGCCGTCGAGCGGCTCGCCCGGCTCGGATCGGTCGTCGCCGTGTCCTCCTTGTACGAGACAGCGCCGGTGGGCGGGCCGGAACAGGGTCCGTATCTCAACGCGGTTGTCGTGATCGACACCCACCTCACCCCTGCCGAGCTGTTGGCCCAGACCCAGACGATCGAAACGGAGGCGGGCAGGGTGAGGACGGAGCGGTGGGGCCCGCGAACCCTCGACCTCGACATCGTCACGATGACCGCCGCTTCGGGTGCGGCGATCGAGGTGCAGGCCACCGATCTCGAGGTGCCCCATCCCCGGGCACCGGAGCGGCGCTTCGTTCTCGAGCCACTGGCGGAGGTCTGGCCGGACGCGCCGCTCGGGGCGACGACCGCAGCCGAGTACTTGCCGGATGTGGAGGACCAGGAAGTCGAACGGATCGGCACCGCCTGGACCGACCCCCGGCAGGGCGTCGCCTTCGCTTGGTTGGCGGCGCAGGTGGCGTTCATCGTGGCGTGGGCCCTGCTGGTCGTCGCGACCGCCGACCTCCCCGTGCGATGGGGGAGCGCCATGGCGGGCGTCGTGCTCGTCGCGGTGGGAGCCGGAGTCGCCGGGTGGGCGGTGGCTGCCATGGGAGGCAGGGTCTCTCCGTTGCCCGAGCCGCGTCCCGGTGCTCGCCTCGTCGACTCCGGGCCCTTCCGTTGGATCCGTCACCCCATCTATTCCGGGCTCGTCCTCGCCATGTTGGGGGTCGCGGTGATCGTCCGGTCGCCGCTCGCCGCCGTCGGGGCGCTGGCGGTGGGCGCGTTGTTGTGGTTCAAGGCCCGCTACGAGGAGTCTCGGCTGCGGCTGGCGGTGGAGGGGTACGCCGACTACCAGCGGCGAGTCCGCGGGAGGATGGTCCCTCTGCCCCCTACTTGAATTCCCGTACCGTGCTACGTTGAGCCGTGATGGCAGCCCGTGGCCCTCCTCGGTCGTCCGACATAGTCCCGACCGATCGAGCACGAGGAGACGACATGGCCAGACGGGCACGAGATCATCGCAAGGAAATCCCCGGATACGACGACACCCGGCCCGCTCGCGACGAGCGGAAGCGGCAACACCGCCAGGTCCGGCACGCCGCCAACCAGATCCTGTCGACGGTGGAGGACCCCGACGACCTCACCCTCCCCGACGTCCGCCGTCATCGCTACGACGAGGCCGATGGGAGAAAGCCCTCTCCGCCCGACCGCCGCTTCAGAGTGTGGAAGACGAAGTTCTGGAAGCGCCGCCGGTCCTACCAGGAGATGAAGGCCAGGATGGACGCCAACTGGCCGGTCATCACCAGCCACCAGCTCGACCGGTAGCGATCCGCCGCGGACAGCCCTACCGGCTGCCGGACCACACCGCCGCGCCTTAACCTGCCCCCCATGGATCTCGTGGTGATCGGGGCGGGACGTGCCGGAGGGTCGCTCGCCCGAGCGGCGGCCGGAGCCGGACATCGGGTGGTCGGGGTACTGTCCCGCAAGCCCCAGCGCGACTTCCCGGCGCTGGAATGGGAAGAACCCCTGCCCGATTGTGACCTGGCCATCGTCGCCGTCTCCGACAGCGCCATCACCGAAGTGGCCGATCGTCTCCGGCCCTACTGGAACCCCGCCGTTCCCGCCGTCCACGTTTCCGGCTTCGTCCCCGTCGACGCCCTGGCACCGATCGGCGGCACGGGAGCCGCCGTCGGCTCCTTCCACCCTCTCCAGACGTTGCCCGACCCCGTGCGCGGCGCGGCCGCGTTGTCGGGGGCGTGGGCGGCGATCACCGCGGCCGAGCCGCTCGCCGGCCTGCTGGAAGACTTCGCCGAGTCCCTCGGTATGCGCCCGTTCGCTCTGGCCGACGATGCCAAGCCGCTGTATCACGCCGCCGCGGCGGCGGCTGCCAACTACGTGGTCGAGGCGCTGGGCGTTGCCTCGGACCTCCTCGATGCTGCCCACGTGGACATGGCGGTGATGGAGCCGCTCACCCGGCGCGTGGTGGAGAACGTGTTCGCGGTGGGATCGAGGGCTGCCCTCACCGGTCCCATCGCTCGTGGCGACCTGGATACCGTGAGAGGACAGATGAGAGCGGCCGACGGAGTCTCGCCCGAGCTCGGAGAGCAGTTCCGCCTCCTCGCCCGCGCCACCGCCATCAGGGCCGGAGTCGAACTGGAGTGAGCGACGACTGATGGAGATCGTCGAGACACCCGAGGAAGCGCGCACCGTCGGAGAAGGGACCCGGGGTCTGGTGCCCACGATGGGGTACTTGCACGAAGGACATCTGTCGCTCTTCGAGGAAGCCCGGCGCCAATGCGACGTGGTCGTGGTATCGCTCTTCGTCAACCCTCTGCAGTTCGACGAACCCGCCGACCTCGAGCGATACCCCCGCGACCTGGACCGGGACGCCGAACTGGCCCGAGATGCCGGTGTCGATGTCCTCTTCGCCCCGCCGGTCGAGGTCATGTATCCCGAGGATCCCCTCACCACCGTCCGTGTCCGGCAGGTGGCCGAGACTATGGAAGGTGAGCACCGGCCCGGCCACTTCGAAGGCGTCGCCACCGTGGTGGCCAAGCTGTTCGCTGCCCTACGCCCCGACCGAGCGTTCTTCGGGCGAAAGGACCACCAACAGCTCATCGTCATCAGGCGGATGCACCAGGACCTTTCGTTCCCGGGTGAGGTGGTCGGTTGCCCGACGATCCGCGAGCCCGACGGGCTCGCCCTGTCCAGTCGCAACGTGTTCATTCCCGACCGGGAGGCGGCATTGTCGATAAGCCGTGGCTTGGAATCTGCCGCCGAGGCGGTGGAAGCGGGGGAGCGAGCCGCCGTCGCCTTGACCGAGATCGTTCGCCGACGCCTGGCGCTCGATACGGTCGACTACGTGACGCTCGCCTCCCAGCACGACGCCCGATCTCTGGACCGCCTCGATCGGCCCGCGTTCTTGGCGGTGGCCGGGCGGGTCGGTGACGTGCGGCTCATCGACAACCTGCCCATCGACCTCGTCGGCGAGATGTTCGTGCCGGACCTCGGAATCAGACTCGACCGTCCGTCTCTGCTCTACTCACGATGAAACTCTTGTTGATCGACGTGGGGAACACCCAGACCGTCGTCGGTGTCGACGACGGCGACGGCTGGCACACGTGGCGGCTCTCCACCCAGGCGAGTCGAACCGCCGACGAATGGGAGCTGCTCTTGCATTCCCTCCTCGGGCGGGCCGGTGACGGATTCCAGGGGGCGGCGTTGTCGTCGGTGGTTCCCTCCGCCACCGTGGCGTTGCGCACCGCCCTGTACCGGCTCACCGGCCACGAGCCGGTAGTCGTCGGTCCCGGGACCCGTACCGGAATGCAACTGCGGGTCGACAACCCCCGTGAGGTGGGTGCCGACCGCATCGTCAACGCCCTGGGTGCCGTCGCTGCCTACGGGGCGCCGGTCGTCACGGTCGACTTCGGCACCGCCACCACGGTCGATCTGATCGGGCCGGAGGGTGACTACCGGGGCGGAGCCATCGCTCCCGGCATCCTCGTCGCGGCTGACGCCTTGGTGAGTGCCACCGCCGCCCTGCGGCGGGTCGACGTCATGGCTCCTCCCCGCGCCGTGGGGCGCAGCACCGTGGAGGCGATCCAGTCGGGCCTCGTCTACGGCTACGCCGGGCTCGTCGACGGCCTCCTGGAGCGGATCCTCTCCGAGATCGACGGCGACGACGTCCCGATCGTCGCCACCGGCGGGCTGGCAGACGTAGTGATCGCCCATTGCCGGCACCGGATCCGGCTGGACGAGAACCTCACCTTGCGCGGGCTGAAGGTGGCCTGGGAGCGGAACCGCTAGCCGGTCGAGATTCGACGAACCGGCTGACGGAGGATCGTTCGCAGCTTGGCGGGTTCAGTGCGGCGGGGGTCGCTCAAGTAGATCTCGTGGTGGAGGCCGGTCAATTCCAGTTGGTTGTCGGGTACGAAGCGGGTGTGCAGTGCCTCGAGTGCCGGGCCCTCGTCGTCGTAGGGCCCGACATGGAGCAGCTGGGCACACAGCCCCTCCGCGAGAACGAAATGGTGGATCGCGTCGACCGAGGGGTTGGCCTTCTTGGACGACGCGATATCGCGTGCCTTCTCGATCGTCGGTTCGTCGACCCACTCGGGTTGGGCGATCAGGAGCCGCCACGACCAGGCCTCCTTCTCGCGGGTGATGAACACCGTCGGATCGTCGGCCCACCACAGCCCTTCGAGCGGACCGACGACGAAGTCACGGCCCAAGCGGTTCTTGCTGTCGAATTTGATGGCGTAGGCAACGGCGAAAAGCGCTTCCACCGCCTCGGTGTAGTGAGGACTGGTGTTGGGGTCGCCGTGGCCTTCGATGGCGATGAACTGCTGGCCGGGTACTTCCACCAGGTCCCAGGTCCTGCTGTTGGCGTGATAGCAGTACTTCGGGTCCTTCTTGATGTCGTACTTGGTCATCGCTCCTTGGGGTCCTCGTGTCTAGGCGATCCGGTCCCGCTGGATACACTCATGCCCCGTGCAATCCCTCGTCTCCCATTTCCTGCGCGGCTTCGCCATGGGCACCGCCGACCTCATCCCCGGCGTGTCCGGAGGGACGATCGCGCTGGTCCTCGGTGTCTACGAGCGGCTGATCGTATCGATCCGCCGTGGCGCCGGGGCGCTGGGATCGCTCGCCAGATTCGACCTGTCGGGTTTCGGGGCGAGGATGAAGGAAGTCGAGTGGCGGTTCATCGCTCCGCTGCTGGTCGGTGTCGTCTCGGCGGTCCTCGCCCTCTCCCATCTCATCGAGCGGCTGCTGGCCGACTACCCACTCCACATGGCCGGTCTGTTCTTCGGCTTGGTCGCCGGGTCGATATTCGTCGCCTGGCGGATCGTGGAGCGACGTGACGCCGTGACAGTGGGAGTGCTCGTGGCGGCTGCGATCGTCACGTTCTGGTTTCTCGGCTTGCGGGGCGGGACCGTCGTCGACCCTCCGTTGTGGGCCTTCTTCGGATCTGGCGCCGTCGCCATCTGCGCGATGATCCTCCCCGGCGTCTCCGGGTCGTTCATGCTCCTGATGATGGGCATGTACGCCCCGGTTCTCGGTGCCGTGAACGACCGGCGGGTTCTGGCCGTACTCGTCTTCGCCCTCGGGTGTGTGATCGGCCTGGCCTCCTTCTCGACGCTCCTGAACCTCTTGCTCGACCGCTTCCACGATGTCGTGATCGCCGCCATGGTCGGTCTCATGGTCGGGTCGCTGCGGGTCCTGTGGCCCTGGCCCGAGGGCACCGACGGCACGAGCCTCGCCCTCCCGGCGGGCGAAGTCTGGGCGCCGGTGCTCCTGGCGGCGGCAGGAGCGGCGGTGGTGCTGCTCATCACCCGCAAGGAGAAGGCGATCGCCGCCGACGTGGAAGCGGCGGGTGAAGCGGCGGAGACGGCGTCGTGACCGACGAACCCAACGTCGATCCGCTGATGGCGGGGCGCCTCGAGCAGTACAAGGCGCTCCTCGCCGAGGGACTGCCCACTCGTTACGAGCGCACCCATGTCGCCGCCGAACTCCACGCCCAGCACGAAGATCTCGATCCGGGGACGGTCACCGACCACCACGTCTCGGTGGCCGGCCGGGTCATGCTCCGCCGGTCCTTCGGGAAGCTCCTCTTCCTCACCCTCCAGGACATGAGCGGCACGATCCAGATCTTCGTCGACAAGGGCCAGATCGGAGACGACGCCTTCGCCCGCGCCGAGACGATCGACCTGGGGGACTGGATCGGGGCCGAAGGACTGGTGATGACCACCAAGAAGGGGGAGCTGTCCGTGCGGCCCGGAGAGCTCACCATCCTCCAGAAGTCCCTCCGTCCACTTCCCGACAAGTGGCACGGCCTGACCGACATCGAGGCGCGGTCGCGCCGCCGCTATCTCGATCTCATCGCCAACCCGGAGTCACGCTGGGTGGCGTTGACGCGGGCGAAGATCGTGTCGGAGCTGCGACGCCAGTTCGAGGCCCGCGGCTACGTGGAGGTGGAAACGCCGGTTCTCCTTTCACAAGCCACCGGCGCCAATGCCCGCCCCTTCCGAACCCACCACAATGCCCTCGGCCAAGACATGTATCTGCGGATCGCCACCGAGCTGTACCTGAAGCGGCTCATCGTGGGAGGGATCGAGAAGGTCTTCGAGATCGGGCGCATCTTCCGCAACGAGGGCATCGACGCCACCCACAACCCTGAGTTCACGATGCTCGAGTCCTACGAGGCGTTGGCCGATTTCGAGGACATCATGCGACTCGTGGAAGAGGTGTTCTCGGCAGTGGCGGAGGCGACCCTCGGCTCCACCGAGATCGAGTATCAGGGGCGCAAGGTCGACCTGACGCCGCCATACCGCCGTGTCAGGCTGACCGACATCGTCTCCGAAGTGGTCGGCGAAGAGGTGACCCTCGACCGGCCTGATCTCAGAGAACTCGTCGCCCGGCACGGAGTCGAGCCCAAGGACGACTGGGGGCCGGGCAAGCTCGTGTTCGAGCTGTTCGAGGAGGTGGCGGAGGAGCGACTCTGGCAGCCCACCTTCGTCACCCACTACCCGACCGAGGTGTCGCCGTTGGCCGCTCGCAACCGGGAGGATCCCCGGCTCACCGACCGCTTCGAGCTGTTCATCGCCGGCTCGGAGTACGCCAACGCCTTCACAGAGCTCAACGACCCGATCGACCAGCGGCGCCGCTTCGAGGCCCAGGCGGCGGCGCGGGCGGCGGGCGACGAGGAGGCCCATCCGGTCGACGAGGACTTCATCATGGCCCTCGAATACGGCATGCCGCCCACCGGGGGACTGGGAATCGGCGTAGACCGGCTGGTGATGCTCCTCACCGACAGGTCGCACATCCGGGAAGTGATCCTCTTCCCGACGTTACGCGCCGAGTCCTGAGACTCAGAACGCCCGGACGGCGTCCACCCGGGCGACCAGGTAGTCACCGAGTGAACTCAGGATCTCCCGTGTGGGGGAGTCGGGCAGCACGCTGAGCGCCTCCCGGGCGACCCGCACCCGGTCCATCGCCGCCTGCAGCGTGCGGTCGACGTAGCCGCCGTCGCGCACCAGCCGCATCACCTCGTCGACGTTCTCGTCGGGGTAGGGGCGCGGCCGGTCCAGGAGATCCCGGACCCGCTCGCCGTCGGGGCCTCGGGCCGCTTCGAGCACTGCCCGCGTGAACGTGCCTTCGCGGATGTCCGACCCAGCCGGCTTACCCAGCGCCTCCTCGGTGGCGACGAGGTCCAAGGCGTCGTCGACGATCTGGAACACCATCCCGAGCTCCCACGCCCACGTCGAGAGGGCCTCCACCGCCGACGGCGTGGCATCGGATGCCATCGCTCCCAGTCGGGCCGAGGTTCGGATCAGAGAAGCCGTCTTGCCGGCGATCACGCGTTCGTAAGCCTCCACGGAATGGCCGAGGCTGTCTTGCAGCTGCAGCTCCCGCGTCTGACCCTCGACCAGTTCTGCATAGGTGGCGGCCAGCAGGCGAACCGACTCCTGGGACAAGTGAGTCGCGGCGACCTCCGACGCTCGGGCCATGAGGAAGTCGCCGGCGAGGATCGCCACCGTGTTCGACCAGTTGGCGTTCACCGACGGAGCGCCCCGGCGTGTGTCCGCCTCGTCGATCACGTCGTCGTGGTAGAGGCTCCCGACGTGGATGAGCTCCACCGCCACCCCGGCGTGGAGCCTCCGATCGTCGTCGGCAGGGCCGAATCGGGCCGACAGCAACGCCAGCAGCGGTCGGAACCTCTTCCCCCCGGCCAGGAGCAGATGCTGGGCGATCTTGGTCAAGTAGTCGTCCTCGGAGGTAGCCGCTTCCAAGAGGAGCGTCTCTGTGCGCTCGAGATCCGCCCAGACCGAATCGTCGGAGATCAACTGGCGTAGGTCGTCCATGCCCGGACCATCGTATCCACCTGGTGCCGGAGGGGGCATTCCGGCTCATTCGCGAATCATTCGCTCAGGGGAAGGTTTGTGCGTGCCGATTGGTTGAATGGCATGTAGATGACCGCAGTGATCACCGACGACCCGACAGCGTGCCGTAGTGGTATGACACGGGGTAGGTACAATATGGTTCCGACCTCTGCCAGGGAGGCTTGATTTGTTCGAGAGATTCACCGACCGAGCCCGCCGGGTCGTCGTTTTGGCCCAGGAGGAGGCTCGATCACTCAATCACAATTACATCGGCACCGAGCACATCCTGCTCGGCCTGCTGAACGAGGGGGAAGGCATCGCCGCCAAAGCTCTCGAATCGCTGGGGATCGGCCTCGACTCCGTCCGCGACGAGGTCGTGAAGATCATCGGCCCCGGCCAGCAGTCGCCGACGGGCCACATCCCCTTCACCCCCCGGGCGAAGAAGGTCCTGGAGCTGAGCCTGCGGGAAGCCCTCCAGCTCGGCCACAACTACATCGGCACCGAGCACATCCTTCTCGGTCTCATCCGCGAGGGTGAAGGCGTCGCCGCCCAGGTGTTGCAGCAGCTCGGCGCCGAGCTGCAGAAGGTGCGTCAGTCCGTCATCCAGCTGCTCTCCGGACCTGGCACCTCCGAAGATCAGCCCTCGGGTGCGGCTGGCTCGCCGGCAGGGGCGGGAGCACGCGAGTCGACGTCGAGCGGCTCTACGGTGCTCGACCAGTTCGGCCGCAACCTCACGCAGATGGCCCGCGAAGGCAAGCTCGACCCGGTCATCGGCCGGGCGAAGGAAATCGAGCGTGTCATGCAGGTGCTGTCGCGGCGCACCAAGAACAACCCGGTTCTGATCGGCGAGCCCGGCGTGGGCAAGACCGCCATCGTCGAAGGGCTCGCCCAGAAGATCGTCGCCAACGAAGTCCCCGAGACGCTGCAGGGCAAACAGCTCTACACGCTCGACCTCGGTGCCCTCGTCGCCGGCTCCCGCTACCGGGGCGACTTCGAGGAGCGTCTCAAGAAGGTGCTGAAGGAGATCGGCACCCGCGGCGACATCATCTTGTTCATCGACGAGATCCACACCCTGGTCGGCGCCGGCGCCGCCGAGGGGGCCATCGACGCCGCCTCGATCCTGAAGCCGATGCTCGCCCGCGGCGAGCTGCAGACGGTGGGCGCCACCACTCTCGAGGAGTACCGCAAGTACCTCGAGAAGGACTCGGCGCTCGAGCGCCGCTTCCAGCCCATCCAGGTGGGTGAGCCGTCGGTGTCCGACACCGTCAAGATCCTGATGGGTCTCAAGGACCGTTACGAGGAACACCACTCGGTGCGCTTCACCGAAAAGGCGATCGTCTCGGCCGCCAGCCTCGCCGACCGCTACATCTCGGACCGGTTCCTGCCCGACAAGGCCATCGACCTCATCGACGAGGCCGGTTCGCGCATGCGGATCTATCGCACCAACCCGAATCCGCAAATGGGCGAGATCGACAAGAAGCTCGCCGAGATCCGGCGGAAGAAGGCCGATGCGGTGCAGTCCGAGCAGTTCGAGCGGGCGGCACAACTCCGCGACGAAGAGCGGCTGCTACTCGACGATCGGACCACCCAAGAAGAGGCGCTGGCCGCAGCCGGCGAGAAGTCCGAGTGGGTGATCGACGAAGAGGAGATCGCCGAGGTCCTCGCCCAGTGGACCGGCATCCCGGTGCATCGTCTCACCGAGGAGGAGTCGGCGCGGCTCCTCAACATGGAAGAAGAGCTCCACAAGCGGATCATCGGCCAGCACGACGCCATCGCCGCGGTTTCCCGGGCGATCCGGCGCACCCGTGCCGGCCTGAAGGACCCGCGGCGTCCCGCCGGCTCGTTCATCTTCCTGGGCCCCTCGGGAGTCGGGAAGTCCGAGACGGCCAAGGCGCTGGCGAACTTCCTGTTCGGCCACGACGATGCGCTCATCCAGCTCGACATGTCGGAGTACATGGAGAAGCACACGGTCAGCCGTCTCGTCGGGTCGCCTCCGGGTTATGTCGGCTACGACGAAGGCGGCCAGCTGACCGAGGCCGTGCGTCGCAAGCCGTTCTCGGTGGTGCTCTTCGACGAGATCGAGAAGGCCCACCCCGACGTGTTCAACACGCTCCTCCAGATCCTGGAGGAGGGCCGGTTGACCGACGCCCAGGGCCGTTCGGTCGACTTCAAGAACACGGTCATCATCATGACCTCCAACCTGGGCACCCGCGACCTGCGCAAGAAGGCCGTCGGTTTCCAGGTCGGAGACGAGACGATGAACTACGAGAAGATGAAGGAGAAGGTGACGGAGGAGCTGAAGCGGCACTTCCGTCCCGAGTTCCTGAACCGTCTCGACGAGATCATCGTCTTCCACGAGCTGGAGATGGACGAGCTGAAGCAGATCGTGGATCTGCTCCTCAACCGGGTCCGCGAGCAGCTCTCGACTCAGCAGCTCGATCTGGTGCTGACCGACGACGCCAAGGAGTTCTTGGGCACGAGGGGCTACGAGCCCGAGCTGGGTGCGAGACCGCTGCGTCGGGCGATCCAGCGCTACTTGGAGGATCCCCTCTCCGAGAGGGTGCTGCTCGGAGACTTTCCTCCGAACAGCACGATCCTCGTCGGTGTCGACGAGGAGGCCGGGGAGCTGACGTTCGAGTCGTTCCCGGCCAAGGGCTCCGCCCAGGTGGAGATGGTGGGCCAGGAAGGCTCCTGACCGGAGATCCAAGAGACGAGTCGAAGGGCCACGCCTCGAGCGTGGCCCTTCTGTTGGTTCCGGGCTAGTTCTTTCGGTGTGACTCAAGCAAGGGTCTTCTCGCGCCGATGTTGGGACTGCATAATCAGTCCAGGGAGTCCGGGTCTTGTCTATGTCCAAACTCGTGGGGGTCTTGGTCCTGTGTTTGGTGCTCGCCCTGCCGGTGCATGCCGCCGTCGGGGACGAGTCGTATGGTCCTATCTCGGACAGCGCTTTGGTCGACGATCTCGTCCGCGAGAAGTACCGGAACGGGAGGATGCCGAGCACGCGCCTCATGGAGGTCGAGGGGTGCGTCCTCGAGCGTGACGCGGCTTACACCCTCTCGCTGCTCTTGGAGGAGGCGAGGAAGGACGGCATCGCCCTGGTGGCCCAAGAGTGCTACCGCAGCCTCGACGCCCAACAGTCGGCCTACGAGCGTCGCTGCCCGGTCGTGGAAGAGGAGATCAAGAAGGTGGACCCTGAGACCGGCGAGGAGACCGTCGTCGAGGTCAAGAAGGGCCGGTCCTGTTCCGGCCCACCGATCGCTCGTCCGGGGCGCTCCAACCACGGCTGGGGCCGGGCGATCGACTTCGGCAACGGGCGCCGTGTGCTTTCGTGTGGTGACTCCGCCTTCGAGTGGCTGAAGGAGAACGGCCCCCGTTTCGGCTGGGTCCATCCCTCGTGGGCGCGCTGCGGCCGCTCCACGCAGGAGCCCTGGCACTGGGAGTGGGGAGGACTCACCGAGAAGCTCCCCCTGCCCACCCCGACCCCTCCCCAACCGCGTACGAACGAGTTGATCAGCTGACCGAGTCGATTCCGGTTTCGGGACTAGGGATAGAGTTCGCGCCATGAGCCTGCTCGCTTCGATGCGTTCTCTGGCCGAACGCACCCCCGTCGACCGCAATCGCGCCGTCGATGCCCTGCGGGCCTTCTCGATTCTCGTCGTGGTGTTCGGTCACTGGCTGATGGCGGCCGTGCGGGTGGTGGACGGAGAACTCGTCACGGGTCATCTACTCGAAATGGCGACTTGGACCCATCCCCTCACCTGGGTGCTGCAAGTGATGCCGATCTTCTTCGTAGTGGGGGGATATGCCAACGGGGTGTCGTGGCGGTCGGCGCGACGCCGAGGCCAGACCTACGGCGGCTGGCTGCGCAGCCGGATCCGGCGTTTGATCATCCCGGTGCTGCCGCTGCTCGTCGCGTGGACGCTCGGCGGCTGGGTCGGGCTGCGTCCCGGGCTCGATTGGCGGATGCTGCAAGTCGCCTCCCAAGTCGCTCTGGTGCCGACCTGGTTTCTCGCCGCGTACGTGGTGATCGTCACCCTCGCTCCCGCCGCGCTGTGGCTGTGGGAGCGACTCGGTTGGTGGTCGATCGCCGCCGGGGTCGTCCTGGCCGGGCTGGCGGACATCGCTTCGCTCGGCTTCGGCGTGGTGCCGGTCGGGTTCGCGAACTACGTGTTCGTGTGGGGGACCGTCCACCAACTCGGCTATGCGTGGCTGGACGGTCGGCTCGGCGGAGCCGGCCGGCGGATCCTGCTGGCGGCGGTGGGGTTCGTCGCCACGCTCGCGCTCGTCACTTCGGGTCCCTATCCGGTGGCGATGGTCGGTCTCGACACCGCGGAGGTGTCCAACTCTTATCCGCCCCGGGTGACCTTGGCTTTCCTCGGCTTGTTCCAGGCCGGGCTAGTGCTCGCCCTCGAGGGGCCTCTCCGCCGCTGGCTCGACCGACCCCGGGCGTGGTTGGGGGTCGTGGCGATCAACGCCCAGATCATGAGCCTCTACTTGTGGCACCTGACGGCGATGGTGATCGTCATCGGCCTGTCGCTCCTGGCGGGTGGATTCGGGCTCGGCATCGAGCCGCTGTCTGCCGCATGGTGGCTGTCACGCCCGTTGTGGTTCCTGGTGGTCGGCGTCGTCACGATCGGGCTCGTCGCGTTGCTGGGCCGCTTCGAGCGCCCGGCGCCCGACCCGCGTCCCGCCCCGCCGGCCTGGCGGCCGGTGGTCGCGGTGATCGGGGTGTGCGCCGGGCTGGGCCTGCTGGCGGCGATCGGCATCGCCGACCCCGAAGGCCTCAACGGGTTCATCTTGACCCTTCCGATCGTCGGGGTCGTCGCCGGCGGTCTCGTCCGTCTCCCCGCCCGGTCGGCAACGGCCTGACCCGTTCTGTGGGCCGGATCACGCGCCGGAACCGTCGTTTTCGGACGACAGAACGAAAGCCACACTTGCATGCCAGGGCGTGAGGGCGGTTGACTCTTTCCGATGGTCACCTCTCTCGACCGCTCCCGCGTGCTCACGGTGCTCCTGGTCGTGGCGAGCAGCTACGTCGCCGCCCAGGTCCTCTCCGACGTCGCCTCGCTGCGCATCGTCGAGCTGGCCGGGTTCGCCGTCGACGCCGGGACCCTCGTCTATCCGTTCACCTTCACGCTCCGTGACCTGGTCCACAAGGTGGCGGGGAAGCACGCCGCTCGGGTCCTGATCGTCACCGCCGCCGTGGTCAACCTGGGGATGGCGCTGCTCTTCCTCGTCACCGCCCGCTTGCCGGCCGCCGACACTGCTCCCCAGACGGTCCACTTCGGGGATGTCCTGGCGCCGGTCTGGGGGATCGTGGTCGCGTCGATCCTGGCCGAGGTCGTCTCCGAGCTGATCGACACGGAGGTGTACTCGGCCTGGGTGCGGCGCCTGGGACAGCGCCACCAGTGGGGCCGGGTGCTGTCCTCCAACGCGGTGGCGGTGCCGGTGGATTCAGCGATCTTCGTCGGGGTGGCAGTACTCACGGGAGTCTTCCCGAGCGACCTCGCCTGGGCGATCTTCTGGGTGAACGTGGTGGTGAAGGGACTTGTGGCCCTTGTCTCGATTCCCCTGATCTATACCGTCCGAGACGTGCCGTCCATCTCGTCGGACGGGCTGCGCGATCACTAGCATGCCTGGCGGCGGGAGGAGGCAGCTCCATCCCGCACGACTCAAATGGAGGAACAAACGTGAGAAGACATTCGCGCTTGGTCGCGTTGCTCGCGGCGCTGGCCATGGTGCTGGCCGCCTGCGGCGGTGCTGAAGAGCCCACCGAAACGACGGGCGCTGCGGACACCACCGTGGCGACCACTCCGGACACCACCGAAGCCACCACGCCCGACACTACGGAAGGCACGACGCCCGACACGACAGAAGGCGAAGAGCCCACTGCCGACGTGGAGCCGATCAGGGCTTGCCAGGTGACCGACACCGGCGGCATCGACGACCGGTCGTTCAACCAGACGGCCTGGAAGGGCGTGCAGGACGCCATCGCCGATGGCTACGCCACCGAGAACTCCGACTACCTGGAGTCGACGGCGGCCACCGACTACGAGACGAACATCAACTCCTGGATCCAGGAGGGATGCGACCTGATCATCACGGTCGGTTTCCTGCTCGGCGACGCCACCGCAGCCGCGGCCGAGGCCAATCCGGATCAGTACTTCGAAATCCTCGACTTCGCCTACGAAGAGGACATCCCGAACGTCGTCGGCGCCGTGTTCAACACGGTCGATGCGGCGTTCCTGGCCGGCTACCTGGCGGCTGGCGTCAGTGAGACCGGCGTGATCGCCACGTATGGCGGTATCCAGCTCCCCGGAGCGGTGACCGACTTCATGGACGGATTCGTCTACGGCGCCCGCTACTACAACCAGCAGAACGGCACCGATGTCCAGGTGCTCGGCTGGAACCCCGAGGAGCAGACCGGCACTTTCACCGGCGACTTCGAGAACCTCGACAACGGCCGCAACGTCAGCCAGGCGTTCGTCGAGGAAGGCGCCGACGTGATCCTGCCGGTGGCCGGCCCGGTGGGTGAAGGCACGGCCGCCCTCGCTGCAGAGATCGGCAACCTCTGGGTGGTCGGTGTCGACGCCGACTGGACCCAGACCATGCCCCAGTACGCCGACGTCATCCTGACCTCGGTGCTGAAGGGCCTGGACGTCGCCGCCTACTCGGTGATCAAGGACGTCGCCGAAGGCAACTTCGAGGGCGGCACCAGGGTGTTCACCATCGCCGAGGACGGCGTGGGTCTCGGCACCATCGCCTCCGGCGTCGACCAGTCGCTCGTCGACGAGGTCGAGTCGCTGCGCCAGCAGCTCGCCGATGGCAGCCTCAATGCCCGCGACATGGCCGAAAACTGATCTCGCTCTGAGTCAGTGACGAAACGGGCCCCGCCACGGCGGGGCCCGTTCTCGTTGGGACTTTTCGCCCGCTCGCACCGACGCGTCGGCCGGGCTCCGAGTACCGTCCCGAAATCCGAACGGGAGGCGAACTTGGGGAAGACCTTCGACGGCCGGACGCCCCGGCGAACTCCGGCATTCCTGATCTCGATCGTGGTGGCGACCGCGATCCCGGTGGTCGTCGTGGCGGCGGGCCGTTTCACCGACGTTCCCGCCTCGAACGTGCACCACGATGACATCGCCTGGCTGGCTGAGGCGGGGGTGACGGTGGGATGCAACCCACCAGCCAACGACAGATTCTGCCCCGAGCAACCCGTCCTGCGACAGCAGATGGCGTCGTTTCTCCGGCGGCTCGCCGAGAACCGAGTGGTCCACGCCGCCACTGCCGACAGGGTCTCAGGCCAGCTGCTGTCGCTCACCACCCTGAACACCGATTGTCCGGCGAGCTCGATCTCTGCCGACCCGACCTTCCGCAAGATCCTCGACGTGGGCACATTCGAGACTGCGGCGGACGGGTCCCGAGTAGTGGCGACCTTCGATGGGCGGGTCTTCGTCGGCAACTTCAGTTCCGGTACCGGAGCGATATTCGAGCTGCGCGTCGACGATCGGCCACCGTCGACCGGACGAGCGCGGATCAGCCTCCGACGCGAAGAGGCGGGAGGGCCTGGGGTGCAGGGATCCATGACGGGTGTCTTCGAGGGACTGGGGAGGGGAACCCACACGGTCAGCATCTGGGTGCGGACCTCCCAGGTCGG
The DNA here is from genome assembly GCA_035305585.1 of Acidimicrobiia bacterium. Classification (GTDB taxonomy): domain Bacteria; phylum Actinomycetota; class Acidimicrobiia; order Spongiisociales; family ZC4RG35; genus ZC4RG17. The sequence goes on along the minus strand of DATGOV010000035.1, from coordinate 172 downwards.
GGCGGCGACGCAAGTGATGGTCGATCCGGGGTGCTGGGGCACCGATCAGGTGGTCGTCGAGGAGTACGCGGGATAGATTCCCTCGCTTCGCTCGGTGGGGGGACGACCCCCCATACCCCCCGAGTGTCGGCGTACTGGCGTGGTAGGTGGGCCGCGCCCGTCTGAGAACCAG
>DATGOV010000034.1:0-40504 GCA_035305585.1 Acidimicrobiia bacterium | reverse complement strand
TCGAGCTCGGTGCGGGCGGCGGCGGCGACGGTGGGCGGATACACGGCGCAGGTGGTCTGGCGGACGCCGCTGTCGACCGGCACCACCGCCAGGTCGGTCATCCGGCCGGCCAGTTGGCGCAGTGTCTCGGGCCGGACCCACGGCTGATCGACTGCCACGACGACTACTCCGGTGTCCCAGAACGCCTCCAACGCGGCGACGACGCCGGCCAAAGGACCGCGATGGGAAGGCCGGGGATCGGGGAGGGGCTCGTAGCCGGCGAGCGGCTCGTCGCGTCCAGCGACGACCACCCGGGCGGCCACCGCTTCCAGCGCCTCGCCCACCCATTCGATCATGGGTCGGCCCGCCACCGCGTAGGTGGCCTTGTCGACGCCCATCCGGCTGCTGCGCCCTCCGGCGAGGATCACCCCGGTCACCGCACCATCCTGGCACCTCTACCATCGGCAGGCCATGGTCTCCCGCACCGTCCTCGCCATAGCGATCGCCGCCTGGACGCTCCTCAGCTGGGGTGGGCGCATCCGTCTCCTCACCTCCGCCGACCACGACATCGCCAACTGGCTCAGGATCGGCGGGTCGCTGCTCCTCGGGGCCGTGGCGGTGCTGGCGCTCCTGCTCGCCGCCGGCGGGGCGCTCGAACGTTGGGTCCTCACCTTGTTCGGCGTCTGGACGGCGGTGATCTGGGTTCGATCGCTGTTCAGCGTGTGGACCGGGGACCATTCCCTCGGCTTCCAGCTCGTCCACACCGTCCTGGCGATCGGGTTCTTCGCCCTCGTCTATCTGTCGATGCGAACGGCCTGGTCGACCTCGGCCGCCTGATCTCGCACCGGGAACGCACACACCTCGGTCACCGCCACGGAGACGGGGTCACCCGGCTGCAGATAGGGCGACGGGCCGAGCCGAGCCCGCAGGGTCGGGCCGTTGACGAGGTCGACGGTCACCAACTGGTCGTGGCCGAAGTACTGGCGGTCCCGGACCACGGCGTTGCCCGAGTCGTCGGGGTGGAGCGACACCGCCTCGGGCCTGATCATCACCCGCACCGGGCCTTCGAGGTCCGTGGGGAACACCCCCACCGGCGTGGCGACTGCACCCCGGCTCGCCACCCCTTCGACGAAGTCGGCGTCGCCGAGGAATTCCGCCACCCAGTCGTCGGCGGGATGCTGGTACAGGTCGGCCGGTCGGGCCGCCTGCACCACCCGTCCGTCCCGCATCACGGCCACGAAGTCGCTCATGGACAGCGCCTCCTCCTGGTCGTGGGTGACGAACACCGCAGTGGTGCCGGCTTCTCGCAGGATGGCGGCCACCTCCCGGCGGACCCGATCCCGCAACGATGCGTCGAGGTTGGAGAACGGTTCGTCCAAGAGGATCACGTTCGGGTTGGGGGCGAGAGCGCGGGCGATCGCCACCCGTTGCTGCTCCCCGCCGGACAGCTCGTGAGGCATGCGGTCTTCCTTGCCGGCCAGGCCCACCAGCTCGAGGGTCTCGGCGACCCGGCGTCGACGGGAGCCGTTGCGCACCCCGTAGGCGACGTTGCGGGCGACGGTGAGATGCGGGAACAGGGCGTAGTCCTGGAACACCATCCCGACCCGGCGCTTCTCCGGCGGGACGAAGACGTCCCCGTCGACCACCGCCTGGCCGTCGATCTCGATGCGGCCGCGGTCGGGTCGGTCGAAACCGGCGATGAGGCGCAACGCCGTGGTCTTGCCGGAGCCCGACGGGCCGAGGAGCGTCAGGAGGTGCCCGGCGTGGACGTCGAGGTGGAACCCGCCGAGAGCGACGGTTCCGTCGAACCGCTTCTCGACGTCACGGGCTCGGATCGCCGGGGTGTATTCGTCGTGGATCATGTCCGGTGCAGGTCGCGGGCGACCAGTAGGTAGAGGGGAACGGCAGAGATCGCCACGAGCACGAGTGCTGCCACTGAAGCATCAGTGTAGAAGAGCTCGCTCGAGGCGCTCCAGACGTGGACGGCGAGCGTCTCGAAGCCTGTGGGTCTCAACAGCAGGGTGGCGGGGAGCTCTTTCATCGCCGAGAGGAACACGATGCCGCCGCCGGCGAGCAGCGAGCGGCCGAGCAGCGGCAGGGTCACTCGCCAGAGTGTCCCGACGGGGCCGATCCCGAGGCTGCGACTCGCCTCCTCGAGGGACGGGCCCACTTGGCGGAGACCGGTCTGGGCTGCGGACATCGCCTGAGGCAGGAACATCGCCACGTAGGCGACGACCAAGAGGAGCACCGACTGGTACAAGGGCGGCACGAAGCGCACCGCCACGACGAGAAAACCCAGCCCGACCGCCAAGTGGGGAAGGGAGTACGTCGACCACGCCACCGATTCGAGCGCACGGGTCGCCCGGCCGGCGAAGCGCACAGTGAGGACGGCCACGGGCACGGCAGCGGCCACGGTGACCACGGCCGCCAGCGAGGACACCATCGCCGACCGCGTCAGATCGCCCAACACAGGCCCCACCGGGCTCCCCAGCGACAACCCCCGGGCCGCCCACCAAGCCAGCGTCAGCAGGGGGAAGACCAAGGCGGCGGCGACGACCGTACCCAAGAAGGTGTAGGCACCTGCTCGCCGCCAGCCGTTCAGCGGGACCATCACCGGCCGGCGGGGAGGCTTGTGGGCGTAGAGGGCAGCACGTCCCCGGGCCCGTTGCTCCGCCCACACCACGACCAGGGCGACGAGCACCAGCACACCCGAGAGGAACAAGGCCGGGGTCACGTCGAGCCGCCCCCGGAACTGCGTGAAGATCGCCCGGGTGAAGGTCTCGTAGCGCAGCAGCGAGACGGCGCCGAAGTCGGAGAGCACGTACAGCCCCACCAGCAACACCCCGCTGAGGAGGGCTGGACGCAACTGGGGGACCACCACCGTGAAGAACGTTCGCCACCGCGACGCACCGAGACCTCGGGCGGCCTCCTCCAGCGCCGGGTCCATCCGGCGCAGAGCCGGCACCGCCAACAGGTGGACGTAGCTGAAGTTCCAGAGGCTGAGAGCCGCCCACGCCGCCCAGAAACCGGAGAACACGGGAAGCCGCTCCAACCCGGCCGCCACCAGGAGCTTCGAGAGGAGGCCTTCGTTGCCCGACAGACCCAGAAATGCCAGCGCGCCGACGTAGGAGGGGATGACCAGCGGCAGGGTGAGGAGAGTCGACCACAGGCGCGCTCCCTTCAGGTCGGTGCGGGTCGTCAGCCAGGCGGTAGCCGCCCCCAGAACGCTCGTCGTGACGGTCACCGCCACCATGAGCCGCGCCGTCGATCCGAACAGTTCGAGCAGGCGGCCGGCCGGGATCCCTCCGGCGTCGATCCCGCCCGGCCTGACCACCGCCCAGACCAGGTAGGCGATCGGGATCAGCGCGGGGAGGACGAGGGCACCCGCCAGGAGCCATAGCGGCAGGGGAGCCTTCCTCCTTCGGCGGGAGGAAGGCTCCGGTGTCGTGTCGGCCGCAGGCGGGGCCAGCGTCGTCATCAGCTCAAACCGGACTCCGCGATGAGGGCGAGAGCCGGATCCAGGGTGTCGGCCGTGTCGGTGAGGCTGATGTCCAGCGTCGGCAGCTGATCGAGCGGCAGCTGCCCCTCGGGGGTGCCGATCCCTTCCACCAGCGGGTACTCGAAGAGCTCCAGGAAGTGGGCTTGGGACTCCTCGGAGAGCAGGTAGCGGAGGAGCTCGGCCGCTTGTTCCGGCTGGTCGCTCGAGGCGAGGATCCCGGCGCCGGTGGCCATCACCAGACCGCCCGGGTCGCCATCGGAGAAGAAGTGGTTGACGGCCGGCACCTCTCCCAGCTCGGCGACCCGCTGCAGGAGGTAGTAGTGGTTGACGAGGCCGGCGTCGAGGTCGCCGGCGACCACCGCATCCACGATCGGGCCGTTGCCGTCGAAGATCTGGGGCTCGTTGTCAGCGATCCCTTCGAGCCATTCGCGAGTCCGCTCTTCGCCCTCGGAGAGGACCATGCCGGTGACGAAGGCCACGAACGAGCCGTTGGTCGGCGCCACGCCGAGGCGGCCTTTCCACTTGGGATCGGTCAGCTCCCAGATGTCGGCGGGAAGCTCGTCTCGGGAGACGAGGTCGGTGTTGTAGACGAAGACGCGGGCGCGCGCCGTGATCCCCACCCAGCGGCCTTCGGTGTCGGCGAACCGTTCCGGGACCAACGACAGCACGTCCTCGGGCAGCTCGGTCAGGTATCCCTCCTTGGCGAGGCCCCCGATGAAAGCCGGGTCCTGCGCCCAGAACACGTCGGCCGGGGAGGAGTCACCTTCGGTCATGATGGTCGTGGCCAGCTCGCCGGTTCCGGCGTAACGCACTTCGACTTCGATCCCGGTCTCCTCGGTGAAGGCGTCGACCACCGGCTGGACGAACCTCTCGTTTCGGCCGGAGTAGAGGGTCAAGGCTCCGCCGGATTCCGCGCCCGCCTCGGATACCGTGGTACCGGTCGTATCCGCCGGGGCGTCTGTGGTCGTGGCCGCGTCACCGCCCCCACCGCAGGCGGCGAGGAGAGCCAAGACCGCGAGCAGGACAGTCGGTCGTCGCAAAGCGGTTCCTTTCTCGTATGACCCGGCCAAGGTAATAAACACTATCGGAATAGTGCAAACACGCCTTACGGTCGATGTTAGGGAGGCCTAACGGCTCTCGGGTCGAGGGTGGGGAGGTCTAGGATCGGGCTCAGTGACCCAGACGACCGAGTACCGCACCACCCACCGCGAATACACCGCCGCCATCTACGAACTGGTCGAGGCGGGGCTGCCCGCCATCCAAGCGCGCATCGCCGACTGGCTGGGCGTCTCGCGGCCGTCGGTCAACGAAATGGTGCATCGGCTCGCCGAGGACGGCCTGGTGACCGTCGACGACGAGGTCAGGCTCACCGAGAAGGGCCGCCATCTGGCCGAGGTGGTGGTGCGGCGGCATCGGCTCGCCGAACGGTTCTTGTCCGAGGTGCTCGGCCTGCCCTGGGTCAAGGTCCACGAGGAAGCCGAGGTCTGGGAGCACATCATCTCCGACGACGTCGAGAAGGCGATGTGGGAGAAGCTCGGCGACCCCAAGACCTGCCCCCACGGCAACCCCATTCCCGGAGCTGGCTACCTCCCGCCGGCCATGGTGTCGATTTCGCGCATGGAGGGTGCTTCGGTGGTGGAGCGGATCTCGGAAGAGCTGGAGCTCGACCTGGAGATCATGGGGTTCCTGGACGAGAACGGGCTTCGTCCCGGCGCCGAGATCGAGCTCGTCGCCCGCACTCCCGACGGCATCGTCACCGTCCGCGTCGACGGCGGATCGCCGGTCGGCCTGAGCCCGTTCATCGCCGAGCGCGTCTACGTCGTCAAGTAGGCGCCTGGCTCACCGTCTGACCAGCAGGGGGATCTCCATCTCGGCCGGAGCCAGTCCGCCGTGGTACCCGATCAACCGCTTGTCGAATGGCTTGGGGAGGAGGATCCGGTCTTCCGGCGCCAGCAGCAGGCGATCGGGAAGACGCCCGTCTAGCTCGGGATGGGTGGGTGGCCCTCCCAGCCACTCCAGCACCTGTTCGACCCCGTGGACCGTGGCGCCGGTGTCCGCCGCCAACGCCTCGATCAGATCGGTCGGGCCCGACACGTAGACGGACCGAGGGTCGCCGAAGAAGCGGAGCGGTTCGAACTTCTTGTCCCGGATGAGGATCTTGTCGTTCTCGGCATAGTCGAGATGACCGTGGTCGGCCGTCCCGACCAGGCCCACCGAGTCGGGGAGGGAACGGGCGAGGCGGTCCCAGACGAGCGCCGCCGCCCCGAGTGCCTGGGCGTAGGCCTCGCTGTCTTGGCCGTCGACGTGGGCCGCGACGTCGACGTTGGGGAAGTAGGTCATCACCAACCGGCCGGGACGGGCGAGCTCGAGAGTCGCCTGCACCAGCTCCTCGACAGACCAAGCCGCCTCGAAGCGGCACCCCCGGTAGAGCATGCGGGTCAGCGGCGAGCCCATGAACGCTCCGGGCTGCACCGTCACCGGGATGACTCCTGCGTCGGTCAGCCGCTCCCACAGGTTGGGGGATGGGAGAACCGACGCGTAGGGATGTTCGATCGGCCGGCCTTCCGGGGTCACCCACTTGAGCACGTTGACCGCGTCGCCTATCCCGGGCAGATGGAGGATGTGGCCGATGATTCCGTGGCGGGCAGGAGGCAAACCGGTCACGATCGTGGCCATCGATGTCGTGGTGGTGGTGGGGAATCCGGCAGTGAGGACCTGGGTGCAGGAGGCGGCCAGCGACGTGGCCGCCGGGTGGGCGAGCTGGTGGGCCCCGAGCCCGTCGAACACGACGAGGACGTAACCATCGGCCTGCGGCAGGTTCCCCTGGGCGAGCCCCGGCATGGGCGCCTGACCCAAGAGACGGCGTTCCAGCTCGGCGACGAGGTTCACGAGGCCACGGCCGAGATAATCGGGAGGTACCAAGCCCACGCCGGGACGGTATCACCGAACCGACGGCGTCCCGACGGGACGAGAGCGGCGAATTCGTGCTCGGCCGTCCCCTTCCTATACTCGCTCCCGCCGGTCCTCGACACCAGCAGAGATGGAAATATCCACTTACTTCCAGGACTACCTGACTGTCGGAGCCTTCGCCGCTCTGGGCGTTGTGCTGGTACTCGTGATGCTGGGTGTCGCCGCCGTTCTCCGCCCCAACAACCCCAACGCGGAGAAGGTGAAGACGTACGAGTCCGGGGTCGACCCGGTCGGCACGGGTTGGTCCCAGACCTACGTCCGCTACTACATCTTCGGCCTGCTCTTCGTCCTCTTCGATGTCGAGGCGGTGTTCATCTTTCCCTGGGCCCTGGTCGCCGAAGAACTCGGTGTGTTCGGTCTCGTCGCCGTCCTGCTCTTCATGCTGACGCTGATCGAGGGCCTGTTCTATGCCATCAAGAAGGGAGTCCTGCGGTGGGAATAGTCCAGAAGTTCGGCGCCCCCAAGCCCATCTCGTGGCTCCTCAACTGGTCCCGTAAGTACTCCTTGTGGCTGTTCCAGTTCGGCCTGGCGTGCTGCGCCATCGAGATGATGGCCGCCTCAGGCCCCCGGTTCGATTCCATGCGGTTCGGGATCATCCCCCTGCCCGCCTCGCCTCGTCAGGCCGACCTGATGGTCGTGGCGGGCACGGTGACCGACAAGATGGCGCCGTCGATCAAGCGCCTCTACGACCAGATGCCCGAGCCCAAGTACGTCATCTCGATGGGGTCGTGCGCCAACTGCGGCGGGCCCTACTGGGATTCCTACTCGGTCACCAAGGGTGTCGACCAGGTGATTCCCGTAGATGTCTATGTGCCCGGTTGCCCGCCCCGGCCCGAGGCACTCCTGGAGGGGATCGTCCTCCTCCAGAAGAAGATCCAGGGGGAAGACATTCGCGAGAAGTGGAATCAGCGTGACCTCCAGCCAGCCTGAGGCGGAAGCTCCCGAGCAGGAGACAGTCGAGGCCCCGCACCCGTTGACGGACTTCGCCGAGTCCGTCGCCGAAGTGGTCGGAGGCGAAGCCGTCATCACCTTCGACACCGTCAAGGTGGCCGTGCCGGCTGATCGCTGGGTGCAGGCCCTGACGGCCGCGCGCGACGAGCTCGGGCTCGTGTTGTTCTCCTTCCTCTCCGCCATCGACTGGTCCAACGAGACGGCCGTAGGCGATCCGCTCGAGGACCCCCTCGACGAGGAGTACATCGAGCTGATCTGCACGGTCAGCGACGTCAGCGAGGGCAAGCGGGTCACCTTCTCCACCCGGCTCGATCACGACAACCCCGAGATCGAGAGCCTCATCGACGTCTACGCCGGGGCCAACTGGCACGAGCGGGAAGCCCACGAGATGTTCGGGATCCGTTTCATCGGCCACCCCGACCTCTCCCACCTGTACCTCCCCGAGGGTTTCCTCGGCAATCCTCTCCGCAAGACGTTCCCGCTCCTCAGCCGCGAGGTGAAGCCCTGGCCGGGCAAGGTCGACGTGGAAGGCATGCCCGAAGAAGAGGGAGAAGGAGAGGCCGACGAGGCGGCCGAGGGAGCCGAGCAAGCCGAGAACGAAGAGGAGGAAGCGTGACACTCGACCAGGACATGGTCCGTCACCTCTCCGAGGTCTCCGTCTCGGTGGAGCTGCAGACACCCGAGATGACCCTCAACATCGGGCCTCAGCACCCCTCGACCCACGGGGTGCTCCGTCTCGTCGCCCGCATCGACGGCGAGCGGGCCTTCGACGTGCGCCCGGTCATCGGCTACATGCACCGGGGTTACGAGAAGCTCGCCGAGGTGCGGAACTACCCGCAGATCACGACGATCGTCAACCGGATCGACTGGGTGGCGGGTTACGCCAACGAGATCCCGTTCATCACCGCGGCCGAAAAGCTCATGGAGCTCGAGGTGCCACCGAGGGCCCTGTGGATCCGTCTGATCCTCACCGAGATGGCCCGGATGGCATCGCACCTCATCTTCATGGCTTCCTACCCGCTCGAACTCGGCGCCCAGACCCCGTTGTTCTTCGCGCTGCGCGAGAGGGAGCGGGTCCTCGACCTTCTCGAAGGGGTCACCGGCGGTCGGTTCCATCCCAACTTCAACCGGATCGGCGGCGTGAAGCCGGCCTACGGCTCCGGCTCCAAGACCCGCAAGCTGATCCAGGACCTGCCGAAGACCTTCTACGAGGAAACTCGGGTCGCCATGGACGAGGTCCTCCACGTCTGTGACCAGCTCGAGGACCTGGTCGCCGGCAACGAGATCATCCTCGCCCGGACCAAGGGGATCGGGGTGCTGCCGCCCGAGGTCGCCGTCGCCTACGGCGTCACCGGGCCCAACCTCCGCGCTTCTGGAATTCCCTTCGACCTGCGGAAGGTGGAGGACTACCTGCCCTACGACCAGGTCGAGTTCAACGTGATCACCGGCGAGAACGGCGACTGCTGGGACCGGTGGTGGGTGCGCCTCCAGGAGATCCGGGAGTCGGCGAGGATCGTGCAGCAGGCGATCGATTCGATCCCCTCGGGCCCGATCCAGGCCAAGGTGCCAAAGGTGATCAAGGTTCCCAAGGGAGAGACGTACGTGCGGGCCGAGAACCCGAAAGGCGAGATGGGCTACTACCTCGTCTCCGACGGGGGACAGGGCCCTTACCGGCTGAAGATCCGCTCGGCGTCGTTCTCCAACATCTCGATCTTGCCCTGGATCCTCGAAGGCGCCCTGGTGCCCGACATCATCGCCATCATGGGAAGTCTGGATTTCGTGCTGGGAGACGTGGACAGATGAGTCGGAAGTCGGAAGACGGAAGACGGAAGGCGTGAGCTGATGGAACTGCTCGCGGACCTGATGTCGAACTTCTGGCTGGGGCTGATCGTCAAGCTGCTGATCGTCGCCCTGCTAGTGCCGCTCATCGGCATGATCATCGGCTTCGCCGAGATGAAGCTCTCGGCCAAGATGCAGAACCGGGTCGGCCCCTACTACGCCGGTGGCCGCTGGGGTTGGGCTCAGCTGATCGCCGACGGCATCAAGTTCTTCCAGAAGGAAGACATCATCCCGGAGAAGGCCGACCGTCCCGTCTTCAAGCTCGCCCCGGCTCTGGTGCTCGCCGCCACCGTGGCCCTCGTGGTCGTCGTCCCGTTCGGGCCCAACATGGCGTTCCGGAACCTCGAGCTCGGGCTCTTCTACGTCCTCGCCATCTCTTCGCTGTCGACGATCGGCGTGCTGATCGCCGGGTGGTCGTCGGCGAACAAGTACGCGTTGATCGGGAGCCTGCGGGCGGCCGGCCAGCTCATCGCCTACGAGCTGCCACTGGTGCTCTCGGTGGTCGGCGTCGTGATCATGGCCGGCACGATGAACCTGGATGCGATCGTCCAGGCGCAGATCGCCTCCGGCATCCCCTACGTCGTGCCCCAGTTCCTCGGCTTCCTCATCTTCTTCGTCGCTGCCCTGGCCGAGCTGTCCCGTCTTCCCTTCGACATGCCGGTGGCCGAATCCGAGTTGGTCATGGGTTACCTCACCGAGTACACCGGTTTCCGGTTCCTCTTCTTCTTCCTGGCCGAGTTCGTCAACATGTTCACGATGTCGGCGATCGCGGTGACGCTCTTCCTCGGCGGCTACCACTTCCCCGGGCTCAGCGGCGATCTCGCCACGGTGCTCGGCCCGATCGTGCTGGTGGCCAAGTCCTTCGTACTCGTCTTCGTCATGCTGTGGTTCCGCTGGACGTTCCCGCGGTTCCGTGAGGACCAGCTCCAGTCGATGGCCTGGAAGGTGCTGGTCCCCCTCGCCCTCGCCAACATCGCCGTCACGGCGATCCTCAAGGTGGTGATCTGATTGAGCACCCGAACGTTCCCCGGGATGGGTCTGTGGAAAGGCATGTGGGTGACCCTGTCCACGATGTTCAAGACCATCTTCCGGCCGTCCAAGCACCTGAAGACGGTCATGTACCCGGACGTCAAGGAGACGCCGGTCCCCCGGGCTCGCGGCGTCATCGCCCTCGACCAAGAGGCGTGCACGGTGTGCATGCTGTGCGCTCGCAACTGCCCCGACTGGTGCATCTACATCGAGGGCCACAAGGTCGAGGTCCCGCCCGACAAGCCGGGTGGCCGGATCAAGATCCGCAACACCCTCGACCGGTTTGACATCGACTTCGCCCTCTGCATGTACTGCGGCATCTGTGTCGAGGTGTGCCCGTTCGACGCTCTCTTCTGGAGCCCCGAGTACGAGTACTCCGAGTACGAGATGGGGAAGCTGATGCACGACATGGACACGCTGCAGGACAAGTGGCTTCCCACCGTCCCCGAGCAGCCGGAGATCGCACAGTGAGCCGATTCCCGCACGATCACAGCAGGGAGGACCTGGCCTGATGATGGGCGAGTGGTTCTCCCAGGCCGTCAACTGGGTCTACCTGGTCGTCGGTGTGCTCACGCTGGTGTCGGCGTATCGCGTCGTCACGTCCCAGAACCTGGTCCACGCCGCGCTCTTCCTCGTCGCCACTCTCGGCGGCGTGGCGGTCAACTTCATCCTGCTGTCGGCCGAATTCGTCGCCCTCGTGATCGTCCTCGTCTACATCGGCGCGGTGATCGTCCTGTTCCTGTTCGGAATCATGATCACGCGGGCCTCCACCGGGCCGGAAGTGGCGCTCGACAACGACAAGAAGGTTCCCGCGGCGCTGATCTCGCTCATCGTGTTCGCGGTGTTGGCCTACACCTCCGTCGCCACCTTTGGAACGGCGGAGCTGGTCGATATCGGCACCGCCACCGACACTGCGACCCTGGCGGAGGCCTTCGTCGGGCGATTCGTCGTCCCCTTCGAAGTCGTCGGCTTCATCCTCCTCGCTGCCCTGGTGGGTGGCATCGCCATCGCTCGCCGGGACCTGACACCGCTCGAGGAAGAGGCCAGGAGGTCGGTGTGATCGCCACCCAGTTCCTGATCCTGGCGGCGGCCCTGTTCAGCTTGGGCGTCTATGGGCTCCTCGTGCGCCGCAACGCCGTGCTGGTGCTGCTGTCGGTGGAGCTGATGCTCGCCGCCGTGAACATCAATCTCGTCGTGTTCGAAGCAATGTGGCGGACGTCGGAGGCGATCGGCCAGGTGTTCTCTCTCTTCGTCATCGCCGTCGCCGCCGCCGAGGTCGGCATCGGCCTGTCGATCATCCTGATGATCTTCCGCAACCGCCAGTCCGCCAACGTCGACGAGCTGGACCTGATGAGATGGTGAACGCTCGCTTCGCTCGCAGTTCTAGGTGGTTGGTGGTGAGTTCTAGGTCCCGTTCGTCGTGCGATAGTCCTCTGCTCACACGGCCGGAGATGACGATGCCTGGGGGGCACGCAGGCCGAACCCGTTTGGGAAGAGATGTGACCTACCACCGACCACTCACCACCTAGTACCCGATGATGTCATCACTCGTGTTCGCTGCTGCTGAGGTCGCCCCCGTCGGGGACGGCGGGTTCTGGGCCGACACGGCCGGGATCATGCTGATCTCGCCGTTCGTCGCCTTCCTCGCCATCCTCGCCTTCGGCAAGCGCCTCCGTTACAACGGAGCCGAGTTCGCCATCGGCGCCCTCGCCATCAACACCGTGTGGGCGGTCGTCCTCTTCGTCATGAACATGACCGAAGGGGTCCTGCGAGAGCCGTTCACGTTCAAGGTGGGCGACATCGGCTCGGGTCTGGTGTTCGAGCTGGGGTGGGCCGTCGACGGCCTATCCATCATGATGTACCTGCTCGTCAACCTGGTGGGCCTGTTGGTGTTCACCTACGCCGTCGGGTACATGGAAGGCGACCGGCGAGTCCCCTGGTTCTTCGCCGCCTTCTCGCTCTTCGCCGGGTCGATGCTGCTCCTCGTCGGGGCTCCCAACCTGATCCAGTTGATCATCGGCTGGGAGGGCGTCGGTCTCGCCTCGTACCTCCTGATCGGCTTCTACTGGGAGGACCACGAGAACGTCAACGCTGGCAACAAGGCGTTCATGGTCAACAAACTCGCTGATGTCGGCCTGCTGCTGGGCGCGGTGCTGCTGGGGGTGGGAATCGGCACTTTCGACTTCGCCGCCCTCAACACCGCGGCGGTGGAGGGCCACAGCGGCCTCAGCGCCGTGGCGATCGCCGGAGGGGCGCTCCTCTTCTTCGGTGCGATGGGCAAGTCCGCCCAGTTCCCCTTCCACATATGGCTGCCCGATGCCATGGCCGGCCCGACTCCGGTGTCGGCGTTGATGCACGCCGCCACCATGGTCACGGCGGGAATCTATCTCATGGGGCGTACCTTCCCGCTCTACGAGCAGATGGCCGCCGACCTGCGGCCCTGGATGGTGGCGATCGGGACGATCACGTTGTTCGCCATGGGACTCCTCGCTCTCGTCGCCGACGACATCAAGAAGGTCCTGGCCTACTCGACGGTCTCTCAGCTCGGCTACATGATGACGGCGGTCGCCGCCGGCGGTTACACCGCGGGACTCTTCCACCTGTTCACCCACGCCTTCTTCAAGGCCCTGCTGTTCCTCGGTGCGGGGTCGGTGATCCACGCCGTCCACTCCAACAACATGTCCGACATGGGCGGACTGCGGAAGTACATGCCCCGCACATACGCCACGTTCGTCATTGGGTCGCTCGCTCTGGCCGGCATCTTCCCGTTGGCGGGGTTCTGGTCGAAGGACGAGATCCTCGCCACGCTGGGCCACGAGGGCTACACGACCGTGATGTGGATCGCGATCGCAGGTGCTTTCGTCACCGCCTTCTACATGGCCCGGGCGGTGGCCCTCACGTTCCACGGCACCTACAAGGGCGAGGGGCACCCCCACGAGTCGCCTTCGGTGATGACCGTCCCGCTCATCGCCCTCGCCATACCCTCGATCTTCGCCGGGCTCCTGAACATCCCCGGTGTGTCCTGGCCCGGCATCGGCAACTTCACGGAGTGGCTGGCGATACGGGTCGTCCCGATGGGCGATCACCACGCCGAGGCCATCGACTTCTTCCTCGCCGGTGTCGGCCTCGTCGCCGCCATCGCCGGCATCGTCCTGGGGTGGATGATCTTCGCTCCCGACCGGGACAGTCAACGGGAACGGGACCGCTTCGAGATCCCGGTCCTCTATCCGCTGTTCCGGCGCAAGTACTACATGGACGATCTCGCCATGGGTATCACGCGGTTCACGATGGGCCCGTTCGCCCGGTTCGTGAACTGGACCAACACGTACATCATCGACGGCATCGTCAATGGCGCCGGTGCACTGGTCTACTATCTCGGCCGGTTCATCTATGGCGGTGTCGACCAGCGCGGCATCGACGGGATCGTCAATGGTTTGTCGGCCGTAGCCGACGCCGCCGGGTCTGGCCTGCGCAAGCTCCAGACCGGGCGAGTACAGCAGTACGCGGCGTCCTTCGTCATGGGGGCGATCGTGTTGGTGATCGTGTTCGTACTGGTGCGATAGAGAGGGCTGATTCCGATGGAATGGTTTGACACTTGGGGACTTCCCCTGATCGTGTTCCTGCCGCTGGTGGGAGCGCTGGTCCTGGGCATGATCCCCAAGGAGAAGGAAGACGCCGTGAAGGGCACCGCCCTTCTCTTCTCCCTCGTCACCTTCGGGCTCTCGCTGGTGGCCATCGGGCTCTTCGACTTCGGGGCCAGCAGCTACAACACGTATCAGTTCGAGGTGAACGCCCGGTGGATCCCGGCCATCGACTCGAACTTCCACCTCGGCGTCGACGGGATCAGCCTGCCGCTCCTGGTCCTGTCGTGCTTCGTGGTGCTCCTGTCGGTCATCTACTCGTGGGATCACTGGGAGGAGCCCCGCAACCCGCGGGCCTTCCTGATGCTGACGATGATCCTCCTCACGGGGATGAACGGCACCTTCGTCGCCCTCGACCTGGTGCTGTTCTTCATCTTCTTCGAGGTCGTGCTGGTTCCGATGTACTTCATGATCGGCATCTGGGGCGACAAGGCTCCCCGCAAGATCCCCGGGTTCAGCCGGGTGGTAGAGACCCGCCTCTACGCCGCCATCAAGTTCTTCTTGTTCACGCTGTTCGGCTCGGCGTTCATGCTCCTGGGCTTCCTCGCCCTCTACTTCCGCTCCGGGGAGTTCGGTGACCGCACGTTCGACATCGTCGAGCTGACGAACCTGGGCGCCGGCGGGGCGTTCACCGGCACGTTCGCCTTCCTCGTCTTCTTCGGGCTGTTCCTGGGCTTCGCCGTGAAGGTGCCGATGTGGCCGCTGCACACGTGGCTCCCGGACGCCCACACCGCCGCTCCCACAGTCGGGTCGGTGATCCTGGCCGCCATCCTCCTCAAGCTCGGCACCTACGGGTTCGTGCGGATCTCGCTCCCGATCCTCCCCAACGAGGCAGTGAGGTGGGCGCCGGTGATGGCCATCCTTGCCGCCATCGGCATCATCTACGGGTCCCTCGCCTGTCTGGCGCAGACGGACATGAAGCGGCTCATCGCCTTCTCCTCCGTCGGTCACATGGGCTTCGTGATGCTCGGCATCTCCACCCTCACCGACGTCGGCATCAACGCCTCGATCATCGGGATGGTCGCCCACGGACTGATCACCGGTCTCTTGTTCTTCATCGCCGGCTCGATGTCCCACCGCTACCACACCCGGGAGATGGCCCGCCTCGGCGGCCAGCAGAAGCTGATGCCGCTGATGGGCGGCATCCTGGCTTTCACCGCAATGGCCTCTCTCGGTTTGCCGGGCCTCGCCGGGTTCTGGGGCGAGTTCATGTCGCTCGTCAGCTCCTACAACCCGCTCGACGGGCTGAATCTCACCGTCTTCCGGTCGGCCATGGTGGCCGGTGCCATCGGCACCGTCCTCACCGCCGGCTACATGCTGTACATGCTCCAGCAGGTCAACTTCGGCGAGCCGAGCGACGAGTGGACGTCCCGCCAGTTCCACGACGTGGACCGCTGGGAGATGACCGCCTGGGTGCCGCTGATCATCTTCACCGTCGTCGTCGGCTTCTATCCGAACCTGATCTTCGGAGCCACCAACGACGTCGTCACTTCGCTGGTCGAGATGGCGTTCCAGAACGGAGCGATCACCGCGGGGTTGGGCGGATGACCAATCGGAAGCCAGAAGTCGGAAGTCGTGGCCAGTGACGATCGATTATCTCGCTCTGTCGCCTGAGATCGTCGTCGTCGCCACCCTCCTGGGTGTGCTGACGCTCGACCTGTTCCTTCCCCGTCAGAAGAAGTTCTGGGTGGCGACGTTGGCAGTGGCGGGGACGGCCCTCGCTGCGGTCCCGCTTATCGTCCTCGCCGTCGAAGGCGGTACCCGGTCGATGTTCGACGACTCGTTCGTCGTCGACAGCTTCGCCCTCGCCCTGAAGGGCCTTCTCCTGGTCGGGGCGTACATCGTGCTGTTGATGTCGGTGTCCTACATCGAGTCGGACCGCTATTGGCAGGGCGAGTACTACCTGCTGATCCTCGCCTCGCTCCTGGGCTCGATGGTCATGGCGTCCGGCCGCGACCTGCTCGTGCTCTTCATCGGCATCGAGTTGACGACCGGTCCGCTGTACCTGCTCGCCGGCTGGCGGAAGGGAGACATCCGGTCCAACGAGGCGTCGCTCAAGTACTTCATCCTCGGCGTCCTGTCGACGGCGATGATGCTGTTCGGCATGTCGATGCTGTTCGGCCTCACCGGCGAGGTCGCTTTCACGGAGCTCGCCGCCGTCGTCGGAGACCACGCCGCCGAGCCGGCGATGATCGTCGGTGTCCTGTTCCTCTTCGCCGGCTTCGGGTTCAAGGTCTCGGCGGTTCCGTTCCACTTCTGGGCACCCGACACCTACGAGGGGGCCCCGACTCCGGTGACCGCCTACCTGTCGGTGAACTCGAAGATCGCCGGCTTCATCGCCCTGCTCGTCGTCCTCTACCTCGCCCTGCCCGACCTGGCCGGCATCTGGGCGCCGGCTGTCTGGGCGCTGTCGGCGCTGTCGATGACGTTCGCCAACCTGTCGGCTCTCCGTCAGAGGAACATCGTGCGTCTCCTGGCCTACTCGTCGATCGCCCAGGCCGGTTTCATGCTGGTGCCGTTCGCGGCAGCCGCCGTGGCGGACGCCGACCTGGCCGAGGGCTTCTCGGCGACGATCATCTACATCGCCATCTACGCCTTGATGAACCTGGGGGCGTTCGCCGTCGTCATCGCCGGCGCCCGTGCCACCGGGAGTGGAGAGATCGACGACTGGGCCGGACTGGGCCGCTACAACCCCCGCCTCGGTGTCCTCGCTGCCGTGTTCTTCCTGTCGCTCGCCGGCATCCCGCCTCTCGCCGGCTGGTTCGCCAAGTTCGTGATGTTCCGGTCGGTCATCCTCACCGGAGGCACTGGCCCCATCGTCCTGGCGATCATCGCCGCCGTGAACACCGTCGTAGCCTTCTACTACTACGCCAGGGTCGTGAAAGCCGTCTGGCTCGACCCGATTCCAGAAGGCGTGGAGGTCCGCGAGCAGACCGCGCCCGCCGGCTC
This sequence comes from Acidimicrobiia bacterium, assembly GCA_035305585.1. Taxonomy (GTDB): domain Bacteria; phylum Actinomycetota; class Acidimicrobiia; order Spongiisociales; family ZC4RG35; genus ZC4RG17. The sequence goes on along the minus strand of DATGOV010000034.1, from coordinate 23,647 downwards.
CCTCTCTCTCGCTCTCGGACTGACCACGGCACTGACTGTGATCATCGGGATCTTCCCCGCCATCGCCACGGTCTTCGCCGACGCTTCCCAGGTGCTCACCGCCGTCGGCGGCTGAGCCGATCCGCGGCCCCGTTTGGAACCGCGCGCCGGCGGACCTCGCCGTATGATCCGCCTCGATCCGGCATCGACCGGTGGGCATCCACGAAAGGGGCGGCATGGACATCTCGTACATGGGAGCGGGGGAGTTGGCGCGTGCCATAGGGAAGAAGCAGCTCTCACCTACGGAGGTGATCGACGCGACGATCGAGCGGATCGAGCAGCGCAACCCGACGCTCAACGCCATCGTCTACAAGGGCTACGAAGAGGCCCGGGCGCGTGCCCGCCAGACCGAAGAGGCCCTCGCCCGACAGGAAACGACCGGTCCTCTCGCCGGAGTGCCCGTCGTCATGAAAGACCTCTTCGACTTCAAGCCCGGGTGGCCAGCCACCTTCGGTGGGATCCCGGCGATGAAAGACTTCTCGATCGACGGCTACTGCGTGTGGGCCGAGCGCATGGAAGCGGCGGGAGCGATCATCGTCGGCAAAGGGAACAGCCCGGCCATGGGGTTCCGCGGCGCCTGCGACAACTACCTGTTCGGCCCGACCGGCAACCCTTTCGACGTCACCCGCAACTCGGGCGGCTCGTCGGGTGGCTCGGCGGCGGCCGTGGCCGACGGCCTGGTGCCACTGGCCGAGGGTACGGACGGCGGCGGATCGATCCGCATCCCTTCCGCCTGGTGCGGGGTCTTCGGGTTCCAGCCGTCGCCCAGCCGGGTGCCGACCGTGGTCCGTCCCAACGCCTTCGCCGGCGTCTCCCCTTACATCTACGAAGGTCCGATCACCCGCAACGTGGCCGACGCCGCGCTGGCGATGGACGTCCTGGCCGGCTACCACCCGGGCGACCCGTTCACGTACCACGACGAGCCCGATTTCGCTTCGGTCACGGACGGCGCGATCGCGGGCTGGAAGGTCGCCTATTCGCCGGACTTCGGTGTCTACCCGGTGGCTCCGGAGATCCGGAAGGTGGTCGGGGAGGCGGTGCGGGTGTTCGAGGAGTTGGGAGCCGAGGTCACCGAGGTCGACATATCCCTCGACCTCGACCAGGGGGAGCTGGCGGACCTGTGGTGCCGGCTGATCATGCCCCTCAGCCTGGACGCCTTCGCAAACCTGAAGCGGGGCGGTCTCGACATCATCGGGGAGCACCGCCGTGATCTGCCGCCCGAGTTCCTGCGCTGGTACGACCACGTGGCCCAGATGTCGGTGATGGAGTACTTCGACGACAACTCCAAGCGGACGCAGGTGTTCGATGCCCTGCAGGCGGTCTTTTCCGAGCACCGAATCCTCGTCACCCCCACGCTGGCCTGCATGCCGCCCGTGAACAAGAAAGACGGCGAGACACGAGGTCCGACCGTGATCGAGGGCGTGGAGGTGGATCCCCTCATCGGCTGGTGTCTCACCTACTTCACGAACTTCACGGGTCATCCGGCCGCCTCGGCGCCCGCCGGCTTGTCGGAGGGGATGCCGGTGGGGATGCAGATCATCGGTAGGCAGCGAGCCGACGCGGACGTCCTCCGAGCGGCGGCGGCGTTCGAGCAGGCCCGACCGTGGGAGGAGATCTACCGGATCCCCGCCGGGCGGCCGATCGGCTGAGGCTACGCCCTCGGGGCGGCGACCGAGCGCCGTTCGACTATTTCGCCGACGAGATGGACGTCGTCGGGGTCCTCGCCGGCGAGAGCTCGCCGCAGGAGGATCGCCCCTTCCCGTCCGATGTCGTAGGTCGGAACTCGAACGGTGGTGAGCGGCACCGGGGCCACCTCAGCCAAAGGCAAGTCGTCGAAGCCGACGACCGAGATGTCTTGGGGGATCCGGTGACCGGCATCGAGCAGCGCCCGGCTGGCACCCAACGCCATCAGGTCGTTGGAGGCGAGGATCGCCGTCGGCTCGCCCCCGCTGACGATCTCGAGCGCGGCCCGCTTGCCGCCCTCGATCGAGAAGGAGCCCTCCGCCACCAGGGAGTCGTCGTACGTCAGTCCCCGCTTCTCGACTGCCTCCTGGAACGCTTGGTGGCGGTGGCGGCTCACCGTCAGGTCTGGCGGGCCGGCGATGAAGCCGATCCGGCGGTGACCCAGGTCGGCGAGGTAGTCGACAGCGACGGCGGTGGAGGAGCGGTTGTCGAAGTGGACCTTGTGCCCTTCGACGAAATGCTCCGACAGGACCAGGGTGATCCCCCCACGCGACTCGAAACGCTCGACCAGGGTCTCGACCTCATCGCGGTAGGCGGGGTCTTCCAGGGAACTCGCCGCGAACACCAACGCGTCGACCTGATATGCCTCGAAAGCCCGCAGGTACTCGAGCTCCCGCGCGGGGTTCCGGTCGGAGCTGGCAACGAACAGTCGGTAGCCGTCGGCACGGATCTCGTCTTCGAGTCCCTTGACGAGCTCGCCGAAGTAGGGGTCCGATATGTCGTGGACGATCACGCCGACCGTCTGCGAACGGGCAGTGACCAGGGCCCGCGCCAGCTGGTTGGGCTGGAAGCCGAGACGTTCGGCGGCGGCCAGCACTCGCTTGCGGGTCTCGTCGGCGACGGGGTGACTGGAGCGGGACATGACGCGAGAGACGGTGGCCACCGACACCTCGGCCAACTCGGCCACCGCCCGCAGTGAAACTCTCTCCCGAGCCGACAGCGTGCGACGGTTCGACATCGATCGTGGACTGTACTAGCGCCATTCGCAGAAATCGTTTACCGTCCGCGAGGTTCGCAAGGCGAGAGGAGCGACGTGCGGCACATCCCTGCCGTCCGACCGAGGAGCCACCCATGGACACCTTCCTGAACTACATCGGCGGCGAGTGGGTGCCGTCAGTCACGGGGGAGAGGTTCGAGAGCCGCAACCCCGCCCATCCCTCCCAGGTGCTGGGGGAGTTCCAGTCGAGCAGCGCCGCCGACGTCGACGTGGCCGTCCAGGCGGCCCGCCGGGCCCAGAAGGCGTGGCGGAGGACCCCAGCCCCCAAACGCGCCGAGATCGTCGAGCGAGCCGCCTCGATGTTGGAGGCGCAGAAGGACGAACTGGCCCGCCTCGTCACGCGGGAGATGGGAAAGACCCTCGTCGATTCCGGGTACGACGTGCAGGGCGCCATCACCTCCGGCAAGTACATGGCGGGCGAGGGGTTCCGGATGTTCGGGGAGACGGTCCCCTCCGGGCTGCCCAACCGCATGGCCATGACCCGCCGTGAGCCTGTCGGTGTGGTCGGGATCATCACCCCTTGGAACCTGCCGATGCTGATGCCGGCGTGGAAGCTGTTCCCGGCCCTGGTCTGCGGCAACACCGTCGTGGTGAAGCCGGCGGAGGACACGCCATTGTGCGCGGTGCGGCTCTTCGAGATCCTGGAGGAGGCGGGGGTACCCCCCGGCGTCGTCAACCTGGTGACGGGCTACGGGCACACCGCTGGCCAGGCCCTCGTCGAGCACCCCGACGTCGACATGATCTCGTTCACAGGCTCCCAGGAAGTCGGGCGCCAGATCGCCGCCACCGCCGGCCGGGACCTCAAGCACGTCTCACTCGAGATGGGTGGCAAGAACGCCATCGTCGTCTTCGATGACGCCGATCTCGACGCGGCAGTGGACGGCGTGCTCTGGGGCGGCTTCTCCACCGCCGGGCAGCGATGCACGGCGAGCAGCCGCCTCGTCGTCGACGAGAAGATCGCCGACGACTTCGTCGATCGTCTCGCCAAACGCATGGAGGAGCTGGTGGTCGGCGACGGCCTGGACGAGACGACGAACGTCGGCCCGATCATCAACCAGAAGCAGCTCGACCGGGTGCACTCCTACACCGGAATCGGGATCGAGGAGGGCGCCGAGCTCCTCGTCGGCGGCAAGAAGCTCGAGGAAGGCCTGGACGGTGGCTTCTTCTATGCCCCGACCCTCTTCGACCGCGTCACACCCGACATGCGGGTCGCCCAGGAAGAGATCTTCGGCCCCACGGTCGTAGTGCTGCGGGTGGCGAGCGACGAAGAGGCGATCGAGGTGGCCAACGGCACCGACTACGGGTTGTCGGCGTCGGTCTATTCGACGAACGTCGCCCGGGCGATGAACGCCGTCGCCGAGTTCGAGTCGGGCATCGCCTACGTGAACGCCCCCACCATCGGCAGCGAGATCCATCTGCCGTTCGGCGGGGTGAAGAGCACGGGCAACGGCCACCGTGAATCGGGCAAGTCCGCCATCGAGCAGTTCACCGAGATCAAGACCGTCTTCATCGACTACAGCGGCGGGCTCCAGCGGGCGGGGATCGACTGATGGAAGATCTCGAGCTGGAAGATCTCGCCGTGATGCTGGCCGGAGCCTGGGAGCGGGCCGAAGCGGTCACCGCCCCCAGCCGTCTCCGTCCAAACACCGGCCTCCACGACGCATACCGAATCCAGGAGCTGGTGGTCGGCAGCCGGCTGGCGGCCGGCCGGCGATTGGCCGGCTGGAAGATGGGTCTGACCTCGTCGCCGGACGCCGAGCCCATCGTCGGCACCCTCCTCGACGACATGGTCGTGGGCACGGGTGCGGAACTAGATCGGGCCACGATGGTGGCGCCCCTCGTGGAAGCGGAGCTCGTTTTCGTGGTGGGCGAGACCATCCCCGCGGGGGCGAGCCTCGACGACATCGCCGCTGGCGACCACCGGGTGGCGGCGGGGATCGAGGTGATCGACTATCGCACTCTCGACTCCGACGGCGTGGTGGACTGGGTCGCCGACAACTCGACGGTCGCTTACGCCGTCATCGGTCGGCCCCGGCCCCTGGCCGAGGTGATGCCGCTGACCGAAGTCGGCGTCGAACTCCGTGGCGGAGACGAGGTACTGGCTGCCGGCACCGGCTCGCTGGTCATGGGCGAGCCCTTGCGAGCCATCGCCTGGCTGGCCGAACATCTCTCGGGACGCGGTCTGCTGCTCGAAGCCGGGGCGGTCGTCCTCACCGGATCGCTCACCGGCCATCACCAGGTGGCGCCCGGGGGACGCTATGTCGCTGTCTTCGACCGGTTGGGCGATGTGACGGTCGCGTTCACTTGATCGTCGACACTGTCCCATGTAGGTTGCCGGAAAACGTTTGCCGGGACCTCGAAGCACTTCGGCTGAGGGTCGCATGTCAGTGAGGAGTCGGTCGTGCGCTTGATGAGCGTCGAAGAGGCTGTCCGCCAGGTCGCCGACGGGGCGACCCTGATCATCGGAGGCTCGGGGGCGGGCCACGCCGTGCCCCAGCTGTTCATAGACACGCTGGCCGAGGTCTACGAGCAGGACGGCCGGCCACGTGATCTGACGACAGTACGGGTGGTGGGCATCGGCGACTTCGCCGACCGCGGGTTCTCCCAGCTCGCCCTGCCCGGATTGATGAAGCGGACGATCGGTTCCAACATCGGCAACGAGCCCCGCCTCGGCCAGTTGGTCGAATCCGGCCAGATCGAGGCCTATTCGTTTCCCCAAGGCGTGCTCTCGCTGCTGTGTCGCGAGATCGCCGCCGGCCGGCCCGGTCTCGTGACGAGCGTGGGTCTCCACACCTACGTCGATCCTCGTCAGACGGGAGGGAAGCAAGGCGCCGCGAGCGAGGACCTGGTGGAGCTCGTGGAGCTCAACGGGCAGGAGTGGCTCTTCTTCAAGGCGTTCCCGATCGATGTCGCCGTGATTCGCGGCTCGACGATCGACGAGGACGGGAACCTGACGATGGAAGACGAGGCGATCCGCGGAGAGATGCTCGCCATGGCCATGGCCGCCCACAATTCGGGCGGAATCGTCATCGCCCAGGCGAAGCGGCTGGCCCAGGCGAAGAGTGTCCGACCCCGCGACGTGGTGGTGCCAGGCGCACTGATCGACATCGCCTACCTCGACCCCGACCAGACCCAGACGTACTACACCGACTTTTCGCCCTACTACGCCGGAGCGATGCGGCGTCCGGCGACGGGCGGCACCCCGCTTCCGCTGGACGTCCGCAAGGCGATCGCTCGGCGCGCCCTCCTCGAGTTCCGTCCCGGTGACATCTGCAACTTGGGCTTCGGCATCAGCCAGAGCATCGGGGCGATCGCCTGGGAGGAAGGCATCGACGACCGTCTGGTCCTCACCGTGGAGCAGGGCATCTTCGGGGGCGTCCCCGTGGGGGGCATGGAGGGCGGCGCCGGGTTCAACTACCAAGCGGTGATCGACCAGCCGTACATGTTCGACTTCTACGAGGGAGGCGGCCTCGACATCGCCAGCCTCTCGTTCGCCCAGGTGGATCGGGTGGGCAACGTCAACGTCCACCGCTTCGACGACCGCCTGCGCGGCCCGGGCGGTTTTCCCAACATCAGCGCCCACACTCCGCGGATCTGCTACGTGGGGACCTTCACGACGGGAGGGTTGCGGGTGGCGATCGAGGACGGGCGACTGCAGATCATCGAGGAAGGCATGGTCTCCAAGTTCGTGGAAGACGTCACCGAGATCAGCTTCAGCGGCCGGATGGCCACCGAACGGGGCCAACAGGTCAAATACATCACCGAACGGGCCGTCTTCGACCTGATCGACGGAGTGGTGACCCTCACCGAGATGGCGGAGGGAATCGACGCCGAAAAGGACGTCTTGGCCCACATGGGATTCGAGCCGGCGGTGGCCGACGACCTGACGACCCTGGACCCCCGCGTGTTCGCCGACGGTCCCATGGGACTCTCGTTCTGAGCTCGGTCCGCTCATTCGCTCCACGTAGCCGACACCGGGAGGGGATACTGCGTCCCTGGAGCGAAGACCATCGATCCCCGTCAGCATCGTCGATACCGCCCTGGCGATGTTCCTGACCGCAGCGGTGGCTGCCGCCATCGCCGTCGCTCCCTCCCAGGGTGAGCCACGCACGCTCGGCACCTTCGCTCTGTCGCCGTTGGTCGGGGCTCTCTCCCTGGCTCGGAGACGATGGCCGCTGGGAGTGCTGCTGGCATCTGCTGCCAGCCTCCAGGTCTACAACCTGTTCGACAACCCGGGGATCTTCGCCGCGGTGCCCTTGTCAGTGTCCCTCGCTTCCGCTTGGGCTGGCGGCCGTCGATTGTGGGCGCTGGTACTCGCCGTCTGGTTCGGGACCAGTCCCATCGTCTTCGCCCTGGTCGCCGACTTGCCCGAGCAGATGCGTGTGCTGATCCTCGAGGGTGCCATCCCCGACGCGGCTCTCCTGGCGGCCGTGCTGCTCCTCGGGGAGACGATCCGGGGACGCCGGGAGCTCGTTCGCGCCCACGGCCTGCTGCTCGCCGAGCAGGAGCGGTCGGAGTCCCTGCTGCTCAACGTCCTCCCGTCCAGCGTCGCTGACCGACTCAAGCGACGGGAGAAGGTCATCGCCGACCATTTCGACGAGGTCACTGTCATGTTCGCCGATCTGGTGGGGTTCACCGAGAGCAGCCAGCAGGCCACGCCCCAGGAGGTGGTCGGCTCACTCGACGACCTGTTCTCGACATTCGACCAGTTGGCCGAACGGCATGGCGTGGAGAAGATCAAGACCATCGGGGACGCCTACATGGTCGCCGGAGGTCTTCCCGAGCCCCGACCCGGCCACGCCGCAGCCGTGGCCGATATGGCACTCGACGTGCGCCGCGTGGTGTCCGGGCGGGTCGACGCCGCCGGGCGACCCATGGCGGTTCGGATCGGCATCGACACCGGCCCGGTCATCGCCGGCGTGATCGGCAGGCACAAGTTCGCCTACGACCTGTGGGGGGACACCGTGAACACCGCCAGCCGCATGGAATCCCACGGCGTGCCCGGACGCATCCAGGTCACCGAGCGCACCTACCGTCATCTGAGAGATGCCTACGCCCTCGAGCCTCGGGGGCAGGTCGAGATCAAGGGGAAGGGAACCATGGACCCTGGTTCCTGCTCGGAAGAGCCGGAGCAGGGGACCTGGACGAGGAATAGGGGAGGGGCGTCATGCCCATGGCCATCGATCCTGTGTGCGGGATGAGGATCGAAACCGAGGATGCGGTTGCCCACGCCGAGTACGAGGGAACCACGTACTACTTCTGCAGCCGGGCGTGTTACGAGGCTTTCGTTGCCGACCAGGGCCTCTATGCCACGGGGTCCGACACGGATCTGCTCGACAGATCCGAGTTGGCCAGGAGAGGGTCCACGTCAGCCGAGCGCGTGACCCGGCTCATGGAGCTGGGGATCGTCAGCCCGGGCGACGGAGGCTTCACCCAGGAGGATGTGATGCGGGTGCGCGTGGTCGGCCAACTCGAGGCGGCGGGCATCGAGGTGGAGGCGGTGGCGGAAGGGCTCCGCAGCGGCCACCTGACCCTCGGCTACCTCCAGGCAGCGGCCAGGATGCATCCGCGATCGGAGACGACGTACGCCGACATCGCCGAAGAGATGGGGATCCCGTTCGCCGTCCTCGAACGCCTCTACCTGGCTGTGGGGCTGCCCCGACCTGCGCCCGACGAGCTGGCGCGTGAGGAGGATCTGGAAGCGCTGAGGGGCCTCGGGGTGCTGTTCGAGGCGGGGATAGGCGTCGACGACGTAGTACGCCTCGCTCGCCTCTGGGGAGACAGCGTCCGAAAGATCGCCCAGCATCTTCCCCACTACTTCCACACGACGGTGGAAGCGAGGTATCGCAGCCAGGGTTTGGCCGACAACCAGGCCTACGAGGAGGCGCTCCGCCAGGTGGGTCTGCGGATCTGGCGCTCCGGCGAGGACATCCTCGGATGGCTGTTTCGCCGTCACGCGGACAACTTCTCGGTCGCCCATCAGTTCGAGCACATCGAAACCGCCTTGGAGCTCGCCGGGGTCAGGGCGCGATCGCCCCGGGGGGTCGAAGCGGCCGTTTTCGCGGACTTGTCGGGATTCACCGAGCTCACCGAGCGGTCGGGCGATCGCGTCGCCGCCGACGTGGCTCTGAGCCTCGCCGAGATGGCGACGGAGGTCGCCGCCCAACATGGAGGCCAGGTGGTGAAGATGCTCGGCGACGGCGTCCTGCTCCACCTTCCGGATCCGACCGCCGCCGTCCATGCCGCCCTGGCGATCGTCGAAGGGGCAGCCGCGCGCGCCCTGCCCCCGGCCCACGTCGGCGTCGAGGCGGGACCGATGCTCTACGAGGAAGGCGACTACTTCGGACGGACCGTCAAGCTCGCCGCCCGGATCGCGTCCGAAGCGGGCCCGGGGCGAGTCTTCGTGGGGGAGGGTGCGGCCGACGACTCGATGGAGGGGGTCCACCTGGCAGAGGTCGGTCGTTTCCCCCTCAAAGGGATAGCGGGAGCCGTGACGATCTACGAGGCGTCGTCGGCCGGGTGAACCTGTTGACGGGGTCCGGGCCGAGTTCTAAGGTGCGACGGGTAATCGATTATCGAAGATAGGGCACCCTGGACGGAGAGGCGCGAGCTGGAGAGGAGGACGCCGTGGCCGACAACAGCGGTGTGATCGAGCAGTTCCTGGGAGACGAGACTTTCCCGATAGAGTGGGAGTCGGAGGAGGAGAAGAAGCTCTTCTGGTTCTTCGACGATCTCCATTGCCCCCAGCCCCTGTCGCCCATGTACTTCGACATCGGTGGGTGGTGGCTCACCTGCGACCACATGTTCCGGCGGTTCGGCACCCCGTTCGCAGTCGATTGGATCGCCAAGAACGTCAACGGCTACCTGTACACGGCAGCCATCCCGGCCGATCCCGATGTCCGGGTCGATGCCATGGAGTACGGCTACAGGTACGTGCCCCGGGTTCCCAAGGACGACCCCGACTTCGCGTCCGAGATGGGCGCCTACCTGAATGCTGTTCTCCCCGTGTACGGGCTGAACTTCGCCGACTGGTGGGAGAACCGCCTGGTTCCGGAGATGAAGCGCAACTTCGCCTACCTCGAGGAGAAGATCGACGACTGGCAGAACATCCCCCTGATGGAGTGGGCGACGATCCTCGAGGACGCCATCGACATCCACGATCGCCATTGGAAGATCCACTGGATGCTCAACTTCGCCCAGTTGTCCGCCACCTTGAATCTCGAAGCCACCCTGCGGGAGGTGAAAGGCGACGTCGATCCCGATCTGCTGGGGCGGCTCCAGAATTCGGCCAAGGACCGCAACTGGGACTCGATCGAGGCGCTCTGGACGATGAAGGAGGAGATCGTTGCCGACGAGGAGTTGTCGGCGATCTTCGCTCGGGAGACGGGTGTCGACGTGATGGCGGCGCTCGAAGCGTCCGAGCGCGGTCGCCGCTTCATCGACGAGCGGCTCCGCCCCTATCAGCGTGAGTTCGGCTGGCATGCGGTCTGGAGCCACGAGTTCATCTTCCCCACCCGCTTCGAACGGCCCGAGCCCATCCTCGAGGTCATCAAGGGCTACATCGAGACCGACTACGACTACCCGGCTCGGGTGGAGGAACTCCGAAAGGACATCGAAGAGGCATCCCGAAAACTCCTCGAAGGCCTCGAGGGCGAGCCACTCGAAAGACTGCGAGCGGCGAACGAGATCAACCTGAAGATGGCCCCCCTCACGCCCGACCATCACTTCTACATCGATCAAGGGACCAACGCCCACCTGCGCGTGGTGCTGATCTGCATCGGCAAGAAGCTCGTCGTAGACGGCCATCTCGACGAGCCCGACGACGTGATCTACCTGCGCTACAACGAGCTGCGCCGCTTCATGGCCGATCCGGCGAACTTCGACGCCCGCAGTGTCGTGTCGCAGCGGAAGGACGAACGGGAGGAGGCGTACGACATTCGGCCCCGCGACTGGATCGGCACGGCCACCGAGGCGGCGCTCTCGTTCCCGTACCTCGGGCTATGGGGCTTCCCGGAACGGCTGTACATGGAGCAGCCGGAAGCTGAGGACCAGGTCAACGGTCTTGCCGCCTCGCCCGGGGTGGTCACCGGCACCGCCAAGGTCGTTCTCTCGGTGGACGAGTTCGACCAGGTGGAGAAGGGGGACATCCTCGTTTGCCAGATGACGAACCCGGCATGGGTGGTGCTCTTCACGAAGATCTCGGGGCTCGTCACCGATGCCGGCGGCACCGCGTCACATCCCGCCGTCCTCGCCCGCGAGTTCGGGATACCGGCCGTCATCGGCACGTCTGTCGCCACCTCGAGGATCAAGTCGGGAGACAAGCTGCGGGTCAACGGAGCAACCGGCGTGGTCGAGGTCCTGAGCGCCGAGCACGAAGAGCGCGAAGTCCCCACCAGCGACCTGTTCACCACATGACTGCAGAACGCAACGACACCGAAAGCGAGGACTACGAGCGTGAGGACCTCAATCGCGAGGTCCTCTCCGTCCAGATCAAAGACCGCCTCCTCCAGTGGATCATGGAGGGTGAGCTGCCGCCCGGCTCACGTATCGTGGAAACCCGAATCGCCCGCCGATTGGGAGTCAGCCAGGCGCCGGTGCGAGAGGCGCTGCGTGATCTCGCCAGCGTCGGCATCGTGCAGGTCGAGCCGTACCGAGGGGCGTTCGTGCGCCGGCCGAGCCCCGATGAGCTGGCGGAGGCGATGACGCTGCGGGGGGAGCTAGAGGCCCTCGGTGCCCGGTGGGCAGTCGAGCGGATCACCGACGAGGACCTCGTCGAGCTGCGGAGGCTGATAGATGCCATGGACCGGGCCGCTGCCGCCCACGACACCCACGCTCACGCTCTCCACAACACGACCTTCCACCAGCGGATCATGGAAGCGTCGGGCAATCGGTCGCTTCTCTGGGTGTGGTCGTTGCTCGAGCCGATGGCGCGCACCTACTACACCGCCGCCGTCTCGGGAGCGGATCTCGGCTGGCTCGGCCGCCGTCATCTGGCGATCGTCGAGGCCCTGGAATCTCGCGACCCCGAGAAGGTGGCCGAGGTGATGCGCGCCCACGCCAAGGAGGCCGAGGAGAGCATCCTGTCCCACTTCGCCAACGAACGGGACGAGGAAGGGGCCGCCTCGTGACGACACGACAGGCCGACGCCGTCCTGTGGTTCGATCACGCCGATTCCCGAAGAGTCGAGATCGCCGGGGGGAAGGGCGCCAGCCTGGCGTCGATGACTGCCCTGGGGCTACCCGTCCCGCCGGGGTTCCTCGTGCCTGCCGGGGCGCTCGACCGGATGCTTCGCCGATCCGGGCTCGCCGACGAGATGCTCTCGATCCTCTCATCGATCGGGAGCGAGGACGAGTGCGCGGCCGCCTCCGAGCGGCTGCGGGACCTGGTTCTCGGCTCGCCCATCACCGGGTCGCTGGCCGACGCCATCTGCGACGCCTACCTGCGCCTCGACCAGGGAAGCGGCGTGGCTGTCCGATCCAGTGCATGCGCCGAGGACGGTGCAACCGCCAGCTATGCCGGCCAACAGGACACCTACCTCAATGTGAGAGGAGCCGAGCAGGTGCTGCATTTCGTGAGCCGGTGTTGGGCCTCGTTCTTCGGAACCCGTGCTCTCTTCTACCGCCGGGTCAAGGGCTCGCTCCGGGATCTCGGTATGGCGGTCGTCGTCCAGCGCCAACTCGACGCCGACAAGGCCGGCGTGATGTTCACGGTCGACCCGGTGCGGCGCCGCCGGGATCAGATGCTCATCGAAGCGGCATGGGGCCTCGGAGAGGCCGTCGTGGCGGGGACGGTGATCCCCGACCAGTATCTGGTCACCCGCGACGGCCGCCTGAAGAAGGTGCAGCCGTCCCGCCAGGACAGGATGGTCGTGCGCCGGCCCGACGGAGGGACCGAGGAGGTGGAGCTGCCCGCAGAGCAGGCCGTGGGCCCGGTGCTGGACGAATCTGAGCTGTCCCAACTGGTCGGGCTGGGACTGCGAGCCGAGGAGATCTTCGGCGGCCCCCAGGACGTGGAGTGGGCGTTCGAGCACGGAACGCTCTACCTCCTCCAGTCGCGCCCGGTCACAGCCTGATCGTGTTCGGATACGCCCGTCCGCGTTCGCTGCCCGAAGCCCTGGAACTCATCGCCGGCGGGGGCCGTCCTCTGGCGGGAGGCACCGATCTGCTCGTCGGATTGCGCAAGGGAAAGATCTCGGCCGATCGTGTCGTCGACCTCAAGGGGATCGAGGATCTGGCGCCGGCGATCGAGCGGGTCGGGGAGGCCGTCGAGATCTCCGCCGGCACTCCCATCTCCGACATCGTCGCCCATCCCGTGGTCCGCGCGGACTACCCGGCTCTGGTCGCGGCGGCGTCGGCGGTCGGCTCGATCCAGATCCGCAACCGGGCGACCCTGGTCGGCAACATCTGCAACGCTTCCCCGGCGGCCGACACCGCTCCGCCTCTTCTCGTCTACGGCGCCTCCGTGGTCGTCTTCGGGCCGGGCGGTGAGCGGACGATTCCGCTCGCCGAGTTCTTCCTGGGGCCCGGGCGCACGGCCCTCGCCGCGGACGAGCTCGTGGTCCGCCTCGTGCTCCCTCCATCGATGTGCTCCGCCGCATTCGCCCGGCTCACCCGCCGGAGAGGGGTAGACCTCGCCACGGTGAGCGTCTGTTGCGGCGTGGATTCCGACGGCACCGTGCGGTTCGCGCTCGGGGCCGCCGGCCCCCGTCCACTCGTGGTGGAGGACACCACCGGCACGCTGGCCGACCCTGCGGCCCCCGAAGAGGCGACCTCGAGTCGAATCTCGGAGATGATGGAAGCCGCCACCCCCATCTCCGACGTCCGCGCCGGCGCCGACTACCGCCGGGCGATGCTCGAGGTCCTCGCGCAGAAAACACTCGCCGAGGCGCGAGCGCAAGCGGGGGCTCGGTCATGAATCGGCAGACGATGACGATCTCGCTGGACGTCAACGGGCAGCGTCACGTCCTCGACACAGCCGCCCACCACTCGCTGCTCGACGTCCTCCGCAACGACCTCGATCTGATCGGGACGAAGGAGTGTTGCGCGGAAGGCGAGTGTGGCGCCTGCACCGTCTGGATGGACGGAAAGGCAGTGAACTCCTGCCTCGTCCTGGCCGTGGAAGCGGACGGAGGGGAGATCACGACCATCGAAGGCCTGGCGGGGGAGGGAGAGCTCAGCCCGTTGCAGAGCGCGTTCATCGAGGAGGGGGCAGTCCAATGCGGGTTCTGCATACCGGGCATGGTCATGGCCGCCGCATACCTCCTCGAGCACAACGAGCGGCCCACCGAAGCAGAGATCCGTGAGGCCCTCTCCGGCAACCTGTGCCGTTGCGCAGGGTACAAGCGGATCGTGAGGGCCGTGCAGCGCGCCGCGGGGTCGGGGCCGTGAGCATTCCCAACGTCGGCCCCCCCGCCGGCCGGGTCGGCGGCTTCGACCGAGTCACCGGGCGCCAGCGCTACATCGCCGACCTCCGTCTGGAGGACGCCCTCCACGTGAAGCTCGTGACCCTGCCCTGTGCCCGCGCCCGGATCGTCGGCATCGACACCTCCGAAGCCGCCAGGGTCCCTGGGGTGCGGGCGGTCTTCACCGCCGCCGATCTGCCCGACCCGATGCCCCGCTACGGCGTCCACTACGACGACCGTCCGGTGCTGGCCGTGGGAGAGACCAAGTTCCACGGCGAGCCGGTTGCCGCGGTCGCAGCCGACACCCTCGACGCGGCGCGGGAAGCCGCCGGTCTCGTCACCGTCGACTACGAGGAACTGCCTCCCGTCCTCGACGTGAGGGGGGCCCTCGATCCCGCGGCGCCGCTGGTGGTCGACCCCGACCTGCGGCCCGGCGATCCGCTGGCCGACACCAACATCCGCCGCGAGTTCCGATACGCCTGGGGCGACGTCGACGCCGCCACCGCCGACCTCGTGATCGAGAACACCTACACGTTCCCGATGGTCACCCACTTCGCCATCGAGCCCCACGGCTTCGCCGTCTCCAGCGATGAATCCGGGGTGATCGTGTGGAGCTCGATCCAGCATCCCTACATCCTCCAGCGGGTCATGGCGCGTGTGCTGGGCCTGCCCTGGTCGAAGGTGAGAGTGATCGCCCCCGATCCGGGGGGTGCGTTCGGCGGCAAGGGCTACCCGAAGTTCGAGCCCCTCCTGGCGTTCATGTCGATGGCCAGCGGGCGCCCCTGCCGGCTGGTGTTGACGCTGGAGGAGACGTTCCAGGCCGTCCGCAGGAACTCGGCCGAGGTGAGGATCCGCACCGGATTCGATTCCGACGGCAGGCTCAGGTTCCAGGACATAGGGGCCGACTTCCTCATGGGCGCATACGTCGACATCTCGGAACGGGTGATATCGAAGAGCAGTCACCTCGCCGCCGGGCCGTATCGGGTCCCCAATGCCCGCATTCTCGCCCGAGCGCTGCACTCGCACACCCCGCCGAGCACGGCGATGCGCGGGTTCGGAACCCCCCAGTTCACCTGGGCGCT
Source organism: Acidimicrobiia bacterium (assembly GCA_035305585.1). Taxonomy (GTDB): domain Bacteria; phylum Actinomycetota; class Acidimicrobiia; order Spongiisociales; family ZC4RG35; genus ZC4RG17. The sequence continues at coordinate 8,385 of DATGOV010000034.1, read as the reverse complement.
CGAACAACAGATGGACGAGGCGGCTCGCCGGCTCGGCCTCGACCGGCTGGAGATCCGTCTCCGCAACCTGGCTCGCAAGGGTGAGGAGATCGTCCCGAACGACACCCCGGCCGACGGCGACTGGTTCGAGTCCGTGCAGAAGGCGGTGGACGCCATCGGCTGGAGCGGGCCCCTCCCCGAAGGTCGGGCCAGGGGGCTGGCGGTCGGCATCAAGTCCTCGGCGACCGCCGGGGCGGCATATTCGATCGTCAGGTTCTTGTACGACGGGAGCGTTCTCGTCCTCGTCGGCACGTCGGACATGGGTCAAGGGGCGCGGACGATCCTCACCCAGATCGTGTCGGACGAGCTGGGGGTGCCGCCCGACGCCGTCACCATCGTGATGGGAGACACCGCCGCTGCCCCGTTCGACTACTCCACCTCAGCCAGTCGTTCGACCGTCTTCATGGGCAGCTCGGTCATGCGCGGCTGCGCCGACCTCAAGGACCAGGTCCGCTCCATCGCCGCCCGACTCCGCGGTCTCCCGCCGGACGACATCGGCGTCGACCGGGGCATGGTCACGTTCCCCGACGGCGAAGAGAAGGGAATCGTCGAGGTGGTACAGGAAGGGCTCGGCCCCGTGGGAGGCGAGCTCATCGCCGTCGCGTCGATGCGGGGCGAGGCCGATCCCAGCCATCCGATCGGGGGCCGACCGTGGTTCTACGAGTTCAACTGCACCGCAGTGGAGTTGGAAGTCGACCGCCTCACCGGCGAGGTCCTGATCCACAAGCACGTCACGGTCGGCGACGTCGGGAAGGCGATCAACCCCCTGCAGGTCGAGAGCCAGGACGAAGGTGCGGCGATCATGGGCCTGGGGCACACGCTGATGGAGCACTTGGTGCTCGACGAGCACGGGAGGATCGCCAACCTCGGGGCGCTCGACTACCGGATCCCGACCACGAAGGACCTCCCCCTCGATCTCGAGTCGGTCATCGTCGAGAACGAAGACGGACCCGGTCCCTACGGCGCCAAAGGTGTGGGGGAGGGAGGCCTCTTGTGCGTCGCAGCCGCTGTCGCCTCGGCGGTGAGCGAAGCCACGGGCGTCGTGATCCGAGACCTGCCGCTGACACCGGAGCGGATATGGCGGGCGATGAGTCGCGCCGGGGTCACACCGTCCGGGGCTTCTCGACGCTGACCGAAGCCGGCGGCTCCTGCAGGGGGACGTACGAACGCCTCCGATCCTCGAATCTGAGCCGGTGCGTGTAGCCCGCTTCACGGGCTGCGGTCACCACCTCGGCATGGCCCCAGCCGGCATCGGCGGGGACGTGGGCGTCGGAGGCGAGGGTGATCGGCACGCCGGCGTCGTGGAACATGCGCAGGAAGCGCGGTCCCGGGTACACCTCGGCGGCGGCTCGGCTCAGTCCCGCGCTCGAGATCTCCACTGCGGTGCCGGTGGCGACCGCGCCCTCGACGACGGGCGCGTACAGGTCGTCGATGGGCCCGTCGGGTCGATAGCCGTTGCGCTTGATGATGTCGGCGTGGGCCAGCACGTCGACCATCCCCGATCCGGCGAGCTGCGCCTCCAGGGCGAAGTACTGCTCGTACACCGTGCGTACGCCTCTGCGGCCGAATTCCTCGGCGACGAGGAACCGGTCGAACGACCAGGCGCCGATCCAGTGGACGGAGCCGATGAGGTAGTCCCATGGGTAGTCGGCCAACAGGTCGAGGACCGCCTCCTCGGTACCGGGTTGGAAATCCACCTCCAGCCCCAGCTTGACCGGCAATCCGCGGTCCTTGGCGTCGAGGACCACCTCGACGTACCTGTCGAGCGACAGGTTGCGCTCTTGGCGCACCAGATCGATGGCCCCGGCCCGTAGATCGGAGTTCGGCTCCGACTCCCACCATTCCCCCAGCACCGGTTCCGACTCGACGCATCGGTAGAAGTGCTCGGTGAAACCCAGTTCGGTCACGCCCCGCTCCAGGGCAGCTTCGACGTATCTGTCGATGTAGCCCGGCGGGTACTCGCCGGGCGGGGGAGCGTCCGAGCTGGGGCGATGGGTGTGGGGATGGAGGTGGAGGTGGTAGTCGCTCATGCGGTCGGCACGCCAGGCCTGCCCATCACCCCTGGGTGAGCTTGTCGTACAGGGAGGCGGCGTTCAGCGTCTGGATGTGGTCCATCATGTAGCCCTGGCCGATGTCGACGGGATACCGATCCCGGAAGTGGACCCGTTCGATGGTCTCCTCCCGGCTCCAGCCCTGGGCCACCGCCGAGGCGACCGCTGCCTTCCATTCGAGGAGGACGGATCGCTGCACCGCCAGGTAGGAGAGGTCCGTCACCTCGCCATGACCCGGGACGAGATGATCGACCTCGAGTTGGGAGATCCGTTCCAGGGCTCCGAGCCACTGGTCGACGTCGGAGGTCATCAGCCAGGTCTGGCAGTCTTTGAACACCGTGTCGCCGGTGAACACGACCCGCTCCTCGGGAACATAGACCGCCACTTGGCCGGGCGTGTGCCCGGGGGTGTGGAGGAGGTGGAAGGTCCGATCCCCGACGTGGAGGGTCAGGTCCCCGGTGAAGACGATGTCGCCGTTGTTCGGGTCGGCGTAGTAGGTGTCCCGGTCGGGAACGATCGATTCCGCGTCGGGGTCGTCGGTGGGGATCGCCTCCAGGGCGTAGGCGTAGGGGTCGAGGTCGGGAGTGGGGACCATGAAGTTGTCGTAGACACCCCGATGGTGGACGACGAGACCGGCACCCTTGAAGTAGTAGTTCCCGAAGATGTGGTCGACGTGGTGCTCGGTGTTGATCACGTACCGGATCGGGCCGTGCGACTCGGCTTCCTCCCGCATGGCGACGGCCCGGGTCGGCAACTGGGGCGTGTCGACGACGACCACGCCGTCGGAGGTCACCACGTAGCTGGGGTTGCACCCTCGCAGCGTCGTGTTCGTGAAGACCCTGTCGGTCACTCGTTGCATCTGGGCTCCTCGGGTCACTGGGTCGCCGTGAGACCGCCGTCGATCGTCAGTATCTGTCCGGTGATGAACGACGAGGCGTCGGAGCAGAACAGGAGCGTGGCTCCGATCAGGTCATCTGTCTCGCCGACGCGTCGCAACGGGATCCGGTCGACGATGCCGGCTTTGAAGTCGGGGTCGTCGAGGAGCATCGCCACTTGGGGGGTGTCCACGAAGGTGGGGGAGATGGCGTTCACTGTGATCCCGTACTTCGCCCACTCGGTGGCCCATTGCCGGGTCAGGGAGTCGATCGCCCCCTTGGCGGCCACGTAGGCGGAGTACCCGGCGTCGATTCCCAGTTGGCCGCGGACCGAGGAGATGTTCAGCACCCGGCCGCCGCGTCCGCCGTCGATCATCGCTCGGACCGCGGCCTGGGTGGGGAGGATCGTGCTGCGGACGTTCAGCTCGAAGATCCAGTCCCAGTCGTCGCGGGGGTACTCGTGGGCGGCATGGAGGACCTTGCCGGCGCCCCCGCCGACGGAGTTGACGACGATGTCGACCTGCCCGAACCGCTCGAGCGTCTCGTCGACGGCGCGTTGGGCGTCTTCCTCCGAGGTCATGTCCCCGACGACGCCGTGGGCCTGGGCTCCACCCGAGACGAGTGACTGGGTGACGCCCTCCACCGTCTGGACGGTGCGACCGACGATGGTCACCGCCGCCCCTGCTTCGGTGAGCCCGGCCGCCAGAGCGGCACCGATGGCGCCGTTGCCTCCGGGGATCATTGCCACGCGCCCGGTCAAATCGAACCGCTCCAGGTGCCCCATCGCTCCTCCGTCGAAATGATCGATTATCGAGGATGACCCTACTTGGCCGGCGTGGCACCGGTCAACCGATCAGGTCTCGTTCGTCACCCGGGCGTAGGCGGCGGCGACGAACACGATCATCGAGCCGAAGAGGATCTGGCGGACGGCTTCGGGGTAGCCGAGCGAACTTAGGAGCGACGAGATCACCGTGAGGATCAGGGCACCGATGATCGTCCCCCCGTACCCGCCGCGCCCGCCGAGGATGGACGTCCCTCCGATCACCGCCGCCGCCACCGAGGGGAGGAGAGCGGAATCGACGAGAGTGACGCTGGCGACGTTCGTCAGGCCCGAATACAGGAACCCGGCTATGCCGGCCAGGACGGCCGAGATCACGTAGAGGACGATCAGGACCTGCCATGCCTTCACGCCGGCGAGGCGCGACGCCACCGGGTTGTCGCCGATGGCGTACAGCAGCCGGCCGTAGCCCGTGCGGTTCAGGGTGACCAGCACCCAGGCGGCGACCGGGACGAACACCACCAAGCTGAGCGGGACGACGCCTCCGATCATGCTGGCCCCGAGCCGGCGGAACAGGTCGGGCACTCCCGCTCCGGTCTGCACCATCTCGAGTTGCCACACGTTGGAGAGGCCGAGGACCACGAGGCTCATGCCGAGCGTCATGATCAGAGGATGGACCCGGAACACGCCCACGCCGATCCCGTTGATGAGGCCGGCCACCGCAGCCGCCGCCAACGCCACGGCGATCCCGACCCAGAGCCCGGGGCCGTTGACCAGTGTGGCCACCACGAACCCGGACATCGAGGCGATGGCCGCCACAGAGAGGTCGATGCCGCCGGTGAGCATGGTCATCGTCTGGCAAGCGGCGAGGATGGCGAGAGGGATGGCGGCGCGCACCATCACTGCCGCCCAGTTGGGGCTCACGATCCCGGGCCGGATCAACTCGCTGAGGATCACCAGCAGCACCAGGATCACGAGGAGCGGGATGATCGGACGCTCGCGGAACACGTTCGCCCAAGCCGAGGGCCGCAGCCAGTTCCGGCGCGTGTCGGCGGTATCGGCGACGCTCATCGTCGGCTCCTCCGCAGCTGGATGAGGCTTCCCACCATGACCACGCCGACGAGGATGGCGCCCTGGACCACGGTGGCCAGGTTCGTGTTCACGTTGAGGAAGGTCATCATCGTGCGCAGCAGCGAGAGGATCACCACGGCCACGATCGGGCCGAACACCCCTCCCTTTCCGCCGCTCAGGGCGACGCCGCCGAGCACGACGGCGGCCACGCTCATCAGCGTATAGGGGCCCGGGACCGGGGTGGCGATGCCGGTGGTGGCGGTGAGGCTGAGCCCGGCCACGGCCGAGAACAAGCCGGTGAGCATGTAGGCGAAGATCTTCGTCCGCCCGACCGAGACGCCGCTGCGGAAGGCCGCCAGCGGGTCGCTCCCGATGGCGTACAACGACAGCCCCAGCCGCGACCGGCGGATCGGTATCCACACGACGGCGACGATGAGGAGCATCACCACTGCGGCTTTGGGGACCCAGGTGCTGACGAGGGGCCCGCTGGTGAGGCCGCGCAGCCACTGCGCCGAGGCCCCGCCCGGTGTCTCCATGACGAGGAGAGCACAGCCGGCCCACACGAAGAGCATCGCCAGGGTGACGACGATGTCCGGTACCCGGGTCCCGACCACGAGTGCTCCGTTGACCGCTCCCAGGGCCAAGCCCAGGACCAGGGTGCCGATCACGACCCATACGGCGAAGCCCTCGCTGCGGCCCTCCATCAGCGCCGCGGACACGACGCTGGTGAGCGCCATCATGGAGCCGACCGACAGGTCGATCCCCCGGGCGATCACCACCACGGCCTGGGCCACCGATGCCAGGGCGAGAGGCATGACCGAGATGGCGAGTCCCTGGATTCCCGCCGCGCCGAAGGTCGGCTGGATCGTCTTTGTGATGACGAGGAGGACGGCCAGGATGCCGAGCAGGCTGAGCGTCCATCCGCTGCGGCGCAAGGCGGAGCCGAGCGCCGTCGCCCAGCCCGACGCGGCTTCGGGCCGAGTAGTCACCGCCGCGCTCACAGCGCCGTCTCCCCGGGCCCGCGGGAGCCCGGATCGAGCTCCACCGTCGAGGTCTCTTCCACCGCCTCGGCGATCTCGATGTCGGAGCCGATGTTGTGGGCGGCCTTGAGGAGAGTCGGCTCGTCGGCGTTTCGGGCGTCCACTTCGCCGACGACCTCGCCGCCGAAGATGACGATGGCGCGATCGCAGACGAGCGGGATCTCGCTGAGTTCCGACGTGTACAAGAGGATGGCGGCTCCGGAGTCGGCCAACTCGCGTAGCAGCACATAGATCTGGTTCTTCGTGCGGATGTCGATTCCTCGGGTCGGGTCGAAACAGAGCAGGGTCTCGACCCCGGAGGCGACCCAGCGGGCGATCGTCACCTTCTGCTGATTGCCGCCGGACAGGCGGCGTACCTCTCCTTGGGCGCGCGTGTCGATCTGGAGCTTCTCGATGGACTTCGACACCGTGTCGTGTTCCCTCCGCTTGCGGATCCAGCCCCATCGCGGGACACGGCTCGAGAAGGGGAGGGCGATGTTCTCGCGCACCGAGCGTTGCATCAGGAGCGCCTCGGCGCGGTCGGCGGGCACGTAGACCAGGCCGGCGCGGATGGCGTCTGCCGGGTGGCGGAACGAAACGGGGTTGCCGTTGACGTAGATCTCGCCGCCCTCGGGTCGTTCCCAGCCGGACAACACGTCGAACAACTCGTCCTGGCCCTGTCCTTCCAGGGCGACGACGCCGAGGACCTCTCCCTCGTAGAGGTCGAAGGAGACGTCGCTGAGGCGGGTGTTGAGGGACAGGTTGCGGACCGAGACCCGAGGCGTGTGCCTCCGTCGTTCCGGTGCGACGACGTGCCGCTCGGCGAGCGCCTCCTGCTGATCGACCGCCTCGCCCAGCATCAGTTCCACGATGCGCTCGGCGGACCCCTCGCCGACATCGACGATTCCCACCGTCTCGCCCTCTCGCAGGACCGTGGCCCGGTCGCACACCGAGCCGATCTCTGTCATGCGGTGGGAGATGAAGATCACGCTCCTGTCGCCGCCCCGCATCTGGTTGAGGACCTCCAGCACCCGTTCGGTGAGGTTGGCGGGGAGGGCGGCGGTCATCTCGTCGAGCATCAAGACATCGGGTTCGATCGCCAGGGCTCGGGCCAGGTCGATGATGCGCAGCGACGCCAGCGGCACACCGCGGGCCATGGCGGAGAGGTCGAGATCGGGCAGTCCCAGCTCCGCGAGCCAATGACGGAAAGGCTCGATCGGTGTCTCGGTGAGTCGCAGATTGGAGAGGATGTCGAGATCGGGGATGAGGGCCGGCTCCTGGTAGACGGACACCAGGCCGCCGCGCCGAGCCTCGGCGGGCGAATGGGCGGTCCGCTCCCTTCCCCGGACGGTGATGGTGCCGGCGTCGGGGCGCACGGCTCCGGTCAGGATCTTGACGAGAGTGCTCTTGCCGGCGCCGTTGGCCCCCATCAGGGCGTGCACCTCGCCGGGGCGAACCGCCAGAGAGGCGGACCGAAGGGCGACGACGGCGCCGTAGTGCTTCGAGATGTCCTGGGCGTTGAGCAGGTAGTCGGTGGTGGTCGTTGTCATCGGGGTGGCGATCGGTGCTGGGAAAGAAGGGGGCTGCCGGCGGTCGGCAGCCCCCTTTCCGGTTCAGCGTCTGATCAGGCGCCGGGGCCCTGGCAGGCGATGGCCTGCTCGGGCGTGTAGCTCGTCCATCCTTCGATCTGGAGACCGAGGGGCCACAGCGGGTCGAGGCCGTCGACCAGCCAGGACTCGAGCGTGGCGCGGCCGTCGTCGGAGACGTTGTCGGCGAGCACCGGGTCGAGCAGGACCGTGTTGGGTTGCTCGGCGTCCGCCGCGGTCTCGACGGTCTCACCGTTCAGCAGCTTGAGGGCGAGGTTGACGCCGGCACCGCCGACGGCAGCCGTGTTGGTGACCGCCGCACCAGCCAAGCCGGGATAGCCTTCCTCGTCTAGCAACTGCTGCACGAACGCACCGAGGTCGGCACCGACGATCGGCACGAAATCGAGTCCGGCGTCGGCGATGGCATCCACCACCTGGGAGTCCATGCCGGACGTCCAGATGCCGTCGATGCCCTCGTACTGGCCGGAGGCGATGAACTCGTTGATCAGCTGCGTGGTGGTGGCCGGGTCCCAACCGGTGTGGACACCCTCGGGCCCGGGGACGACCTCGATGTCCGGGTACTCCTCCAACGCCATGTTGAAGCCGATGTGGCGGTCGTTGTCGGCCGGGTGGCCGGCGAAGCCCCGCATGTAGTAGACGACACCCTCACCGCCCAGCTGCTCGAACAGCCACTTGGCGCCGAGGTAGGCGTACTGCACCTGGTTGTTGTACAGGTTGTAGGTGCCTTCGTGGGTGACGTACGCGTCGACGGACACCGTGATGATGCCGGCGGCGGCCGCCTCCTCGAGGGCCGGGTTGAGGGCGTCGGGGTCGTTCGGGTTGAACACGATGGCATCCACGCCGGCGGCGATCAGGTCACGGATGTCGGACAGCTGGCCGGCAGCGTCGGTGTTGCGATGGATCGTGATCAACTCGGTCACCTGGCCGGAGGCGAGGGCCTCGGCC
>DATGOV010000033.1:0-40271 GCA_035305585.1 Acidimicrobiia bacterium | reverse complement strand
TGCCCTTCTCCTCGGCGTAGATCTTGTCGCCCTCGCGCACGTAGGCGAGGCCGTCGTCGAGCAAGACGAAAACGTCAGGGGCGATCTCTTCGCACAGGCCGTCGCCGGTGCAGAGGTCCTGATCGATCCAAACCTTCATCGTGGCTGCGCTCCTGCAGGTGCGGGGGTTTTACGAGTAGGTAACCGGGAAATGCATAGTAGTGACAGTGTCCAGGCACCGGTACAGGTCGTCCTAGAGAGGGTCGAATAAAGAGGTCCTGAGACAAATAGAAACGCTCCGTATACTGCGCGGAGGCTACCGGATTGGAGATAGGGCCATGAGCCGACCGAGCGAGCCAGGCGAAGCGATGGAACTGCGTCGCACGATTGCGGCTCTCGAAGAAGAGGTGGCTCAGCTTCGCCGTCGTCTCCGGGAGCCCCAGGACCGAGATGTGGCCCGGCTCGAACGAGAGCTCACGGAGGCGCACCGCACGATCGACCGCCTCCGATCCCAGAACGACAAGCTGGCCACGGTTCTCGAGGAAGCCCGTGAGCAGCTCAGCGTGTTGCGGGCCGAGGTCGAGAAGCTGACCACACCGCCGAACAACTTCGGCACCGTCCTCCAGGTCAACGAGGACGGCACCCTCGACGTGATGACCGGCAACCGCAAGCTGCGCGTGGCGGCCCAGCCGACGATCGAGGTCAAGCAGCTCTCGATCGGCCAGGAAGTGCTCCTCAACGAGAGCTACAACGTGGTCGACGTCCGTGGCTTCGAGCGGTCCGGCGAGGTGGTGCGCGTCCGCGAGAAGCTGGAGGACGGCCGGGTGGTGGTGATCGCCCACGCCGACGAAGAACAGGTCGTGGAGCTCGCCGACACGATGAAGGACAAGCACTTCCGGCCGGGCGACTTCGTCCGCATCGACCCCCGGTCGGGCTTGGTGTTCGAGAAGCTCGCCCGCCCCGAGGTCGAGGAACTCGTCCTCGAGGAGGTGCCCGACGTCACCTACGAGCAGGTCGGTGGTCTGGCGGACCAGATCGAGGCGATCCGCGATGCCGTCGAGTTGCCATTCATCCACAAGGAACTGTTCCACGACTACGGCCTGGTGCCGCCCAAGGGTGTCCTCCTGTACGGGCCGCCGGGATGCGGCAAGACCCTCATCGCCAAGGCGGTCGCCAACAGCCTGGCGAGCGCCGTCGCCGAGCGCACCGGCCGCCCCGATGTCCGTAGCTACTTCCTCAACGTCAAAGGCCCGGAGCTCTTGAACAAGTGGGTCGGCGAGACCGAGCGTCAGATCCGGCTGATCTTCCAGCGGGCCAAGGAGAAGTCCGACGAGGGCGTTCCCGTGATCGTCTTCTTCGACGAGATGGATTCCTTGTTCCGGACCCGGGGCTCGGGGATCAGCTCCGACGTGGAGTCGACCATCGTCCCCCAGCTCCTGTCCGAGCTCGATGGCGTCGAGTCGCTCAAGAACGTCATCGTCATCGGCGCCTCGAACCGGGAGGACCTGATCGACCCGGCGATCCTCCGACCCGGGCGCCTGGACGTGAAGATCAAGATCAACCGGCCGGACCCGTCTGCCGCCCGCCAGATCTTCGGCATCTACTTGAACGACGCCGTCCCCCTGGACGAGACCGAGCTCCGGGAAGTCGGCGGCGACACGGAGGCGTTGATCCAGAAGATGATCGGCGTCACCGTCGACACGATGTACGCCGAGACGGACGAGAATCGCTTCCTCGAGGTCACCTACGCCAATGGCGACCGTGAGATCCTCTTCTTCAAGGACTTCGCCTCCGGGGCGATGATCGAGAACATCGTGCGCCGGGCGAAGAAGGACGCCATCAAGCGAGAGATCGGCGGCGGTTCGCGTGGTGTGCGCACCGAGGACCTCCTCACGGCGATCAAGCAAGAGTTCCGCGAGCACGAGGATTTGCCCAACACGACCAACCCCGACGACTGGGCCAAGATCTCCGGGAAGAAGGGCGAGCGCATCGTCTACGTCCGGACCCTCGTCGAGGGAGATTCCGAGAGCCGCATGATCGAGCGGGTCTCCACAGGGCAGTACCTGTGAACCGGAGGTACTGACCGTGGCAATCCGCAAGGTCATCGGCACGGAGGTCGAGTACGGCATCGCTGTCCGCGGCGACCCCGAGTTCAACCCTGCGCTCGGCTCGGCGATGGTCGTCAACTCCTATCCCGGCCCCCGGGTTCGGGTCCAGTGGTCCTACGAGGAAGAGTCCCCGGGGCGTGACGCCCGCGGGTTCGGCCACGAGGGCTATGGGGTCTCCGATCCCGAAGGCACCCTGGTCAATGCCGTTCTCGGCAACGGCGCTCGGCTGTACGTCGACCACGCCCATCCCGAGTACTCGGCGCCGGAAGCGTGGGATCCCCTCCAAGCGGCCCTCTACGACAAGGCCGGCGAGCTAGTCATGTACCGGGCGTCGCGGGTGGCGAGCGAGCGCATCGGCCATCGTCTCGCCCTGTACAAGAACAACTCCGACCGGAAGGGCAACTCCTACGGGGCGCACGAGAACTACCTCCTGTCTCGGGCCACCCCGTTCGGCGAGATCATCAGGTACGCGATGACTTTCCTCGTCACTCGCCAGATCTACACGGGGTCGGGCAAGGTGGGCGCCGAGAACGGCCGGCCCCACGTCGACTTCCAGATAACCCAGCGGGCGGACTTCTTCGAGGAGGAAGTGGGGCTGGAGACGACGTTGAAGCGCCCGATCATCAACACCCGGGACGAGCCCCACGGGGACTCCACCAAGTACCGACGCCTGCACGTCATCTTCGGGGACGCCAACCTGTCGGAGGTCCAGACGTTCCTGAAGCTGGGCGCTACCGCCTTGATGCTCGCCGCGCTGGAAGACGGCGCCCTACCCGACCCGCTCGACCTGACGGACCCGGTCACTTCGGCGTGGTCGGTGAGCCACGACTTGACGTTCCGTCGGCCGCTGGAGCTGGAAGGCGGATCGACCGCCACCGCCCTGGAGCTGCAGTGGCGCTACTACGAATGGCTGAGCAAGTACGTGGAGAAGGAGCTCGACGAGCCGGTGTGGCATGACGTCCTTCGGGAGTGGCATTCGGTGCTGGAAGACATCGAGAATGACCCGGACAAGCTGGCGGATCGGCTGGACTGGGCGGCGAAGCTCCGCCTGTTCGAGCGCTACCTGGCGCGCGACGACATCGACTGGTCGGACTCCAAGCTGGCCGCCCTGGACCTCCAGTACCACGACGTGGACCCGGAGAGGGGCCTCTACCACCGTCTGCTGGCGAGAGGCGACATCCGCCGGCTGTTCAGCCCTGAAGAGATCGCCCATGCCGAGACCAACCCGCCGGAAGAGACCCGGGCGTACTTCCGAGGACGCTGTGTCACCCAGTTCCCGGACAGCCTGGTAGCCGCCAACTGGGACTCGCTCGTCTTCGACGTGGGCGAGCCGCATCTACGCCGTGTACCCATGCTGGAACCCCTCCGAGGCCGACGAGACCTGGTCGGGCCTATCCTCGACGAGGTGGGCGATGCCTCGGAGCTGTTGAAGCGACTAGGAGACTGATATGGCTGAGCAGGAACGCTCCCGCACGAGACCACGAGAGAAGCCCGAAGAGCAGGTCGAGGATCTCGAGATCACCGACGAGAAGGCCGAAACCGATCTGGAGGAGCTCGACGATCTCTTGGACGAGATCGACTCCGTGCTCGAAGAGAACGCCGAAGAGTTCGTCAAGAACTACGTCCAGAAGGGCGGTCAATAGGACCCGGCGCCGGCCGTCGCGAGTGGTAGGCGGTGAGTGGGAAGGTCACTCACCGCAAGGAATCGTTCCCACCCCTACTGCCTGCGACTGAGTACCCCCTCGCGCGTGCCCGCGAGACTCGACCCCGTTGCCGTCTACAGTTCCTGACCTGATGCCTCAGTTTCCCCTTCCTCTCGACACTCCGGTGCCGAGCAGCAGCTTCTCGGACCTGCTCAAAGCGGTGGGTGCCGCTCCCCACTGGGAGATCCCGCCCGACGCAGCGCGCAGTCTGTCGGTTCCGGAGGGAACCACCGTCCTCGCGTTGCGGTACCAGGGCGGGGTGATCATCGCCGGGGACCGCCAGGCGACGGAAGGCCACCTCGTGGCCCATCGCTTCATCCAGAAGGTCTTCCCCGCCGACCGCTTCTCCGCCGTGGCCGTCGCCGGAACCGCCGGTCTGGCCACCGAGATGGTGCGGCTCTTCCAGGTGGAGCTCGAGCACTACGAGAAGCTCGAGAACCGTCGGCTGTCACTCGAGGGCAAGGCGACGTTCCTCGCCCGCCTGGTCCGCGGGCAGCTGCCGATGGCCATCCAAGGGTTGGTCGTGGTCCCGCTGTTCGCCGGATACGACGAGCTGGAGAAGGTCGGCCGGCTGTACTCCTACGACGTCGTCGGCGGCCGCTACGAAGAGCAGGATTTCGGGTCCACCGGCTCCGGTGCCCGACTGGCGAAGTCGTATCTGCGGACAGCCTACGAGTCCGACATCGACGCCTCCCGCGGCGTAGACCTGGCCGTCCGGGCACTCGTCGCCGCCGCCCAGGAGGACACCGCCACCGGCGGCCCGGATCTGCGACGGGGGATCCTGCCGACCGTGTACCGCATCGACAGCGACGGGATCGCCGAGCTGTCCGACGACGAGATCCTCCCGTTCGCCGAGACCGCCCTGGAGGACGTCCGATGAGCATGCCCTTCTACGTCGCTCCCGAGCAGCTCGTTCGTGACAAGGCCGAGTTCGCTCGCAAGGGCATCGCCCGGGGCCGGTCGATCATCGCGGTCGAGTACGCGACGGGTCTCCTCCTCATGGCGGAGAACCCCTCGCGGTCGTTACGCAAGATCGCCGAGGTCTACGACCGGATCGCCTTCGCCGGGGTGGGCCGTTACAACGAGTACGACACCCTGCGGAAGGCCGGGGTCCGCCAGGCCGACTTGATGGGCTACCTCTACAGCCGCGAGGACGTCAACGCCATGGCGCTCGCCACCGCCTTCGCTCAGACCCTCGGCTCGATCTTCAGCCACGAGCTCAAGCCCTACGAGGTGGAGATCCTGATCGCCGAGCTGGGGCGCGAAGGCGAAGAGCACAAGCTCTACCGGGTGTCCTACGACGGCACCCTCTCCGACGAGCGGCATTTCGCGGCCATCGGAGGGAAGGCCGAGGAGCTCGTCGCCGCTCTGGAAGAGCTGTGGCAGCCCGGCCTCACGCTGGAGGAGGCGCTGGACATCGGCACCGAGGCTTTCCGTCGAGCCGAGGAACGGGAGTCGGAAGGCTGGGAGCTGGTCGCTCTCGACGCCGCCAACGGGCGGCGGACTTTCCGCCGTCTGGACGAGAGCGAGATCCGCTCGTCGGAGCCCGCTTCCGAAGAGTAGGTCGATCGATCAGTCCCGAAGCCGCAGGGTTCTCCTAGGCTGGCTTCGTGGATCGAAGAATCTTCGGCCTGGAGAACGAGTACGGGGTCACCTGCACGCTCCGCGGCCAGCGTCGGCTGAGCCCCGACGAGGTCGCCCGGTACCTGTTTCGCCGGGTCGTTTCCTGGGGTCGGTCGTCCAACGTCTTCTTGGAGAACGGTGCCCGCCTGTACCTGGACGTCGGCAGCCACCCCGAGTACGCAACGCCGGAATGCGATTCGCTCACGGACCTGGTCGCCCACGACAAGGCCGGCGAGCGAATCCTCGAAGGTCTCGTCCACTCCGCCGAGCAGCGGCTGGAGGAGGAAGGGATCCGCGGAGAGATCTACCTCTTCAAGAACAACACCGACTCGGCGGGCAACTCGTACGGCTGCCACGAGAACTACCTCGTCAGCCGGCACAAGGACTTCCACCGCACCGTCGAAGTCCTGATCCCCTTCCTCGTCACCCGCCAGATCTTCCTGGGTGCCGGAAAGCTGTCCCAGACCCCCCGGGGAACCGTGTACTCGCTGTCGCAGCGAGCGGAGCACATCTGGGAAGGTGTTTCCTCGGCGACGACCCGGTCCCGCCCGATCATCAACACCCGGGACGAGCCCCACGCCGATGCCGAACGGTTCCGTCGCCTCCACGTCATCGCCGGCGACTCCAACATGAGCGAGTACGCCACCTACGTGAAGATCGGCACGGTGGTGGCTCTGCTCCAGATGGTCGAGCGGGACGTCGTCTTCCGGGATCTCACCCTGGAGAATCCGATCCGGTCCATCCGGGACGTCTCGCACGACTTGACCTTGAAGAAGAAGGTGCGTCTGGCGAACGGCCGGGAGCTGTCGGCTCTCGACATCCAATGGGAGTACCTCGATCGGGCGATGCGCTTCGCCCGCAGCCCCGGCTTCAGCCCGCAGGTGCAGCGGGCGGTCGACATGTGGGAACACCTCCTCACCGGACTGGAGAAGGATCCGATGACTCTCGATCGGGAAGTCGACTGGGTCATCAAGTACAAGGTGCTGGACCGCTACCGGGACCAGCGGGGGCTGTCCATGTCCGATCCGCGGCTGGCGATGCTCGACCTGTCGTACCACGACGTCGACCGGACCCGGGGCGTCTACAACATGATGGCGTCCAAGGGATTGGTGGACCGGATCGTCACCGACGCCGACATCGCCAACGCGGTCAGGACGCCGCCGCAGACGACGCGAGCGAGGCTGCGAGGCGAGTTCATCCGGGTCGCCAAAGCTCGCAAGCGCGACTTCACCGTCGACTGGGTGCACCTGAAGCTCAACGACCAGGCGCAACGCACGGTCCTGTGCAAGGACCCGTTCAAGTCCCACGACGAGCGCGTCGATCGACTGATCGAGTCGCTGTAGCTCTTCGTCGGGCGGGTACTGGGTGGTGAGTACCTGCTCAGACACGTGACGGTGCCGCGTGGGGGCGAAACGCGAAGACGAACAGTCGATGTCGGCGTGGTCCGTCACCGTCACCTGCCACCCGCGACCTGGAACCTGCTGGCGCAATCGCTTGGAAGTGGGCGCCGTTCGGGTTGAATGGTCTCGATGCGCAGGGTGATCGAGAGGCTCCTGAATCTGCTCGCATTCCTCCTCACCACCCGACGGCCGGTGACCGCCGATGAGATCCGCAATCAGGTGGCCGGCTACGGAGGGTCGAGCGACGAGGCGTTCCACCGCATGTTCGAGCGCGACAAGGACCTCCTGCGGCGGATCGGCATTCCCATCGAGCTCACCGACGGCAACGGCTGGGGGCTCGAGCAGGGTTACCTGATCGACCCCGACGCCTACCGGCTCCCGGACCCTGGCCTCACAGACGAAGAGCGGGCCGCCCTGGCCTTGGCCACCCGGGTCGTGCGCCTCGGAGGTGGTCCGGCCGCCCCCGAAGGGCTGCTCAAGCTGGGCGGCTACGGACCCGGCGAAGGCTCGGAGCCCCTCGGGGCGGACCTCGGTCCGGCTGCCGATCGGCTCGGCGACCTGTTCTCGGCGGTGACCCGACGCCGCAAGGTCACGTTCCAGTACCGGGGCAAGGAGCGAGTGGTGGCTCCCTACGGGCTCGCTCATCGTCGGGGCCACTGGTACCTGGTCGGGGGAGTGGGCGATGAAGTCCGGGTCTTCCGGGTGGACCGGATGGAGTCACTGGTCGTGGACCCGGAGGAAGGCACCTTCACCCGCCCGGAGGGTTTCTCGCTCCGCACGGCGGTAGACGCCCATCCGTGGGAGGCGGGCAGCGAAGAGCCGATCACCGCCCGGGTCCGCTTCGAGCCGGACATGGCGTGGTGGGCGGCCCGCACCCTCCATGTCGAACACGAGTCGGGTCCGCTGGAAGTGGACCTACCCGTGTCCAACGTCGACGCCTTCATCGGCTGGGTCCTCAGCTTCGACGACTCGGCGGTGGTCGTTTCCCCGCCCGAGTTGCGGGACCAGATCGTCGAGCGGGTGGAGGCGGCAATCGCATGAGCAGCCGCACCGCCTTCCGCCTGACCCGGATCCTCGCCATGCTGCCCTGGGTGATCGCCAATCCCGGGGCGACGATCGAGGAGGTCCGCGACCGCTTCGGTTACAAGGACACCGAGGACCTCGCCCGGGACCTCGATGTGGTGTTCGTCTGTGGGCTTCCCGGTTACGGGCCCGGAGATCTCATGGTCGCCTACATCGACGACGACGAAGTGGTGGTGGACGCCGCCGACTATTTCGGGCGTGCTCCCCGCCTCTCACCGACCGAGGCCCTGTCGATGCTGGCCGCCGGGATGGCGGTCCTGTCGGCGGGCCTGGGCAGCCCGGCGCTGGAGTCGGCAGTCGACAAGCTGGCGGCGACCGTCGCCCCCGATTCCGACGGTCTCGCCGTGGACGTGGCCGCCGAACCGGACCTCGTCGGCCCCCTGCGGGAGGCGGCCGCTTCCCACCGGGTGGTCGAGATGACCTACACGTCCCTGTCCCGGGGTGAGACGACCCGACGGGCAGTGGAGCCGTGGGTCGTGTTCGCCTCGCTGGGCAACTGGTACGTGACCGGATACTGCCGCCTCGCTCAGGCCGAGCGAGTGTTCCGAGTCGATCGCATCCGCGACCTCTCGGTCAGCGACGACACCTTCGACCCGCCGGCCGAGCGGCCGGAGCCGGAGGTCCGCTACACGCCGTCCGAGGAGGACGTCCGGTGCCGGATCGCGTTGGCGCCGGCCGCTCGCTGGGTGCTGGACTACTACCCGGTCGACGTCGTCTCCGACGACGGCGAGGAGGTGGTGATCGAGTTCTCCGCCTCGGATCCCTCTGTGGCGGCGAGGCTGTTGCTCCGCCTCGGCGACCGGGCACGGCTCCTCGACGGCGACGAGGTGCGCTCGGCGCTGGGCGATCTCGGAAAGCGGATCCTGGCCCGGTACCGCTGACCTATCTGCACTTCAGTTGTTCGAGTTCGGGGTCGATACAAGGTGGACAGCGGAGTGCGGAGTAAAACCCAGAATGACCACCATCAAGACGACATGTTCACGATGCGGCGACGTCCACCTCACTCCCAGAGATATCGCCCTAGAACTCACCTCGTCGAGTGACGAAGGCACTTACACGTTCACGTGCCCTGTCTGCCACGAAGTCCAGAGGCGTCCCGCCAATGCTCGTGTCGTTTCCGTGCTGTTGGCCACCGGCGTCGCCTATCGGATCACCGAAGACGGGCCGATCACCGAAGAGGAGATCGAGCGGTTCGCGGCCGCTCTCGACGCCGAACCCGATCCCTTTCGGCTCCTGGCTGGGTGAGCCAGCCGCCTCTCTGACGTCACTGTTCAGCTGACGAACGCCTCCCGCGGGCTCGGTTGGGTGGGGGATCCCTACCATTGGATGCATGCTGCAGGGCGGCGAGATCATCATCATCCTGCTCGTGGCCCTGGTCGTGCTGGGGCCACAGCGCCTACCCGAGGTCGCTCGCAAGATCGGCCAATGGTCGGCAGAGCTGCGCCAGGCGGCCCGCGAGCTGCGGAGCGGCCTCGAAAAGGAGGTCGCCGAGCTGCGCGAGCTGAAGCGCGATCTGCAGCAGCCGCTGGACGACCTGAGAAAGGACCTGAACGAGGTCACGAAGGACGTCGACCAGGTCGCTGGCGAAGTCCGCCGGCTCAAGTGGGTCGGGCCCGAGCCGACGTCGGGTCCCACCCCTGCCGACGCTCTCGCCGACCTGGACGCCATCGAAGGAAACCGGGCGGAGGATCCCTCGGCCGACGACACTGAGCAGGTAGACGGGGACGAGAAGGCGTGAAGCCAGACGAGGCTCGTCCCATCCTGGACCACCTCGAGGAGCTGAGGTGGCGGATCGTCAAAGCCGGGGCGGCGATTCTCCTCGCTGCCGTCGTCGCCTTCTTCTTCTCGGACGAGCTCCGCCACCTGCTCGAGCTGCCTTTCCATCGCGCCCAGCCGGAGAGCCAGTTCCAGGTCATCACCCCGGCCGAACAGTGGGGTGTGCTCATGCGCATCGCCTTCTTCGGGGGATTGGTGCTGGCGAGCCCTGTCGTGCTGTATCAGATATGGGCTTTCATCAACCCGGCCCTAACCCAGAAGGAGCGTCGATGGGCGGTGCCCCTGATCGCGGTGATGGTCGTGCTCTTCGTCGCCGGATTGGTGTTCGGCTACTGGGTGCTGCCCCGCGGGCTCGAGTTCCTGCTGGAGATCTTCCCCGATGTGCGCAACGACCTGCGACTGTCGGACTACTACTCGTTCGTCCTCCGATTCCTCTTCGCGTTCGGCTGCTCGTTCCTATACCCTGTTTTCGTGTTCGCCGCGGCCGCGGCCGACCTGATCACTTCTCGACAGCTCGCCAGCGGTCGCCGTTGGGCCGTGCTGGCGGTGGTCGTCGTGGCGGCTTTGATCACCCCCACCGGCGACGCGCTGACGCTTTCGCTCCTCGCCGGCCCTCTCTATCTGATGTATGAGATCACCTACTGGGTGGTACGCCTCGTTCTACGCAAGTGACCGCTGACACCTTCTTCCGGGATCTGCCCTTCACTCCCGACCGGTTCCAGGTGGAGGCAGCCGAATCGATCGCTTCCGGGCGATCGGTGGTGGTGACCGCGCCTACGGGCGCCGGCAAGACCCTCGTCGCCGAGGTGGCAGTCCACTTGGCGCTCGAGAGGGGACAGCGGGCGTTCTACACCACCCCGATCAAGGCTCTGTCCAACCAGAAGTACGGGGACCTCGTCGACGACTACGGAGCGCATCGGGTGGGGCTCCTCACCGGCGACAACGTCGTCAACGGCTCCGCCGACGTCGTCGTCATGACGACCGAGGTGCTCCGCAACATGATCTACGCCGACGGCCCGAGCCTCGACGGGGTGGGAGTGGTGATCCTCGACGAGGTCCACTACCTGCAGGACCCGTTCCGAGGGGCGGTGTGGGAGGAAGTGATCATCCACGCTCCCCGCCACATCCAGATGGTGGCGTTGTCGGCGACGATCGCCAACGCCGTCGAGTTCTCCGAGTGGATCGAGTCCCGGCGGGGTCCCACCGACCTGATCGTCGCCGAGGAGAGGCCGGTGCCGCTCGAGGGCCTCTACATGATCAAGGACCGCTACAGCCAGGAGATCACGCTCCTCCCGACGTTCGTCGAGCGGGAAGGTCGTCGACGCCCCAACCCCCGGATCCGGCGCATGCTCAATCTCGACCGGGGCCGGGCGCGCCGTTTCACCACGCCGCGCCGCCCTGAGGTGATCGAAGCGTTGTGGGAGGCGGACATGCTGCCTGCCCTCTACTTCATCTTCTCGCGCGCCGGCTGCGACGCCGCCGCCCTCTCGATCCTCGAATGGGGACTGCGTCTCACCACTCCCGAACAACGTGAGGACATCCGCCGCATCGCCGAGGAGCGAACCGCCCACCTGTCCGACACCGACTTGGCGGTTCTCGGGTACGACCGTTGGATCGCCGGCCTGGAAGCGGGAGTGGCCGCCCACCACGCCGGCATGGTGCCGGCGTTCAAAGAGACCGTCGAGGAACTGTTCGCCAGGGGCTATCTGAAGGTCGTGTTCGCGACCGAGACCCTCGCCCTCGGCATCAACATGCCGGCCCGCACCGTCGTCCTGGAGAGCCTCACGAAGTTCACCGGCGAGACCCACGAGACGATGCAGCCCGGCGACTACACCCAGCTGACCGGGCGGGCGGGACGCCGCGGGATCGACGACGTGGGCTACGGTGTCGTCCTCCATTCCCGCTATGTCCCCTTCGAGGAGGTGACCGAGATCGCCGCCGCCGGCAGCCACCCGCTGGTATCGAGCTTCCGGCCGACCTACAACATGGCGGCCAATCTCGTGGCGAACTACGACGAGCAGCGTGCCGTCGAACTGCTCGAGGCGTCGTTCGGCCAGTTCCAGCGCCGCGGGGACATCAGTGAGTCCCTCGCGCGCCTCGAGACGTTGGAGCGGCGCCTGGACGAGGAGCGAGGGAAGGCGTACTGCGAATTGGGCTCGGTCGCCGAGTACGCCGAGATCCACGGCGCCGCTGGGAGCGACAGGCGGGGACTGGCCAGCACTCTGCGGCCCGGCGACGTGATCGACGTGCCCGGCGGACCGCGTGCGGGTAGGTACGCCGTGCTGAAGCTGCTCCACCGTCCCGAGGGCAAGCCGCGCCTCTTGGTGCTCGGGACTTCCGGGAGAGTCTCGACGATCGGCTCGCGCGACGTAGTCGACGGGTCGACGAGGGCGGGCACCATCGATCTGCCGACGCCGTTCCGGCCCCGGGACCGGCGCTTCCGCCAGGACGCGCTTCGTTCGCTGCGCAGGGTCCCGGATCCGGGGAGGCGGCGACGAGCCACCGCCCCGGACCGCCCGCGCCACCCCGTGGCGGCCTGTCCCGACGCCGAGGAGCACCTGAGGTGGTACCGGCGGGCCCAGAGGACCGAACGCCGAGTCACCCAGCTCCGAGAGCATCTGCGCAGCCAGGGGCACGGGCTGGTCGGGGAGTTCGAAGCGATCCGCCACCTCCTCTCCAACTGGGACTATCTGAGCGACTGGAAGCTGACTCCCCGGGGAGAGCGCCTGCGATTCATCTACAACGAACTCGACCTGCTGCTAACGGAGGCGACCGAACGCGGGCTGTTGTGGGGCATGGACGCCCGTGAGTTCGCCGCGTTCTGCTCCACGTTCGTCTACGAGCCGCGGCGGGAGGAGAGCGGAGTGCCGGCCTGGCCCACGGCCCTCCTCGCCGAGCGTTGGGAGGCCCTCGAGGAGTTGTGGAAGGAACTGGTCGATGCCGAGCGGGGGATGCGGCTGCGTCTCACCCGTCACCCGGACCCGGGAGTGGCCCGGGCGGTGTACGAGTGGGCTTCCGGCGCCGAGTTCGAGGACCTGCCGGACCGTGCCATGGCGCCGGGGGACTTCGTGCGGGTCACACGCCAACTCGTCGACCTGATCCGGCAACTGCGGGACGCAGTGCCCGAGGTCGCCGACGTGGCCTCCGAGGCGCTGCGCAGCATCGACAGGGGGGTCGTCGCCGCTCAGGGCGTCGCCTGATGGGGGCGCACTGGGTCGTCGCCGTCAACCCGGCGGCGGGCGCCAAACCAGTCGGCAAGGACCGTGTCGCCAAGGCGCTCTCCGACGCGGGGGTGGAAGCCGACATCGAGGTGCCCCCGGACCGGGTGAGCATGCGCGCGGTGCTGGCCGCCGCCACCACCTGTGAACGACTGGCGGTGGTGGGGGGAGACGGGACCGTGAGCCTGGCGGTGGACACCCTCGTGGGCTCGGGGCACGACAGCCTGCCGATTCTCGGCGTCCTCCCCTCGGGCATGGGATGCGACCTCCTCCGCACCTTCGGGATCCCCCAGAACCTCGAAGACGCCGCTCACCATCTCCGCGGCGACGCGGTCTACGAGGTTGACGTGGGCGAGCTCGACGGGTCGTGGGGAACGCGGCGCTTCGTGAACGTCGCCGAGGCGGGGATCGGCGCCGCCGCCGTGGTGGTGGCCAACCGGCTTCCGCGCCTCTTCGGTGCCAATCGATACCTCTTCTCGTTCGGGCTGCGCCTCCCCGGCTTCCGTGCCACACGCATCCGGTTGGAGACCGAGCGGCGCACCATCGAGGGAAGGGCCCTGGCGGTGATCTTCGCCAATGCCCAGTTCTTCGCCGGCGGTTGGAACATCGCCCCGAAGGCGATGCTCGTCGACGGCAAGTTCGACATCCAGGTGATCGACGTGAAAAAGACCGACGCCCCCAACCTGATCCCCAAGGTGATGAGAGGGCTTCACCTGGGAGAGAAGGGTGTCACGCGTACGACTTCGTCTTGGTTCCGGCTCGAAACCGCGGACCCCTGGCCGGTGGAGGCCGATGGAGACGCGATAGGGAATACACCGGTGCACGGACGCGTTCTCCCGGCAGCTATCCGTTTGAAGATCTGACCAACGAGGAACTACAGGCGCGTCGGCGTCCTATACTCGCCGCCGCCCGGATCCCAGGGGGCTGAGAAAGACCATGACTACCGAAGAACTCGGCGAGTTCGAGGATCAGGAACCCGAAGAAGATTTCGACGACGTGGACATCGACATCGACGACGACGTCGACCTCGACGAGGACCTAGAAGACGATCTCGATGAAGATCTGGAAGAGGACCTCGAAGAAGAGGAGATCGAGCCGGCCTTCGACGCCGACTACGACGAGGAAGACGAAGACGAAGACGACGAGGACGACGACGACGAGGAAGCTCTTGACGAGCTCGAAGCCGAGGAGCTCGAACTCCTCGACGAGGAAGTCGAGGACGCGTTGCTCGTCGACGAGGTCGCCGAGCTGCGTGCCATCCGGCGCGAGGAGCTGACGCTCAATGTCGATGCCCAGGAACAGCGTCCAGACGAGTTCGTCTGCCAGTCGTGCTTCCTGGTGAAGCGCAGCAGCCAGCTCGCCAACCGCCGGAAGCTGATCTGCCTCGACTGTGCCTCATGAGGACGTAACCGTCGTCGTCCCGACGTACAACGAACGCGAGAGTCTTCCTCATCTCGCGGCTGCCGTTCTGCTCCAGGGGTTCTCGCTCCTGGTGGTCGACGACAACTCGCCCGACGGGACGGGCGAGATCGCCGATTCTCTGGCCAGGGAGGCGCCGCGACTGGGTGTGATCCATCGGGTCGCCAAGGAAGGTCTGGGGCCGGCGTACGCCGTCGGGTTCGACCGCGCCCTCGAGGAGGGAGCGCGCATCGTCGTCGAGATGGATGCCGACTTCTCCCACAACCCGACGGACCTTCCCCGTCTCGTTGAGGCGGTGGACGCCGGCGCCGACCTGGCGATCGGCTCTCGGTACGTGCCCGGAGGGGCCACTCCCGACTGGCCGCTCCACCGCCGGTTCATCTCGAGGGCAGGGAACTGGTACGCCCGCACGATGCTGGGGATACCGATCCGGGATGCCACCGCGGGGTTCCGCGCCTTTCGGGCAGAGGCGCTGAAAGCCTTGCCGTATCGTTCGGCGCGGGCATCGGGATACGGGTTCCAGGTGGAGATGGCCTGGCGGGCCCACCAAGCCGGTTTCGACATCCGGGAGATCCCGATCGTGTTCCGGGATCGGGAGCAGGGGAAGTCGAAGATGGGGACCGGAATCGTCGTCGAGGCGATGTGGCTCGTCACGAAGTGGGGCCTGGCGCGGCGGTTCGGGTCGGTGCCCTGATCCCGGTACCCTTCATCGATTCAATGCAGATAATCGCCCGATCCGCAGAAATAGTCGACGTTCCCCTGCTCGTGACCCTGTATCGGCGGCTGGAAGCGGAGATGACGGCCCTCCATCCCATGTGGCCGATCGCCGACGGCTTGCCGGAACCCGTCGAAGCCGCGTTCAAGCAGGCGATAGAGGGCGAGGACACCGAGGTGCTCATCGGGGAGATCGAGGGAGTCCCCTTCGGCTTCCTGTACGCCCGCGTCGAGCCTCTGCTTCCGCAGTCGCCGGACTCCCTCGTCGGGTCCATCCGGCTGATCTACACCGAGGACGAAGCTCGCGAGGTCGGGGTGGCCGAGGTCCTCCGCGACCGGGTGATGGAGATGTTCCGGAGTCGCGGCATCACGAAGTTCGACGCCCACGTCCTGCCGGGGCATCGCCTCGCCAAGAACTTCTTCGAGGCAGGCGGCTTCTCCGCCCGCTCCATCGTCATGCACCACGACGACGACCCCCCGCACCGGCGGAGCCGTGACCCACGCGCCCGTTGAGCGACCCGTTCCCGGGGTCGGCGTCGCTGTCGTCGCCAATGGACGCGTCCTGCTCGTGAAACGGGGCCGCGAGCCGGGAAGGGGCCTGTGGGCGGTCCCCGGCGGCAAAGTGGAGTTGGGAGAGACACTGACCGAGGCCGGCAAACGGGAAGTCCGGGAAGAGACCGGCCTCGATGTGGAGCTGGGTGAGGTGATCTGGGCGGGGGAGAGCATCGGGCCCGGGTCCACTCCGGCCTGGCACTACGTCCTCGTCGACTTCCTCGGCCGCCCGGCCGGCGGCGAACTGTCGCCCCGCGACGACGCCGACGACGTCGGCTGGTTCACCGCCGAGGAGGCGCGGGCCCTCCCACTGACGACCACCATGCCTTCGCTGATCGATCGACTCGAGAGCCTCGGCGTCCTCTGACCGCTGGCGGCGGTGTGAGAGAAGCATGGGCTCGGCTACCGTCCTCGACGTGACCGACGACCCGACCGTACACCTCCTCCAGGAACTCATCCGCAACCGGTGCGTCAACGACGGCACGCCGGAGTCGGGACACGAGGAACGCTCGGTGCGCACCCTGGCCGACTATCTCGGGACGGAAGGCGAAGTGTTCGAGCCTGCGCCCGGCCGCCAATCCGTCGTCTATCGGGTGCCGGGGACCGACCCGAATGCACCCTCCCTGGTGCTCCTTCCCCATCTCGACGTGGTGCCGGTCAATCCCGATGGCTGGTCCGTGGATCCGTTCGCTGCCGAGATCGCCGACGGGTTCGTGTGGGGCCGGGGCGCCGTCGACATGCTCAACCTCACCGCGGCGATGGCCACCGTGTTCCGCCCGTACCTGAGCGGGGAGAAGACGATGCCCGGCGACCTGGTCTTCGCCGCGGTCGCCGACGAAGAGAACGCCGGGCGGTTGGGGGCGGAGTACCTGACCGAGAACCACTGGGACGTGGTCGGTGGCGACTACTTGCTGACCGAGGTCGCCTACCCGTCGCTTCGTACCCCGCAGGGCGAGGTCTATCCCGTTTCCGTGGGTGAGAAAGGTCCCTTCTGGACCGGTCTGACCACCCGGGGGATGCCCGGGCACGGCTCGGCCCCGTATGGCAGCCAGAACGCCCTTCGCCCGATGGTCGAAGCGCTCCACGGCCTCTTCTCCACTCCGATGCCCGCCGCGATCAGCGACGAATGGAAGGAGTTCGTCGCGAGCCTCGATCTCGAGCCGGAGCTCGCCGAGGCGCTCGTCGATCCCGACCGGGTCGACGCGGCCATCGACCGCTTGGCCGTGGACGATCCCGCGTTTGCGCGCTATGTCCATGCTGCCACGCACCTCACGATCTCGCCCAACATCCTGGAAGGCGGTGTGAAAGTGAACGTGGTGCCCGACGAATCGAGGGCCGAGCTCGACCT
The DNA here is from genome assembly GCA_035305585.1 of Acidimicrobiia bacterium. GTDB lineage: Bacteria > Actinomycetota > Acidimicrobiia > Spongiisociales > ZC4RG35 > ZC4RG17. The sequence continues at coordinate 23,348 of DATGOV010000033.1, read as the reverse complement.
GCGCGGCCTGCCGGGGATGGACCGCCGCTTCGTCGACGAGCACCTCCGGAAGGCGATGGGAGCCGCCGCCGACCACGTCGAGATCGTCCCGATCGACGACTTCCCGCCGACCAGTTCCGCACGGGGCAACCCGCTGTGGGAGGCGATAGCCGACGGAATCGAGCACCACACCGGATCCCGGAGTGTCGTTCCTGCTCTCATGACGGTCGCCACCGACGCCCGGTTCTTCAGGCGGAAAGGGACGATCGCCTACGGGGTGGGCCTGTACGACGGAAGGGTCGACTTCGGCGAGTTCCTCAGCCTCTTCCACGGCAACGACGAGCGGGTGACGGTGGAATCGGTGATTCGCACCACGCGACTCCTCGAGACCGTCCTGGAGCGTTTCGCCGCCCGAACCCGATGAGTGCCGGAATCGTCTTGGATCTCGATGGGGTGGTGTACCGGGGCTCCGCCGCGGTCCCGGGTGCGGCGGAGGGGCTCTCGGCGCTCGCCGACGCCGGCTTCGAGCTGCACTTCGTCACGAACAACTCGGCCCGCGCGCCTGGAGCGGTCGCCGAGCGGATCGCCTCGATCGTCGGCTACCCGGCTCGACCCGACCAGATCGTGACCTCGTCGCTCGTCGCGGCCAGCATGATCGAAGAGGGCCCGGTGCTGATGATGGGCGAGAGCGGGCTCGAAGTCGCCATCCGAGCCGCAGGGTTCGAGACCACCGAAGACCCCAACGCCGCCCGCACCGTGGTAGTGGGGCTGGATCGGAATCTCAGTTACGAGCGGGCGGCCGCCGCCGCCGACGCGGCACGGGCGGGTGCCCGCCTCATCGTCACCAACCGCGACCCGACGTTTCCCATCGAAGACGGAGGCTTGAAGCCGGGAGCCGGCGCCTGCGCCGCGCTGGTGGAGACGGCAGCCGGAGTCGTGGGGGAGACGGCGGGGAAACCGAGTGCGGCGATGCGCCGGCTGGTGGAACGGCGGATCCCGGAGGGAACGATCTGGATGGTCGGCGACCGGCCCGACACCGACATCGCCTTGGCGGCCGCGGAGCGGTGGAAGTCGATCCTCGTCCTGACCGGAGTCACGTCCGACCCGACGACCGTCGACCCGGCGCCGGACTTCGTCGCCGCCGATCTGAAGGCGGCGGCGGACATCATCCTCGCGGCCGAAGCTGAGGGATAATGCTCCCCATGGAGGTGACACCGGAAGAACGGCAGCGGCTGGAAGAGGCCCTTGCCGAATTGGAGAGCCTGGATCCCGCCGAGTTGCCGGCTCCGGCAGCCCGGCTCGCCGACCTCCTGAGCCGGATGCTCGATCCCGGCGAGGAGGAGATCTGAGCCGCACCCGCCTGGACGCCGAGCTGGTGCGGCGCGGCCTGGCTCCCTCCCGGGCGGAGGCGAAGCGGATGGTCGAAGCGCGCGAAGTCACCGTGAGGGGCGTGCCGACTCCCAAGCCGACGACGCTCGTCGCTCCCGACACGCCGATCGAGCTGGTGGGGGAGCCGAACCGTTACGTCGGGAGAGGTGCCCTCAAGCTCCGTGGTGCCCTGGGCGACTTCGGAATCGAGGTGGAAGGGCGACGCGCTCTCGACGCCGGCGCCTCGACCGGCGGTTTCACCCAGATCCTCCTCGAGCACGGTGCGGCGGAGGTGGTGGCACTCGACGTCGGCTACGGTCAGCTCGATCAGCGACTGCGCGACGACGAACGCGTCGTAGTCATGGAACGCACCAACCTCCGCCACGTAACACCCGACAACACCGGCGGCCGCTTTTCGCTCGTGGTGGCCGACCTCTCGTTCATCTCGCTCTGCACCGTGGCACCGGCCTTCGCCGGGCTGGTCGAAGACGACGCCGACCTGGTTCTCCTGGTCAAGCCGCAGTTCGAGGCGGGGAAGGGCGAAGTGGGGAGCGGGGGGATCGTGCGAGACGAATCGGTCAGGCGGCGAGCGGTGGAGAAGGTCCTCGCCTGCCTCGCAGAAGAAGGTCTCATCCCGGTCGGTATCACCCCGTCGCCGATCTCCGGCGCCGGCGGGAACCGTGAGGTGTTCGTCTGGTGCCGTCCGGGGGCCGAGCCAGTGGAACTCGAGGTGCCGGCATGAAGCTGGGTCTGGTGGTCCACGAGAGCCGTCGCGACGTGATCGAGTTCGCCCGGCGATTCGTCGACGCGGCCGAGGAAGCGGGGCTCGTCGCAGTCGCCGAGCCCGAGGTGGCAGCGATGGTCGATCCTGCGAGGCTGGCGCCGGGGACGCCCGACGTCGTCGTGGCAGTGGGCGGGGACGGCACGATGCTGGCGGCGGTGCAGGTGGCCCTGGCCCAAAATGTCCCCGTCTTCGGCTTCAACCTGGGAACCATCGGGTTCCTCACGGAAGTCGAGCCGGAAGAACTGGATGCGGCCGTGGAGGCGCTCGTGGCCGAGCGGTTCGAGATCGTGCCCCGTATGAGCATCCAAGCGACGCTCAACGGAGCGGCGGCGCAGGGACTCAACGACGTAGTGGTGGAGAAGGTCGACACCCTGCGGCTCATCCATCTCGAGGTCGACATCGACGGACGCCGATTCATGACGTACCGGGCGGACGGGCTGATCGTGGCGACACCGACGGGTTCGACCGCATACTCCTTCTCGGCCGGGGGCCCCCTCGTCGACCACTCGATCGAGTCGATCCTGCTCACCCCCGTTGCGCCGCATTCCCTCTTCGGGCGCACCGTCGTTCTCTCGCCCGACTCGAGGATCGAGATCCGGGTGGCGCGCGACAGGCCGGCACGCGTGACTGTGGACAAGGAGCCGCTCGGGCAGGCACAATTCGAAGACGTGGTCGTCATCACCCGCGCTCCCAACCCGGTGCAGTTCCTTCGCTTCCGCTCCCGCTCCTTCCCTCACACCCTGACGGAGAAGTTCGGGCTGGGATGAAGGGATGATCGACGAGCTCGTCGTACGCAACCTGGGCGTCATCTCCTCCGCTCGTCTCGAGCCCGGGCCCGGTCTGACCGTCATCACCGGCGAAACCGGAACCGGAAAGACGCTCCTGCTCGGCGCCCTCCGACTCCTGCTCGGCGGCGACGCCCGATCCGATCTGGTGGGACCTTTCGGTGACGAGGCGGTCGTCGACGGCCGCTTCTTCGACCGAGAGGGAAACGAGATCGGCGCTTCCCGACGCCTGCCTCGGGACGGCAGGAGCCGGGCATATCTCGACGGATCGGTGGCATCCGCCCGTGCCTTGGAAGAGCGGGTGGCGGGATTGGTCGAGATCGTCGGTCAGCACGATCAACTGTCTCTCACGCGCCCTGCCGAGGCCCGCCAGCTCGTGGACCGCCTCCTCGACGACGGAGGCCGCGCGGCCCTCGAGGCATATCGCCGAACGTGGGAGGCGCTCTCCGACGCCCGCGCCGCCCAGGAGCGGCTGGGCGGCGACCGTGCCGCGTTGGCCCGGGAACTCGACCTGGTCACATTCCAGGCCGACGAGATAGCGCGCTCCGGGTTCGAGGCGGGCGATGACGTGGAGCTCACCCGGCTCTCCGAGCGACTCCGCCACGCCGACGAGATCGCCGCGCTGATCGAGGAAGCGCTGGGCCGTCTCGAAGCCGGCCGCGACGAGGTCGGGGCGGCCGTGGCGGCGCTGCGGAAGGCGGCCCGGCTCGACTCGTCCCTCGACGAGCTGGCCGAATCCCTCGCCGGTTCCGCCGCCGCCCTCGACGACCACTCGCACGACGCCCGCCTCTACGCCGACTCGATGGAGCTCGACCCCGAGGAGCTCGCGTCGGTGGAAGCCCGCCTCACCCTGCTGGGTGAGCTCCGGCGCAAGTACGGCAACACGCTGGATGAGATCCTTGCGTTCGGTGCCGAAGCGGAGCGGCGCAAAGCCGAACTGGAGTCCCTGATCGATCGTGCCGAGCGGATCGACGACGAGGTAGCCGCCGCCGAGAGAGCGGTCGTCGTGGCCGCCCGGGAGCTGCGGGAGGCGCGCCGAAGGGCCGCGGCGACCCTGGCCGGGACGGCTCGCGAGCACCTCACCGACCTCGGCTTCAGCGACCCGCACATCGCCGTCGACGTGGAGCCCGCCGAGCCGGGCCCGACCGGCGCCGATTCCGTGACACTGCTGTTCGCCTCCGACTCCCGGCTCCAGCCCGGACCGGTCGCGTCAGTGGCATCGGGCGGGGAGCTGAGCCGTCTGGTGCTGTCTCTGCGGCTGGCGGGCGGCAGAGGCGAGACCGAGACGCTCGTCTTCGACGAGATCGATGCCGGAATCGGCGGGACGACTGCCCTGGCGCTCGGGCGGAAGCTGGCTGCCCTGGCCGACGAACGGCAAGTCCTGTGCGTGACCCATCTCCCCCAGGTGGCCGCCTTCGCCGACCGACACTACGTGGTGCGCCGCGACGGCAACACCGCTGCTACCGAGAGGGTCGAAGGCGAAGAGCGGGTTGCCGAACTGTCGCGGATGCTGGCGGGCCTCCCCGAATCGGAACGGGGAAGGGAAGCAGCCGAGGAGCTCCTGGAGTTGGCGTCGGCTCCATGACCGCTCTGCCGCTACTCTGCGGACCATGGGATGGAGCCACATCCGGGTCGAGCATTCCAGCCCGCGGCTGACTATCACGCTCGACCGCCCCGACCGGCGGAACGCGTTGAGCCTGGAGCTCATGACCGAGACCGCCAAAGCCCTGCGCGACGTACCCGACGACGTTCGGGTCGTCGTCCTCGCCGCGGAAGGACCTGCCTTCTCCGCAGGGCACGATCTGTCCGAGATGATCGGCAGAGATGCGGACTTCTACCAGGAGCTCTTCTCCGTCTGCACCGAGATGATGACCACCATCCACCAGATCCCCCAGCCTGTCATCGCCCGGGTGCACGGCGTCGCCACCGCCGCCGGATGCCAGCTCGTGGCCTCCTGTGACCTGGCGGTGGCCTCGTCCGACGCCTGGTTCGCCACCCCCGGCGTGAGGATCGGGCTGTTCTGCACCACACCGGCGGTGCCCTTGGTGCGGGCGATCGGCCGCAAGCGGGCGATGGAGATGCTGCTCACCGCCCGGCCGGTCGACGCCGCCACTGCCCTCGAATGGGGGCTCGTCAACCGGGTGGTGCCGCCCGAGGAACTCGACGCCGCGGTCGACGAGTACGTCGACACGATCAGCTCCTACAGCGGGCACGTCATCGCTTTGGGCAAGGAGACCTTCTATCGCCAGGCGGGCGTTCCCCTCGACGAGGCGTATGCGATCGCCCAGCCCGTCATGGCCGACAACGCCGGTGCCCCCCACGCCCAGGAGGGGATGTCGGCGTTCCTGGAGAAACGCCAGCCGGTTTGGCCCGACTGAGTCGCCGGGAGCCGAAGAGCATGGACCGCGTCGACGTCACCCAGTTGACCCCGCTCCTGTTCCTGGAGCGCTCCGCCCAGGTGTTCCCCGACAAGGTGGCGATCTCGTACGGGGAGCGCACCAGCACCTATGCCGACATGGCCGATGAGACCCAAGCGGCTGCCGCCGGACTGGCAGCCCTCGGCGTCGAGGCGGGGGACCGAGTCGCCTACCTGCTCCCCAACGTCCCCGAGATGCTCGTCGGACACTTCGCCGTCCCGCTCCTCGGAGCGATGCTGGTGGCGATCAACACCCGGCTCTCCCCGGAAGAGATCCGCTACATCCTCCAGCATTCGGGCTCGAAGGTGCTGGTGGTCGACACCGTTCTCCTCGAGCCGCTGGTCGATGTCCTCGGCGACTGCCCGGAGCTGAGGATGATCGTCCAGGTGCCGGACGCCGCCCCGCCACTGGCCCTGCCCATGCCGTCGATGAGCTACGGAGAGCTGCTCCAGAACGGCGCCGGCGGCTGGCGGGAGTGGAGAGTCGACGACGAATTGCGGCCCATCTCCATCAACTACACGTCCGGCACGACCGGGAGACCCAAGGGAGTCCAGTACAGCCATCGGGGCGCCCACCTCAACGCTCTGGCCGAACTGGTCCATGCCCGAGTGGATCCCGAGTCGGTGTACCTGTGGACCCTGCCGATGTTCCACTGCAACGGCTGGTGCTTCACGTGGGCGGTCGCCGCGGTGGGGGCACGCCACGTCTGCTTGCGGGCAGTCGACTTCGACGAGATCTGGCGGCTGATCGAGACCGAGGGCGTGACTCACTTCAACGGCGCCCCGCCGGTGCTCGCCGGCGTCGCCTACCACGAGAAGGCGCAGCGACTCCCGGAAGGGTTCACGATCACGACCGCCGCCGCCCCGCCGAACCCGACCACCCTGGCGAGGCTCGAGGAGTTGGGAGCGCACATCGTCCACGTCTACGGGCTCACCGAGACGTACGGGCCCTACACGGTGTGCGAATGGCAGCCCGACTGGAGATCGCTCGAGAGCGCCGAACGGGCACTCGTCCTCAAGCGGCAAGGCGTCGCCTATCTCGGGGCCGACCCGATCAGGGTCGTCGACGAGGACATGAACGACGTGCCCAAGGACGGCGAGACCCTCGGCGAAGTGGTCATGCGCGGCAACAACGTGATGATCGGCTACTACAACGACCCCGAAGCCACCGACAAGGCCTTCCGCGGCGGATGGTTCCATTCGGGGGACCTGGCGGTGTGGCACCCCGACGGGTACATCGAGCTGCGGGACCGTTCCAAGGACATCATCATCTCCGGGGGCGAGAACATCTCGACCATCGAGGTGGAACAGGCGATCCTCTCCCATCCAGCTGTCCTGGAAGCCGCGGTCGTGGCCGTGCCCGACGACGAGTGGGGGGAGCGCCCCAAGGCTTTCGTCGTGCTGCGCCCCGACATGGAGGCGACGGAAGAGGACATCATCGCCCACGTCCGGGACCGGCTCGCCCACTACAAGGCTCCCGACGAGGTGGAGTTCGTCGCCGAGTTGCCCAAGACCTCCACCGGGAAGATCCAGAAGTTCGTACTGCGCGAGAAGGAGTGGGCCGGGCGCGACCGCCGCATCAACTGACGGGACGACCACGCCCCTAGAGTCCGGGCCATGGCAATCACCACCCTCGTCTCCGGCGTACCCGGCAAGTTGGCGACCGCGATCGCCAGAGGCTTGCGTGAAGCACCCGATGTCGAACTGGTCGCCGTCCACAACCCGAACCGCACTGGCGAGTGGGAAGGCATCCCCTACGTGGGCGAACCGGGCGATGTCGACGTGATAGTCGAGGCGGCACCAGCCGGCTCGGTCATGGACAACCTGGCGCGGTGGCGACCGACCGGCGCCGCGGTGGTGGTGGGCACCTCGGGTTTCACCCGCGAGCGAATCGAAGAGGTGCAGGAGATGTGGAAGGGCGCGGAATCGGCGTGCCTGATCGTTCCGAACTTCTCGATCGGGGCGGTGCTGATGATGCGCTTCGCCGAGCTGGCCGCGCCGCATTTCGCCACCGTCGAGATCATCGAACGACACAGTGAACGCAAGCCCGATGCCCCTTCGGGCACCGCCTTGCAGACGGCGGCCCGGGTCGCAGCCGCCGGAGGGCGTTCCGCACCGAAGGCGGACGAACTGGTGGAAGGCTCGCTGGGCGGTGACGTCGAGGGCGTCCACGTGCACTCCCTCCGGCTCGCCGGCCTCCTCTCGCATCAGGAGGTGGCGCTCACCAACCCGGGGGAGCAACTGTCGATCGTCCACCAGTCCACTTCCTACGACTCGTTCGCGGCCGGCGCCGTCGCCGCCGTCCGGGCGGTGGTCGACATGCGAGGAGTGGCGGTGGGGCTCGACGATGTCCTGGGGCTCAAATGAAGATACGGGGCTAGCGGTGCTCGCCTGCTACCGTGGGCTCCCGTCATGAACGGGCTTCCCTTCAGCGAGCCAGCCGCCTCCCCGGTCTCCGAATCGGTCGCTGCCTCCTCCTCGTCCCCCAAGTACGTGTTCGTCACCGGCGGTGTCGTCTCCAGCCTCGGCAAGGGCATCACCGCTGCCTCTCTCGGTCGGCTCCTGAAGGCCCGCGGCCTGCGGGTCGTGAACCAGAAGCTCGACCCGTACATCAACGTCGATCCCGGGACGATGAACCCGCTCCAGCACGGCGAGGTGTTCGTCACCGACGACGGGGGAGAGACCGACCTCGACCTGGGCCACTACGAGAGGTTCACCGGTGAGAACCTGAAACGCCACTCCAACGTCACCGCCGGCTCTGTGTACCTCTCGGTCATCCAAAAGGAGAGGCGCGGCGACTACCTCGGTGACACCGTCCAGGTCATCCCCCACATCACGAACGAGATCAAAGAACGGATCCACCGGGTGGGGCGCGACTCCGATGTGGACGTCGTGATCACCGAGGTCGGGGGCACGGTCGGCGATATCGAGTCGCTGCCGTTCCTCGAAGCGATCCGCCAGTTCGGCAACGAAGTAGGGAGGGCGAATGTCCTGTTCGCCCACGTGACGCTCGTTCCCTACCTCAGCACCTCAGAAGAGCACAAGACGAAGCCGACACAGCACTCCGTCGCCGAGCTCCGCAGCCACGGCATCCACCCGGATGTAATCATCGTGAGATCCGATCGCCCGATCGACAACGGCGTCACCCGAAAGATCAGCCTCTTCTGCGACGTCGAGGAACGGGCGGTGATCCCCGCCCCCGATGAGCCCGACATCTACCAGGTGCCTCTCACTCTCCACGCCGCCGGGCTCGACGACGTCGTCTGCGACCGCCTCGGGTTGGTGACCGGTCCCGCCCGCCTGGAAGCCTGGGCCGAGATGGTGGACAGGGCTCTCTCGGCCACCCAGCCCGTCGCCGTCGGGATCGTCGGCAAGTATGTGGGCCTCCCCGACGCCTATCTCTCGGTGGTAGAGGCGCTCCGCCACGGTGCCGCCTCCCACGGGGTGGCCTTGGACCTGCGCTGGATCGACTCCGAGGACATCACCGGCCTGCTCGCCGACAGCTACCTCTCCGACCTGGACGCCATCGTCGTGCCCGGCGGGTTCGGGCACAGGGGAGTGGAAGGGAAGATCGAAGCGATCCGCTATGCCCGCGAGCACGACGTGCCGTTCCTCGGACTGTGCCTGGGACTCCAGTGTGCGGTGATCGAGTTCGCCCGCTCCGTGCTGGGCCACGTCGATGCCAACAGCACCGAGTTCGATGCGTCCACGCCTCATCCGGTGATCGACCTGATGGCGAGCCAGCACGACGTCGAAGACATGGGCGGGACGATGCGCCTCGGCCTCTACGCGGCCAAGCTCGCCGAAGGGTCGCGTGTCCGAGCCCTCTACGGCAAGGAACTGATCTACGAGCGCCATCGCCACCGATGGGAGGTCAACAACCGCTATCGCAAGGAGCTGGAGGCGGCGGGGATGCGCCTCTCCGGCCTGTCGCCCGACGACAACCTCGTCGAGTTCGTCGAGCTGATCGACCATCCGTTCTTCGTCGGCACGCAGGCACATCCGGAGTTCCGGAGCCGGCCCGACGACCCACATCCCCTCTTCGCCGGGCTCATCGAAGCCGGCTTGGCCCGTCGTCGCCAACGGGAGGCGGTGGACATCGACGAGGCGGTGAAACGCATTTGAGCTCGGAAGGCGAGTTCGAAGTCGTCTCCAGCCGGACACTCGCCGAAGGCGTCTTCCTGCGCTTCGAAGAGGTGGTCCTCCGTTCGTCGGCGGGCGAGGAAGTCAAGCGCGACGTGATCCGCCACCCGGGCGGAGTCGCCGTCCTGCCGATCGACGGTGACGACGTGTGGCTCATCCGCCAGCATCGGGTGGCTCTCGGGAGGGACATCGACGAGATCCCGGCCGGAAAACTCGACCAAGACGGCGAAGACGTCGCCGACGCCGCCCGCCGCGAGCTCCTCGAGGAGCTCGGCGCCACCGCCCGCCGCTTGGAGCACCTCGCCACGATGGCGCCGTCCCCGGGTTACACCGACGAGGTGATCGAGATCTACGTGGCCGAGGGTCTGGACTTCGGCGAGCGGGCGCCGCAGGGCGCCGAGGAGCACGGTTCCACGTTCTACGCCCTACCGATTGCCGAAGCGCTCGATAGGATCAGTCGAGGAGAGCTGACCGACGCCAAGACGTTGGTCGCATTGCTCGAGTGGAACAGGAGACAGGCTTGATCGTCGGGGTCCCCAGGGAGATCAAGACGGCCGAGCTCCGAGTGGCGCTCACCCCAGTCGGAGTGCGTGAACTGGTCGAGAGGGGTCACACCGTCCTCGTCGAGAAGGAGGCGGGGATCGGCTCGAGTATCTCCGACGCCGAATACGAGGCACAGGGGGCGCGCATCGTTTCCCACGCCGACGACGTCTACGGGGAGGCGGACCTGATCCTCAAGGTGAAGGAGCCCCAGCCGACAGAGGTCGATCTGCTCCGCCCCGGACAGGTGCTGTTCGCGTACCTGCATCTCGCCGCCCAGCCCGAGCTCGCCGCCGCCCTGCGCAAGCGAGACATCGTCGCCATCGGCTACGAGACGGTCCAGCTCCCCGACGGCAGTCTGCCGCTCCTCGCTCCCATGTCCGAGATCGCGGGCCGCATGGCTACCCAGGTCGGCGCCTACTTCCTCGAGGCAGCCCAGGGAGGACGAGGCATTCTCCTGGGCGGAGTCGCCGGAGTGCGACCCGCCAAGGTCGTCGTCCTAGGGGCAGGAATGGCTGGGACCAACGCGACGCTGATCGCGGCGGGGATGCAGGCCGAGGTCTCGGTGCTCGATGTGGCTGTGGACAAGCTGCGCCGCATCGATTCCCACAACGGCGGCCGAGTCGTGACCCTGTCGTCGAATCGCGTCGACCTGGAAGAGCAGATCGTCACTGCCGACCTCGTCGTCGGAACGGTCCTGGTCCCAGGCGCCTCCACTCCCAAGCTCGTCACCGAGGACATGGTCCGGACGATGAAGAAGGGAGCGGTGCTCGTCGACGTCGCCATCGACCAGGGCGGATGCTTCGAAACGAGCCATGAAACGACCCACGAGAACCCGGTGTACGAGAAGCACGGGGTCATCCACTACGCGGTGGGCAACATCCCCGGCGCCGTGCCCCACACCTCGACCTATGCGTTGACGAACGCCACGCTGCGTTATGTGCTGGCGCTCGCCGATCAGGGACCCCGTCAGGCGATGGTCACCCACCCCGAACTGGTCCACGGGATCAACATCGTCGGGGACCAGGTGTGCCACCCGGCGGTGGCCGGCAGCCTCGGCGTCGACTACGTGCCTCCGCAGGAAGCCCTCAGCCGAAACTGAGCGGAATCTTCCCGGCGTCGGGGCCGGAACCGACTATCATGGATACCGATCCTGGGAAACCCTCATCCAGACCTCTGGTCACGCCTACCCGAACGAATCCCGGGACCACACCTACCCAAAGCTCGATCATGAACACCCTCGACATCGCAACCATCCGACAGGACCTGGAGAAGGCCCGAGACCGGCTCGTCGACCAGTTGGACGAGCTCGGCGCGACGCCGACCGGTGACCTGCGATCCGACGTCGACTACGGCGACAGCTTCGCCGACGCCGGGGCCGTCACCGCCGAGCGCACCGAGCGCCTGGGCCTGATCGACGCGCTCGTCGGCCAGCTCCGAGAGGTCGAGAAGGCTCTCGAGAGGATCGAGCAGGGTACGTACGGCATCTGCGCCGAATGCGGCAACGAGATCCCCGCCGCCCGCCTCGAGGCACGACCCGAGTCGACGCTGTGCGTCGACTGCAAGTCGCGTCTCGGCTGAGCTCGATGCCGGGGGCGTGGTCGCACCTCGCGGCGCGGTTCTTCGACTTCATTTCCGCTCCCGCGCTGCGTCCTGACGAGATCGCCCAGGTCGAGAAGTGGCTCGCCGGACGCCCCCGCGCCCTCCGAGCGTTCTTCGGCCAGCCCCGCGCCGACCAGCGTCACGGATACGAGGCGGCCCGCAGCGTCGAGCGAGCGGCGCACAACCGCCCCGACCTGATTCGGGCGGCCCTGCTCCACGATGTCGGCAAGCGTCACGCCGATCTCGGGGCGATCGGGCGCGTACTCGCCACGCTCGCCATTCGTCTCCGGCTCCCGCTCACGCCCCGGTGGCGCCTCTACCGGGACCACGGACGCCTGGCAGCCGCCGAACTGGGTGACGAGGAAGCCGTGGTGGTCGAGTTCGCGCGCCACCACCACATCGGCCGGCCCCCTACTATTTCCGCAGGCGACTGGGAGATCCTGTCCTCCGCCGACCGGGCGCGGGTCCTGGTCGGCAGCCGAGATCGTTGAATGGGGCGATGCCATCGACCAGCATGACCGCGATGCCGATTTGCGAGCGCCTCGTTGCCGCCGCCTGACACCATGACCTATCACGTTTCCACCGCGGTCTTCGAGGGTCCGCTCGATCTGCTCCTCCAGTTGATCACCCGTCACCAGGTCGACGTGACCGAGGTGCGGCTCGCCGACATCGTCACCGAGTACCTCGCATATCTGGAGGAGATGCGTCGGCTCGATCTGGACGTCACGTCCGAGTTCCTGCTGATCGCCGCCACGCTCATCCAGCTCAAGGCGCACGCGCTGCTTCCGGCCGACGCCGAGGTCGACCTCGATGAAGAGCTGGCGCTGATGGAGGAGCGCGACCGGCTGCTCGCCCGGCTCCTGACGTGCGTCACGTTCAAGGACGTGGCGGTCGTGATCCGCCACCGCATGCAGGAGGCCAACCGGTTCGTGCCCCGGATCAGCGGCATCGACCAGGAGATCGCGGTGCCGCCGCCGGAGGTGGTGATACCGGCCGACGCCGAGGGTCTGGCGCGAATCGCCGCCACCGTACTCGCCGGCCCCAAGGACGAGCCCGACCTCGATCATCTCGACCTCGACCTGCCATCCGTGCAGGCGGCGATCGACGAGTTGCGGGTCCGCATCGCCGAAGAGGTGACCACTGGGTTCGACTCGCTCGTCGCCCATTGCCGCCGGCCCGTCGAGGTGGCGGCATATTTCCTCGCTCTCCTCGAGCTGGCCCGATGGGGTTTCGTCGAGGTGAGTCAAGAAGACTGGATGGGCGAGATCGAGGTGCGGCACACCGGCAAGGGCGTCGGCGATCTCGGCGACTTGACCTCCGAATGGGCGGCCTCATGAGCCCACTCGCCGCCCTCGAGGCGATCCTCTTCGTCACAGAGGCCCCGGTGCCGGTCGGCGAACTGGCGGAGGTGCTCGAGGTGATGCCAGATGAAGTCGAACGCCTGATCGACGAGCTCAACTCCAACCTGGAAGCCCGGGGCTCGGGCCTCGTCGCGCGGGCGACGGCCGGCGGCTGGCGCCTCTACTCGCGCCCCGAGGCGTATCCGTATCTGGAGCGGTTCTCGTCGTCGGCCACGGCCCGCCGGCTGTCGTCGGCGGCGCTGGAAGTGCTGGCGGTGGTGGCCTATCGGCAGCCCGTGTCCCGGTCGCAGATCGCCGAGATCCGAGGCGTGGACTCGGACTCTGCCTTGCGCAGCCTCCTGCGCCTGGGTCTCATCGAGGAAGCCGGACGGCTGTCCCTGCCCGGCAACCCGGCCGTGTACCGGACGACGCCGCTCTTCCTCGAGAAGCTGGGGATCGGCTCGTTGGACGAGCTCCCGCCCCTGGCCGATCACGTCCCGCCCGCCGAGGTGGTGGGTGCGCTGGAGGAGACGTTCCGGCCGGGGGTGGCCGAGGGCGCCTGAGCGCCGATGGCCGAGAAGCCGAAGCTCCAGAAGGCCATCGCCCACAGCGGCCTGATGTCGCGGCGCGCCGCCGAAGAACTGATCGCCCAGGGAAGGGTCACGGTGGACGGCCGCCCGGCGCGCATCGGAGAGCGGGTCGATCCGGAGACCCAAGAAGTGGCTGTCGACGGGAGGCCGATTCCGATCCGCCCGGGCCTCGTCACGTACCTCCTCTACAAGCCGGTGGGCGTGATCTCGACTGCCGACGACCCCCAGGGCCGCCGGACCGTCGTAGATCTGGTTCCCCCCGAGCCGAGGGTGTACCCGGTGGGCCGCCTGGACGCCGACTCCGAGGGGCTGATCCTCCTCACCAACGACGGGCGTCTCGCCAACCTCGTGACGCATCCCCGCTACGGCATCGAGAAGACGTATCTCGTCCTCGTCTTGGGCGGCCCCGGGCGATGGGTCGACCAGTTGGTCGAGGGGGTGGAACTCGACGACGGTCCGGCGGCCGCCCGGCGGGCCAGGGTGGTGGACGCGTCGAGAGGCCGGACGATGGTAGAGATCGTGATGGCCGAGGGCCGCAAGCGGGAGATCAGGCGGATGTGCTCCGCGCTCGGCCACGAGGTGGTGAGACTCGTCCGGACCGCGATCGGCCCCATCTCCGATCGTCGACTGAAGCCTGGCAAGTGGCGCCATCTCGACCCGGACGAGGTCGCGGCCTTGTATGCCGCGGCGTCGGTTTGAGGGCTGTCCAAGGAGGCGGGTAGCTTGCTTCCTGTGCTGGCTGTCGAACCCCTCGGGAGACCCGTGGCTGCCCGCGTGACGGTGCCCGGGTCCAAGTCCCTCACCAACCGGGCGTTGGTGGCGGCATCGCTGGCCCGCACCGGAGTCAGTCGGCTGTACCGTCCGCTCGAGGCGGACGACACGGAAGCGATGCGGGAGGCGCTGCGGTCGCTGGGAGTGCTGATCGACGACAACGACGACCCGTGGCTGGTGTTGGGGACGGGGGGAGACCTGGAAGCCGTCGACGCCCGCGTCGACGTGCGAGCCTCGGGCACCACGGCCCGGTTCATCACCGCCGTCGCCGCGCTCGCCAGAGGAAGGGTCGTCGTGGACGGGGTCCCCCGCATGCGGGAGCGGCCGATCGGGCCGCTCGTCGAGGCGATCCGGTCTCTGGGCGCAGACGCATCCGACGCTGGCGGGTACCCGCCGGTGGAAGTCAACGGCACCGGCGTTCTCCGTGGCGGGGAGGTCTTCGTCGACTCGTCCCAGTCGTCGCAGTTCGCGTCGGCGCTGCTGCTCGTCTCCCCCCTGGCCGAGACCCCCACCACGATCGAGCTGGGGGAGGACGTCGTGTCACGTCCCTACCTCGACGGCACCGTGGAGATCATGCGCCGGTTCGGCGCCGAGGTGGCAGTCGAGGGAAATCGCTTCGTCGTCCAGCCCACCGGCTACGAGAAGGCCCACATCGACATCGAACCGGACGCGTCTGCGGCGGTGTACCCGGCTGTGGCCGCGACGATCACGGGGGGAGTGGTGGAGATCCCGGGCATACCGGCGGCATCCACCCAGCCCGATCTGGCCGTTCTCGACGTCCTCGGGGTCATGGGAGCCACGGTCACGCGTCGAGACGACATGATCCGGGTGGAGGGACCGAAGGGGCCGCTCGCCGCGGTGGACGTCGATCTGTCGAACGCTCCCGACGGAGCGATGGCGGTGGCGGTGGCGGCGCTCTTCGCCGACGGGCCGTCGCGGATCCACGGTCTGTCGACCCTGCGCATCAAGGAGACCGACCGTCTCGCGGCCCTGGAGACGGAGCTGTGCCGTCTCGGGGCGGCCGCGGAGATCCAGGGCGACACCCTCGTGGTGACCCCCGGTGAGCTGCACGGCGCGGAGATCGCCACGTACGGAGACCATCGAATGGCGATGGCCCTGGCGCTGGTGGGTCTCGTCGTCGACGGCGTGACGATCGCCGACCCGAGGGTCGTGGAGAAGACCTGGCCGGAGTACTTCCGGATGCTGGAGGCGTTGTGAGCCTCATCGTGGCGGTCGACGGCCCGGGCGGAGCGGGGAAATCGACCGTCAGCCGCCGCCTCGCCGAGCGCCTCGGTATCGCCCATCTCGACACCGGTGCGTTCTATCGGGCGGCGACCGTGGCGGTGCTGGAGACGGGAGCGGATCCCGAGGACGAGCGAGCCGTGTTGCGGGCGATCGAAGGGCGCCACATCGACCAGGCCGACGGGCGGACGCTCCTCGACGACCGCGACGTCTCGAGGCAGATCCGCTCCGACGAGGTGACCGGTGCCGTGTCGGCGGTGTCGGCCCACCCCGAGCTGCGTCGGCGGCTGGTCGAGGCGCAGCGCCGCTGGGTCGAGCGAGCCGGCAACCGGGCGGTGGTGGAAGGACGGGACATTGGCACCGTCGTGTTTCCCGACGCCGACCTGAAGGTGTTCCTCGACGCCGATCCGGCCGTGCGGGCCGCCCGCCGGTCGGGCGAGATCGGATCGACCGTCACCGAGGTCGCCGCCGCGCTCGACCGCCGCGACCGCCTGGACTCCACCCGGGCCACCTCGCCGCTGCGGCCCGCCGACGACGCCATCGTGATCGACACGACCCACCTCACCATCGACCAGGTCGTCGAGCGCATCGCCAGCTTCTTATGACCAAAACGGGGCGGAAAACGCCCTGCGGAAAACGCCCTTTGTCGCCGAGAAGGCGTCGGCGGGCCTTTCCCGATTCCGGAGCTCGGTACCTACCATGTCCCCGATGGTCCAACGCGTGCTCCTGGCCGAACCCCGCGGCTTCTGCGCCGGCGTGGAGATGGCGATCAAGTCCCTCACCTGGATGGTGAGGATCTTCGAGCCGCCCGTCTACTGCTACCACGAGATCGTCCACAACGAGTGGGTGGTGAAGGCATTCGAGCGCGTCGGGGTGGTCTTCGTCGACGACATCTCCGAGGTGCCGGAAGGCGCCCCGGTCATGCTGTCGGCCCACGGGTCGGCGCCGGACGTCGTGGCTGGGGCGGAGGAACGGGCCGGAGTCGTCATCGACGCCGTGTGCCCCCTCGTCACCAAGGTCCACCACGAGGTCAAGCGAATGGCGGCCAAGGGCTACGACATCATCTACGTCGGCCACGAAGGCCACGACGAAGCGGTCGGCACGGTGGCTGAGGCACCGCACGCCATCACCCTCGTCGAGCCCGAGTGGGGAATCGACCGGTTCCAGCCGGCCGACCCGGACCGCGTCGCCCTCGTCGCCCAGACCACCCTGGGCATGCACGAGTGGGCCCAAGTCCTCGAAGAGGCCCAGGAGCGTTACCCGAACCTGCAGACCGCCCGCCGCTCGGACCTCTGCTATGCCACCACCAACCGCCAGGAGGCGGTGGCCCAACTCGCCGGCCAATGCGACGTGATCCTCGTCGTCGGCTCCGAGAACTCCTCCAACACCCAGGCGCTCGTCCGCTACTCGCGCGAGCACGGCACGCCGGCCTACCGTATCGACTCGGCAGACGCGATCGACCCGGCTTGGCTCCAGGAAGCCGAGGTGGTCGGCGTCACGGCGGGTGCCTCTGCTCCCGATCACCTCGTCCAGGAAGTGATCGACCGGGTCGACCCTGCACTGGGCTTCGAACTGTGGAAAGTGACCGAAGAAGGGGAGTACTTCCCCCTGCCGCCGCAGCTGCGCAGTTTCGTCACGACGCTCGGGGCGCTGGTGGAGGCGGGAGTGACAGCCATGCCTTCCGCCCAGCCAGGCTGGCTCGACCGCGACCGGGAGTGGACGGCCACAGAAGCGCTCGCTTCGATAGCCACCTGACGGTCTAGCGTTCTGCTGATGGAGACTCCCGTGCCCGCTGGGCGCCTGCCCATCGTCGCCGTCGTCGGCCGCCCCAACGTCGGCAAGTCGACCCTCGTCAACCGCGTCGTCGGCAAGCGCCTCGCGGTCGTCGAGGAGGAGCCCGGTGTCACCCGTGATCGCCGGCAATTCGAGGCCGACTGGGTCGGCCGCTCCTTCATCCTCGTGGACACCGGCGGCTGGGAACTGAACCCGAAGGACACCATCGAAGACGCCATTCGCCAGCAAGTGGAGGCGGCGCTGGCATCCGCCGACGTAGTGATCCTCGTCGTCGACGCCACGACCCCCGTCGTCGACGAAGACCGGGAGGTCGTCGAGATGCTGCGCCGTTCGGGCCTGCCGGTCGTCCTCGCCGCCAACAAGGTGGACTCCCCGGCCCAGGAACCGGACGTGGCGGAGTTGTGGAGCCTGGGCCTCGGAGAGCCGATGCCGATATCCGCGTTTCACGGGCGCGGCGTGGGCGAGCTGCTGGACCGTGTCGTCGCCCACTTCCCGGAGGGGACGGAGGAGCCAGAGAGGTCCGACATACCGCGGCTGGCGATCGTGGGACGCCCCAACGTCGGCAAGTCGACGCTCCTCAACCGGCTGGTGGGGGAGGAGCGGGTGATCGTCTCCGACATCCCCGGCACGACCCGCGACCCGGTCGACGTGGAAGTCGAGATCGATGGTCGGACCTACGTGCTGGTGGACACCGCGGGCATCCGGCGCAAACCGCAGATCACAGAGGACGCCGACTTCTACGCGGTGCTGCGGGCTCGTCAAGCCCTGGCCGAAGCCGACGTCGCGCTCGTGATGGTCGACGCCGCGGATGGCGTCACCCGCCAGGACCAGCGGATCGCCGACGAGGTGATCGAAGCCGGCACCGCAGTCATCGTCCTCGTCAACAAGTGGGATGCCGTCGACCCCGACGACCGACGTCTCCTGGAACGGGACATCGCTCAGCGGCTCGGCTTCCTGGATTGGGCTCCGATGCTGCGGATCTCGGCGCTCACCGGGGCGCGTCTCGGCCGGCTGGGAGAGGCTATCGAAGCGGTCCTCGAATCCAGATATCGGCGGATCTCGACCGGCGTGCTCAACCGACTCGTGCGGAACTGGGTGGCGGCTCACCCGCCTCCGGTCAGGAAGGGGCGCCGCCCCAAGGTCCACTACGCCGTCCAGGCTGCGGTGGCCCCGCCCACGGTGGTCCTGTTCGTATCAGGGGGCGAGCTGGGCGATGATTATCTGAGGTTCATCGAGAACCGCCTCCGCGAGGTGGAAGACTTCACGGGGACGCCGATCCGTGTGGTGCCCCGGTTGAGGAGCCGTCGTGACAGCTGAACCACCCCCGGCGCCCGAGCCCGAAGAGCGCGATCCCGACGAGGAGATCCCGCCGGCTCCCTGGAGCTTCAAGATCATGGTGGCGCTCGCCGTCCTGTACCTGGCCTGGAGGCTGGTGCAGGGCGTGGTCTGGGTGATCGAACGGGTCTTCTGAGGCTCAGGGGCGGTCGATCATCTGGTCGACGGGAGCGAAATCGTCGGTGAGGGGCCGCGCCCCGTCGACGAAGGGGTCGAGGGCAGCTCCGGTGAGCCCGAGTTCCACACCGCCCCGCGACCGGATCGCCTCCTCGATCTCCCCGACGGGAATCGGCGAGGCGGAGGCGGCCAGGACGAAGTTGCCTCCTGCCTGCGCCGCCAGGTAGGTGGGGGGAGCGAAGACGGCCACATGAGGGAAGACCGCCTGCAGCGTGGCGACTTCCGACCGGACGAAGTCGAGATCGCCGTAATCGATGACGTTCATCACGTACACGCCTCGAGGGCGCAAGTGGGTGGCGATCTCCTCGACGAACTCGCGCGTCGTCAGATGCCAGGGCACCGACAGGCCGCTGAATGCGTCGCCCAGCACGAAGTCGGCGGCTCCCTGCCCCAAGCTGGGAAGCGACCGACGGGCGTCGTCGACGACCACCTCGGCGTCGTCTGCCAGACCGAGATGGCTGTGGCCGATCTCGACCAGCTCCGCGTCGATCTCCAGGGTCACGTGCCGGGTGCCTGGTCGCGTCGCCTTCAGGTAGGCATCGAACGTGAAGCCGCCTCCCCCGATCGAAGTCGCGGTGATCGGGCCACCTGGAAGCATGGTGTCGATCACATCGGCCACCACCCGGGCGTAGCGGAACTCGAGGTGAGTCGGGTCGCTCAGGTCGACGTAGCTGTTGGAGACCTGATCGAGGATCAGCGTGCGCCCACCGGGGCGGTCCAGGTCTTCCTCGATGACTGCGCAGCTGTAGGTGGTCTCGAAGTCGCATGGTGCAGGGAGCACGAACATCCCTCCGACGAGCACGAGGCCGGCGGCGGTGGCGTTGAGGCCGACCCTCCCGGATCGACCCCACAGGACGATACCGGTGACGACGAGAGCAGTGCCCACGGCGATCACGATGGGCCGGGTGGGGAAGGCGGAGATCAGGACGAACCCGGTGATGAAGGTCCCGAAGATCCCTCCTGCGGTGCCCACCGCGGAGTACGAGCCGACGACGGTTCCGGTCTGCTCCAGGGTGGCGAGACGTAGTTTCACCACGACCGGCGGGACGGCAGACAAGATGGCGGCGGGGAGGAAGAACCCGACCGTCGTCAGCATGACGATGCTGAGCGGCCCGGCCGAGGACACCGCCGGCCCCACGAGGTCCACGATCACCGGTGCGGCGAGTGCGCTGAGGCCGCCGGCGATCAGGACCGGGCCGAGGAGCTTGGCGGGGTCCATGCGGTCGGCCGTCCGCCCACCTGCCCAAGCCCCAACGGCGATCCCGGCGAGGATCACTCCTATGACGCCGGTGACGACCTCGAGGCTCACTCCGAGGTAGGGGGCGAGGAGGCGTTGGGCCAGGATCTCGATCACCAACACCGCCGCCGAGCTGAAGAACACGAGCGTGCGGGCGGCGGCCTGGGTCATGGTGGAAGTATCACCAGGATCGTGCGGGATCGCCATTTCGCAGAACGCGAAAAGAAACTTCCGGTTCTCGTGGCGCGAGAACTTCCGGTCGTTTAGCTTTCTCCATGGAACCGATTCGTTCGGTTCCCGATACCGCCCTGGGGCCTTCGGGTCACGGGGCGGTCGTCGTTTCCGGCCCATTCTCCGTTTCGCAAGACCCTGCCGGGGTAGATGCCTGGCCCGAGAGTCGAGTCTGGAGGACCGGGTTGACACAGCCACCTGAACACGAACCGCCGCGTGAGCGTGAGACGCAGCGCGAGGTCATCGTCACGGAGCGTCGCAGCAGCGGCGGAATGATCCTGGGTGCGATCCTGGCGGTGCTCGCCATCGTGCTAGTGATCTGGCTCATCATGGGAATGGGCGGAGAAGACGGCGCCGACGTGATCCCCGACGACGTGAACGTGGACGTGGACGTTTCCGACGCCACCGGTGGAGGAGAGGGTTGAGTCGGAGAAGTCCCAGAGACCGAGTCACGGCCACCTCGCGAGGTGGCCGTTCTCGATTCGTGCCCGTCGCCGGTCGTCTCGGAGCGGACGGCCGGGGTGAGCGGGCGCATCGGGCGGCGCCTGTGTTCCCGACGTGGGCACGGGCGTGAAGATCTTCCTGTACAAGGCCTACAAGAACATCTCGACGAGTCTGTGGCTGATTCCCGTCCTCTGCGTCCTGGTTGGCATGGGGATCTCGTTCGCCACCATCGCCCTGGATCGGGCGAACGACTATCAGTTGCTTCCGGCCTCGCTGGTCGGAGGACCGGAAGCGGCTGTGGCGATCCTGACGACGGTGGCCGGATCGATGGTCAATCTGGCGGTCCTCGTCCTGACGATCGTGTTGGTCGTCGTCCAGCTCGCCATGGGGCAGTTCTCGCCTCGCATCGTGCAGCGTCTCCTCAGGGACCGTCCCAGTCAGTTCGCCATCGGTCTGTTCGTGGCGACTTTCGTCCACACGTTGCTGGCGATCCGCGAGGTCGATCCCGACGGCGGCGGCGGACGAGGTCAGGTGCCGGGTGCGGCGATCGTCGTCACGTTCCTCCTGGCGCTCGTGAGCATCGCGGTCCTCGTGGTGTACATCCACCACATCGGGCGAGCGCTGAGGGTGTCGGCGCTCGTCGAGATCGCGGGGGATCAGACTCGCCAACTGGTGGACCGCGTGTACCCGCGAGCGGATGAGCGCGATGTGGATCCTGCCGCCATATGTGCCACCAAGTCCGGTGTGGTCACCAAGATCGCCTACAACCACCTCATCGCGGCGGCCAAAGAAGGCGACTGCGTCCTCGAGATGGTGCCGGCCCTGGGCGAGTTCGTTCCGGCGGGGAGCGAGCTCTTCGTGATACGAGGCGAACCGAACCGAGTCGACCGAGAAAGGGTCCTGAGTGCCGTGATCCTCGACTTGGAGAGAAACCTCGAGCAAGACGTGGCCTACGGCATCCGGCTCCTCGTCGACATGGGGATCAGGGCGTTGGCGGACGGACCGTGGCTCGATCCCACCACGGCGGTCCAGGCCGTCGATCGGATCCACGACTGCTTGCGCGAGTTGGCTCGCCGTTCCTTCCACGACGGGTGCCACCACGACGACGCTGGCGATCTCAGGCTCGTCGAGAGGGTGTCGACGTGGGACGACTACGTGCACCTGGCCTTCGTGGAGCTGCGATTGGCGGGGGCGGGCTCGCCCCAGGTCGCCCGCCGATTGGGTGCAGCGCTCGAAGACCTGCGAAAAATCGCTCCGGCCGCAAGGCGGGCCGTCGTCGAGGAGCAGATCGAGCTCTTGGAGGAAGCGATCGAAGCCGCCTATCACGACCCGCGGGACGTCCATCTGGCCAGCGACCCGGACCCGAGCGGTCTGGGAGCGGGGGTGGGAGCCGTCGACGACGGATCGGTCAGCCGATGAGGCGACCGGCCTTCGAATGGGTTGGAGAGACGTCGGAAAGAACCAAACCCCCACCGAAGTGAGGGTTTCGTCCGGTCGGGCCGGCGGGATTTGAACCCACGACCTCTTGACCCCCAGTCAAGCGCGCTACCAAGCTGCGCCACGGCCCGAAGTGGCCAGTCTAGTTGATGTCGGACCGTCCTCCTATCGCCGATTTCCTTGCTCTACAAGGCTTTCTGCGGTGCGAATCTAGCAGTCCGCTGCACCTCGATCAGACTCTGGCCAAGCCGAAGTAATGAACGGCAGAGGCACAGTAGGACCCAATATGACAGCGTCCTGCGCGCAGGGTGCGCGCAGGCATCGGGCGACCAAGCCCAGTAGGGGAGCTCTGACATGAGAGATTTCAAGTTGATCGCCCGATGTGTTCATGATCGCCTCGATCGACCTCACTGCCGTATCCCGCGCTGGCCTTCCTAGTGGCCGCCCATGGCCTGCCCGGATGGAGTCGATCCCAGGCGGAACGTCGTTGACCGCGTTGACGAGTGCGCCCTTGCGGTTTGGATCCGAAGCCGGCCCAAGCCCGTCGGTTCCAAGGCGGATCCAACAAGATGATGAGGCGGGCTTCGAGGTAGCGGCTCATCTCCACCGATGTTGCTGGGACAAAGCCGACCGTGAAGTCGGTGGGGGAGAGGTCGATGGCCCACTCCAGGCTACGAAGGTGTTCGGCTAGCCGACGCGAGGCCGACTGTGCGCTTCCCACGTAGACGACCGAGCCCGAACTCGTCCCGCTGCGATACAAGCCGTGTCGCCCTTCGTACCTGAGGAGGTAGACGCAAGGGCCCTGAATCGACACGTCGGACCTGAGTGGCTCGTAGCTCAGATGCCTAGACACGAGACTCAAGTGACGGTCAATGAGGTTTTCGGCGATGTCGAACCGGTTTCGGTAGCGGGCATTCTGCAAGCCTGTCCCTTTCCGTCGCTGAGTAACACCGTCCGCGCATAGAAGAGAGTTGTCGGTTCGACCGGTGAAGGGTCCGACTGGCCGAAACGCCGCGGACGTGAACTATCTCTCACAGCAGATGGAAGGAGCTATATGAGCGACCACGACAATGAGAAGCAGTGGGAGGCGATGGACGCGTTTCAGCAGGCTGTTGACCGCCTCCTGTTTGCAA
>DATGOV010000032.1:0-8009 GCA_035305585.1 Acidimicrobiia bacterium | reverse complement strand
CAGCGTCGCCAGCGTCGGGTTCCTCCGCCCCGACTCCAGCTCGGAGAGCGTGCCCTTGCCGACCCCGGTCGCCTTCGCCAGCGCACCGAGCGACATGCCGCGCGCCTTGCGGAGATCGCGAACGCGGGCGCCCACGATGGCAGCGAACTCTGCGGCGGTGTTGTCGGATGAGGTCATAATTCGTTCTGTTTACAGAACACCGTGCGATATGCTGTTCCGTAAACGGAACACTCTAGGAGGCCAGCATGAAGATCGTGGTCACCACCCCGACGGGGAACGTCGGCTCGCATTTGACCCGGATGCTGATCCAGGCTGGCTTGCGGCCGACACTCCTCGTGCGCGACCCCGCCCGCCTCGACGCTGCGGTCCGCGAGCGAGCGGACGTCGTGGTGGGGGACCAACTCCGAGCCGACGACGTGCTCCGCGCCACCGAAGGAGCCGACGCCCTCTACTGGGTCAACCCGCCAACGGGGGCTCCCGACCCGATCGCCGCCCACACCCAACTGGGCGCGATCGTCGCCGAAGCCGTCAGGGAGAACTCGATACCTCGGGTCGTCTTCCAGAGCAGCGTCGGTGCCGAGCTGCGTCGCGGCGCCGGCGAGATCGACGGCCTGGCGGCGACAGAGCAGGCCCTGGACGGGACCGGCGCCGACGTGCTCCATCTTCGCTGCGGCTTGTTCTTCACGAACTTGCTGCTCGACCCGGCGGGGCTGGAGGAGGGGGTGTTGCGTGTCACGTGGCCGGTGGATCGTCCGCTTCCGTGGGTCGACCCCCGCGACATCGCAGAGGTCGCCGCGGTCCGCCTGCTGGCAGGCGGGTGGTCGGACCGCGAGGTGCAGGCGGTGCACGGGCCCGAGGATCTGACCTACGAGCAGGTGGCGACGATCATCGCCGAAGTGACCGGGCGCCCGATGCGGGCCGAGCAGATCCCCGACGACGCCATGCGCGAGGGACTGCGCGCCGTGGGGCTGACCGACGCCCAGATCGAGGCGCTGATCGGCATGTCGATCGGCCTCCGCCAGGGCTTCGTTCCCGAGAATCCGCGGACGTTCACGACCACGACCCCCACCACATTGGGCGCATGGGCGTTCGCCAACCTCCGGCAGGCAGGGCGAAACCTGAGCCGATGAAGCGCCGACCCAGATAGCGCCCTTCACACGATCCCGCGGTCGGCGGCCCAGCGAGCCAACTGGTGACGGTTGGACAACTGCAGCTTGCGAAGGACGGCCGAGACGTGCCTCTCCATCGTCTTGACGGAGATGTCGAGGCGTTGGGCGGCCTCCTTGTAGGTGTGGCCGAGGGCGATGAGCCTCATCACCTCCCGTTCCCTCGCCGTGAGCTGGTTCAGCTCCGGGTCCTCGCCGATCGGGAGAGCTCCGGCGAAGGCGTCGAGGACGAACCCGGCCAACCGGGGGGAGAAGACGGCGTCGCCCCGGGCGACGGTCTCGATCGCCGCCACCAGCTCTTCGGGATCGACGGTTTTGGTGACATAACCCCGCGCTCCCGCCCGGACCACCCCGATCACGTCCTCGGGCGAATCGGACACCGACAGGGCCAGGAACCGGATCTCCGGGTGGCTGGAATGCACCGCCTCGATGACCGCCCGGCCTCCCCCGCCGGGCAGGTGGACGTCGAGCAGCACGACGTCGGGCACCCGCTCCCGGATCAACTCGATGGCGGCGTCCACCTCCGACGCTTCCCCGACGATGTCGACCCGGCCTTCCAGCTCGCTGCGGACACCGGCACGGAACAACTGGTGGTCGTCGACCACGAGGACGCGTGCTCGCTCGCTCATCGCTCCACCATCAGGTCCACCTCGGTGCCGCGTCCCGGCTGACTGTGGATGGTCGCCTTTCCGCCGAGGCGCTCCATCCGGCCGACGATCGACTCGCGCACGCCTCTGCGCCCTTCCGGGATCGCCTCGGGGTCGAAGCCCCGGCCCCGATCGCGGACCACCACCCGAATCCTCTCGGCGTCGACTTCGGCCAGCACGTACACCCGGTCGGCGCCGCTGAAGCGGGCGGCGTTGCCGATCGCCTCCCGAGCCGCCAGCACCACACCCTCGAGCCGATCGTCGAGTGTCGTGTCGCCGGCCACCGACAGCTCCACCAGGACGTCGTGTTCGCTTTCGATCTGGTCGGCCACCCGTGCCAGCGCCGACGTGAGCAGGTTGTCGGCGCCGAGCGGGGAACCTCCGTTGAGCCACGCCCTGAGGGCGCGCTCCTGGCGCCGGGCGAGGACGACCACGTCGCGGTTCTCGGGGACACGTCGCTGGATCAAAGCGAGGGTCTGGAGCACCGAGTCGTGGAGGTGGGCTGCCATCTCGGCTCGCTCGTCGGCTCGGGCCCGCTTGGCGCGTTCTTCCGCCAGGGCATCCTCGGCTTCCCGCCGCTGGCGGTCGTGTTCCCGGATGGTGCCGAAACCCCATGCCACCACCAGCGGCGCCAGCAGGTTGATGAAGACGACCTCGGCAGCTCGGGCAGACGCGTAGCGGACTCCGGCCACCGAGGAGGCGGCGATCACGACGGCGACCGCCAGCGTCGCTCCCATGCCCCGGGTGGTGGCGATGAGGAAGGCCGAAGATATCGGGTAGCCGCCGGCGAAGAACCCGTCCGATCTGACGAGGCTGGGGGTGACCGCCACCCAGATCGAGGCCAACACGTCGATGGCCTGGAACCAGGGCTGGCAGAGGACGACGGGATTGCGTCGAGCCAGGATGGAGGTCACGGCCGCTCCGACCACGGCGACGGCCATCACCGACACCACCAGGCCGAGCCGGACGGCGGGGTCGATCCGCGGCTCTTCGGTCATCAGCACGGCTACGGCCAGGAAGAGGAGCCACGCCGCCCCGATGATCCTGAAGACCACGACGATGCGAAGGAGGGTTCCCTCGATCGGCACGATCTCCGGGTCGGTTCCCGTCTTCGAATCGGCCATGGAGACGGCGGTCACTCTACCCGCGACCCTCATCCCGGTTGAGGGGGTATGAGGGAACTTCGCGGAACGTCCCGCATAGACCGGGCCGTCGGATCTCCACAGGATGTCACCGCCGCCTGTGAGGTGGTGACGAAAGGAGATACCGATGAAGCGACTGAAGACGACCGCCCTGGCTTTGACCCTGTCGCTGGCACTCGGCGCCTGCGCCGGAGACCTGGGCGGTGGCCCCCGCGCCATCTCCTCCTCGAACTCCTCGGGCTCGGTCTCGCCGATGACGGCCGTGCCCGCCGGAACGGTTACTCCCGGGACCGAGCCGAGCCAGTTCGTTCCTCCCAACGACGAACCGTACGACACGGTCTTCTTCGACAATCCGGGAGTCAACCCGTTCATCGACACGGAGGACGACGCGCTGTCGACGTTCGCCCTGGACGTGGACACCGGCTCCTACACGATCGCCCGCCGCTTCCTCGCCGACGGGTTCCTCCCGGACAAGGACTCGGTGCGGGTCGAGGAGTACGTCAACTACTTCGAACAGGACTATCCGGCACCCGAGCAGGGACTGGCGGTCAGCGTCGACGGCGGGCCGACTCCGTTCACCCAGAACGAGCGCAACCGCGTGGTCCGGATCGGTGTGCAGGCGGCAGAACCGGCCGAAGAAGAGCGTGGCCCGGCCAACCTCGTGTTCGTCGTCGACGCCTCCGGGTCGATGGACCGCGAAGACCGCCTCGGCCTCGTCAAGGAGGCACTGGCGCGGCTGGTGGCCAACCTGCGGCCGGACGACACGGTGGGCATCGTCGCCTACCAAGAGCACGCCTGGGAGGTGCTCCAGCCGACGCCCGCCTCGGACCCGGCGACGATCCTCGGCGCCCTGCATTCGCTGGCCCCGAACGGCTCCACCAATGCCGCCGAAGGGCTCACCCTCGGGTATCGGATGGCCGACGAGGCTTTCCGGGAAGACGGCATCAACCGGGTGATCCTCTGCTCGGACGGCGTGGCGAACACGGGCGACGCCACGGGCCCCGAATCGATCCTCGAGCTGATCCGGGGCGCATCGGAGCGGTCGATCGAGCTCGTCACCGTCGGGTTCGGGATGGGCAACTACAACGACGTCCTCATGGAACAGCTCGCCGACCAGGGCGACGGCTTCTACGCCTATGTCGACACTCTCGACGAAGCCGACCGGCTGTTCGTGGACGGGCTGACCGGCACCCTCGTGACCGTCGCCAAGGACGCCCGCATCCAGGTCCAGTTCGACCCGGAGACGGTCCAGAGCTGGCGCCTGATCGGCTTCGAGAACCGGGCGATGGCGGATGAGGACTTCCGCGACGACTCGGTCGACGCCGGCGAGATCGGGGCGGGCCACACCGTCACCGCCCTGTACGAGATCAAGCCCACCGACGCTACCCAGGGAGCGTTCGGGTCGGTCTACCTCCGCTGGCTCGATCCCGCCACGAACGAGGCGATCGAGGTGGAGCAGCCGATCGAGAGAGATCTCCTCGCCGATGGCTTCGAGAGCACCTCACCCCGCTTCCAGCAGGACGTCTTGGTGGCCCAATTCGCCGAGGTGCTGCGGGAGAGCATCTGGGCTCGCCAGACCGGCAGCACGCTCTCGGACGTCGCCGCCGTCGCCCAGAGGCTGGACACCGAAGGCGACCCCAAGCTGGCGGAGTTCGTCGGGCTCGTCCAGCAGGCGGCCGCCATCTCCAGCTGAGGAGCGCCTCGGACGGTGTCGCATCCGGTAGCTCCGGATGCGACACCGTCACCGGCGGGAACCTGGGTCGCTGCTACTCGTTGATGCAAGAGGGCAGCATGGACACCGACCGGAGAGACCATCTCAGCCGCTACGCGGTCGTGGCGTCGGCCGTGCTGCTCGCCCTCCTCGCGGCGTTCCGGCTGGTCGTGGGGACACCATGGGAGGTCAGCGATGGCACCACCACCCGGACGGTGAACGAACCCTATTGGCCCGCTCTCCTGCAACTCCTCTTCTCCGGGCTGATGCTGGCGGGCGTGTTCGAGCGGCGTCGGGACCTGGTGTGGATGGGCGCCATCTGCGCGGTGGCATATGGAGGCCTCCAGGTTTTCAGCGCCCGTTTCGAGTTCCTGCTGGCGGCTCTCGCCTGCCTCGCCTCGACGGCGGCGCATTCCCGAAGGCTCGACCAGGAGAGCGTTCAGGACAACGGCCACCCGGCGCCACACGCGAAAGACCCGTCCGAGTGATCTCGGACGGGTCCTTGGTCGAGTGTTCACCAAAGTCCTGACCAGGAGGATCAGCCGGTTCCTACGGCAGGCGTTACAAATTTCAGGGTCTCTAGTTACACCGAACCCGGGTCATTGTATTTGTGGTGAGTCTTGGAGCTTTCCTAACGCTGCACCTACCGGCGACGTTTCTCACCACGCGGTCGTGAATCCCTCAGTCGTCGGTCTCACTGGTGTCACCGAGCTGGGCGCGGAGCTCTTTCAGGCTGACGAGGCTGCCGTCGCCGGCTGCCGCCCCCCAGAACTCCCAGCCATTCCTGGTTCCACCGGTGATACGGGCCGCAGCAGGTGACGGTGAGTCGAACCTTTCGCCTTGCACCAAGAGGGCGCCATCCTGGAGGACCTCGGCTTCGCCCTCATAAAGCGGTGTTGTCGGCCGTAGGGTCGCGCCAACCTCGAGCAGCCCCTCATTGATCAGGTCGACAACCTTTACGCCGTGATACGTTGCGGTTCTGGTTCGTGCGCGCTCCAACAGCCCCTGGTCCTGTTCCGGGGTGGCGGTGGAGTATCCGAGAGCTCGCATCACTGCCGAGATAGGACGTGCCAAGTTCTCGAGCGCAGCCCGGGCGGTGCTGTCGAGCCCCGAGTTGCCGGTCGACCTGCGGTTCTCAACTCTCGCATATTGGGCGCGTTCGAGCATGGCGTGGATACGGCCCTCCAACCATCCGATCTCCGCCAGGTTGAAAGCGAACTCCGGGTTGGCGGCGCGAGCAAAGATGAGCATATGGGTCGCCCAGTCCTTGTCCCGGTCACTTCGATGGGTACTGAGCCGACTAGTCAAAGTGGTGGCCTGCCCGACATAGGCGCGGTATTCGCCGGGTCCACAACTGTCATCCACTCCAAGGAGGACGTAAACACCGTACGCCTGCCACGACGGCTCGAGTTTGGATAGGGCCTCGCGCCGCAGGTAAGCGAACCGAAGCCCGTCGTAACGGAGGTAGCCGATCATCGGTTCGGCCGGGTCAGCGGGCACCGACAGAGAAATGACAGTGTTCGGTTCCTGGTGTGTCTGCTCATCGCTCATAGCAACCCCAATTAGTTCCACTTTCGCGCCTTTTGTCGTGGAACCGCCTGAAGTCTTATCGGCCTGCCCCACACAAGTCTGTACCTGACCTAGATCGGCTCTTGACAGGCTTTATAGACTAAACGGTTCTACTTACACTTCCGGGCTGGAATGAGTTCCCTTCGAACTGCGGGGCTTCGGACCTAGATCTACTGGCGAGGTCGCAGGTTCGACATCGCCGGCTCGCGGGCTGCGTCCGCACGGGTCACAACGTCGACGTCAGGATGTGTCATCTGCGTGGGTACTGCTCGTGAACGTGCTCGACGTATCCGTCGTTTCGGAACCAGGGAACCGCGAACGCCGCCTTCCAGTCCGTGTTCTGAACCGGCGTCACTCGCCTGTGGACCCCTCGCAGAATGCTGTGGTATTTCAGGAGCACCCCTTCGAATGTCTCAAGGGCTTCGTCCAGGTCGCCGTACGTAGGCACCTCGGCGTCAGGTGTGTCCGCTCCGAGGTGAGCAAGCCTTTTGGCGGCGAAGTCCGCGATTCGTTTACCGACCGCGTCTAACTGATCAATGTCGCCCTGATTGCAGCCCTTCTCAAGTCGTGGGGCTTGAACTCCGGCGACACGATCGAACGCCTGCTCAGCAAACGCAATGACCCTGTCTCTAGTAAATGGCGGCTGCTCACCCCACAGCCAGAGTCGGTACTCGACGTATCTATCGCGATCCAGCAGCTCGCAATACTTACGGGATTCCGACAAGCCGGATTTCAGCTCATCTTCGACCTGTCACCCAACCACCGGGGCGTCACCGGAGCCGTCAAAGGTGCGATCGTCGTAGATGGCGGCCTCTACTCGCCCGGCATGCCAGAGGACCTCCGAAACCTGCAACCCCCAGCGGTCGGATCCAGCATCGACCAGATCAATCGTTACCAAGAGCTCATCGCAGAAAGACAACGCTACGCCCTACGCCGCCTCGGCGCTCGCCCGCAACCGGACGGCACCGTCCGCTTCCAATGCCCGGCAGCTGCCAAACGCATCAGATGCCCCCTCAAACCCGCCAGCCTCACAATCACCACATCGAAGGGTCTCATCGTGCCCACGATGGTTCCCGACCAAAACGCCCAAGGTGAGATCTGTCAGCAGTCCACCATCACCATCGACTTGAACCACGCCGACGCCACCACCAGGACCATGGGCTACATCGGGGCCTTGTACCAGAAACACCCATACGGGTCTGACGCCTGGTACGACTCATTCAACCGCCGCTCCCTTGTCGAATCCGCATTCGCCAACATCAAGAACGACGCCGAACAGAACCTGCGTCGCCCCTCCATCCGAATGATGGGCAACACCAAAGTCACACTCTGGACCCTGTGGATCACCATCGCAGCCAACCTCCGAATGGCCCGCCTGTGGCGGCACCGCCGACTCCTGAGAGAACAAAAGAGCGGCCTCCACAATGGACCTGTCGTCTCCGACACCATGAAGGCCGCCGCCGAAGCCAAACAGCGAGCCCACCGGAGGCGGCGACGCCAACAAGAGGCCAAACACCAACGGCCCCGAGGCCGCCCGCCCGGCTGAGGGACTCTGCGCCTCCTGTTGAAGTCACCTCGACAGGTCGAGGTGACTCAGACGCGTTCTGTTGCCGCTGTTAGACCTGTTAGACATTCACTCCGACCTGATCATCCTGTCGGAGAGCGCCGACCGACCCCTCCCGCCTGCCCCTAGACGCGAAAGACCCGCCCGAAGCGCCTCGGGCGGGTGACTTTCGTGAACTGTTTCACCGCGTTCGGTGAACGGTTGTTGGTA
>DATGOV010000031.1:0-5140 GCA_035305585.1 Acidimicrobiia bacterium | reverse complement strand
TCCTGAGCGGGAGAGTGTCCGATCTGGATCTCGACCTGAGAAGCCTCGTGGCCTTGGCCGTCCTCTTCTGGGCGACTGCAGCTGCCGAGGAGGTCGGCTGGACGGGATACGCAACCGCGTCGCTGCTGCGAACCCGAACGGCGCTCGGCGCAGCCCTCGTCGTGGGAGTCGTCTGGGCCAGCGTCCACGTCGTCCCCGACATCCAGGCGGGCCGCGACTGGCTATGGATCCTGGGGCAGCGCACTCACACGGTGGCGTTGCGGGTGCTGATCGTGTGGCTCTTCGTCAACACCGGACGGACGCTGGCGGCTCCGGTGTTCTTCCACGCCCTCGACAACGTCGCCGTGTTCAGCTTCTTCCCGGGCAACGTGGGCTACGAGCCGGCTTTCACCGCGGTCGCCACCCTGGCCGCGGCGGTAGCCGTCGTAACGCGGTACGGCTCACGGACCCTCACCCGGCGATCGGATGGTGGGGACGCGAGCCGTCGATCGACGTAACGATCAGCTGGCGCGGGCGACGAGCTCGTCGACACGGCCGACATCGACTCGGACGCCGGGACCCATCGTCGACGAGACACTGAGCTGGCGCATGTAGCGACCTTTGGCGCCCGCCGGCTTCGCTCGGATCAGCTCAGCCGTGACCGCCGCCAGGTTGTCGTGCAAACGGTCGACGTCGAACGAGGCCTTGCCGATCGGGACGTGGACGTTCCCGTAACGATCGTTGCGGTATTCGATCCGTCCGGCCTTGAACTCGGACACGGCTTTGGCGACATCGGGGGTCACGGTGCCGGACTTGGGATTGGGCATGAGGCCGCGAGGGCCGAGGATGCGACCCAGCTTTCCGACCTCGGCCATCATGTCAGGTGTGGCGATCGCGACGTCGAAGTCGAGGTCTCGTCCCTCCTGCAGCTCCGCGACGAGCTCGGGGCCACCGGCGACGTCGGCGCCCGCCGCCAGCGCCTCCGACACCTTGTCGGCGGGGGCGAACACGGCGACGCGCACGTCCTGGCCGGTTCCGTGGGGTAGCGAGATCGTGCCGCGAACGATCTGGTCGGCCTTGCGGGGGTCGATCCCCAGTCGGTAGACGGCTTCGATGGTCTCGTCGAACTTGGCGGTGGCGAAGGTCTTCACCAACTCCAACGCCTGCGCCGCTGGATAGGGGGTCAGACGGTCGTAACCCTTGGCAGCGTCTCGGTATCTCTTGCCTCGTCTCGGCATTCCATCTCCTCGTGGTCCAGGCGACGCCTCGGTGAGACGTCTCCCACTGTGTCGATGCTGGCCGACTCTGGCACCGGCTCAGCATCCCTTGCTATGTCGTGTACTGCGTTTCTCGGTCGGAGCGCCGGCGCGACGCCGAACACCCCGGTGACTGAGTCTTCCTGTCGTCCGACTTCCGTCTTCCGACTCGAGCTCAGCCCTCGACCTTGATGCCCATCGAGCGGGCGGTGCCCTCCACCATCGCCATCGCCGCTTCGACGTCGTTGGCGTTGAGGTCGGGCATCTTCGTCTCGGCGATCTCCCGCAGCTGGGCACGGGTCACCGTGCCCACCTTCGTCTTGTTGGGCTCGGAGGAGCCCTTGTCGATACGGGCCGCCTGCCGCAGCAGGGCCGCCGCCGGCGGGGTCTTCGTCACGAAGGTGAACGAGCGGTCCTCGTAGATCGATATCTCGACCGGGACGATCTGGCCGCGCTGGTTGGCCGTGGCGTCGTTGTACGCCTTGACGAAGTCCATCAGGTTGATGCCATGGGGGCCGAGGCCGGTACCGACCGGCCCAGCAGGCGTGGCCTGCCCCGCAGGCAGCTGCATCTTGACAGTGGTTACGAGTCGTTTCCGTCCCATCTTCCAGTCCTGGTTCAGTTCTTCTGGATGTCGTCGAAGCCCAGTTCGACGGGGGTGTCCCGGCCGAAGATGTTGACGAGCACGACGACCTTCTGCTGATCGATGTTGATGTCTTCGATGACACCGTTGAAGTCGGCGAACGGGCCGGCGACGACCCGCACCTGCTCACCCACCTCCCAAGCGGGCTTGAAGCGAGGCTTGGCCTTCTCCTCTTCCTTCTGGACGCCGAGGAAGCGCTCCACCTCACGGCGCGAGAGCGGGGTCGGCTTCTGGTTGCCGCCGACGAACCCGGTGACGCCCGGGGTGTTGCGCACGGTGTACCAGGAGTCGTCGTCGAGCTTCATCCGCACGAGGATGTAGCCCGGGAAGACTTTCCGGGGAACGGTGACCTTCTTGCCGCCCTTGATCTCCACGACGTCTTCCATGGGGATGTGGACCTCGAAGATCCGGTCCTCCATGTGCATCGACTTGATCCGGGTCTCGAGGTTGGCCTTGACCTTGTTCTCGTAGCCAGAGTAGGAGTGGATGACGTACCAGTCGCCTTCCAGGTCGTAGGGACTGGTGGGCAGGGCGGGCTCCGAAGACTCCTCTACGGACTCCTCCTCGCCGCCTTCGTCCTCGGCAGTTCCGCTGTCGGCCTCCGCCGGGTTCGTCTCGGCTGAGGCTCCGGCGGTCCCCTCGTCGGCGCGCTCTTCGTCGGGGGTGGTCTCGTCGGCCACTGTCTGGTCGATCTCCTCGTCCAACTGTTCGTCGATGCGCGTGTCTTCGCTCGTTCCAGCGATCTCAGCCATGGTCAACTCCGCTCGACGACGAACAGGACGATCTCTTTCATCACGACGTCGAAGCCGAACGTCACGAGGGTGAGGGCGAGAGTCGTGATCAAGGTGACCGTCGTGAACGCCACCATCTGGTCACGGGTCGGCCACGACACGCGCCGCAGCTCCTGGCGCACTTCGTGGAAGTAGCTCCGAATGCGCTGCCACAGCGGCTTGCGCTCGGCGGGAGCGGGACGCGCCGATGCCGCCGGGGTACGACGTGCGGTGGCTCCCGACTTCTCTTGCTTCTTCTGTCGCCGCTCCTCACGTTCCATGAGGCGGCGCATCTCTCGGTTCATCTCATCCTCGGCGACTTGGCAGGATTGCCCGGAGAACGTCGTCAAACACTCTCCTAGCAGGGGTGGAGGGACTCGAACCCCCAACCTCCGGTTTTGGAGACCGGCGCTCTAACCAATTAGAGCTACACCCCTCAGGGGTTCGGCGGGACAGTCAAGTATAAGGCGCGGCCACCGGTGAGGAAACTCGACGCGTCCACACCTCAGCCTTGCTGCTGGCGCAGGCGAACCCAGAGAAGAGCTGCGATCACTGACGCTGCCGCGGCCGCGAGCCACGGCACTTCCATTCTAGCGGTCGTGACCTCGCCTGGCATGGGTACGTCCATCCGCGCCAGCGTGCGCCTCAAGCGCTGGGAGTGGGCGACTGTCGCCTGACAACGCAGGCAGGTGGCGATGTGGCTCTCGAGCAGGCTGGGAGGCGAGCCGGTGTCGAGCACCCGGGCGATGAGGGTCGTGCGTGCCGCGCGGCACACCATGTCCCTCATCCATCTGCCTCCAAGAGCTGAGCCAGCTTCCTGTGCGCCCGGTGGAGCCGGACCTTCGCCGCCGACTCGCTGATACCCAGACGGTCGGCGATCTCGGCATGGCTCCATCCCTCCATGTCTTTCAAGACGACCACGGCCTTTTGGCCCGGGGGCAGGGAATCGAGCGCCGCCTCCAAGCGGGCCCGAAGGTCCAGGACTTCACCACGTCGCTCCGGATCCACGTATGGGGTCGACTCGGCCACGACCTCATCGATGGAGTCGAGCGAGGCGTTTTCGTCTCGGGCCGCCCTGCGGCGGGCGGTGAGGGCCGTGTTGACGGCGATCCGATGCAGCCACGTGCTGATCTGGGATTCGCCCCTGAACCGGGCGAGGCCCCGCCAGGCCCGCAGGAAGGTCTCTTGGACGACGTCGGCCGCCAACTCGGGATCGGAGACGACCCTCAGGGCCACGCCGTACACCCGGCCGCGATGCTCGTTGACGAAATCGTCGAATGCAGGCGACTCGAGCGGCTCGGTCACGATGCCGCCTCGAAACGACCGGTGACGGTGGTCGCTTCGCCGTCGCGAAGCCGCAGCTCGAAGGCCTCCCCTCCCACGGCCCCCTCGATGACTGCTGCTCTTGCCGGCCGCAGGGGAGCGGTGTAGCGGTACCGGGCGCTCTGGAGCGGACGGTCGCCGGGGCGGACGGTGGCGGCGACCCCGGTCAACCAGGCCGATTGCAGGAGCCCGTGGACGACGACTCCCCCCAGGCCCGCCTCGACGGCGGCGGCGTGGTCCCAGTGGATGGGGTTCCAGTCACGGGTCGCCGCGGTATAGCGGACGAGGTCGTGGCGGGAGGCGGAGCGGGGAGAAGGCAAGTCCCCACCGACGGTAGCGGAGTCGGCGCGCGTGGTCGCGGAAGGCTCGTCGACTTCCTCGAGGGGCTCGCCGGTGGGGCCCATGAGGAATGTCGAGCGTCCCTCCACGACCGGGCCGCTGTCTCCGGAAGCGACGAGGGAGAAGACGACGAATGCCGTGTCTCCCCGCGTGCGGACGCGCTCGACCGTGCCCGACACGAAGAGTTGCGACTCGATGCGGAGAGGCGAATGCCAGACGAAGGTCTGGTCGCCGTGGACGACTCCGCCGCGGACACGGGGATCTTCGAGGAGTTCGGGTGCGACGACGAAGAGGAGGGCGGCGGCGAACCCGGGCGGGGCCGCGGCGGTCCAACGCTGCGGGTCGTCGCCGGTGACGTCGACGAACTCGGCGACCTTCTCGGCGCAGATCCGGTAAGGACGTTTCTCGAAGGTCGTGCCCTCGAGCGCCTCGAGCATGTCGTCAGGCGCCAGGGATCAGCGGGTCTCGCGGTGTGCCGTGTGCTGACGGCACCACTTGCAGTACTTCGAGAGTTCGAGCCGATCGCGGGTGTTGGTCTTGTTCTTGGTGGTCACGTAGTTGCGGCGCTTGCACACCTCACAAGCCAACGTGATCGGGGGCCTCTTGTCGGATGGCATGGTTCTTGCTTTCTGATCTCTCGTGCTGGTGGGCGGCAGGCGACCGCCTGCCACCCACCAGCCGCGCGTCTCTTGGTTCGGTTACTTGAGGATCTTGGTGACCCGGCCCGCACCCACCGTACGGCCACCCTCACGAATCGCGAACCGCAAACCCTCATCCATCGCAATCGGAGCGATCAACGACACCGTCATCTCAGTGTTGTCCCCCGGCAT
>DATGOV010000030.1:0-10825 GCA_035305585.1 Acidimicrobiia bacterium | reverse complement strand
GCGCAGATGCTCCGTGTAGTAGGTGCCCATGAGGAGCACCGAGTACTTCAGAGAAGCCATCGCCGACGCCAGGCCGGCGGTCGTTTCGGAGGCATCCGCATTGGTGCTCGTAACCGCGATCTTGCGGCCACCAGACAGAGCCAGCGCCGAGACGATGTTCTGGCATGCCTTTCGGTACGCGTCGGTGACGGTGCGCCGATCTTCGGATCCCGACAACGGCCCGGGGCGCGCAGGCACCGAACCCAGGACCGGGCCGACCGGCAGGGTTTCGATGTCACTCTCGTCCCAGATCCTGCGGTCCAGCCGGTCGCGTGTGAAGGCCAGAGGCAAAGCCAGGATCCCGCCGGCGAAGGCCCCCACGACCGTCAGCAGCCAGGGCGGTTGCGAGCTCGGCTTGGTGGGAAGGGTGGCGGGCGCAATGACGCTGCCGGGGTCCACCGAAACGAGCTCGAGATCCGCCAGGTCGGCGTGGAGGTCCCTGAGCCGGCTCGTGAGGAGCTCGATGTCCGCCTGAGCCAGGGTGCGCTCGAGCGAGCCTTCCTCGGAAGCGACGAAGCGTGCGTTGGCCTCGTCGAGTTCGCGGCTGACGTTCTCGATCTCGCTCGCCAGGTGCTCGGCTCTCTCCTGCACCTCCACCTCCGCCTGGGCTCGGCGCTGCTCGAGGTATGCGTCGGCGAACGCTTGCGCCCCGGCCTGGGCGGTCTCGGGATCCTTTGCGCTGAACGAGATCTCGAGGATCTGGGTGCCCTCCGGGATCGTGATGGTCAGATGACTCAGCATCGACGACGGTGAGGCGTCGGGCGATCCCATCTTCTCGGCCGCCAGGTTCACCGTGGCTGTCGACCGGATCAGCTGACGCTCCGTGGGAAGGTTCACGAGTTGGTCGGGCCGAGCCGAGGGGTTGAGAGCGGCCATTCCCACCGGCTTGACCAGCACCGAGGCCTTGGATTCGTACTCAGGACCCGTCAGGTTGGTGAACAGCCACGCCAGGATCCCGCCCAACAGCACTCCCACGGCGAGCATCGCCCGACGACGCACGATCACGCGCACGTAGTCCGAAAGCAGCAGTGCGTTGGAATGCCGGTCAGTAGTCATGCTTCCTAGCCGCCGAATGGGCGCAGCCCCAGAGCGTCATCGTACAGGCTGGGTGGTGCGGCGCCAGACCCAAATGACCGATCGGGACGTTCGACCCACAGACCGGAAACCGAGCATCGGTAGGCTCCAAGCAGGTGACTACGACACCCCAGGAAGGCTCGGTCGTCAAGCCCGGCGACGCCATTTGGGCGCGCCTGGTTGTCGACCCTCTCGCTATTCCCGTTGCGAGATGGCTAGCCCGCCGATCGTGGGTCACACCGAACCGGATCACCGCCGTCGCCGCTCTGATCGGAGTCGCCTCGGCGGCGACCTACGCGGCCGGCCTCCTTCGGCTGGGCGGGATCCTGTTCCTCCTCCGCTTCTACGCCGATTGCCTGGACGGCAAGGTCTCCCGGCTGCAGGGATCGTCCAGTGCGACGGGAGCGATGTTCGACCTCGCCGCCGACGTCGGGACGATCGGGCTGAACCTCGCCGCCCTCTCCTGGTACCTGTTCCGCCAGGGGGCGCTTCCGCTGGAGGTGATCCTGGCCCTGCTGACCGGCGCTCTCTTCTACAACTGGCTGCTCCAGTACCGGAAGCAGCTGGCGGCCGGCCTGGGGTTGGGTGGGGGAGGCTACGACGGCTCCTGGGAGCCGAACATCCCCGTCCTGCGGGCGTGGGTGCGGTTCAGCCGCCGGAAGAACATGACGCCCGTGCCGTGGGCGCTCGAGATGGAGGTCCTCGCTCTCGGGCTGCTGCCCATGTTCACCGCCGACGACCTGATCGTCTCCTGGGGTGTGGGGGCCATGGCGGCGTTCTATTGGCTGGCGAACGCAGTGAACCTCCGACGGGCGATCAGGCTGGGACGGATGAGGGACTCCGCCTCCCGGAAGCAATGACCGGCGCGGTGGCGGCACGACGCCCCTCTTGCGCGTCGGCGACTCGAAGGGAGGATGACCACAAGTGGTCGACATGGATGAGATGACATCGAAGGAAACACAGGAACGCCAGTGGCCTGCGGTCACGGCCGTGGTGGCGACGCGCGACCGGCTCGAACTGCTGCGCCGGGCGGTCGACGCGATCATCGGCCAGACCTACCCGGGCGAGATCGAATGCGTCGTCGTGTTCGACCAGTCCCCGGTCGAGGAGTCCTTCGCCATGGAGGCGGAACGCAGGTCCGTGCGCGTGATGTCCAACACTCGGACTCCGGGTCTGGCGGGTGCGCGCAACACGGGGGTCCTGGCGGCTCGCGGCGAGCTCGTGGCGTTCTGTGACGACGACGACCGCTGGGAGCCGAACAAGCTGGAGCGGCAGGTGCCGGCGATGGACGGCTTCCCGGTGTCGGTGACAGGCATCGTCATCGAATACGGCGATCACGAGAACGTCCGGGTCCCGCGTCAGGCCGAGTTCACGCTCGAAAACCTCGTGCGTAGCCGCATCATGGCGGCGCACCCTTCGTCGGTGGTCTTCCGACGCGATGCCGTCGAAGGCATCGGATTGGTCGACGAGGAGCTCCCCGGGAGCTACGGCGAGGACTTCGATTGGATGATCCGCGCTCTCCAATACGGGCCGGTGAAGGTCGTCGAAGAGCCCCTGGTCCGGGTCACATGGGGCCAGTCGATGTTCGCCCAGAAGTGGCAGACGATCATCGAGGCGATCGACTACGGGCTCCGCAAGCACCGGGTCTTCCACGAGGACAAACGCGCCCTCGCCCGTCTCCTGGGGCGGCGGGCGTTCGCCAACGCCGCCCTGGGAAATAGACGTGAAGCCATGCGCGACGCCTGGCAGGCCTTCCGGGCGTCGCCGGCCGAGCGGCGGGCCTATCTCGCTCCGGCCGTCGCCTCCGGGCTCGTGTCGGCGGAGACGCTGATGCGGATGGCACACAGACGCGGGCGAGGCATCTGAATGGGATGCCGCTTCCCAACGCCGGGAGCGAGACGATGAACGAGCGCGCAGCCCCAGCGGCGGGCTCGAGCCTCGACGACCTGGTCGAGGTGATGGCGATCCTGTGGCCCGGAGCCCGCGTCACCGAAGGAGCGGGTCCTGGCAAGTCCTGGCTCGTCCTGCCCAATCGGCGCCGTCCCCGGCTCCTGGTGCCGGCCTCTCCCCGGGCTGCCCGGAATGCAGTGCGTCGGCACAGCGCGGCTCTGACCCCGGCGGCTTCTCTGGCGCGAGCGGTCGCAGCATTCGGTGCGGGCGCACTGGCCCGGCTACCGGTGGTCGACAGGGTGTCGCTGCGGTCGTCGGCGGGCGGCATCGACGAGTTCCTCTCCGAGGCGTTTGGGCAAGAGGTGATGGTCGCGCTCGGCATCGGGAAGGTGCGGGCGAACCGAAAGCCCGTCCTAGCGGTATTCGACTCCGACGGGCGTCCGCTCGGCTTCGCAAAGGTCGGCCACACGGAGGTCTCGTCGCGTCACGTCTCGGGTGAGGCGAGGAACCTCGAGATCGTGTCGTCGCACACGTTCCGGACCTTTGTCCATCCGCAGGTGGTTCGCTTCGACACCTGGAACGGCATGCCGGTCCTCGTCATGACCGCCCTCCGCACGCCGGCGTGGCAAGGGCGGAACAGTCGCTGGAACGTGCCCTATGAGGCGATCAGGGAGCTGTCGGAGGCGTTCGGCTCCAGGGAGTCGCCTCTTCGGGAGCTCCCCTTCTGGCGCCGTGCCGAGGAACTGGCGGCCGCGCTCCGCTCGGACGACGTGAGAAAGAGAGTGGAGCGTTGCCTCCGCAAGACGGAACGTAGACACGGCGACACCATCGTTCGCTCAGGTGCCTGGCACGGCGACCTGACCCCGTGGAACATCGCCAGATCGCACGGAATCCTGCAGATCTGGGACTGGGAGCGGTTCGAGGTGGGAGTCCCGGCGGGCCTCGACGCCGTCCACTTCGTGGCGCAGACCTACGCCTGGCAGCACGGTTTCGAGGTGGACCGCCTGCTCGAAGGGGTCATACGAGCCTCGGCCGGAAGCCACGTCGGCTCGAACGGGCATGCGGCTGGAGCGGCGTACCTGATGTCGGTGGCGTTGAGGTATCTTGCCGCTTCCGAGGAAGCGGGCGGGGAAGCGATCCTCGATCGTGCGTTGGTAACGCTCGGGGCCTGGGAGAAGGCGCTCGACATCGAGGACTGAATCACCCCAGCAGCGGAGCGAGGAACTGCTCGTAGACACGCTGCGTGGCTTTCCCGTCTTCCATCGGACAGAATCGATCCAGGAACTCCTCGTAGCGGGCCGTCCTGCCGAGGTCGATCTCGAGAGCCCTGGTCACCTCGGCGGAGAGCTCGTCGGTGGTCGTGACCACGGGCCCCGGCGCCCACTCGTGGTAGTCGAAGTAGAAGCCTCTGGCCCGGCGGTAGGCGTCGAGATCGTAGGGGAACAAGAGGATCGGCTTGCGAGTGACGGCGAAGTCGAAGACCACCGAGGAGTAGTCGGAGACCAGGACATCCGCTGCCAGGATGAGCTCGGAGGTCTCGCGGATGTGACTCACGTCTGTGACACGCTCCGTTCGACCATCGAGCCTCGTGACAACGTTCGGATGCATCTTGAGCAACAGATTCACGTGGTCGGGTGTGGCCGACAGGAACACATCGAGGTCGAGCCCTCCGGGGTCTTCGAATCCTCTTCCGGAAGCCGGCCGGTAGTCCCTCCATGTGGGGGCGTAGAGCACCGCCACCGTGTCCTCGTCGAGGCCGAGCCTCTTGCGAGCCGTCGACCGGATGGCCGGGGCATCCGGCGAGAGGAGGACGTCGTTCCTCGGTGAGCCGGTTTCGAGGATGGGACCCTCGTAGGCGAACGCCCTCCGAAAGATCTGTGAGATCTCGGAGCTGGGGGACAGGAGGGCATCCCATTTCGGCACGTCGCGCATGACTCTCTTGTGATGGGCGGAGATGTCGCCCGAACGAATTCGGGGCTCGTCGTTCGCCAGCGTCTTCAGAGGCGTGCCATGCCACGTCTGGAGATAGCGAGTCCGCGGTCCTTTGATCAGATGCTTGGTGATGATGTCGTTGGCGATGAGGATGTCAACCGTCAACAGCAGGGCGAAGTACCTCGGGCTGTGCCTCTTGACCGGCCGCACACCGGGCGGGAGGGAAGCCGGATCGTCGATGACCCAATACTGGGTGAGCTCGGGGTGCCGTCGCTGTAGGAACTCCGAGATGGCCCGCGGGTTGTCGGCGTAGGCGCCCCGCCAACTCTCGAAGAGAATGCTGGTCATCCCTTTGCCTCGACGAAGCGCCTCGGGAGAAGAGCCTGGAGGCTGGCCAGGGCGAGGCGATCACGGGCCGCCCACAACCCGGCGGCGTACAACACCACTCCGATTCCGAAAGCCGCGGCGAAGGCGCCGACAGTGGGGCCGAACACGACTGACGACACGAGCTGGGGCACGGCGAATGCCAAGACCGGCAGAGCCACGGCGATTCCCACGCTCGAGCTGAAAGGCGTGATGCCGAGCGCCTTGCGCACCTGCACGTAAGTCAGCACGTTTCGGACCACGACGGCAGCTGCCCAAGCGACTCCAGCGCCCGGGATTCCCATCGATGGAATCAGTGTCAGACACAGCGCGACATTCACGGCGAGGGCGACCAGGGCGTTGATCGTGCTCGCCTTGCTGTGCCCTGCCATCAACAGCAGGGTGTCCAGAGGCCCCGCCGCCACGGCGAGCATCATCGCCACCGACATCGTCACCACCACCGCGACCGCCTCCGACGAGGTGTAGCCCTGGCCGAACAGTCGCAGGTACACGCCTGCGGCACAGGCCACGGTGACATAGAGCGGCCACGCCACCGCCACGTTCCACGCGGTGGACGTCTGGAACACCCGCTCCAGCGGACCGAGTTGGTTCTTGGCCAGCATCGCCGACATCCGAGGCTGGAGGACCTGCTGGATCGCCTGAACGCCGAACTGGCCGACTACGACGAAGCGGGTAGCTGCGGTGTAGATGGCCGCTTCGGCTGCCCCGAGGGTGGCGGCGATAACGATGATGTCGAACCGTTGGATGGCGATCTGGGAGACGCTGGCGAGGCTCCGGGGCCACGTGAAGCTCCAGAACTCCCTTCGGAGCGTCCTCATGTCGGATCCCGATGCCTGCTCGTCGTGTCCAACCTCCGCTTTGGGGACGGTGGGGATCGCCAGGAGCAGGGCGACGAAGAAAGGGATCGTCCACGAGTTGGTCAGGGCGACCACTCCGCCTCCCATGAGGCCCACCAGAAGCGCCCCGGCAGGCTGCGCCGCCGACCTGAAGATCTTGTCGATCACGACCGTGGGCCGCATACGCCCGATGGCTCGCGTCTGGCCCAGCATGAACCGGGAGAGCGTCGCCGCCGGCACCGCCAGCGCGATCATTCGAACGACCGTCGCGGCGTGAGGCCCCTCGACCCCGAGGAGCCGGCTGATCTCCTCGGCCCCGAGAAGGCCGACGGCCGCCGCGGCGAAGCTGAACACCATCACCGGACGGAGGGCGATCCGCCGAAGGCGCGCCTGGTCGCCAAGCCGCCCTTGCACCTTCAGGGGCAGCATGAAGCGGGCGAGCCCGGTCTCTGTACCCAGCATCCCGACCGTCGTCAGGATCGTGAACGCAGATGTCGCAGAGAACAGCGACCCGGCGTCGTCCGCCCTGAAGAAGCGAGTGACGATCACCACGTGCAGGAAGCCCATGACCGCCGACACGACAGCACCGACCATGTTCAGCGTCCCGCCGCGGGCGATTCGCGCCAGCTCCCGGCGCGTGACCTCGTCTTCGGACGGGCTCCGCTCCACGTCGGCGGCGGTGCCATGAGGAGGGACGCGCCCGATCATGTGCGCACCGCCAGGGTGGGCATCGGCACGTCTTCCTCACGAGCCGCCAGGCCCAGGACCATCATCATGATGGGCAGCTGCGAGGGGAGGATCGTGTAGATGAAGAGCTGCGACGCGAGGACCACCAGCATCGCGTTGCACCAGAACGTGAGCGAGCTCGGGCCCCCTCGCCAGGTGTGAATGAACGCCGATCCGATGAAGGCCAGGAACATGACGGCAGCCGGAACCCCGTGCGACACGGCGATCATCCACAGCTGTCCGTGAGTTCCCGCCGGT
Organism: Acidimicrobiia bacterium; assembly: GCA_035305585.1. Taxonomy (GTDB): domain Bacteria; phylum Actinomycetota; class Acidimicrobiia; order Spongiisociales; family ZC4RG35; genus ZC4RG17. The sequence goes on along the minus strand of DATGOV010000030.1, from coordinate 3,686 downwards.
GCCCGGCTCTCGCGTTCGGGGATGCGCACGGTTCCGCCGTGGCCGATCAGCGGCGAGTCGGCGATGGCATCCAGCGCTCCTTCCACGAGCTGCATGCGAGCCGAGTCGCTGTGGCCTGTCTCCGCTCGTTCCTCGGCCAGGTCGCCGAGCGGGGTCAAGGCGATCGCCAGGACCGCCACGAGGCCGGCGGCGACCGTGACGATCAGTGGGCGGACGCGGCCTGCGATGGCGTAGCGAACTGCCGCGTAGACGACGACGATGGCCAACCCCAGCCACAGCCCCCGATTCAGCGAGTAGACGATCGGAACCAACGAAGCGCCGGCGACCAGGATCCCCAAACGCCTCCGCCACCCCTCGAGGGTTCGGAGCGTGTAGAAGAAGACCGGAGCGAGCAGGCCCACGTTGGATCCCCATGTGTTGGTGAAGGTGAACGGCGCTGCCGGTCGGGGCACCGGGTACCCGAGGAAGGTCTGGAGCTGGGCCATTGTGGGATGGATGAGCTGTTGCACGTACTCCTGGTTGGCGATCGATCGCGGCAGGACGATCTCGAGGGCGCTCGGGAACTCGACCTGGGGAATCACCAAAGCGGCGAATCCCCCCACGATCAGAAAGCCCCAGAACATGGCGACGGCGCGCAACAGTTGGCGCTCCTCCTCCCGGGTCAGCCAGAGGTTGTAGACGTACACGTACAAGACCCCGGCAGCCAGGTAGGTGCTGGCCCGGTAGACGAAGACTGCGGCCGTCGATCCGGAGTCCACCTGGACGGCCGACAGGGCGACCCACGCCAGGAACACGATCCATATCCCGGTTCCCGGCGGGGCCTTGACCGTCGGACGCCGCAGCAGGTGGATCCCGACCGGCAGGACGAGAATCGACCATATGAAGCTCGACAGGCCCAAGACCCACAGCAGGGGGTACCCGTAGAGCGCCAACAGCAGCGGCCAGGCAGTCGGAAGCAGAGGACGGCGCCTGACCACCGTCCCGACTGCCTCGCTCCTCGCCGGGGTGATGGTCATCTTCGTGCTCTGTGGATCGAGCTCTGGGCTCTTCGGCCGCGTACGACCGAGTGGACGAGCCGTTCGAACTGCTCCACGGCCTCGGGGGTCCCGCTCGACTCTCGCTGCAGGCGAAAGCGTTGTGGGGTGGCCACGAGATCCTCGAGCGCCGCTTCGAGGTCTGCTGCCGTCTCGGCGAGCACGATCTCTCCTCTCTCGGCGAGACGGCGAGCGAAGCGGATCTGATGGTCGTCGACGTGCTCTCCCAGCGCCGGGTCGCGAGGCATGACGATCGGGAGCTTCCCGGCGGCGCGGATCTGGACGATCGTCGCCGGACCGCCATGGCTCACGACTCCCATGGCAGAAGAGAGCATCGTCTGCATCTCGGCGTACGGCACCAGGGAGGAGTGCCGGCAGTGTTTCGGGGGATCGGAGGTGCCGGATTGGATGAACACGGGAAGGCCGGTTCTGGCTGCCCAGGCGTCGACTGCCTCGACGAGGCGAGAGAACGGATGATGGTCTGTCCCGACGGTGGCGAAGACGAACGGCGTCGGGCCGTCGGGGGCCTGCCCGAGTTCAGCGGTCACAGCAGCCTCCCGACGAGGACGGCCCTCGGATAGAGCGAGAGCTGTTCTTCCCATTGGACCAAGAACAGGTCCGTGATCGGATGACACAAGCGTCCGGTCAGCGTCGGGGTGTCGATGCGGTCGTACACCTCGACATAACACGTCGGGATGCGCAGGAGCTTGGCGAGCAGGAAGAACGGGAAGGCCACCGCCGCCCCGGTCGACACGACGATGTCCGGGTGATGCGTCCGGAAGAAACGGATCGCCAGGCCGAGGTTGCGGATGAGATTGGGGAGGTTGCGTGTGGTCGGGTGATAGGCCCAGATGACCTCCTCACCTTCGAGGATCGAAACCGCATCGGCCGTGTCGAAGGTGACCCACGTCCTCCGGTGTTTCCGCCACCACGGCTCGAGCGCGACGAGCTGTGCGAGGTGCCCGCCGGACGACCCGACCAACAGGACGTCCAGGGTCGCCTGCTCCTCGTTCTGCGTGATTTCGTGCTCCATCAAGCCTCCCTGCCCAATGGGGTGCCCCGTGCCCCAGGTCAAGATACCGGCGACCTTTCCGGCTTCAACCGAGAAAGGGCGGCCGCCCCTGGGCCCGGAGGCCCAGCGACGGGCGGCGTCACCTAGGTCGTGTCAAGCGCTCGGGCAGTCGACTGCGATCGCAGCGTCGAGATTCTCCATCGCAGCTTCGTAGCGGGCCTGAGCTTCCGCCTGGTCCCCGCTCTCGGCGGCGGAATGAGCAGTGACCCAGTCACGTCGGACGAGAACGAGGCGCTCGAGGATGTAGTCGGCCCAGTCCTGCGCCTGACCGTAGAAGTCGATGTCGTGTTCGAGCTCCTCCAGGTTGAGGGCGAGCACCGGGAGGTTCTCCATCGATTCACCCGCGGCGATGTCCCTGTATGCCTCGAGTTTCTCGACGATCGCCCGGCACGTCGTCTCCTCGTCCGCGTCCGGGATCGAGGGATCGGGGACGGAAACGATGGGGTCCGGGTCCGGGGGAGCGGTCGTCGTGGTCGTCTCGGCTTCCGGTGCCCGAGTCGTCGACGTGACATCCCCTTGGACGGCCGACGCCGCTGTCGGCTGGGTGGTCTCCGGGGTTGCCGTCGCCGAGGGTGCGGCGATCGGGGCCGCACCCTCGGTCGTGGTCGAGCTCTCATCGTCTCCTCCGGCGCCCGCAGCCACGGCCCACGCCACCGCGATCAGGGCCAACGCCGCAACTACGCCGAGCAGGCGTCGTCTGGGAGCCGGTGACCGTTCGGTCATTGTCTCGGCTCGATGGCGATGGACCAGGTGACGCCGCGTCGGTTGGGTGAGCTGTCGGAGGTGGCGGTGTAGCCGCCGGCCTGGCCGGGGGCGAGGGGCCCGGTGTCACCGATGGCGGCAGCGACACGGCCGGAGCCGCTGCCGACGGTGCTGGACCGTTCCGTCACCTCGGCGGGCAGCTGCCAACCATCGACGCTGTCTGAGCTCTTGTCGGCCCAGTACGACACCAGGATCGACCCGGCTTTGTCGATGTCGACCACGGGCGTGGTGCGCACGTTGTTGGACGTGGTGTCGATGGTGACGGCGAAGTCGCCCACACCAGCCGCGTTCTTGTAGGTCACCAGTTGCATGGCCGTCTTGGCGATCGAGCTCAGCGTGACCCTGACCGTCGAGCCGGCATCGGAGGCGGTGGCCGTCTTGGCCCAGGCGAAGGTCTGGACGGTGGCGGTGCCGTTCGATTCCGAATCGAGCAGCGTCCACCCCGCCGGGCCGGTCACGGTCGGGTTGACCGAGTTGACCGTGGCCACCAGGACCATCACGTCACCTTCCTCGACCGACGCCGGGACGGTCACCGTCGGGGCCGTGCTGTTGACGTTGGTGGCGGCGACCGCACCGAACTCGACGTTGACCACCTCGTTGGGATCGAACACCTTCACCTCTTGGGTGGCGGTGTCTGTGTCGCCGTCGTCGTCGGTGACGGTCAGGGTGACCGTGTAGTCACCCGGCTCGTCGTAGACATGGGTCACCGACTCGCCGGTGTCGGCGTTGCCATCACCGAAGTCCCACTCGTAGGACACGATCGACCCATCCGGATCCGACGACCCCGACCCATCGAACACACACTCCAACCCAGTGCA
>DATGOV010000029.1:0-64753 GCA_035305585.1 Acidimicrobiia bacterium | reverse complement strand
CGAGGCCGTGGCGTCCCACTTCTCCGACGCCGACCAGGATCGCCTCGACGGCCTCACCGTCTCCTGGCCCGACCGGTGGTTCAACCTCCGGCCCTCCAACACCGAGCCGCTGCTGCGGCTCAACGTCGAGGCACCGGACGCAGCGTCGGTCGACGAGCTGGTGTCCGAGGTGCGCGACGTGATCGAAGGTCGGACATGATCGATCCCGAGCTCCTCGACCTCCTCGTCTGTCCCGTCGACCACGGCGATGTCAGCCTCGACGCAGGCCGGATCGTGTGCGCGGAGTGCGGGCGCGCCTACCCGATAGTCGACGGGATCCCGGTGATGGTGGCGGAAAAGGCCAGCGGACCGAGCTGACGGCCGGAGTCGGCCTCAGGGCTCGTTGGTGCCCTCCCGGCCGTAGTCGTCTTGCAGCCGAATGACGTCCATCAATTGTGGCGTCGACACCTCGACGAGTTCGGTGTCCTCGATGGCCTCGAAGCGATGGACCATGCCCGGCGGGATGTGCGCCGACTCTCCCGGTTCGAGGATGCGGGAGGTGACGTTGTCGGCGTCCGGGCCGGTGTGGAGCCGCAGCTTGCCCCCGATGACCAGGATCGATTCTTCCTTCTCCTCGTGGAGCTGGAGAGACAGTCGATGCCCGGCGTGGATGCGGATCACCTTTCCGACGTAGTCGTCGGTCTCCGCCCAGATCATCTCCGAGCCCCACGGTTTCGAGACATGCCTGACGGAGTTCGTCACCTTCTCCTCTTTCCGCAAAGATTGGACAGACTGAAGGATAGGACCCCCTCATCATCATCCGAGAGGCGGTGACCGCCCGCGAGTCCGAAAGGATGCCCATGAACTACGACATCGCAGACCCGTCGCTCGCCGAGGCCGGCGCCCGCAGGATCGCCTGGGCCGGCCGACGGATGGAGGTTCTCGCCACGGTTCGGGAGCGGTTCCGCGACGAGCGACCGCTCGATGGTCATGTCGTTGCCGCCTGCCTGCACGTCACCGCCGAGACGGCCAACCTCATGCTCGCTCTCCGCGACGGCGGGGCCGAACCGGTCCTCTGCGCCTCGAATCCGTTGTCGACCCAGGATGACGTCGCCGCCGCCCTGGTCGCCGAAGGCATATCGGTGTTCGCCATCCGCGGCGAGGACTCCGACACGTACTACAAGCACATCCACGCCGCCCTCGACCACGCTCCGGCGGTGACCATGGACGACGGCGCCGACCTCGCCACGATCCTCCACACCGAGCGCCGCGACCTGGAGGTGATCGGCTCGACCGAGGAGACGACCACCGGCGTGATCCGCTTGCGGGCGATGGCGGCCGACGGGACGCTCCGCGTGCCGGTGGTTGCGGTGAACGACTCGGCGACGAAGCACCTCTTCGACAACCACTTCGGGACGGGCCAGTCCTCCCTGGACGGGATCATCCGTGCATCCAACATCCTGCTCGCCGGCCAAACGGTGGTCGTCGTCGGCTACGGCGACTGCGGTAGGGGGGTGGCGGCGCGGGCCGACGGCATGGGAGCGAGAGTCGTGGTCGTCGAGATCGACCCGATCCGGGCGCTGGAAGCGGCGATGAACGGCTACCAGGTCATGACCTCCGACGACGCTGCTGCCGTCGGCGACGTGTTCATCACGGTCACCGGCAACAAGCACGTGATTCGGCGCCAGCATTTCGAGCGGATGAAGGACGGGGTCATCCTCGCCAACGCCGGGCACTTCGACATCGAGATCGAGTTAGATGCCCTGCGCCAGATGGCCGTCGAGCGGCGGGTAGTGCGAGACAACCTCGAAGAGTTCGAGTTGGAGGACGGGCGTCGCATCCTCGTCGCCGCCGAGGGCCGTTTGGTGAACCTCGGGGCAGCAGAAGGCCACCCCGCCGACGTCATGGACATGTCCTTCACCAACCAGGCACTCGCCGCCGAATGGCTCGTTAAGAATCGCGAGGATCTCGAGCCCCGCATCTACACGCTCCCCGAGGAGATCGATCGCCAGGTGGCGTCTATCAAGCTTGCCCGCCTCGGCGGAGGGCTCGAACAGCTGACCGACGAGCAGCGTTCCTACCTGGCGAGCTGGCAGGAGGGCACTTCCTGAACGGCGGCGTCCGGCGTGTCACTGACGCCGGATACGTTGCGGGCGTGATGTGTCTCACCTGTCAGCGATTGGGAGAGGCGCCGCTCTGCCGGAGATGCCGCAACGAGTTGAGGCCGGCACCCGAGCAGTACCTGCCGGCATTGGGGGTGGTGTCGCCTGCCTTCCGTCACGAGGGGGCGGCCCGCAGCCTCGTCCATCATCTCAAGTACCGCGGCGTCGTCGCTGCCGCGGCGGTGCTGGCGGAGGGAATGGCGGGGGCAGTAGACGCCGATGCGGTGTTGGTCCCCGTGCCGCGGGTCGGGTGGCGCCGCCTGCGCTATGGGGTCGACCCGGCACTGGAACTGGCGACTGCGCTGGCCCGTCTCACCGGCAGGCCATTGGTTCGAGCACTCTGGGCCCCGCCGTGGGGACGGGTGCGAGCGGGGCGCGTTCACGGTTTCGCTCCTGCCTTCCGGCTGCGGCGCCCTGTGGTCCACGCCGTCGTGCTGGTCGACGACGTGATCACCACCGGGGCCACGTTGGCGGCGGCCGCACGCCACTTTCCTCGAGTGGTGGGGGCGGTGACCGCCACCACGTCGATCCGGGCCGGAATGAGCCTTTCGGCCGGGGTGGCAGGCCAGGAGGTCGACTCCCGAAGTGACTAGTGTCCGCCCTGCGCGGGACAAAATGCCACTTCAATCGCAGCCCAGACCGGCCGATGTTCAATACGGTCTCACCCCGCTCGCCAGGTAGTCGCAGATGTCACCAACCAATCACACGGAAAACGCTTCCCGCCCCATGACCTCCGCGTCGGAGCACATCGGTCGGGGCCCAGGGGGATAACACATGAGCACCGTCCTGATCGTCGACGACGCCGAACTGTTCCGCGCTGCCTTGGCCGCGGCCGTGAAAGAGGAAGGCTTCGAGGTCATCGCCACGGCCGCCGATGCCATGTCGGCGATTGCCCTGGCGAAGGAGCACCAGCCCGACATCGTGCTGCTCGACGTCCTGATGCCCGGCATGTCGGGCCTGGAGGTGGTGGCGGCGATCAACCAGGAGTCACCGAAGTCGGCGGTGGTCTTGCTCACTTCCTCGGAGTCGAGCGAGGACCTCCTGGCGGCCATCAAGGCCGGAGCGCGCGGTTACTACACGAAGGACACCCCGCTCGAGCGGCTCGTGTCGGCGCTGCGCGACATCGAAGCGGGGGGCGCCGGAACGTCCCCGGAGATGGCGGCGAAGCTGTTCGAGGTCGTTGCCCGGATGATGCGCACCCGGGACGTGGCGGTCACCCGTCAACCCACCCTGACCGGCCGCGAGATCGAGATCCTCCGGGAGGTCGCCGAAGGGCTCACGTCACGGGAGATCTCGGAGAAGCTCTTCATATCCGAGAACACGGTCAAGAACCACATCCGCAACATCCTCGACAAGACCGGACTGGGCTCCCGCCACGACGCCGTGCTCTTCGCGATCAGGGAAGGCCTGATCGACGCGTAGCCGGTCTCTCGCCGGCTACCACCTGGTACCGGGTCGTACGCGGCCCTAGGGCTACTCGGGACCGTCCGGTAGACTCCTGTGTCGATGTCCCTCTTCTCGAAGCTCCTCAATATGGGCGAGGGGCGGAACCTCAAGACCTTCCAGGGGATCGTCGACGCCGTCAACGCCGCCGAGCCCGAATTCGAAGCTCTCGACGACGACGCCCTCGCCAAAAAGACGGTCGAGTTCCGCGAACGTCTCGCCAACGGGGCTACCCTCGACGACATCCAAGTCGAGGCGTTCGCCACCGTGCGCGAGGCGGCCAAGCGCGTCCTCGGCCAGCGCCCGTTCGACGTGCAGATCATCGGCGCCGCCGCCCTCCACGCCGGCATGGTCGCCGAGATGAAGACCGGTGAGGGAAAGACGCTGGTCTCGACGATGCCGGCCTATCTCAATGCCCTCGAGGGCGAAGGCGTCCACGTCGTCACCGTCAACGACTACCTCGCTTCCCGTGACGCCGAATGGATGGGTGCCATCCACCGTTTCCTCGGACTCTCCGTGGGTCTCATCCAGGCGGGAATGAGTGCGGACGAACGGCGGCCCGCGTACGCCGCCGACATCACCTACGGCACCAACAACGAGTTCGGTTTCGACTACCTCCGCGACAACATGGCCATGCGCAAGAAGGACATGGTCCAGCGCGGCCACCACTACGCGATCATCGACGAGGTCGACTCGATCCTCATCGACGAGGCGAGGACTCCGCTCATCATCTCCGGTCGGATGGCGGATTCCGCCAAGTGGTACAAGGACTTCGCCCGCATCGCCGCCCGGCTCCAGCCAGGCGTCCACTACGAGGTCGACGAGAAGAAGCGCCAGGTGCTGGTGACCGAAGAGGGAGTAGCCGCCGTCGAACGAGCGGTCGGCGTCGAGAACCTCTACGACCACGCCGCCGTCGACCTGGTGCATCATCTCGAGTCGGCCCTGAAGGCCAAGGAGCTGTACCACCGGGACGTCGAGTACATCGTCGACCACGGTGAAGTGAAGATCGTCGACGAGTTCACCGGCCGGGTGCTCGAAGGCCGTCGCTACTCCGAAGGTCTCCATCAGGCGATCGAGGCCAAGGAGGGCGTGGCGATCAAGTCCGAGAACCAGACGCTGGCCACGATCACCCTCCAGAACTTCTTCCGGCTCTACGACAAGCTCGCCGGTATGACCGGCACTGCCGAGACCGAGGCGGCCGAGCTCGCCCAGATCTACGGGCTCGAGGTGCTGGTCGTTCCCACCAACCGGCCGATCGCCCGTCTCGACCAGCCGGACCTCGTGTACAAGACTGAGGAAGCCAAGTTCGCCGCGGTCGTCGAGGACGTCGCCGAGCGTCATGCCAAGGGCCAGCCGGTCCTCTTGGGCACCGTGTCCATCGAGAAGTCGGAGCTGTTGTCCCGGTTGCTCACGAAGCGGGGCATTCCCCACGAAGTGCTGAACGCCAAGCACCACGCCCGGGAGGCCGAGATCATCGCCCAGGCGGGTCGCCCCGGCGCCGTGACGGTGGCCACCAACATGGCCGGCCGCGGCGTCGACATCATGCTCGGCGGCAACCCCGAAGGCCTCGCCAAGGCGGAGCTCAAGAAGGAAGGGGTCGGCCCCGACCATCCGGAATACGAGAGTCGGCTCGCGGAGCTCACCGAGAAGTACGCCGCCCAGATCGAACCAGACCGCCAGAGGGTGCTGGAGGCCGGGGGCCTGTACGTCATCGGCACGGAACGGCATGAGTCCCGCCGGATCGACAACCAGCTACGGGGCCGTTCGGGGCGGCAGGGTGACCCCGGCGAGTCGCGCTTCTACCTGTCGCTGCGCGACGAGCTGATGCGTCGCTTCCAGGGGGAGCGGGTCGAGATGATCATGAACCGGCTCCGCATCCCCGACGAGATGCCGATCGAGCACAAGTGGGTCAACAGCGCCGTCGAGCGCGCCCAGCGCCAGGTCGAGTCGCAGAACTTCGAGATCCGCAAGAACGTCCTGAAGTACGACGAGGTGATGAACCGCCAGCGTGAGGTCGTCTACGACTGGCGTCGCTCGATTCTCGAGGGAACCGTCGACCAGGACTTCGTCCAGGAGTGGATCGAGTACGCGGTCTCCGAGACGGTCGCCGAGGTGATCGGAGAGGGCGACTCTCGCGACTGGGAGTGGGAGGACCTGAGCAAGGAACTATCTCAGCTCTATCCGACTCGACTCGGGCCGGAGTCGTTCGACCGGTCACCGACCGCCGACGACGTCGCCGATGCTGCCGTCGAGGAGGCGCTCATCCTCTACGAAGAGCGCGAGAAGGAGTTCGGTTCCGACGTGCTCCGGCAGGTCGAGAAGTCGGTCCTGCTCTCGGTCATCGACAACAAGTGGCGTGACCATCTCGCCGACATGGACTACCTGCGGGCCGGGATCGGCCTGCGGGCGATGGGCCAACGCGACCCGCTGAGCGAATACCAGCGAGAGGCGTACGACATGTTCCAGTACATGGTGGACGCCGTGAAGCGGGACGCGGTTCGCTACCTGTTCCACATCCAGTTGGCGCAGGAGGCCGACTCGACTACTGCCACCAGCATTTCCTCAGCAGGACCCCCGAAGACCGCCGTCCCCGCGTCCGTTCCCCAACGTCGTGAGCCTGTCACCACCGAGAAGATCGGCCGAAACGATCCCTGTCCCTGTGGGAGCGGCAAGAAGTACAAGAAGTGCCACGGCGCCGTAGCCTGAGTCCCCTCCATGGCTGAGCTGACCGTTCCAACCGCAGAATCGTTGCGCGAGCGGCTGGCCGCCGCTCGCAAGTTCCTCGACCTCGAGAACAAGTCTGTCGAACTCGAGGACCTCCGTGCCCAGGCGGCTTCCCCGGGGCTCTGGGACGATCCCGATGCCGCCCGGCAGGTGACTCAGCGGCTCGCCAACTACGAGGACCTGTTCGAGCGGGTCGACTCGCTCGAGCAAGCCATCGAGGATGCCGAGGTGCTGGCGGAGCTCGCCGCCGAGGCGAGCGACGAAGCCAGTCGCGCCGAAGCCGAAGAGGAACTGCGACGGGTCTCCGCCGAGCTCGACCGGCTCGAGCTCGAGTCGCTGTTCTTCGACGAGTACGACGAAGAGGACGCCATCCTCACGGTGCACGCCGGCTCCGGTGGAGTCGACGCCCAGGACTGGGCGGAGATGCTGGTGCGCATGTATCAGCGGTTCCTGACCGACCAGGGAATGGACGTCACGATCGTCGACTGGACCGAAGGCGAGGAGGCCGGAATCAAGTCCGCCACGCTGACGGTCCGCGGCCATCGGGCATACGGGATGCTCGAGGGGGAGAGAGGCGTCCATCGTCTCGTCCGGATCAGCCCCTTCGACTCCAACGCCCGACGCCATACGTCATTCGCTGCGGTCGACGTGATCCCCGAGCTCGAGAACGACACCGAGATCGAAGTGCGTGACGAGGACCTGCGGATCGACACGTACCGAGCCCAGGGAGCCGGCGGCCAGCACGTCAACAAGACCGACTCCGCGGTCCGGATCACTCACATTCCCACCGGGATCGTCGTGCAGTGTCAGAACGAGCGCTCCCAGCTCCAGAACAAGAACCGGGCGATGGCCATCCTCAAGGCACGTCTCGCCGAGCTCGCCCGTCAGGAGCACCAGGAGCACCTCGACTCCATCCGGGGAGAGCAAGGCGAGGCGGCGTGGGGTCGTCAGATCCGCTCTTACGTCCTCCAGCCGTATCAGATGGTGAAGGACCTCCGCACCGATCTGGAGGTCGGAAACGTCCAGGCGGTGCTCGACGGCGAACTGATGCCCTTCGTCGAGGCCTACCTGCGGTGGCGTCGAGCTGCCGCCGAACAGAACTGAGGTCGTCAGCTACGTGCGTCCCGTCGCGACGCATCACCTGGTCCAAGAGCGGAGCCTGGACCACGGCGCCGATGGCAACGACACAACCCACCGCGAACACGGCGGAGGCCCGCTTCTCGCGACTCGGCGTCGCTTGCTGGTGCCGACGAGGTGACCCGATTCGACTCGACTGCCTCACCGATCCGGGGTGTCAGCCAAGCAGTTGTCGCGACCGCCGGTCGGACGTGTTCGGACCAGCTCATGAACGGGGGCTCCCTCCGCGACCCGGAAGGAGCTTCCGTATTCGGTTGGGTTCCCGCTCGTCAGTTCGCTTCGGGAGTGGCCTCGGCGAACTCTCGCTTGGACGTCACCCGCGCCTTGATCAGATAGGCGAAAGCGATGGAGACGACGGCCAGGATGCCGATCCCCACCCACTCCATGCGGCCCAGCCAGACGATCAGCCCCGAGAGCGGGTTGCCGCCGTCGACCAGCGACGAAATCTGGGCGGCGTCGGTGGCGGCTTCGAAGCCGACCGAGGCGGCGACATCGGTGACCATCGGGGCCATGGCCGTGGCGGTCAATAGCGTTGCGGCCATTGCGATGGTCCCGCCGATGAGCGAACGGATCAGGTTCCCCTTGAAGATCGGGACCATGATGCAGACGATGAACGGGATGGTCGCCAGGTCCACCAGCGGCAGCACCCGGTTTCCGGGCACGATCACCGCCAGCAGCAGGGTTATGGGCACGAGCAGCAGCGATACGGCGATGACGGCGGGGGAGCCGATGGCGATCGCAGAGTCGAGGCCGATGTAGACGTTGCGACCGGGGAAGCGGCGTCGCACCACTTCTTGGGCGCCCTCCGAGATCGGGATCAGCGCCTCCATGAGAACCGCCACCATCTTCGGCAGTAGATACATCGCAGCCGCCAAGTTGACGGCGAGGCCGAGGATGGCGATCGAATCTGCACGCGGATCGTCGAACCCGTATCCGAGCAGGCCAATGATCAATCCCAGCACCGCTCCGAGCACCGTCGACTCGCCGAGCACGCCGAATCGCTCCTGGATCGTGTCCGGGTCGGCTTTCCAGTCCCTCAAGCCGGGGATCCGCTCGAACGCGGCGTTGAGGGGGATGGCGAAGAGCGCGTACGGGGCCGACGTCCCGTGGGGCAGCGAGATGTTGTCGAAGCCGTAGTAGTCCTCGATCAGAGGCTGCGACCAGTCGGCCATCGCCAAGAGGATCACCATGTGGAGGGCGGCTGCAGCCACACCGAGTGGAAGGCTGCCCGTCACCACGGCCACGAGTGCCCCGGAGAAGGCGATATGCCAGTAGTTCCACAAGTCGATGTCGAGCGTCCGGGTGAGGCCGAGCGCCAGCATCACCACGTTCACTGCCAGGCCGACCGGGATCGCCAGCGCCCCTACCTGCGTCCCGAAGGCGATGGCGGCGCTGGCGGGCCAGCCGACATCCACGATCGTGAGATCGATGCCGAAGTTCTCCGCCATGGCCGTGGCGGCCGGTCCGACCGACTCGCCCAGCAAGCCGATGACGAGGTTGATTCCCACGAAGCCGATGCCGATCAGCAGACCGGCACGCACGGCATCTCCCGCCTTCTGGCCCAAAAGGAGAGCGAAGATGAAGATGATGAAGGGCAGGGCGACGGCCGCGCCCAGGTCCGTGATGTAACTGGTTATGGCTTCCACTGGGTCTCCTTCCTCCTCCCCACGGGCTTCAGTCCTGCAGGTGTTCGACTATCTCGTCCAGCACCTTGTCCACTCCCACCCCCGTGAGGAACGGCAGGCCGTTCACCACTGGGGCCTCCACGGATTTCGGGACGTTCGTCGTGGCCACGACCAGGTCGTAGCCCTTGGCGCCGCGGTGGAGCTCCGACACTTTGGTCTGGTCGACCTTCGCTTCGATGCCGTTGGCCTTGAGGTGCTTCCTCACCTTGTCCGCTACCACTGTCGAAGTGGCGATGCCGGTTCCGCAGGCGATCAGAACACGTTTCATCGGGAATCTCTCCTCAACAGTCGCTTGACTTCTTCGGGGGTCGCTGCGGCGAGTAGGCCCGACATGCGCTCGGGGTCCTGGACGATGTCTATCACCTCCGCCAGCGCCTCCAGGTGAGTCTCCCCACCGGCGACCGCCAACAGGAACACGATCCGGGCCTGGACGGTGCCCTCATCGGCCATGGCGTCGAACTCGACAGGTGTGGTCGGCCGAGCGATGGCGACGCCCATCTGTTCTCCGGCCCGCGGATCGGCGTGGGGGAGTGCGATGCTTCCCCCCGTGGTGACGAGACCAGTGGGATTCTCCCGTTCGCGTGCGATACAACGTTCGGCGTAGTCACGGTCGACGATTCCCGCTTCGGCCAAGGCATCCGCCATCGCCCGTATCAGAGCGTCGCGGTCGGCGGTGTCGAGGTCGAGGAGGATCGCCTGGTCCGGCACCAGTTCGGCGAGATCTGTCAAACTCTCTCCGACCGTCATATGGGCCAAGGAGTATTGCAGGCCGCGACAACGCATGACCGGGTCGGCGAACGTATGTGAACGGGTGGGCGGTGGGCTAGGGATATGCGGATTCGGCTAGTACCGTTTCGTAATCCCCCGACGTGCCGCCGCGTTCTGGCACACTGAGGTTTCCCGTCATGATCCGACTCGAGGACGTAACAAAGGTCTACGAGGGCGGGACGGTCGCGGTTCGCGACGTCTCCCTCGACATCCCCAAAGGCGAGTTCGTCTTCCTCGTGGGGCCATCGGGTTCAGGCAAGTCGACCCTGATCCGTCTGATGCTGCGCGAAGAAGGGGTGACTCGCGGCACCATCTATGTGGCCGGAAAGGACATCACGGCGCTCCCCGCCTGGAAGGTGCCGTTCCTTCGCCGGTCGATCGGCACCGTGTTCCAGGACTTCAAGCTCCTGCCCAACAAGACGGTTTTCGAGAACGTCGCATTCGCCCTCGAGGTGTTGGGTCGGCCCCGGTCGGTCATCGGCCCCCAGGTGGAGCAGGTCCTCGAGTTGGTTGGCCTCTCCGACAAGTCCGAGCGTTACCCGCGTCAGCTGTCGGGTGGCGAGCAGCAGCGGGTGTCGATCGCCAGGGCGTTCGTCAACCGGCCGCCGATCATGCTCTGCGACGAGCCGACCGGAAACCTGGACCCGGCGACGTCGGTCGGGATCATGAAGCTGCTCGACCGGATCAACAGAACCGGGACGACCGTGGTGATGGCCACGCACGATCACGCCATCGTCGACGCGATGCAGCGGAGAGTCGTCCAGTTGTCGAACGGCGTCGTGATCCGCGATGAGGTCTCCGGGCGCTACGAGACGGTGGGGGAGCAGTGAGCCGCATCGCCTTCATGCTGCGGGAGGCGCTGGTCAACCTGCGGCGCAACATCCTCGTCGTCACGGGAGCTGTGCTGGCGGTCTTCATCTCCCTCGGTTTGGCGTTCAGTGCTCTCGCCGTGAACGAGCTGGTCCGGGTCAACACGATCGCCTGGCAGCAAGGCGTCCACTTGATCGTCTGGCTCAACGACGCCGGCCGCGACGGTGTGCCCTCGGATGCCCACGAGAACCTCCTCGCCGAGGTGCTGGGGTGGGATGAGGTCGCCAACGCCTACTACGTCGACAAGACGGCGGCTTATGAGGAGTACCTCGACCTTTTCGGCGACAACCCGGAGATGGTGGAGGCCCTGCAGAACCCGTCGGCCCTGCCGACATCCATCCGCATCGAGCTGGCCGACATCGAGCTGTACGAGCAAGTGGAGTTCCGTCTCCAGCAGTATCCGCAGCTGATCCAGCGGATCTCGTCCGCCGCCCAGGAGATCGAACAGATATCTGCGGTGTCGCGGGTCCTCAACCTGCTCGGCATCGGCCTGTCGATCGTCCTGGGTGTGTCGGCGATGATCCTCATCGCCAACACGATCCGCCTGGCCATCTACGCCCGGCGCGACGAAGTGGCGATCATGAAGCTGGTCGGTGCTTCCAACTGGTTCATCCGCGTGCCGTTCCTGCTCGAAGGCCTCATCGAGGGCCTGGTCGGCGCCGCACTGGCGGTGTTCGCCGTGTGGGTGGCTGGGCGCAACCTGGCCGGGGCGGCGGAAGGAATCCAACTCGTCAATCTGCAGATACCGAACGCGTTCTTCCTGCGCTGGGGAGTCGTGTTCTTGTTGTTCGGGGCGGCTGCCGGAGTGCTCGGATCCCTGTTGGGCCTGAGCCGCTACCTCCGTGAAGCCGACGGTGGGCGCCCCGCCGGGGTGAGGCGGGCGCTAGAGCCGGTGTGACATGCGCCGGCTCCTGACGTTCGGCGCAGCAGTCCTTTCGCTGGTCCTCTTCGCGGGTGCCGCTTCGGGGGCGAGTCAGGCCGAGCTCGAAGAGCTGAACCGCCAGATATCGCGTCTGTCCGAGCAGATAGAAGCGGCGCGATCTGCCCGCACCCAGGCCGCCGAGGAAGTCCTCGCCACCAAGGCGCGGCTCGATTCAGTCACCGCCGAGTTGCGTCAAGCTGAAGGCGTCCTGGCTTCCATCAACGCCGAGATCGCCGCCGGTGAAGAGGAACTCGCCTCGGTGACGAGGATGCTCGAGCACTTCGAGTCGATGCTCGCCACGACCCGGCTCAAGGCCGAAGACACCCGCAGCGCCCTGTCGCGGCAGGTGATCGAGATGTACATGAGCGCGTCGACCGCACCGGCGAAGGTGCTCAGCTTCGCCAGCGCGGAGGAGGCCTGGGTCGGGCTCGCCTATGTCGACGGCGCGCGCGGAGACTCGAGCCAACTGCTCCGCCAACTCGATGTGCTCGAAGCCGAGGAGGAGCGTCAACAGGGGATCCTCGATGAGCAACGCCGGGCCCAGGAGCGCCTGCTCGCCGAGCTCGCCGAGCAGCGGGAGGCCCAGGAGGCCGAGGTCGCCCGAGTCGACAGCCTCCGTGCTCAGTACGCTGCCGAAGCGCAGGCGGCCGAAGCCCTCGTCGCTTCGCTCAATGCGGAGATCGCCAAGTTCGAGGAGCACAAGGAAGGCCTCGAAGCGGATGCCGCTGCCCTCGAGAAGGAGTTGGCCGCCCGAGGGTCGACCGGTGCCGGACCCGGTGGTCCACTCGCCCGGCCCGTCCCCGGAGGGGTGAGCTCCGGCTTCGGCTACCGCATCCACCCCATCTTCGGAACCAGACGAATGCACACCGGCTGGGACATGAGCGCCAGCTCCGGTTCCCCGATCCATGCGGCCGGCGATGGAGTCGTGGTCTCCGCCGGGACGAGGGGTGGCTACGGCAACGCGGTGGTCATCGACCACGGTGGAGGATTGGCCACGCTGTACGCCCATCAGTCCTCTATGGCGGTGTCGGCCGGCCAGCAAGTGAGCCAGGGCCAGGTGATCGGGTACGTCGGATGCACCGGGTACTGCACCGGCCCGCACCTCCACTTCGAGGTGCGGGTGAACGGAACCCCGGTCGACCCCGGCGGCTACGTAGGGGGATGACCCGGTGAGCGAAATCCAGGTGGTGGCCACCAATCGCCGGGCGAGGCACGACTACGAGATCATCGACGACTTCGAGGCGGGGATCGTCCTCACCGGGTCGGAGGTGAAGAGCCTGCGAGCCGGCAAGGCCGACCTGAAGGACAGCTTCGCCCACGTCCGCGATGGCGAGGTGTGGCTGGTCAACGCTTACATCGCCCCCTACTCGTTCGCCCGTGAAGGGGGACACGATCCCGAGAGGAGCCGCAAGCTCCTGCTCCACCGGCGTGAGATCGATCGGATCGCCGGTTCGCTCGCCGAGAAGGGCCTCACCCTCGTGCCCATGCGCCTCTACTTCAAGGACGGCAAGGCGAAGGTCCAGGTCGGGCTGGGCCGAGGGAAGCGCACTATCGACAAGCGCGCCGACCTGAAAAGGCGTGAGCACGAACGGGAGATGGAGCGAGCCCGCCGCCGTCGGCACCGCTGATCGTGAACCGAACCGGCGCCTCCTCCGTACTGGAACGCGCGGCCACAACGTGAGCAGGCGAAGGGCCGGCTCTGGCTGCCACCCGTCTACCTGGGGAGGGAGACATGCGAAGACCAGCCGTCCTCGTGATCGCGCTGGCTCTGGTAGGCGCACTGGGAGGGACCGCTTCCGCCGACTCACACTTCGCCGCCGGCGGGACCTTCGACGCCCGCCTCACCGGCGACGGTGAGGTTCCACCAGTCGAGACCGGAGGCTCCGGATACGTCGCCGTCGAGATATCCGAGGACGACGCCTCGATCGACTACCGCCTCTACGTGAACGGTCTCGACGCCGTGACCATGGCCCACATCCACGTCGGAGCGCCGGGAGAGAACGGGCCACCGCTCGTTTTCCTCCTCGGTCCCGAAGATCCCGGCGTGACTGCCGACGGGCTGCTGGCGGAGGGAACGGTCACCGAATCGGATCTCCTGCCGATGACAGGTGTGGACACGTTCGCCCAACTGGTGGAGCTGATCCGCACCGGCGAGGCTTACGTCAACGTCCACACGGAGGGGAACCCGAACGGTGAGATCCGGGGTCAACTCGTTCCGGCGGCGTTCGACCTGGCTGCGGCGTTGTCAGGAGCGGACGAGGTGCCGCCGGTCGCTACGGACGGAGCCGGCTTGGCCACCTTGACGATCGATCCGTCCCAAGAGTCGATGCGCTACACGTTGATCACCTACGGTCTCGTCGACACGACCATGGCCCACATCCACATCGGGCCCGCCGGCGCCAATGGGCCGGTGGCGGTGTTCCTGTTCGGTCCCGATCCGGCAGGGGTGGACGTGAACGGCATCCTGTCGCAGGGAACGATCACCGAAGCGGACCTCTTGCCCACCGCCGGCGTCTTCGACGGGGAGATGGACACGCTCATCGACCATCTGCGGGCGGGAACCGCCTACGTCAACGTCCACACGATGGAGAATCCTGGTGGGGAGATCCGAGGTCAGGCTCGGGGCCTCGCCCGGGCAGAAGCTGGAACCGTCTTCACCGACGACGACACCAGTGTGCACGAGGAGGACATCGAGCTGGTGGCCGCAGCCGGCATCACCCGTGGCTGCAATCCGCCGACGAACGATCGATACTGCCCGGCTGACGTCTTCACCCGTGGCCAGGCAGCGGCGTTCTTCAACCGGGCGTTGAACCTGAACCCGGGAAGTGACGACGCCTTCACCGACGACGACAGCTCGGTCTTCGAAGGCGACATCGACGCCATCGCAGCCGTCGGTCTGACGGTCGGCTGCAACCCACCGGCCAACGACAACTACTGTCCCGGCGATTCAGTGACCCGGGCGCAATGGGCGTCGTTCGTGGTGCGTGCCCTCGGACTCACGGAGGGGGCAGGCGTCGACCGGTTCATAGACGACGGTCACAGCATCCACGAGGAGAACATCAACGTGCTGGCGGCAGCCGGAATCACCGCCGGATGCAATCCGCCGGCCAACGACCGCTTCTGTCCAGACGACCCCGTCAGCCGCGAGCAGGCGGCGTCGTTCCTCGCGAGGGCGCTCGGCTGGCGCGCTCTCGATTCCTGACTCCGGTCAGGACACACAGAAAGAGGGCCGAGACGACGTCTCGGCCCTCTTCTCTCTTCGGTGTGTTGGGAGGTGCCGAAGTCTCAGCGTCTGCCTCTGCCTTTGGCGTGCGGCGGCGGTCCGGGCGTCCCTGCCCAATCGGGCTTCCCCTCGCCCTTTCCGTTCGCCCTTCCCTTCGCCGGAGCAGCCTCGGCGGCGCCCTCCTCAGCGGAACCTTCGGATCGAGAAGAGGTATCCGCTTCCGTTTCGGGTCGGGCGCAGTCGGTCTCCGTGATCTCAAACTCGATCTCGGGCTCGCCGACCTCGGGCGATGCGGAGCCCGCATCGGCGGTCCGCACCTGCTGGTCCCCCTTGCCGTAGTCGCTGCGGGCGATCGCCCGGACGTGACAGCCGATACCTCCTTCGTAGCCCGCCTCCTTCAGGGCGTGCACGAACGAGGAGACGACCGTTCCATGATTCACCTGACCGTTGGGTCCCCGGACATCGGTGGCGGTGAGAGGGCAGCCGTCGGTGACGATCTCGCCGTCGGCGGAGCGGATCACCACGCCGTCAGCTTCCTCCGTGTAGGTGTAGACCGATTCCTCTTCGATCTCGCAAGGCTGGGCCGTGCTGGAATCGTCACGGGTGCCCCACAGCAGTTGCATCGCTTCCGGGCTGTAGCTGTGGATGAGTGCCCGATCCGCAGGGTCGAGGTCGACCTCGCCGGCCGCGGGCAGGGCGATGGCGACCACCGCCATCGCCCCGATGAACGTCCATCTCGCTCGCATCGTCCCCCACTCCGGTGGCTGTCTCGGTTACAAGTCGCCATCCGTGCCGTGGTGTTACGGCCTTTTCGGGAATACTCCCGCCGGGTAGGCTTGTTGGGACAACTGAACACGAGGGGGTGAACTGGTTTCGACGTTGGGTGTTGAAGCGTCGGAAGCGAGCCGGGGACGCCGGATGCCCCGTTATCAAGCCGGTACCAACAACAAGTGCCGAAGACAACTTCGCACTGGCTGCCTGATTAACACTCGGTAGCAGCCCGTCCGCCCGGCGGGCTCCCGCACCGTCGGAGTCGGGCGTCGCTAAGCGGGATGCGTCTATCGGGGTCCGGGACCGGTAGGCAAAGATCGATTCCGGATAGGTCGATGGGGTCTGTGCCATCAGCTTCCCACCGGCCGAAAGCTCGCTGATGGCTGCGCTCGGAGATGCCGACGCGGATGGCTCAGCGGACCGGGGTTCGACTCCCCGCACCTCCACACGCGAGTGCTAACGAAAATGTGGCACTCGAGTAGACGAAATACCCGCTTCCTGGCCGCAAGTCGGCTGGGAGGCGGGTTTTCTGTTGCTCTGACGTCGAAAGCTGTCCGTCGTGGCGTGTGGGTGGCGCCTTTGGACGCGAGAAAGCCCCGAACGTGGAAGTTCGGGGCAGGTGTGGTCGGGCCCGTCCGGGCTTCGGGTCAGGTTCAGGCGGCGGGTTTGGCGGGTGGCGGGTCCGTGCTGGTGTGGCGGTCCGTGTAGGGGACGGCTCGCCGCCGGCGTGGCTCGCGGGGGGCGCGACAGGCTCGTGGTCCTCCCAGCTGGAAGGACGGCTTCGGGCCGCAGTGAGGTCGGGCTTCTGCTGCTCTCGGTCGAGGAGCGTGAGCTCACGGTCGAGCGCTTCGTCGCCTTCGACCATCCAGCGATCGCCTACATCCCCGATTGGCCGCATTTCGTCGACGACCGTCGCGTTTGGACGCGGGCGAGCACGACCATCGGCCGAGACGACCGATATGTCGGGGTGGAATGCGAACTGGTGGAGTTGCGGTGTTCGACGACCTCGGAACCGACCGCGCCGACCAACGCTGCCGTCGTACGCGACCTGAGTCGAGGATGAGAGCGTTGCGTGAATCCCGGGGTGGCCGCCCTCACGCATCCGGGTCCGACGGAGCGGCTCGGGCCCCGGTGCCGTAGGATCGGACGTGTGGTCCCGTTCAACGATCCTTGCGTCCATGTCGCTCTCGCATCGGATGTGACTCCCACCAGCGACGGTTGCGAGGACTGCCTCCGTACCGGCGAGAGATGGGTCCACCTGCGGGTCTGCATGCACTGTGGGCACGTCGGCTGCTGCGACAGCTCTCCGAACCGCCACGCCACGGCCCACTGGAAGACCCATCCCGACCATCCACTGGTCCGGTCGTACGAGCCGGGCGAGGACTGGTGGTGGTGTTACGCCGACCGGGTCGTCTTCTATGTCGACGGGGCACCACCAGCGCCGTCGCATCCGTAGCTCTCCCCACCGCCGGGATGCGACGGGTCCGGGTATGGTCGGGTGATGACCGACGCGCTCGTCGAAGTAGCCACGGCCCGGGACCGCTTCGAAGGCGACTTGCTTGTCGCCCTCCTCGAGTCGGAGGGGATCGAGGCTCTCCTCTTCGTCGACGACGCGGCCCAGATGTACGGCTCGCTGGGTCAGATCGAGCCGGTCACTATCCGAGTGCGCGCCGAGGACGCCGAGGCGGCCCGCCAGATCCTCGAGCAGCGCGACGTCGCCCCGCCGATGCTCGAATAGCGGTCTACTGCGCCGTGTAGGCGCCGTCCGCCAGGTAGTAGCCGCCGGTGAGGAAGGACGCCTCGTCCGAGGCGAGGAAGGCGACCAGGGCGGCCACCTCCTCCGGTTCGCCGAGACGGCCGATGGGGTGTATCGCCACCAGGCCCGCTCTCGCTTCCGCGTCGAGGTTCTCCTCGATGAGCGGTGTGTTGATGAAGGCTGGCCCGACAGAGTTGACCCGAATGCCCTGGGCCGAATACTCGAGCGCCGCGCTCTTGGTCAGTCCGACCACTCCGTGTTTGGCGGCGACATAAGCGGCCGAATTGGGGAAGCCGACGGAACCGAGGATCGAGGCCATGTTGACGATGGCTCCGCCTCCCGCTTCGAGCATCGCCGGGATCTGGAAGCGCATCCCGTAGAAGACCCCGTTCAGGTTGATCCCGATCACCTGATCCCATCCGTCGATCGGATACTCGCCAGTCGGAGCTTGGGCGCCGCCGATGCCGGCGTTGTTGACGGCGATGTGGAGGCCGCCGTGCTGGTCGACAGCGTGCTGCACCATGGCTTCGCACTGCTCGGGTCGGCTGACGTCGACGGCGACGAAGGAGGCGGATGCTCCCGTCGAGGAAAGCTCCTCGGCCGCCCGGCGACCGTCCTCCTCGTCGTAGTCGGCGATCACGACCGCCGCGCCACCCTGGGCGAAGGCCTCGGCGCAAGCCCTGCCGATTCCGGAGGCTCCTCCCGTCACCAGCGCAACCTTTCCTTCGAAGTCGTAGCTGGCCATCTCTCCCTTCCAGGTCGGAACTGATATCAGCCTATGCCACGAGGCGCGGGTAGGCGCCTCCTGGCGAGCCTTTCAGCGATCTCCCGTCAGATGACGGCGCAGAAAATCGACCTGATCCGCCAGCACTTGCTCGCGCACTCGCGGTCGTACACCTGGAAGTGGGCGATCGGATACTCGACCACCTCTCCTCGCGGCGCCCTCTCGCCTATCTCTCTCGAGACCGGGGGAGTCTCGCGGTCTCGGTTCCCGACGCACACCAGCAGGGGAGCGGAGACCCGACGAGCGCTATCCCTCGGCTTGTAGCCGATCATCCCCCACAACGAGCGAGGTGCGACCTCGTTGCGCCTGGTGCGCTGGGCTCCCCGCCGAAGGCATCACCGCCAGCTCTCCGTATGAGCCCACCGCCGGGATGTAGCGGGGCGGCATGCCCAACCAGCCGCGGAAGGCGTCCCAGATCATCACACCGAGGATCTTCAGTCTCGTCCCTGTCGTGACGCCCTCCACCCGTTTCGGGAAACCGTTGAAAGGCAGACGACCACCGCGATCCTCGGATCCTCCGCCACGACACACGGTCGGGGTCCCTCATCGATCGGTGGTTCGTGCAGATAGCCGACACATGTGAGCGCTCCCGACTCGAACTGCACCCTGGTTGGCTCGGCCACGATCTTCTCTCCCTCCTGGAGCGGCAGATGCCGGTGTGGCCCTGTCGCGACCGGGTCCGCATCTCCGAACAAAGGCGGGCGAGTCGGAAGTCCTTCAGGCGCGCTCCATCTCGGTGGAGCGCAGCCATTCGCCTCGTCGAGGAATGCCGGCCCCGACCGGCACCCACGTGCCGTCGCGCTCGACTTCGTAGCCCCGGAATGCGCACGCCACGCCGCGGGCGGTGAGCGGGTCGGCGGAGTCCACGAGCTGGAAGTGCAGGTGGGGGGAGGTGGAGTTGCCGGTATGACCGACGCGGCCGAGCAGGTCGCCGACGGCTACTCGGTCGCCTGCGGAGACGTTCACCGACCCGAGGGCTAGGTGGGCGAATACGGCGTAGTGCTGGCCGAATCGGACGACGACGTGATTGCCGACGATCGCGGACAGCTTCGAGGGGCGGAAGGTGACGGCGTTTCGGATCAGAGAGAACGCCTCCCTGATCGGGTGGACTCGCCTTCTCTCGGGCACACCGTCGACCGCCCGGACGACCTCACCGTCGACCGGTGAGTGGACAGGGGCTCCCCAGGCGTAGCACTCCCGGGTCGGTACCCCGAGGATCAGCGTTCGCAGAACGCCGGCGGGGTGGTAGCGAGACCGCCGATCGAGGCGGAGGAAGTCGTACGCGTAACGTTGGCCCAACATGTCGGTGCCGTGGCTGGGCACTCTCGTGGCGGGCGTGGTCACAGCCACCCAGCCTTCGCCTCGCAACGGGAACGCCACGACCACCGGGTCGGAGAGAGCACTGGGCACCCGGGAAAGGCTATCCACGTGCCTAGCTGGTCACCTCCGAATTCCCGCGGGCCTGGCTCCCGGGTTCTCGATCATGAGCAGGCTTCCACGAAGCTGACGACTGGCTCCAGACCGGCGTGGAGGGCGACGATCGTCGAGCCGTCCGATTCGTACACATACCGTTCCTCTGGCGCTCCGACCACGAGGTACTCACCGGCGTCGATGTAAGCGTGAGGCCGGCGTTCCACGATCGTGTCCCCGAGGAGGGTTTCCGCATCGGATACCGCCATTCCCACCTCGATTCCGGCCTTTGTGCGCCATCCCGGCTGGTCGGCGGAAACCCGTGCGACCACGAGTTCGCCTCGGTCGGCCACGGGGTCGCCGTCCGGGGTGGCGGCGATGAAGTAGAGGCCGCCGACTTCGGGCAACTGCAGCACGAGACACGCCGTCGGGTCACCGCCGAAGTCGTCTAGCTGGCCGCCGATGCGGGACTCGTTGTCGGCGAGAGTCTCGCCGACTCGGACCGCCCAGAAGCCGTTCGCGGTGACGGTCTCGGAGTCGTCGCCGGGGCGAGGCGGAGGCGGAGGCGTGTCGGTCGGCGATGATGGAGTGGTGCTCGTGGGCGGCGCGGCCGCCGAGGTCGTCGTCGGTGATTCGGTCGTGGTGGTCGACGGCAACCTGGACGTCGTCGGAGCGGCGGTGGGGAGAGTGGTCGTGTCTCGTTGCCGGGTCGTGTCGGTCGTGCTGGGCCCCGACGAGTCCGGGTCGGCGCCTCCGCCGCAGGCGGCGAGGACCAGGGCGAGTATCGAGATCAGCGAGCGGTACATGTGTCCCCCTAGCGTTCGGGTTCAGCCCTCATAGACGAACTACCCGCCTGATCCGTTCGTACTCCCGCGCGTCCGCACGACCGAGCGTAGGCTCGAACGGAGGAGGGAACGATGACGCGCTACCTGATCGTTGCGCATCAGACCGCCGACAGCCCTCGGCTCGTCCAGGCGGTGAGAGACATCCGTCGGAGCGACCCCGGTGCCGTATTCGGGCTGCTCGTCCCGGCGACACCGGTTTCGCACTTGGCGAGCTGGACCAGGGGGGAGGCCGAAGCCGTCGCCGCAGAGGCGGGGGAGCGGGCCCGAGGTCGGCTGGCCGCCGAAGGAATCGACTTGCAGGACGTGATCGTCGGAGACGCCAATCCTGTCTACGCCGTCTCCGACGTCTTCAACCGGGGCCGCTGGGACCACGTTCTCGTCTCCACTCTGGCGGCCGGTGTCTCCCGCTGGGTGAAGCTGGATGTGGTCAGTCGTCTGTCGAGGGAGCTGCCGGTCCCGGTGACTCATATCGTCGCCGAATGAGGGGCGGGCTTTCAGTCCGTTCCACCCGAGGCGACGTGGACTGAAAGCCCGGGCCAGCATTCGGGACAAGGACGGAGGCCGCGGCGTTCCGCCAGGACGCGCATCGCCGGCACTCCGCGGATGCGAAGCGGACGGCAAGCCGGCCGGGTGTCGTCCTCGGGAAGAGGTAGGTGGTAGACGTCCTCACCCAGGTACTCGAGGACTAGGCGGGGCAGTTCCTCCATTCGGCCCAATGCAAGCACGGCCGGCGTGTTTCCGTGTCATGCGGCGGCAGCGGGCTTGTCCACGACTCGATACGTGAGGTGGGTCACGTGGTCGGTCGGCTCGGCGCCCACCAACTCGAGTCCGACGCGGTCGGCGTCGATGCCGTCGAACAGGCTCACGCCCGACCCCAGGAGCACCGGTGCCAGGGCGACCGAGAACTCGTCGACATGGCCGGCGTTCAGGTACTGGAGGATCGTGGTCCCCCCGCCGGCGATGCGGATGTCCCGGCCGTCGGCGACTTCCCGCGCCCGCTCCAAAGCGGCTTCGATGCCGTCGTTGACGAAGTAGAACGTGGTTCCCCCCGGTCGCTCCCAGGGGTCGCGCCTCTGATGAGTGAGCACGAAGACCGGGGTGTGGAACGGCGCCTCCTCCGGCCAGCCTCGCTCACCGGCGTCGAACATCCGCTTGCCCATGATGCTGACACCGGTACGCGCATACGTCTGCTCGAGGATCTCGTTGTCCTTGCCGGTCTCGCCTCCCTCGCCCATCTGCAGGTTGGCTCGGAAGAATGCCTGGTCGAAGACCCACCCCTGCAGCTCCGACCATTTCTGCCACCACTGTCGGACGTCTTGGCTGTCGGGGCCGATGAACCCGTCGAGTGACATCGTCACGCTGAAGAAGACCTTCGTCATCTCACTCCTCCTTCGACAGATCGACTGCGTATTGGTCGAGTCGGGCGAGCGTCTGCTCTCCCCCTTCGACGGCGTGGTACTCGGTGACGGCGCGATCGCGCGCTCGTGCTGTGGGAAAGACCGACCGGAGCGTCAACCGGGTGCCCCCGTCGGCCTCGGCGAACGTGAAGATGCTCGTGAAGGCCTCCGGGTCGTTCCGCTGGTCGCCGTGGAGGGCGACTATCCGTTCCGGCGGCCTGATCTCCTCCCACCTGACCCAATTGGGGTAGTCGGTTCCGTCCGGACCGTGCATGGTGAACTCCCACTCACCGCCCGGACGGAAGTCGAACGATCTCGTCGTCGTCGTGAACCCGTTCGGGCCCCACCAGCGAGAGAGGTGCTCGTCGGTCGTGAACGCCTCGAACACGAACCGGCGGGGCGCTTCGATGAACCGCTCCACCACGATCTCACGGTCGTATGTCGTCTCTGGTTGTTCCATCTCTCCGTTCCTTTCTCTGCAATTCCTGGGCATACGACTCGAGACGGTCGAAAGCCTCGCCCCAGAACCGCTCGAAGCCGCCGGTCCATTCGTGGACTTCCCGCAGACCACGGGCGTCCAGGCGGTAGAAGCGATGCCGACCCCGCGTGTCCACGTCGACCAATCCGACCTCCTTCAGGACCTTCAGGTGCTTCGACGTCGCCGGCTGGGCGAGGCCGAGCCCCTCGGAGATGGCGCCGACCGTCTGCTCCCGGTCCTTCAGCACCGTGAGGATCCGGCGGCGCTGCGGTTCGGCGATGGCGTTGAAGACGTCGGAGGTCGTTGCAGCTCTGGCCACGAGGAAATTATATTCCTATATAGGAATATGTCAAGGAGAGATCCAGTCCTGTCTTCGGTTACGTCGCTTCGGCGGATATGGTGGGAGCCACCGACCGACGAGAGGACTCAATGGCAGACGAAACCCAGCTCATGGTCTGGATCGACCAGGACCTGTGCACGGGTGACGGCATCTGCTCGGAGATTTGCCCCGATGTCTTCGAGCCACGCGACGACGGCCTGTGGGTCGTGAAGGAAGAGGAGAAGCACTTCGGGCGTCGAGTGGTGTTCGACGGCAAGGGCAATCCCGACTCCGGACCCGATGGCGCCCGTGGCCTGGCTCGGATTCCCGACGAACTGATCGACCTCGCCATCGAAGCTGCCGAGGAGTGCCCCGGCGAGTGCATCATGATCCAGCCCTACCAGGCGGATCTGGTGCATTCCTGACGATCCCCTACGGGTGACCCGTATGCAGGTCGGTATGCTCAGGGCATGAGCCGCCCTGCCCGGGTAGACATCACCGAATCGAGCCCCCGCGACGGGCTCCAATCCCTGGGCGTTTTCATCCCCACCGAATCGAAGATCGCCCTCATCGACGACCTCTCGATGGCCGGGCTGGCGAGTTTCGACGCGGTCAGCTTCGTGAGCCCCACTGCGGTTCCACAGATGGCCGATGCTGCCGACGTGATCGCCGGAGTGGCTCGCAGCGATGTGTTCCTGAGCGGCTTGGTTCCCAACCTCCGCGGTCTCGAGTCCGCCCTCGCCGCCGAGGTGGATGGGATCGGCGTTCTGACCGCCGCCTCCGACACGTTCAGCGAGCGGAACATCAACGCCGACGTCGAGGAGTCGATGAGACGTATCCGCTCGATCCTCGACGAAGTGCCCTCGGGGATCCGGGTCCGTGCCTACGTCTCGACCATCACCCACTGCCCCTACGAAGGGCCGACCGATGCGGGGCGGGTGGCGGTCCTGGCCGAACGACTGGCCGAGTGGGGCTGTGACGAGATATTCCTGGGCGAGACACTGGGCAAGGGAACGGTGGGAGACGTCGAGCGGGTCCTGGCCGGTGTCCTCGACCGGGTGCCCGTCTCCCGTCTCGGCGTCCACTTCCACGACACCTACGGGCAGGCGCTCGCCAACGTGGTGCTGTCACTGGACGCCGGAATCGACAAGCTCGACTCGTCTGCCGGCGGGCTGGGTGGCTGTCCCTATGCGCCCGGTGCGGCCGGCAACGTGGCGACGGAAGACGTCATGTGGTTGCTCGACGGCCTCGGGATCGAACACGACGGTCACATCGAGCAGGTCGCATCCGTCGCCGCTCGATTCTGCTCTGATCATCATCTCCAATACCGGAGCCGGGCGGGCGAAGCGGTGCTGGCTGCGGCGGAGGTCGAAGCATGAACATCTATCTGGATGACGATCTGAGAGCCGTCCGAGCCCAGACAGCCGACTACGTGGAACGGGAGATCGTCCCCAAGGCCGAAGCGTGGGAGGCGGAGGGGAGGGTGCCCCGTGAGGTGCTTCGGCACATGGGTGGAGTCGGCTTCTTCGGGCTCCGTGTTCCCGAGGAGTACGGGGGGATCGGGCTCGGGCCCCTGGCGTCCGTCGTGTTCGCCGAGCAACTGGGGAGGTCGACTTACGGCGGGTTCACGATCACCGTGCTCGCTCACACCGACCTCGCCATGCCCTACATCACCCGGTTCGGTTCGGAGGAGATGAGACGGCGATACCTCCCGGCGATGATGGCGGGGGAGGCGATCGGGGCGCTCGCCGTCACCGAGCCCGACGCGGGGTCCGACGTCGCCTCGATCCGGACCACGGCCCGACGGGAAGGCGACGGTTACGTCCTCGACGGGACGAAGACGTTCATCACCAACGGTGTCGAGGGCGACCTGGTAGTGGTCGCCGCCAAGACCGATCCCGAGGCGAAAGGCTCCCGCGGCATCTCATTGTTCGTCGTCGAGAGAGGAACGCCCGGGTTCTCGGTGGGGAAGGCGCTGAAGAAGTTGGGTTGGCGCTCGTCGGACACCGCCGAGCTGGTGTTCGAGGACTGCTTCGTCCCCGCCGGGAACCTGATCGGCGAGGAGAACCGCGGCTTCTACTACATCATGCAGAACTTCCAGAACGAGAGGCTCATCCTGGCCGGCCAGTCGCTGGGAGAGGCGCAGCAGGCCCTCGAACTCACCGTCGAGCACGTTCGCAACCGCAGGGCTTTCGGGGCCACGCTGTGGGAGAAGCAGGCGATCCGCCAGCGACTGGCCATGGACCAGGCACGAATCGACGCCGCCCGCCAACTGACCTACCACGCGGCCTGGTTGGACTCCGAGGGCCACGACGCAGTGAAGGCGGTGTCCGAGGTCAAGGCTCTGGTCGGCGAACTCGTCAACGACGTTCTGTACGACTGTGTCCAGTTCCACGGCGGCATGGGCTACATCGCCGAGACAGCGGTCGAGCGCCTCTACCGGGATGCTCGGATCCAATCGATCGGGGGAGGCGCCACGGAAGTGATGCTGGAAGAGGTCGCCAAGCGGATGTGAGTCAGGCCGAGCGAGCTGCCACGTGCTGGTTCGCCGCTTCGACCTCCGCCGGTTCCAGGGGATGCCACGACATCTCCAGTCCCATCCACAGGGTCTTGGCCCGGGGATAGAAGAGCGCCGGCACGACCAGATTGGCGCCGAGGGTGATGCCGAGGAGCCAATCCCACGGCACGTCCGGCCACGTGAGGATCATCCCGCCGATGAGGAGCACCAGGAACAGTGCGAACGTGAACGTCGTGATGATGATCATCGACCCGACCCAGTAGCCGGGCTCTCTCTCGAACTTGATTCCGCAGGCGGGGCAACGCTCGTGGAGGTC
Organism: Acidimicrobiia bacterium; assembly: GCA_035305585.1. Taxonomy (GTDB): domain Bacteria; phylum Actinomycetota; class Acidimicrobiia; order Spongiisociales; family ZC4RG35; genus ZC4RG17. The sequence goes on along the minus strand of DATGOV010000029.1, from coordinate 39,246 downwards.
GAAGAAGCTCACGAAGATGTCCCGTTCTCCGCAACGAGGGCAGCGGCGGCGGAGGCCGCGACTGATCAAAGTCGACCTGGGGGAGGAGGGGTCGCGCATACCCCAAGCATACGGGTGTCGTAGGCAACCCCTAACGTGACGGCTGTGCAGGTGCCTGACATCGCCACGCTCCGTGTCGAATACGAGTCGGAGGGCATCGACCCGGCGACGATGGCCGACGATCCGCTCGACGAGTTCGTCGCCTGGCTCTCGGTTGCCGTATCGGCTGGCGTGATGGAGGCGAACGCATTCGTCCTCGCCACCGCCACCCCAGACGGCGGGCCTTCGGCCCGGGCGGTGCTCCTGAAAGACGTCGGCCCCGACGGCTTGGTCTTCTACACGAACACCGACAGCCGCAAGGGCTCCGAGCTACGTGCCAACCCCAGGGCCGCCGCCTGCTTCGTGTGGATGGAGCTCCATCGCCAGATTCGGATCGAAGGGCCTGTCCAGGAAGTCGACGAAGCGGCCGCCGACGCCTACTTCGCGACGCGACCGCCGGGAGCGCGACTGGCAGCTGCGGTCTCCCCCCAGTCGCAGGTCGTCGCCAGCCGGGAAGAGCTCGAGCGGCGCTTCCGGGAACTGGAGGAGGAGTATCCCGATGGGAACGTTCCCAGACCCCGTGGCTGGGGCGGATTCCGTATCCTGCCTGAGGTGTACGAGTTCTGGCAGGGTCGACCCAATCGCTTCCACGACCGGGTCCGCTACCGACGCGAAGATGGCGGCTGGGTCAAAGAGCGTCTGGCCCCATGATCGGGAGGTGTGGATGCGTCTGACCGTTCTCGGCTCTGCCGGGACCTATCCGGTGCGAGGCCGACCCGGCTCCGGCTACCTCATCGAACATCGGGAGACGCGGATCTGGTGCGACGCCGGACCGGGCACGCTCACCGAACTGCCGGTCCCGGTGTCGGAGCTCGACGCGGTGTTCGTCTCCCATCGACACCCCGACCACTGCCTCGACGTGGTCATTGCCAGCCACGTCCTCGCCTACGGCCCCGATCCGCGCTTCGGCGTGCCGCTGTACGGGCCCTCGTCCGCGTTGGAAGCGATCGTCGGCTTCGTCGACGGCGGCCGAATCGACGAGGTGTTCGACGTGACTCCATTGGAGGACGGCGACAGGGTCACCATCGGATCCCTCATCTTGTCCGTCGCCGTGACCGACCACTCCGTCGACACCCTCGCCTCTCGATGGGAGACCGACCACCGGAGCCTCTGCTACTCGGCCGACACCGGTCCGGCGGGCGACTGGATGCGGTTGGCCAAAGACGTCGACCTGTTCCTCTGCGAGGCGACTTACCAAGGGGAGCCCGGAGTCGCCGAGTATCCGCATCACCTCACCGCCTCCGAGGCTGGTTCCATCGCCCGTGCGGCCGGAGCCAAGCAGCTGATGCTCACTCACATCCCGCCCCATCTCGACCCGGCGCGGTCGGTGATGGAAGCGGAGGCTACGTTCGACCGCCCTGTCGGCTTGGCAGTTCCTGGCGTGTCGACGACTCTGTGACACCCACTCCTGGAGGACCGATTGCCCCGCGAACGCGCAGCCGATGAACTGAGACCAGTCCGCCTGACTTGTGACTTCACCGAAGCGACGCCCGGCTCGGTGCTGATCGAGATGGGCCGCACCCGGGTGCTGTGCACCGCGTCGATCGAGAACGAGGTCCCACGGTGGATGCGGGACTCGGGGCGGGGATGGGTCACCGCCGAATACGGGATGCTCCCGGGATCGTCGCCCGAACGGGTGAAACGCGATCACTATCAGGGGGGCAGGGCCAAGGAGATATCGCGTCTGGTGGGACGCGCCCTGCGATCGGTCGTCGACCTGTCCCGGCTGGGAGAAACGATGGTCCGTGTCGACTGCGACGTCATCGAGGCGGACGGCGGGACCCGCACTGCTGCGATCACCGGCGCATGGGTGGCGCTCCACGACGCGCTCGTCGCCGGGGAAGCCGACGGGATCGTTTCCACCGACGCCCTGATCGACCACGTTGCCGCCGTGTCCGTGGGAATCGTCGATGGCGAGATCCTGTTGGATCTGGAGTACGAATCCGACGTCGCCGCCGACGTGGACATGAACGTGGTCATGTCGGGAAGAGGGCTTCTGGTAGAGGTGCAGGGTACGGCGGAGCAGGCGCCGTTCACCCGACAGGATCTAGACGCCATGCTCGATCTCGCCCAAAAGGGCATCGAGGAGCTCATCGATCTCCAGAGGCGGGCGGTCTCGTGATCCCGCGGCTGCTCATAGCCACCAAGAACACCGGAAAGCTGCAGGAGATGGAGGCGATCCTCCGCGGGATGGGCCTCGCCGAAGAACTCGTGACCGGACTGGATCTGCCCGATGTCGACGAAGTCGGCGAGACCTTGGAGGAGAACGCCATCCTCAAAGCTCGCACTGCGGCCGAAGCGACGGGTCTGCCAGCACTCGCGGACGACACAGGCCTCGAAGTCGATCACCTGGGCGGGGCACCCGGAGTCCACACCGCCCGCTATGCGGGGCCGGACGCCACCTTCGACGACAACATGGACAAGCTGCTGCGGGAGTTGGAGGGGGTGGACGATCGGAGTGCCCGCTTCGTGACGGTGGTCGCCCTGGCTTTCCCAGACGGCGAGTACGTCACAGCCGAGGGTGTGGTCGCAGGCCGCATCGCCGAACAACGGCGAGGAGAAACCGGCTTCGGCTACGACCCTGTGTTCGAGATCGACGGGCGCACGTACGCAGAGATGAGCGCCGAGGAGAAGAATCGGTTCTCACATCGGGCCCGTGCATTGGCCGAATTGGGGAGAACCCTCGGTCTGTGACCGGGTGCGGGCGAGAGGACTCGAACCTCCACGGACTCACGTCCACCAGGACCTAAACCTGGCGCGTCTTCCAGTTCCGCCACACCCGCGAGGGAACGAAGGAGTTGGTGGGCCCCCAGGGACTCGAACCCTGAACCAACGGGTTAAGAGCCCGCTGCTCTGCCAATTGAGCTAGAGGCCCGGGAACACAGGATAACAGCGCCCGAGCGAGGCCCTTCAAGCCGGACCCCGTCTGGAGCAACAACCGTCTGGGCCAGAACCTTCCGAGCGAGTACCTTTGGGGTGTACGGGCCGTGGCGCAGCTTGGTAGCGCGCGTGCTTTGGGAGCACGAGGTCGTCGGTTCGAGTCCGACCGGCCCGACCAACGAAAGACGGGTGGCGCCTTGCGGAGCCACCCGTCTTTCCGCGTCGAACGTCGATGCTCAGCCGCCGACCGAGAGACCGGTGCCGTCTAGCCAGGCGTTCACGTAGTCGATGTTCTGCTCCAACCAGTTGCGTGCGCCCTGGAGCTCCTCGCCTTCCTCCACGTCTTCGAGGACGGCGACTTCCAGAGCGGAGAGCGTGTCCTGGTCGAACTGCATGTTCTCGATCGCCGTGGCGACGTCGGGGAACTGTTCGACGAAGTCCAAGCTGCCGACGGCATGGATCTCGTCGGGGTCGCCGAGCGCGTTCTCCGGGTCCTCCAGGTCCTTCAGGTCGTACAGGGCGTAGGCGGGATGGGGCCGCCACAGCGTCACGACGATCGGCTCCTCGCTGTTGATGGCGTTCTGCAACTCGGCGAGCATCGCCGGCGTGGAGCTCTCCACGAGCTCGAACTCATCGCCCAGGTCGTAGGTCGGGATGACCTCTTCCTTGGAGATCCGCGTCAGCCCGGCGGACGGCTCGATGCCGACGATCTGGCCACCGAACAGGTCGGCGTTGCCCTTCAGGTCGGCGATGGAGTTGATGTCCTCCAGGTAGGTCGGCACCGTCCACGTGAGCGGAGCTTCATCCAGCCAAATACCGAGGTCGGCGACGTTCTCCGAGTTCAGCTCCCAGTAATCGGCGTGGGTGTTGGGGAGCCAGGCGTCGAAGAAGAGATCCAGATCTCCCTGGGCGAGACCCTCGTAGATGAGACCGGCGTCGAGCTGCTGCTGCTCGACCGTGTAGCCGTTGTCCTCGAGGATGACATGCCACAGGTTCGTGACGGCGATGTCCTCGTCCCATGGGATCCACCCGATGGTGATCGTTCCGCCTTCGCCCCCGGCGGCACTGTCGTCCTGGACGGTCGTGTCCGTCGCCGCGGTGGTGTCGGTCGCCGCGGTCGTGTCAGCGCCGTCATCGGCGCCAGTCGTGGTCGCTCCGTCGCCGCCTCCGCAGGCGGCCAGGGCGAACATCAACGCAAATGCCCCCATCGACAGAGAGACATTTCCGGGCCGTTTGTTCCGGCGTAGGAATGTCACGTTTGTTCCTTTCGTTCGCTTGCAGAGGCGTGGCCTCCGGCGTCCAACCCTAAACAGGTGACTCCGGTTGCCACGAAAATCCCATCAGTGTGTGCGGCCGCCGAGCCCTACTCGGAGAACGGATCGCAGGCCGGCGAACAGGCTGTCGTCCTGAGACGCATCGCGCGATTTCCGAGCGGTGCGTCGGCTCCGAACGCCGAATACAGCCGTGACGCGGTCGAGGAATATCGCCAGGATCACGACGGCCAGACCGCCTTCAACACCCAGTCCGATGTTGAATCGCATCACGCCGCTCACGACGGTCTCTCCCAACCCACCGGCCCCGGCCAAGCCGGCGATGACGACCATCGACAGGGTGAGCATGATCACCTGGTTCACCCCCGCCATGATGGAGGGGCGGGCGAGTGGCAGCTGCACCCCGAAGAGCACTTCCGAAGGCCGGGCTCCGAAGGCCTCCGCCGCTTCGACCACTTCGCGATCCACCTGACGTATCCCTAGTTCTGTCAGGCGCACGGCCGGCGGCATGGCGAAGACGACGGATGCCATCACCCCGGGGACGACTCCCAGCCGGAAAAAGAACACCGCCAAGAGCAGGTAGATGAACGCTGGCATGGTCTGCATGAAGTCCAGGGCCGGGCGGATGACGGCGCTGAGCCGATCGCTCCGTGCGGCCAGTACGCCGAGCGGAGTGCCGATCGTGACCGAAATCAGGACTGCGACCAGGACGAGCGCCAGGGTGTCCATCGTTTCTTCGAAGCGACCCATCGAGGCGATGAGCGAGAAGGCGAGAGCCGTGAACAGCCCGAACCGCCAACCCCGAGCCACGAGGCCGATCAGAGTCAATATCCCCACCATGACGCCGACCGACGGAGCCGTGAGGACCATTTCGATCCACTCGGCGAGTGTCCCGACGACTTCCCGGATCAGGCGAAAGAGGAAGCCGAGGTTCTCGTTGAGGAAGCGGACCAGCTCTGCGATCCAATCGCCGATGTCGAGCGAAGGGAACGTGATCTGGCCCACGGGAAACTCAGGCATCCACCGTCACCCCCTCCGCGGACAGTGCCGCCAAGAGTCGGGCCCGGGGTACGACGCCTTCGAGGACGTTTCGATCGTCGACCACTGCGATGGGCACCGAATTGAGAGCCGCGATCCCCGCCAATTCCGCCAGGGGGGTGTCGCGGGTCACTCCGGCGTAGTCGTCGATCAGCAGCCCGCTGATGTCGGTGTCGCCTCGGGCGATGCCTTGTGCCAGCCGGTCATCCCGGGCCACGCCGAGGATCTTCCCTTGCCGGTCGATGACGTAGGCGCCGTTGAACTCTTGATCGGCCAGCCAATCGAGGACCTCCTGGGGCGAATCGGTGGGCGAGAAGGTGCGGCGGGGGCGTCGCATCGCCTCTCCGGCGGTGAGAACCCGGGAGCGGTCCACGTCGGCGACGAAACTGCTCACGTATTCGTTCGCCGGGTTGCGGAGGATCTCGGGGCCCGTCCCGATCTGGACGATGCGACCGTCTTTGAGCATCGCGATGCGATCGCCGAGGCGCATCGCCTCGTTGAGGTCGTGGGTGATGAAAACGATCGTCCGGTGGAGCTCGCCCTGGAGGCGGATCAACAAGTCCTGCATTTCGCGACGGATCAATGGATCCAGCGCGCTGAAGGGCTCGTCCATCAGCAGGACCTCGGCTTCCGTCGCCAGCCCCCGAGCCAGGCCCACCCGTTGCTGCATGCCGCCCGACAGCTCATCCGGATAGGAGTCCGCCCATCCACCCAGACCGACCAACTCCAGCGCTTCCTCGGTGCGGCGACGCCTCTCGGCGTCGTCGATCCCTTGCACCTGCAGCCCGTAGGCGACGTTCTCACCCACCGTGCGGTGGGGGAACAGAGCGAAGTGCTGGAAGACCATGGAGATGCGCTGCTGACGTATCCGTCTCAAGCCCTGCCGGTCGAGAGCCGTGATGTCGGTTCCATCGAGAGATATCCGTCCGGCGGTCGGCTCCACCAGGCGATTGATCATGCGAATGATCGTCGACTTGCCCGATCCGGACAGGCCCATGATCACGAAGAATTCTCCGGCGTCGACTTCGAAATCGACTCCGGCAACGGCGACGACGTGGCCGGTGTCTTCTTGGATTTCGGTTCGCCCATGGCCCGCTCGAGCCTTCGCGAGTATCGAGTCGGGATGAGGCCCGAAGATCTTGTACAGGTCGCTTACCTGGAGAAAACTCATTGGCTCCTAGAGGTCGCGTTCGATGGATCGTCTGAAGGGAGAATTCAGAGACGGCGACTCACCGTACACATCCCAACCCTTCGTGCCCAATGGACGGATTCGGCTCCCCAAGGTACTGGGATCGGCGGACGGGCGTCGGATGGACTTCCGTGGACGCCGCGACGGTCGGTATCCTGACGGCGACGCTGCGGGTGTAGCTCAATGGTAGAGCCCCAGCCTTCCAAGCTGGTGGTGCGGGTTCGATTCCCGTCACCCGCTCCAATTCCCCCTCGCCGGGCGCCCTCCGCCCCTACAGTCCGCAGGCATGCCCTCCTCGACATACGACAGGCTGCGCCGCGACCTGATCACGGCGATGAAGCAGCGAGACCAAGTAGCGGTTTCGGCGATCCGTACCGCGATCGCTGCCATCGACAACGCCTCGGCGGTCGACGTCCCCCAGATCCGGTCCATCGACTGGAAACCGGGGCTGATCAATGAGGTTCCCCGACGTGAAGTGGACGAGTCCGAGACGCTTCGGATCCTCGAACGGGAGATCGACGAGAAGCGACAGGCGATTCAGGACCTGGATGGCCTCGGGGAGATAGAGCTCGTCGACCTCATCGAACGGCTACGAAGCGAAGTGGAGGTGCTGACGCGCTACGTCGCCGGGTAGAATGGAGCGGCACCTGCCCCCGTAGCTCAACTGGATAGAGCAGTGGACTTCTAATCCGCCGGTTGGGGGTTCGAGTCCCTCCGGGGGTGCTGATTCTCCCTTCCGACCATCCCCTCGAGTGGTACAAGGGGGACCGGCCGCGTGATGCCGCCGTTCGCCGCTCTTCGCCGCAACACTTAGACTGGGATGGTTCCCGTGGTGGCCGTAGCTCAGCCCGGTTAGAGCGCCAGGTTGTGGCCCTGGAGGTCGGGGGTTCAAGTCCCCTCGGTCACCCCACTGCCGCCGCCCCCGCCCCGCGGGGTGCGGCGGTTTCATCAGTCGAGCAGGAGTGACATGAGCGTTAGCGTGCGCGAAGCCGGGCCTTTCGAGCGCCTCGTCGAATTCGAACTCACCGAAGCCGAGATCGATGCTGCCAAGAGTGCGGCGGCTCGCCGATTGGCCAAGGATCTGAAGCTGAAGGGGTTTCGCCCCGGGAAGGCGCCTCGCCCGGTCGTCGAGGCGGCTGTCGGGTCTGACCGGCTTCGCAGCGAGGCGATCGAGGATGCCATCCCTCCCAAGCTGTCGGAGGTCTTGAAGGAGGAGTCCCTCAACCCCGCCGTCAACCCGGAGCTCGAGAAGATCGAGGACATCGAAGACGGAGTGTCCGTCGAGATCAAGGTCACGCTGTGGCCGAACCTCGAGTCCCCGCCGCCGTATCGGGATCGCAAGATCGAAGTCGATTCTCCCGAGGTGACCGAGGAGGAACTCGAGACTCAGCTCGAGCGCATGCGCGAGCAGTTCGGTCAGGTCGAGGAGGCGGAGCGTCCCGCAGAGGAAGGCGACTTCGTGTCTCTCGACATAACCCCCGAGGTGGACGGCGAGCCTCTCGAGGAGGGCTCGGCGAAGGAGCTGCTGTATCGGGTCGGTTCAGGGGGGCTCATCGATGGAGCCGACGAAGTGCTGGTCGGCGCCACTGCCGGACAGGAGCTGACGATCGAGGCGCCGCTTCCCGAGGGCTTCGGCGAGCGAGCCGGGGAAGAAGCCACGTTTCGGGTCACCGTCAACGAGGTGAAACAGCTCGTGCTGCCGGACCTGACCGACGATTGGGTGGACGAGAACACCGAGTACGAGACGGTCGAAGAACTCCGGGAGTCCCTGCGAGAGAGGATGACCGAGGTGAAGCGCGCCGGGGCCGCCCGGCGGTTCACCGACAGAGCGCTCGAGACCCTCGTCGACCAGGTGGATCTGGAACTCCCCCAAGCGGTGCTCCGCGCCGAGATGGACGAGATCCTCCATCGCTTCCTGCATCGCCTCGAGGACCAGAACCTCTCTCTCAGCGACTACTTCCAGGCGACCGGGATGTCCCAGGAGCAGTTCCTGGCCGATCTGGAAGCGCAGGCCGATCGGAGTCTCCGCGCCAGGATCCTCCTCGATGCCATCATCGCCGACGCCGAGCTCGAGGTCGACGACACCGAGGTGGACGCCGTACTCCACGGCATCGCCACCCAGACCGACGACCCCATGGGGTTTCTCCGCTCGATCCGAGGAACTCCCCAAGAATTGGCGGTGAGGGCTGATATCCTCCGAGACAAGGCGCTGAAGTTGATCATCGACAACGCCACACCGGTCGATTCCGACGGCAATCCGCTCGAGTTGGACCTCGGCGACGAGGCTGACACGGTCACCGACGGCGAGGTCGTCGCCGGCGAAGTCGTGGAGGGTGAAGTCGTCGCAGGTGACGTAGTGGCTGGTGAGATCGTGGCTGGTGAGATCGTCGACGACGAGATCACCGAAGACGAGATCACCGAAGACGAGATCACCGAAGATCCCGCTGCCCCGGTCCCCGGCGGGGAAGCTGCCTCGGACGAAGAGATTTCCGGCGAACCCAACCAGGAGAACGAATGACTCCCCAGAATTACGTAATCCCCACCGTCTTCGAGCAGACGAGCCGCGGCGAGCGCTACTTCGACATCTATAGCCGTCTGCTCAAGGACCGGATCATCTTCCTCGGCACCCCGATCGACGACAGCGTGGCCAACCTGATCATGGCCCAGCTCCTCCATCTGGAGTCCGAGGATCCCGACAAGGACATCTTCCTCTACATCAATTCCCCGGGTGGTTCGATCACCTCGCTGTTCGCCATCTACGACACGATGCAGTACGTCCGCCCCGACGTGAACACGGTCTGCATGGGCATGGCCGCTTCGGCGGCTGCCGTCCTCCTCGCCGGGGGCGCTCCGGGGAAGCGCTTCGCCTTGCCCCATGCCCGGGTGATGCTCCACCAGCCCCACGGCGGCGCCCAGGGTCAGGCCACGGACATCGAGATCCAGGCCCGCCTGATCGTGCAGATGCGCGAGCAGCTGAACCAGATCCTCGCCGAGCACACGGGCCAGCCCTACGAGAAGATCGCCCAGGACACCGAACGCGATTACTGGATGCTCGCCGAGGAAGCCAAGGAGTACGGTGTCGTCGACGCAATACTCACGCGACAGGAGCTTGCCGCGGTAGCCTCGGAGTAGAGGAGCTGAAATCGGCGGCCCTCGGGTCGACCTCTGCAACGAGACGATCGAGCAGGAGAAACAATGCCCCGACTTGGAGAAGGCGGAGAGCTGCTGAAGTGCAGCTTCTGCGGGAAATCACAGAAGCAGGTCAAGAAGCTCATCGCCGGCCCGGGCGTGTACATCTGCGACGAGTGCATCGAACTCTGCAACGAGATCATCGAAGAAGAGTTCTCCGCTCAAGAAGAGGTCTCGTTCACCGAGCTCCCCAAGCCCGCCGAGATCAACGGCTACCTCGACGACTACGTAGTCGGCCAGGAGGACGCCAAGAAGAAGCTGGCGGTCGCGGTCTACAACCACTACAAGCGGATCCGGTCCGGTGAGGGACGGCGGGACGACGTCGAGCTCCAGAAGTCGAACATCCTCCTGATCGGCCCGACCGGCTGCGGCAAGACCCTCCTCGCTCAGACACTGGCTCGCCAACTCAACGTACCGTTCGCCATCGCCGACGCCACGACCCTCACCGAAGCGGGTTACGTCGGCGAGGACGTCGAGAACATCCTCTTGAAGCTCCTGCAAGCCGCCGACTACGACGTCAAGCGCGCCGAGCAGGGCATCGTCTACATCGACGAGATCGACAAGATCAGCCGCAAGGCCGAGAACCCTTCCATCACCCGCGACGTCTCGGGAGAGGGTGTGCAGCAAGCTCTCCTCAAGATCCTCGAGGGGACCGTGGCGTCGGTTCCCCCGCAGGGCGGGCGCAAGCACCCCCACCAGGAGTTCATCCAGCTCGACACCTCCAACGTCCTCTTCATCTGCGCCGGTGCCTTCGCCGGGCTCGAGGACATCATCGCCAACCGGGTGGGGAAGCGGGGTATCGGCTTCGGAGCAGAGATCCGCTCTCGGACCGAGCAGCGCCCCATCGAACTGCTCCGCCAGGTCCTCCCCGAAGACCTCATCAAGTTCGGCCTGATCCCGGAGTTCGTGGGGCGTCTCCCGATCGTGGCGACGGTGGAAGACCTCGACAAGGACTCGCTGGTCAGGATCCTCACCGAGCCCAAGAACGCCCTCATCCGCCAGTACGCCCGCATGTTCGAGATGGACGGCGTGGAGTTGGTGTTCACCGAGGATTCGCTCGAATCCATCGCCGAGCAGGCGATCAGGCGGGGGACGGGAGCCCGTGGGTTGAGGGCGATCCTCGAGGAGGTCCTGCTCACGACGATGTACGACCTCCCCTCCCGCGACGACGTCGGCCGGGTGATCATCGATAGGCAGGTCGTGGAGGAGCGGGTCAACCCGACGCTGGTGCCGATCGACGAGATCGACCTGCCTTCCGAACGCACCGCCTGAGCCCGACTCACGCGCCGCGCAATACCAGGGTTCGTTCCTGTCACTCGTTAGCGTTGCCGCTGCACGGACGGCGGAGCTTTCTGACTGGTCCGGCTCACTGAATGGGTCATTCGTCCCATCGGGAAAGGACTTGAGAGTCTGGGCGGGCATGGCACCCTGACCGTGCAAGCAAAATCGACTGTCCGCATCGGCCTGGGCGCCGACTCTGGGGAATGGGTATCCCCGACGGTCGGATAGTCGAAATATCTGGGGCCAAATGGGAGGCAACAATGAGAAACCTGAGGACGCGGCGCGCGGCTGGAGCCGGCGTCCTGCTCATAGCGCTGGTGGTCGCTCTGATCCCGACCGCCGCTTTCGGTTCGAGTGGCAACGAGAACCATCCTGACCACTGGAAGAACAAGTACCCCAACGCGGTCGCGTGCTACAAGTACGACCCGCCGGGCCAGAAGAACGAACACGGCAAGCTCACCAACGGGGGCAAGGCCGTCGTCCTGAATCCCTACAAGTCCTCGTGGCCGGGTGACCGGTGGGAGGTGCTCGTGGTCAAGGGCGGCCAGAACGGACGCGAGGTCTACGAACTACCCAAGGCAGGGGTGGACTATCACCCGCCGAAGAACAACAACGGCAAGTACCCCGACGTCAGTCACTGGATCGTCTGCAAGGGCCAGTCGCCCAAGCCGCCGAAGACCGTCAAGGTGGTCTTCGAGAAGAAGTGGAAGGGCGACGCCGAAGGATCCGCCCGGTTCTTCATCGACGGTGAGGGGCCCTTCCAGCCTGGAGAGGCCGTCGACGTGACCGCCCTCGCCGGCAAGAGAGTTCGCATCACCGAAGAGGTCACGGGCCTTCCCGAAGGGTGCACGTGGAAGTCGGATCTCCCGAGCAAGGTCGATCTCCCCAACAAGGGGACCAAGAAGATCGAGGTCCGCAACACCGTCGACTGTCCCGACGTGAAGATCAGGGTCAAGAAGAAGTGGAGCGGTGACGACCACGGCGACGCCACGGTGCAGTTCGCCGTCAACGGCGCCGGCTCGTACTCGCCCAACACCTGGATCGACGTCTCGCAATACGCCGGCCAGAAAGTGACCCTGACCGAGACGGTCCAGGGCCTGCCGGAGGGCTGCACCTACGAGTCGAATCTGCCGAAGGAAATCTTCATCCCGAAGCGGGACAAGAAGATCGAGGTCACTGCCTACAACAAAGTCGACTGTGAGGAGGAGCCGCCCGCCGAGGCAGCCATCTACCTCGCCCTCACAAAGAACTGGGACTGGCAAGACAACGAGGTCGACGACGTCCACGTCGTGTTCGAGGTCGGTGACGAGATCGTCGAGCCGGGTCAGGTCATTGACGTCACCGAGCACGCCGGGAGCGTGCTGTCGGTGAGCGAGACCGTGACGGGCCTGCGCGACAGCTGCACCTACTCGTCGACGTTCGACGGGAAGGTGGCCGTCCCGGCTCAGTTCGACGACGGCCAGCTGATCACCGTGACCGTGACGAACACGGTCGAGTGCGAAGAACCGGAGGTTCCGGAGCAGCCCGAGCAGCCGGAGCAGCCGGAGCAGCCGGAGCAGCCGGAGCAGCCCGAGCAGCCGGAGCAGCCGGAGCAGCCCGAGCAGCCGGAGCAGCCGGAGCAGCCGGAGACCAGCGACACCACCGTCCCGACGGACGAAGAAACGACTCCCGAGCCGGAGACGGAGACCTCCGATCCGACGGACGAGTCCACGCCCGAGCCGGAGACGGAGACGACTGTGGAGAACGACGACACGCCGACACCGGAGCCGGAGGTCGATCAGGAGACTGTGACGACCGATCCGCAGACCGAGGACACCCTTCCCTTCACGGGAATGGATTCGGGGAGCATGGCGAAGACCGCCACCGCTGCCCTGCTGGCAGGGCTCGGGCTGGTGTTGATCACGGGGCGCAAGCCCGAAGAACAGGCAATTGACTGACGGTCCTCCGTCAGAAGTGCCCCAGAGAGAGGGGTCCCGGAGTGATTCCGGGACCCCTCTCGTCATAGTTGCTGCGACGGGTAATCTCCGTTGGTTCGCATGGATTACTCCGCAGCACTCGCCTATCTGGACGACCACATCGGCGCGGGAATGCAGCCCGGGCTGGAGCGGATCCGGTTGCTCGTCGAGACGATGGGATCTCCCCACGAGGGATATCCGATCATCCACGTCGCCGGCACGAACGGCAAGACGTCGACGACACGGATGTCGGCTCTGCTCCTCCTGTCGCACGGACTCAACGCCGGCACCTACATCTCTCCCCATCTCGAGGCCGTCGAAGAGCGTCTCGGCGCCTACGGCCGGACTGCCACGCCCGAAGAGTTCGCCCAAGCAGTCACCGACGTAGCGGCCTTCGCCGACCTCCTCGAGGAGCGGAACGACGGCCTGCGGTTCTCCTACTTCGAGCTGACGACGGCGTCGGCGTTCGCCTTCTTCGCCGACCAAGCCGTGGAGGCCGCCGTCATCGAAGTCGGCCTGGGAGGGCGCCTGGACGCCACCAACGTGGTCGATGCCAATGTGGCCGTCCTCACGGGCGTCGACCTGGAGCACACCGAGTATCTCGGCACCACAGTGGAACAGATCGCCACCGAGAAGCTGGCCATCGCCGGACCCGGGTCCATCCTCGTCACCGGCGAGCTCCCGAAGCCCGTGTTCGAGATCGCGACAGCGACCGCCCGAGACCTCGGTATCGAGCACCGAGCCTTCGGGAGGGACTTCTCTGTGGAGGCTCGCCCCGCGGTCCGCGGCTGGCACATGCACGTCCACGGCGCCGAGATCGACTATCCCGACCTGCTCCTTCCGGTGCACGGGCGTCACCAGACCCACAACGCCGCGGTCGCAGTCGCCGCCGTCGAAGCGCTCTTGGGTCGCCGCCTCCATCAGGAGGCGGTGGAGGAAGCGGTCGCCAACTTCACAGCTCCGGGTCGGATGGAGATAGTCGACCGAGAGCCGCTCGTGATGCTCGACGGGGCCCACAATCCCGGCGGCTTTGCCGCGCTCAACCGGTCTCTCTCGGAGGAGTTCCCGACCACGCGTTTCGTGCTCGTCGTCGGGGTGATGGGGGACAAGGACCTGGAGGCGATGATCCGCCACATCGCCGAGCGGGTCGAGGCGGTCGTGACCACCGCCGCGGCCGGCGAACGTCCGGTACCTGCCTCGGAGGTGGCCAGGCGGGTATCCGAGCTGATCGACGTCCCCGTCGAAGCGGGCGGCGACCCTTCGGCTGCGCTCGAGGTGGCCCGCCAGAAGGCGGGCTCGGACGGAGCGGTACTCGTCGCCGGCTCGATCTACGTGGCGGGAGAGGTGCGGCGGGCTCTCAAGGCCGCCGGCGCACTCTGACATCCCACCGACTCCCAGTACCCTTGCCGGCCATGTCCCGAGAGAGCACATTCATCATGGTCAAGCCCGACGGCGTCCGGCGCGGTCTCATCGGAGAGATCATCAGCCGCTTCGAGCGCAAAGGCTTGACCCTCGACCAGATCCGGGTTCTGACCATCGACGAGGACCTCGCCCGCCAGCACTACGCCGAGCACGTGGAAAAGCCGTTCTTCCCCGAGTTGCTGGCCTTCATCACCTCTGGTCCGGTCGTGGCCATGCAGTGGTCCGGGGAGGGTGCCATCGGGGTGGCTCGGGCCATCATGGGCGCCACCAACCCACTCGATGCCGCCCCCGGCACGATCCGTGGCGACTTCGGCCTGGTGGTCACGGAGAACCTCGTGCACGGGTCGGATTCACCCGAGAGCGCCGAGCGCGAACTGGGGCTGTTCTTCCCCTGATCCGGGGCCGGCTCCCGGCCATCGCCGAATAGCGTGTTCAACGGGGCTTCGCCTACACTTCGTACTTCCCCGTAGAGAGGTCTATGGCCGAATCGCTTTTCTCGTTCGCCGGCCAGGACATGGCTATCGACCTGGGTACCGCGAACACCCTCGTGTTCGTCCGTGGTCAAGGAATCGTCCTCAACGAGCCGTCCGTGGTCGCCGTCAACTCACAGAACGGACGCGCTCTCGCCGTCGGCATGGAGGCCAAGCGGATGATCGGCCGTACCCCGGCCAGCATCACCGCCATTCGCCCGCTGCGCGACGGAGTCATCGCCGACTTCGACATCACCGAGAAGATGCTGCGGTACTTCATCCAGAAGGTGCACCGGCGCCGCTGGGCGAGGCCGCGCATCGTCGTCTGCGTCCCCTCCGGCATAACTCCTGTCGAACGCCGCGCAGTCGAAGAGGCGGCGTATCACGCCGGGGCGAGGCGGGCGTACACGATCGAGGAGCCCATGGCCGCAGCCATCGGATGCGGCCTGCCCATCGGTGAGCCTTCCGGATCGATGGTCGTCGACATCGGCGGTGGGACCACCGAAGTCGCCGTGATCTCTCTCGGCGGGATCGTCGTGTCTCGGTCGATCCGCGTCGGAGGCGACGAGCTCGACGAGGCGATCATCGACTGGGTGAAGAAGGAGCACAACGTGCTCATCGGCGAGCGAACGGCGGAGCAGATCAAGATGGCGATCGGCTCGGCCTGGCCGTATGCGGACGAGCCATCGGCCGAAGTCCGTGGCCGGGACCTCGTCACAGGGCTCCCCAAGACCGTGACTCTGACGAGTCCTGAGATTCGAGAGGCGATCGACGAGCCGACCCAGGCGATCGTCGATGCCGTGAAGTACACCCTGGACAAGACTCCTCCCGAGCTGGCCGCCGACATCGTCGAGCGAGGGATCGTGCTCACCGGCGGCGGGGCGATGCTAGTGGGGCTCGACCACCGGCTCGCATCCGAGACCGGCATGCCGATCGTCACCGCCGCCAAGCCGCTCCAGTCGGTGGTACTCGGGTCCGGCAAGTGCCTTGAGGAGTTCGACACGCTCCAGGGGGTGCTCGTCTCGTCGTCGCGACCGTGACGTGCCGACCCACGAAGGGCGCCAGGAGAATGCACGAGGTCTGATCCGAGCGAGCCATGACCAGCCTCGACCGATCCGACCGTTCGCTCCCGACGTTCATCACCCTCGTGGTGGTGGCGATCCTGCTCATGACCTTCGACATCCGCTCGCAGGGGGAGGGAGTCGTGAGTGTGATGAGGGGCGGCGTGCAGACCCTGGTCGCTCCGCTCCAGCGCGGCGCCACCGCGGTCATCGACCCTGTCGCCGACTTCATCGACGGCCTCTCTGACATCACCTCCCTCCGCGAGACCAACGAAGCCCTTCGGGCCGAGTTGGCGGCGGCGCAGGCGAAGCTGGCCGAAGCCGGGGACGCCATGGCCCGGTTGGAGACGCTCGAGGCTCTGTACGACCTGGACCTGGAGGAGATCGAGGTGGGGCGTACACCGGCGAATGTCATCGGGCGTCCGGACCAATTCGATCTCGCCTTCCAGATCGACAAGGGTGTCAACGACGGCGTGATCGAGGGCCAGCCTGTGATCGACGTCTACGGATTCGTGGTGGGAACGGTCACCCAGGCGTCCCCCGACACGGCGATCGTGGTACCCATCCAGGCGAGCCGCAACAAGATCAGCGTCCTCGTCGGGTCGCAGACCGGGCTCCTCGGAGGCAACCCGGGCTCCCCGGAGATGACCCTCGACATCTTCGACGCCCGAGCCTCCGTCAAGGAGGGCGACCAGGTGGTGACCGCCGCCAACACCTTCCCGCCCGGACTGGCGGTCGGTGAGGTGTTAGATAGGGCCGTGCCCCAGTCGACCGCCCTCACCGCCCGGGTGATGCCCTTCGTCGATGTCGAGTCACTGCGCGTGGTGGTGGTGCTGGCCTGGCCGGCGAACGGCCAGATCGACACTGCGCCCACCGACGAGGCCGAGGAGTCGGGTGGTGGCGACGAGGAGTCGGGCACCACCGACAGTACCGGAGGCGAGACGACCGACACGACCGAGACCCCCGACACGACGACCGCCGACGGATGAGACTGCGCCTCTTCCTCGTTCCCCTGGCATGTCTCGTCGCGGCGGTGATCCTCCAGACGACCCTGTTCAGTCGGTTCAGCTACATCACCCCCGACCTCGTCCTCTTGGTGATCATCCTCCTCGCCATCACCGACCTTCCGCGGGAAGGCGTGTTGGTCATGGCCTTCTCGGGCGGGCTCGTCGTCGACATGCTCGGTTCCACCGCCCTCGGCCTCCGGGCCGCCGTCTTCACGGTGATCGGATACGCAGCCGTCAAGACGGCGCAGCGGGTCGACATCGGCCCGGTGGCGATCGCGTTGTGGGTGGCGGCGCTCACGCTCGCCGGGGTGGCCTTGTTTCTCGTCGTGGGTACGCTCTTCGGTCAGGGCGGACTGATCAGCACCGGTCTGGCGAGACGGCTGATCTTCGTCCCCCTCTCGAATCTCGTTCTCAGCTTCGTCGTGGCACCCTTGATGAACCGATTGATAAGAGGCAAAGTGCGGGGGCTGCTGTGAAATACAGCGTTCGACTCGCCGTCATCGGGTTCTCGTTCGTGGCCATGTTCGGGATCCTGGTGCTGCGGCTGTGGTTCGTCCAGGTCGCCGAGGGCGCCGCCATCGCCCAGGAGGCCCAGGAGCTCGCCTGGCAGACTCGCAAATACGAGGCGCCTCGGGGGGACATATTCGACCGCAGCGGGAAGCTGGTCGTGACGAGCCGGTACGTCCCTGCGGTGGAGGTCGATCGCACCTTCGTCCCGGTCGCTCAACGGGACGTTCTCATCCAGAGGCTCTCCTCCATCCTCGGGATACCCGCCGCCGACTTGGATGCGATGTACGAGGCAGCCGGGATCAACGGCCGGTTCACCGTCGGGGCTGTGTCCGTCGACACCGCATTCGAGTTGGCCAGCAGCCTCGAAGACCTGCCGGGAGTGGACATCATCAAGGTGCCGGAGCGGGTGTACCTGGCCGGCCCCGACTTGGCACATGTGACCGGGCACCTCGGCCTCCCCACGGCCGAGGATCTCGAGAAGAAGCCCGATCTCGATCCCAATGTCCGCATCGGGAAGCTGGGTGTCGAAGCCGTCTACGACGACTACCTGCGCGGGGAGCCCGGCATCTTCGAGTACCGGGTGGCGCGAGGCGAGATCATCGAGGCGAAGCCGGAGGTACCGCCCAGCATCGGCGACTCCGTCTACCTGTCGATCGACCTGCAACTGCAAGAGGTGGTGAGCCGGGCTCTGGTCGACGGGATCGAGCTGGCCAACGAGGTCAAGGCCGACGACCTCACGAAAGGCGAACAGGTCTTCTCGGAGGCGAAGAGGGGAGCGGCCGTCGTCCTCCACGCCCGGACGGGCGAGGTGCTGGCGCTGGCCTCCGTGCCCACGTTCGACCCGCAGCAGTTCGTCTCCGGACTGGACCAGGAGACCTTCGACCAGCTCCGCGAGAGCCAAGCGTTCAACAACCTCGTCGTGAGCGGCCTCTACCCGCCCGCCTCGACGTTCAAAGCCGTCACCTATGTGGCTGCCGAGCAGTTCCAGTTGCCCCTGCCGGAGGACAGCGAGGGAGTCGACGCCGAGAACCGGATGGTGCACTGCGACGGCGAGATCTCTTTCGACCTCGCCGACGGCTCCCAGCAGGTCAAGCACGACTGGTACGACGGCGACAAGGGCTGGCTCGACGTCCACGGCGCCCTGGAACAGTCGTGCAACATCTACTTCTGGTCGATCGGCCTCGGCACCTATCAGAAGTACCGCAACACCGACCAGGCCAACGTGCTCCAGGATTTCGCCCGTGAGCTCGGATACGGCCAGACGACCGGGATCGACCTGACCGGGGAAGCCGCCGGTGTCGTCCCCACGCCGGAGCTGTTCGAGGAGTGGAAGCAGTATCAGCTCGAGAACCCGGGTGCGGCGCCGCGTCTGGACCCGAGTCGATTGGAGCTCGCCAGCCCGTTCCTCGGCGGCGACCTCATGGACCTCGCCATCGGCCAGGGAGCCCTGACCTCCACCCCTATCCAGGTCGCGGTCTCCTACGCCGCCATGGTGAACGGTGGCGATGTGCTGCGTCCTGCAGTGGTCAAATCCGTCGTCGATCCCTCCGGCGAGGTGGTCTACGAGTACCAGCCCGAGGTCGTGAGGGAAGTGGACATCGACCCGGCTGTCCGCCAGTCGCTCCTCACCGACCTCGGGCGTGTCGTGTCGGCCGGCACGGCTCGGGCGGCCTTCGCGAACTTCGGGGACGGTGTGGAAGAAGTGGGGGGCAAGACCGGCACCGGCCAGACCTCGCCGAACCGCGACAACCACGCCTGGTTCGTCGGTGTGGCGCCGCTGTCCGACCCGGAGTACATCGTCGTAGTCGTTATCGACGAGGGAGGCAGTGGAGGCCGGATCGCCGCCCCGGTCGCCCGCCACATCCTCCAGTACCTGACCGGCAACCAGCCCACGCCGATCGTCGAGGGAGAGGACGCCGACTGATGGCAACCATTGCCCGTGCCGCCCGCGAAGCCGTCTCCGAACGACGTGGCAACCGCCCCGACTGGGTGCTCTTCGCCACCATGGTCGTGCTGGCCGTCTTCGGGCTGGTCATGATCTACTCGGCCACGCGGTCTTCGGGCACCTTCTCCATGGAACGGCAGATGATCTTCGTCGCCGCCGGCATCGTCTTGTACCTGGTGGCGTCGATGATCGACTACCGGGAGTATCGGGCGCTGATTCCATACATCTACGGAGCCATCGTCGTGCTCCTGATCGCCGTGTTCTTCTTCCCGGAGCGCAATGGGGCCCGACGGTGGATCGAACTGGGTCCCGTCGACCTCCAGCCGGCCGAGCTGGCCAAGATCGTGGTGGTGTTGGGGCTCGCCTCGATCCTGTCCCCCCAGAACCGAGACGACTTCCGGCCCGACCTCACATGGCCCAAGATCGGATTGGTGATCCTCACGGTGGCGGTCCCCGCGGGTCTGATCTACCAGCAACCGGACTTGGGGACGATGCTCGTCTTCGTCTTCGTGATGATGGCGATGCTGTTCGCCGCCGGCGCGTCGTGGCGCCAGCTGCTGACGTTGGTCGGCGCCGGGACCGCCATCACGATCGCCCTGTTCCGCATGGGAGCGATCGCCGACTACCAGCTGAACCGCATCCGAGTGCTGGTCGACCCCACCGTCGACCCCCAGGGGATCGGATACAACCTCGCCCAGTCGAAGCTCGCCATCGGGTCCGGCCAGCTCCTCGGAAGAGGGCTCTTCAAGGGGACCCAGACCAACTTCCACTACGTACCCGAGCAGGAGACCGACTTCATATTCACTGCCGTCGCCGAACAACTCGGGTTCGTGGGAGGCGTGGTGGTGCTCCTCGCCTACATGATCCTGATGTGGCGGATACTGGTCGTCGCCGCCAACGCCCGCGACCGGTTCGGGGCGATGGTCGCCATCGGCGTGGCCGCCACCTTCATGTTCCACATCTTCATCAACATCGGCATGACGATGGGGATCACGCCGGTCACAGGCCTTCCTCTCCCGTTCTTGAGTCTCGGGGGATCGGCTTTCATGTCGCTCGCGTACGCCCTCGGCATCGTCAACTCGATCTGGCTGCGCCGCTCGCCTGTGCCCGGCGAGCAATATGTCGTGTAGGAGTCAGCGGTTCCGACTTCCGACTCCCGACTTCCGTCTCCCTGCTCAGAGCTACCCTCGCACCCATGATGTGGCGTCGTGGCGACCGGGGCTGGATCGAAGTCATCTGCGGCCCGATGTTCTCCGGCAAGAGCGAGGAGTTGATCCGGCGGGTCACCCGGGCGGCGATCGCCCGGATACCGGTCCAGGTCTTCAAGCCCGCCCTCGACGATCGCTACGCCACCGAGAAGGTGGTCTCGCACTCGGCGCTCTCGATCGCGGCCCAGCCGGTCGCGTCGGCCAGGGAGCTGCTCATGGCGATCGACGACCACACCGAGGTCGTCGGGGTGGACGAAGGCCAGTTCTTCGACGACGAGCTCGTCGAAGTCGCGGACCACCTCGCTTCCACGGGAATGCAGGTGATCGTCGCCGGGCTCGACCTCGACTACCTGCGTCGTCCGTTCGAACCGATTCCGTCGCTGTGCGGGCGAGCCGAATACGTCACCAAGACGCTGGCCGTGTGCCACCGTTGCGGAGGTCCCGCCTTGTACACGCAGAGGATCGTGAGATCCGACGACCTCGTTGTCCTGGGAGCGACCGGCGCCTATGAGGCGAGATGCCGGCACTGCTATCTGCCGGAAGAAGGCCAGCAAGAGGAGCTCGCCATCGAATCGTGACCTGGGAGGGCACCCGCCGCGTGGTAGGATGTCCTTCGAAGCCGCAGCCTGTTGCGGCTCATCTTCGGAGTTTGACGGTGACGCCTCTGCGATTCTCTTCCCGCCGACTCCCGTCCCCTCGGACTGGAATCGGCTTTTTCAAATCGATCCGTCGTTCTAGCGCCGGATCCACTCTGGTGGCGTTCACTCGACTCCTCGTCCAGACCGCCGGTACCTCCAGGTCAATCCACCGGCCGGGTCATCCGCAGACCAATAGGAGTGAACATCAATGCCATTCTTCCGTCGCCGCACCCCGACGGTGCTCAAGAAATCGTCGACCGATGTGGTCGAGGAGCGGAAGATCCTCCGCATCGGAGGCCAAACCGTCGAGGTTCGCCGGGTAGAGGAGCCGACTGAGAAAGCTCCTCCCGCCAAGGCCAGCCCGCGGGACAAGGACAAGAAGAGCGAGAAGCCGCGAAAGCGTCGCTCCGAATCTGGCACTCCCAGAGGACGCTCGAACGGCCGTCGTCCCGTCGAGGACGAGATCATCGTCCCCACCGATGTCGGCCGACGCCAGATGCTCGTGCGGGCGGCCAACGGCCAGACCCAGATCGTCATCCTCGAAGGGCCGGTTCTCGTCGAGCACTACGTCGCCCGCCCCGACCGCACTTCGATGGTCGGCAACATCTACCTCGCCAAGGTCCGAAATGTCCTCCCCGGGATGGAGGCGTCGTTCCTCGACTTCGGTGCCCAGAAGAACGGCGTGCTCTACGCCGCCGACGTCGCCTACGACAGGAAGAAGCACCGCAACGGCCCTCCCCGTATCGAGGAGAGCCTGAAGGAGGGCGACGAGGTCCTGGTCCAGGTGGTGAAGGACCCGATGGGAGCCAAGGGCGCTCGTCTCACCGGCACCCCGTCGCTTCCCGGTCGCTATCTCGTTCTCGTTCCCGACTCCGACACCAACGGCATCAGTCGACGTCTTCCGGAAGAGGAGAGGGTCCGCCTCCGAGAGGTGATCGAGAAGGTGAAGCCGGAGGGATTCGGTGTGATCGTCCGCACCGCCGCCCTCCACGCCTCCGCTGAGGACATCGCCGCCGATATCTCCCGTCTCGTGAAGACCTGGGAGGAGATCAAGGAGAAGGCCGCCGAAGGCGGGGCACCCCGGGCGATCTACGAGGAGCCCGACCTCCTGATCCGCGTGATCCGGGAGCACTTCACACCGGATTTCCGCCGGATGCTCGTCGAGGACAGGGGAGCCTACGAGTCGGTGGTCGAGTACCTGCGCGCCACTGCTCCCGACCTCGTGTCCAAAGTCCATCACTACCAGGACGAGATGCCGCTGTTCGAGCGGTACCACGTCGACGACCAGCTACGGAAGGCGCTGGAACGTCGCGTGTATCTCCCGTCGGGCGGTCACCTCGTCATCGACCGAACCGAAGCGCTCACCGTCATCGACGTGAACACCGGCAAGTTCGTCGGTTCCTCGAGCCTCGAAGAGACGGTCCTGCAGAACAACCTCGAAGCGGCCGAGGAGATCGGCCGTCAGCTGCGACTGCGCGATATCGGCGGGATCATCGTCATCGACTTCATCGACATGGAGAAGGAGAAGAACCAGCAGCTCGTTCTCCGCAAGCTGAAGGAGACGCTCGCCAAGGACAAGACCCGCACCCAGGTCTTCGACGTGTCCCAGCTCGGTCTCGTGGAGATGACGAGAAAGAACGTCTCCGCGGGGCTCCTGGAGCACTTCTCCGAGCCCTGCCCCCACTGCGAGGGAAGAGGGGTCCTCCTAAACGAGGAGGCAGTGAAACACGGCCTTCCGGTCGTGGGTGCCGCCGTCGACACGGACTGATAGGCCCTCTCGGAGGGTGCCGCCAGCGTCGGCCCCCTCCGACATCCCCTTTGTTGGTGGCCCGGCTGCGCTGCTAATCTCAACTCTCGTAACCCTTCTCCGACGAGGTCTTTACTCATGTACGCCATCATTCGCGCCGGTGGCAAGCAGGCCAAGGTGCGCTCCGGCGACGTAATCCAGGTGGAGCGTGTCAAGAACGCCGGCGAAACGATCGAGTTTCAGCCGTTGCTCGTCGTCGACGACGACGGCACCACCCACTCCAGCCCTTCCGAGCTGGAGAACGCCACTGTCACCGCCCGGGTCCTGGGTGAGGTGAAGGGCGACAAGGTGGAGATCTTCAAATACAAGTCGAAGACCGGCTACCGGCGCCGGATGGGCCATCGCCAGACCTACACCGAACTCGAGATCACCGACATCGCCCTCGAGCAGAAGAAGAAGTCTCAGGCCAAGCGCCAGACGAAGAAGGCAGCAGAAGCGGAGGCAGCCGAGACCGAAGCCGCCTCCGAGGAGGATTGAGATGTCCAAGACCAAAGCAGGCGGTTCCAGCAAGAACGGGCGCGACTCGGCCGCGAAGCGACTCGGCCCCAAGGTCTTCGACGGCCAGTTCGTGAACGCCGGCGCCATCCTCGTGCGCCAGCGGGGCACACGGATCCATCCCGGTGCCAACGTCGGCCGCGGCAGCGACGACACCCTCTACGCCCTCGCCGCGGGCACTGTCCGCTACGCCAAGCGCAACCAGCGACGCCTGGTAGACGTCGTCGACGACTGACCAGGGGCATCTCCCCGGACGCGCCGTGTTCGTAGACCGGGTCCGTGTCCACCTGCGGGGGGGCAACGGAGGGGCCGGGGTCGTGGCGTTCGCCCGCCGTCGTGGGCTTCCGAAAGGGCGCCCCACCGGCGGCAACGGCGGCAGGGGAGGCAACGTCGTCGTCCGAGCCGACGAGGGCATGGCCTCTCTACTCACCTATCAGCGCAACCCCCACCATCGCGCCGGTGACGGCACCCACGGCCGCGGTGACCTCCAGCACGGGAGAGCCGGAGAGGACCTGGTGCTTCCGGTCCCGGCCGGGACGACCATCTACGACGAAGAGGGCACCCTCATCGCCGATCTCGTCGCCGACGGCCAGTCCGTCGTCCTTGTCGAGGGCGGCCGCGGGGGAAGGGGCAACGCCGCATTCATGTCCCCGACCAATCGCGCTCCTTCGATCGCAGAACAGGGCGAGTTCGGCCGGGAGGAGACATTCGTGTTCGAGCTGCGGCTGCTGGCCGACGCCGCGCTGATCGGCTATCCCAACGCCGGCAAGTCGACCCTGATCTCGGTGGTGTCCGCCGCCAAGCCGAAGATCGCCGACTATCCGTTCACGACGCTCGAGCCGAACCTGGGGGTCGTCGAGATCGACGGCCGGGAGTTCGTCCTCGCCGACATCCCCGGGCTGATCGAGGGTGCGGCCGAAGGCCGCGGGCTCGGCCACGAGTTCCTCCGCCACACGGAGCGTGCCCGGGCATTGGTGATCCTGCTCGACCCTTCTCCCCTCCAGGCCGACCCGCCTGCTCGCCAGCTCGAGGTCCTGACCGGAGAGCTCGAGAAGTACTCACCCGAGCTCGCCGCCCGCCCGCGGCTGGTGGCGATCGGAAAGGCGGATCTTCCCGAGGCCCGGGAAGCGGCCGCCGAGTTGCCGAATGCGAAGCTCATCTCGTCGGTCACCCGCGAGGGCATCCCCGAGTTCCTCCATGCTGTGGCTGATCTGGTGGAGACCGCCAAGCGGGAGACGCCCGCTCGTCCGGGGTACGTGCTGCACCGTCCCGCTCGCGCCCCGTTCGAGATCAGGCGGGAGGGCGACACCTGGGTGGTGGAAGGCCTCGCCGCCGAGCGTGCCGTCGCCTTCGCCGACCTCACCCACCCAGAAGCGGCCGACATGGCAGCGGCCCGCCTGCAGCGTCTCGGAGTCGACCGGGCGCTGGCCGCAGCCGGGGCTCGAGCAGGCGACGACGTGCGGATCGGCGACTTGACTTTCGAGTACACACCTCCTGTTTCGGTCGAGGAGGAGGACGAGGACGAATGAGACGCCCAGTCCCAGCCGGTGGCCGGGTGGTCGTCAAGATCGGCTCTTCGAGCCTGGTCGGCCCCGATGCCGGGATAGACCGGGCGGCGATCGAGCGCGTCGCCGGCCAGATCGCCGACTCGTGGGACGCGGGACTGCCGACGGTTCTCGTCACCTCCGGAGCGGTCGCCGCCGGCTTGGGGCCGTTGGGATTCGAGTCTCGACCCACCGACGTCGCCAGCCTCCAGACGGCCGCGGCCGTCGGCCAGGGCCTCCTGATGCACAGCTACGCCGAGGCTTTCGCCGCCCGGGGCCGCGTTGCCGGCCAGGTGCTCCTGACGCGCGACGTCCTCGCCAACCGCGACCAGTACCTGTACGCCCGCCAGACTCTCGACCGCATGCTCCAGGAGGGGGTGGTCCCGGTCGTGAACGAGAACGACACGATCGCCATCGACGGGGTTCGCTTCGGCGACAACGACCGGCTGGCGGCGATCGTCTCGCACCTCGTCGGAGCTTCCCTCCTCGTGCTGCTCACCGACACCGAAGGGCTGTTCTCGTCCGATCCCCGCCTGGGTGAGGCCGAGTTCCTCGCCGCCGTCGATCACGCCGACGAGCGACTGGACCGCCTCCATGGTTCCGGTCCGCTCGGCTCGGGCGGCGTGGCGACGAAGGTGCAGGCCGCCCGTATCGCCGCCTTCTCGCAGATCCCGACGATCATCGCCTCCGCCGACGCTTCGTTGCGTGATCTGATGGAGGGTGAGGACGTGGGGACCTGGGTGGAGCCGCGGAAGGTCTCCCTGCCCGCGAGGAAGCTGTGGATAGCCTTCTGCCAGCCCGTGGGCGGCCGGGTGACGATCGACGAGGGTGCCGTCCAGGCTCTCGTCGAGCGGGGGACATCACTCCTGCCGGTCGGTGTGGTCGCAGTCGACGGCAAGTTCTCAGCCGGGGAGACGGTCGACGTCGTCGGCCCCGACCGCCAGGTGATCGGTCGCGGGCTCGCCCGGATGCCTGCCACTACGGTCCGGGAGAGGATGGGGCGACGCGGCGGGGACGAGGTCATCCACCGCGACGAGCTCGCGGTATTCGCCTCCTGACGAGGTCAGCGGCGCCACAGGTCGCGGGTGAACAGCAGGAGCACGGGGAATATCTCGAGGCGGCCGACGATCATGAGCCCCGAGAGGAGCCACTTGCCGGGCCAGACGATCGAGGCGTACGTCGAGGTAGGGCCGACGTCTGCCAAACCCGGTCCGACGTTTCCGAGGGAGGCCGCCACCGCCGACGCCGCCGTGACGAGATCCAGCCGTTCGGACATGTTGGCGTCGATGAACGTCAAGAGGAACGTCCCCGACATGAAAAGGAACATGTAGAAGAGGAAGAACGACTGGATCGACTCCAAGAGCTCGTCGGGAACACGGTCGCGTCCGAATCGGATGGTGAACACGCCCCTCGGGTACACGAGTCGACGGAGGTCCGAGAACGCCGCCTTGGCGAGGATCCCGATGCGGAAAGTCTTGACGGAGCCGGACGTCGACCCGGCCATGCCCCCCAGGAACATCAGCCCGATGACCAGGATCTGCAGTGCGGGTCGCCACGAGCCCCAGTCGGCAGTGGCGAACCCCGTGGTGGTCACGAGCGAGATCACGGTGAAGAAGGCGTCGCGAATCGCCTCGGTGACGACGTTGTCGGCCCAGATGCCGCCCGCCACGAGGACGATGCCGACGATGATCAGCGCCGCATAGAGACGGAACTCCGAGTCACGCCAGTAGGCAGAAGGGCCTCGCAACGCCCGGTAGTGGAGGGCGAAGTTGACGCCGGAGAGGAACATGAAGACGGCGACGACCCATTGGGTGTAGGCGGAGAACGACGCCAGCGAGCTCGCCTCGGTGCTGAACCCCCCGGTGGCGGTCGTCGTCATCGCATGGACCACCGCCTGGTACACGTCGAGATCACCGAGCGTCAGGAGGATCCCCGTCAGCGCCGTCAGCCCCACGTACACGAACCACAGGCGCTTTGCCGTTTCCTTGAAGCGGGGAGTGAGCCGGTCCGGCTTGCCGCCGGGCAGCTCTGCCCGGGCGAGCTGGAGGCCACCGGTGCCGAGGAGGGGCAAGACTGCCACCGACAGGATGATCACCCCCATCCCTCCCACCCACTGCGTGAAGCCGCGCCAGATGCCGATGCTCTGCGGGAGGTCGCCCGGATTCGAGATCACAGACGCTCCCGTCGTTGTGAACCCCGACACCGTCTCGAAGAAGGCGTCGGTGACGTTGGGGATGGTGCCCGTGAACAGATAGGGGAGGGCTCCGAATGCGGAGATGACGAACCACGCCAACCCGACCGCCGCGAACCCCTCCTTCACGGCGAGTGACGTCGCGGAGCCGAAGACTCGCCACATGAGGAACCCGCAAGCGGTGGTGATCAGGCCGGCGAAGACGATCCCGAGGCCCGTTCCCCACTCGCCGAGCAGATAGGCGAGAGCGGCGATGGCCAGCATCGAGACCCCGATCGCCGTCACCGCTGAGCCGATGACGTACGACAGAGTTCGCGGCAGAGAGCGAACGGGCCTGTCGGCAGCGAGCGTCATCAGGGAGCGAAGAGTGCCGAAGTCGCTTCGATCGCGTGGGGGAGAGCGAAGAAGATCAGGTGGTCACCTGCGCGGATGCGAGTCGACCCGTCGGGAACGAAAGTGGTTTCCCCCCGGGATATGCCCCCGATCACCACGCCCCGGGGGAGCTCCAGGTCGAACAGGGATTTGTCGACGGCGGGCGAGTTCTCACTCACTTCCACTTCGATCGCCTCGGCATCGGTGTCCGAGAAGGTCACCACTTGTTGGATCTTTCCGTGCCGGACGAACCGGAGGATGGCCGAAGCGGCCAGAAGGCGGCCGGAGACGGCGGCGTCGAGGCCGAGGCCGGACAAGAGCGACACGTACTGGATGCGGTTGAACCGGGCGATCGTCGAGGCTGCACCCAGCGCCTTGGCCACCAAGCACACGGTGATGTTGACCTCGTCCCATCCGGTGAGGGCCAACACGGCGTCCGATGGTCCCAGTTCGAGTTCGGAGAGGACATCGGGGTCGGTGGCGTCGCCGTGGACGACCACGGCTTTCGGGTGCCGCGAGGCGAGCTGCGAGCACCTCCCTCGGTCCCGGTCGATCAGGACGACCGAGAACCCGTTCTTGACCATCTCCTCGACCGTCAGTTCGCCCAACCGGGTGCTCCCCACCACCACGACCCGGTCGATCCTGACTTTGCGCAGGCCGAGGAGACCGATGGCGCGGTCGACGTTGTCGGCGGTCGTCATCAAGAGGGCGTGGTCGCCTGCCAGCACCTGGGTGCCGCCGTGGGCGACGATCGTCTTCCCATGTCGCACGAGGGCAGCCACGACCCAGCCCCACTCGGCGCTACGGAGACGGAGTTGGCTGAGGGGCTGACGAGCCAGCGGGGACTGCGGCGTGACGATGCCGCCGAGGAGCACCAGCTTCCCGTCCGCGAAGTGCACCATCTCGGAAACGCCGGTCTCCCTCACCAGCGTGACCAACTCCTGGGCTGCCGTGGCGCTCGGGTCGATCACGACGTCCACACCGAGTTGGTCGACGCCCTCCCGCAGCCCCGGGTCCTCGATGCGAGCGACCGTCCGTTTGGCTCCGAGCTGGCGGGCGGTGTGGCAGGCGAGGATGTTGGCGCCGTCGGAATTGGACACGGCGATCAGCAAGTCGGCGTTGCCCGCCCCCGCCTCTTCCAGCGTGGCGGCGGACGCCCCGTTGCCGACGACGACCAGGGCGTCGAGCGCCTCCTGCATCTCGGCGGCGCGGTCTTCGTCGGATTCGATGACGAGGACGTCCTTGCCTTCCGAGGAGAGGAGCTTGGCGAGATAGGAGCCGACGGCGCCGGCTCCCACGACGATGATCTTCATTGTCACCGGTCAGGGTAGACCTGACTTGGGGACGCGCTACTCCACCTAGACTGGCGTTTCCCCGTCCCGAGCGTATGACCACCACTGTTCCCAGCATCGATTCGCCGGCCGCGTTGGCCGAATCCCTCCGAACGGTCGACTACCTCGCCGACGACCGCATCGCCCAGGTGGCCTTCCTGGCGGAGCGGCTCGGCAAGCCGATTCTCGTCGAGGGTCCGGCAGGCGTCGGAAAGACCGAACTTGCGAAATCGCTGGCCCGTATGTGGGATCGGCGGCTGATCCGCTTGCAGTGCTATGAGGGGCTCGACGAGTCGAAGGCTCTCTACGAGTGGAACTACAAGAAGCAGCTGCTCCGGATCCAAGCCGATCAGGACAAGCACTGGGACGAGCTGGAGGACGACATCTTCTCCGACGAGTTCCTGCTCGCCCGTCCCCTCCTCGAAGCGATCCGGTCGGAGACCCCGGTCGTCCTCCTCATCGACGAGATCGACCGCGTCGAGATCGAGACCGAGGCGCTGCTGCTCGAGGTCCTCTCCGACTTCCAGGTCTCGATTCCCGAACTCGGCACGATCACGGCAGCGACTCGCCCCTTCGTGGTGCTCACTTCGAACAACACCCGTGAGCTCTCCGAGGCGCTGAAGCGCCGCTGCCTCTTCCTGCACATCTCCTATCCCGATCCGGAGCGGGAGCAGGAGATCCTCCTCACGCGGGTGCCTGAGCTGCCCGAGAACCTCGCTCGCCAGATCGCCAGGATCGTCCGCTCCATCCGCCAGATGGACTTGAAGAAGTCGCCCTCGGTGTCGGAATCGATCGACTGGGCTCGGACGCTGCTCGCTCTCGCCGTCGAGCACCTGGACACGGAGGTCGTAGCCGACACCCTCCACGTCCTCCTCAAGTACCAGTCGGACATCGAGAAGGCGACGGCCGAGCTGACACGGCGGTGACGGCTCCCGGCGCCTCCAGCCCGGTCACGTCGCTCGTCACCGGCTTCGTCGGAGAGCTGCGTGCCGCCGGGGTGCCGGTGTCCATGGTCGAGACCATCGATGCCATGCGGGCGGTGGAGGTGATCGACATCGGCGACCGGGCGGGGCTCAAGGCGACGCTGGCCGCGACGCTCGTCAAGTCCGAGCGTCATCTAGCCGCCTTCGACACGGCCTTCGAGGTGTTCTTCGCCACCGCGCCCCGCCGCACCCAGGACAAGCCCGACGGCTCGCCTGCTTCCAGCCCGGGAGAGGGCGGAGCATCAGGGGGTCTGGGCGAGGAGGACCTCGACGACCTCCGCCGCTCGCTGCTCCAGTCGTTGCTGGAGTCCGACATGGAGAGCCTGCTCGATGCGGTGGGAGGCGCGGTGGACCGGCTCTCGGGCTTCGAGAGAGGACGTCCGGTCGGGGGCACCTACTACCTGTATAGGACTCTCCGCCGCCTCGACATCGACGAGATCGAGTCTCTGCTCCGGGAAGCTCTCCGCGGCCGGGAAGGTGAGGTGAGCGAGCTAGACCGCCGTCTCGTCGACGAAGAAGTCGCCGCCCGGATCGAGCAGCTCCGTCAGGCGATCCAGGACGAGATACGCCGACGTCTGGTCGAAGACCGGGGGAGAGAGGCTGTCGCCCGCACGCTCCGTCGGCCCTTGACCGAGGACGTCGATCTGATGCATGCGACCCGGGCGGACCTCGAGGCGCTCGAAGACGCGATCGTCCCGCTCACCCGCAAGCTCGCTGCCCGTCTCGCCCGGCGTCGTCGCCTGTTGCGACGGGGCCGTCTCGATTTCCGCAAGACGATGCGCCACTCGCTCGCCACCGGTGGCGTGCCCATCGACCCGCAGTTCCGGCTGAACCGACCCCACCGGCCCGAGGTGTTCCTCCTGTGTGACATCTCGGGGTCGATGGCGACCTTCGCCCGTTTCACGCTCCAGTTCACGTACGCCATGTCGACGCAGTTCTCGAAGCTGCGCTCCTTCGCCTTCATCGACACGGTCGACGAGGTGACCGAGTTCTTCGGTCCGGGGACGGACTTCTCCGATGCGTTGGCCAGGGTCGCCTCCGAGGCGGAGGTCGTGCGCCAAGACGGACACTCCGACTACGGGACGTCTCTCGCCACCTTCCTCGAGAGGTACGGACGAGACGTCACACCCCGCTCGACCGTGATCATCACAGGCGACGCCCGCAACAACTACCGCCCGCCCCAGGACGAGTTGCTGGGCGAAATCGCAGCCAAGGCCAGGGCCGTATACTGGCTGAACCCGGAGCCTCCCAGCTATTGGGATACGGGGGACTCGGTGATGAGTCGCTACGCACGTTGGTGTGAGGGGGTTCATGAAGTGCGAACACTTCGTCAGCTGGAGGCATTCGTCGAGGAACTCAGCCTTCCCCGCTCACGTCCTCGGGGCAGATTGCATTGAGGTCCTCAACTCGGGGGGTGAGGTGGCCGATATTTCACGGGTGCGAACGTCTCGCATGTCTATCGACAGATTGTGAGTGAGGTGTGGCATTGGGCCATCGAATACTGGTGATCGAGGACTCTGCCGTCATCCGGCGCCTGATCGAGGTGTGCCTGCGCGCGGCTGATCTCGAGATAATCACCCGCGACGATGGCAAGAGCGGACTGGCCGCCGTGCGTGAAGAGTCGCCGGATCTCGTGGTGCTCGACATCGGTCTCCCCGGCATGGACGGTTGGGAAGTCCTCGCTCACGTACGATCCGACGAGGCGATTCGTGACACTCCGGTCGTGGTACTCACCGCCCACGCCGAGGAGGAGTCGCGCCGTCGAGCCGACGAAGGCGGGGCCGACGCCTTCGTCACGAAGCCTTTCCAGCCGAACGAGTTCCGGAAGACAGTCCTGGACCTGCTTCCCTGACCGTCGTCGCGACGGTCAGGGAACCTAGACCTCGGACTTCTCCCGCTCGTCTTCCGCCATGACGTCGGCGAGGCGCTCCACCAGATCCACCACCCGGTTGGAATAGCCCCACTCGTTGTCGTACCAGGCGAGCACCTTCACGAGGTTGCTCCCCAGCACCTGGGTGCCGGCGGCGTCGAAGATCGAAGAGTGCGGGTTGCCGATGATGTCGGTCGAGACGATGGGATCCTCGCTGTATTCGAGGATGCCCTTCATCGGTCCGTCGGCCGCCCGCCGGATGGCGTCGTTGATCTCGTCGACGGTGACGTCACGCTCCAACTCGACGACGAGGTCGACGGTCGACCCGTCCGGTACGGGCACCCGCATCGCCATGCCGTCGAGTTTGCCCTTCAGCTCGGGCAGCACTTCCCCGACTGCCTTGGCGGCACCCGTGGTGGTGGGGATGATGTTCTCGGTGGCGGCGCGGCTCCGCCGCAAGTCCTTGTGGGGGACGTCGGCGAGACGCTGATCGTTGGTGTAGGCGTGGACGGTGGTCATCACGCCGCGCTTGATGCCGAACTCGTCGTTGAGGACCTTCGCCACCGGGGCGAGGCAGTTCGTTGTGCACGACGCGTTCGACACGATGATGTCGGATGGGTCGAGCTGGTGGTCGTTGACACCCAGGACGACCGTCTCGTCGATCGGGTCTTTCGAGGGGACGGTGAGCACGACTCTCTTGGCGCCCGCCTGCAGATGCTTCTCGAGCGAGGCGCGGTCCCGGAACACACCGGTCGACTCGATGACGACGTCGACTCCCAGGTCCCTCCACGGCAAGTTGGCGGGATCGGTCTCGCGCAGCATCCGGATGCGATGCTTGCCGACGGTCATGACGCCGTCCTCGACCTTCACCTCCTGCTCGAAAGGACCCATCACCGAGTCGTACTCGAGCAGGTAGGCGAGTACGTCGTCGTCGGCGAGGTCGTTGATCGCGACGACGTCGATGTCCGAATCGGTGCGCTCGGCGATGATGCGGAACACCGCCCGGCCGATCCGTCCGAAACCGTTGATTGCGAGCTTCAGCGCCATATCAGGACTCCTTGATGAGATTGGCGGAGAGGCGTTCGATGACTTCCACCACCCGGGCCGAGTAGCCCCAGCCGTTGTTGAACCAGGTGATGGTCTTCACCATGGTCCCGTCGGTGACCATGGTGGCGAGTGAGTCGAAAACCCCCGAATAGGTCGACCCCCGCACGTCCGAGGAAACGATCGGATCGGCGACGTATTCGATCACGTTGCGGTAGCGGGTGGCGGCAGCTTCCTCGATCACCTTGTTGACCTCTTCCACAGTGGTGTCGTTCTCGGTGATCGTGACGAGGTCGACCGTGGAGCCGTCCGGCACCGGGACGTTCAACGCCACCGCCGACAGCTTCCCTTGGAACTCGGGCATCACCTGGGTGACGATGTCGGGGGAGTTGGTCTCTTCGGGAATGATGTTCTCCCCGGCGGCGCGGCTCGTGCGGAAGCCCTCGCCTGGCACATCCGCCAGACGGCCGGAGTTCGACATGGCGTGAACGGTCGTCCAGAACGCTCGCTCGACGCCGAAGTGCTCGTCGAGCGTGCGGAGGACCGGAGCAACGGCGTTCGAGGTGTTCGACCCGAGCGCCACGATCGGCGGGTTGTCGTTCAGGATCTCGTCGTTGATGCCCATCAGCACCATCGGGATCTCGCCGGGAGTCTCGGGGCTGGAGGTGAGGACCACTGCCCGGGCGCCGTTGTCGATGTGAGCCTGGTTGGCCTCCCGGGTGCGGTAGCGCGTGGTCGCCTCGACCACCAGATCCACCCCGTAGTCCGACCACTTCACGTCAGCGGGAGTCTTCTCTCCGATGAAGGCGATCTCGCGTTCGTCGGCGACCAGGATCCCGTCGTCGTAGGACACCTCTCCCGGGTAGCGGCCGTAGATCGAGTCGTATTTGAGGAGGTAAGTCAGAGCGGCGGGGTCGGCTGTGTCGCACACAACCCCCACCTCGAGATCGGGGTGGTTCCTGACCAACCGGAATACGTTGCGTCCGATGCGGCCGAACCCCATGAGACCGATTCGGATCTTCGTCATCACATGTCCTCGTTCGTAGGTTTTCGAGTCAACGCTAGTGCCGTCGATGACGTTGTCTCGACCCGCTTCCACCGTCGATTGCGATGCGATAGGTTGCCCGAGAGAGAGGGAGCGCGGCCGGTCAGCAGGTCGATTCGGGAGGGTGGACGATGTGGTTGGCAATGGGGCTGGTTTGCCTGCTGGCGCCGGTGCCCGGGCAACAGGTCGCGGCGTACGCTCCGCAAGGCGCCTACGCCGGTCACTGGGGAGTGGACCTCGCCGCCGACCCGGGGAGTGCGGTCGCCGCGCCCCTCGACGGCGAGGTGACGTTCGCCGGGTCGGTGGCGGGCACCGCCACGGTCACGATTCGCCAAGGCCCTTACAAGGTCTCTGTCTCGTACCTGTCCGAGATCTCGGTGGCGGCCGGCAGCCGCGTCACCCGCGGCACAGTGGTGGGACGCTCCGGAACTGCCCACGGGGAGCGGGCTGTGCATCTGTCAGTGCGACTCGACGACACCTACGTCGACCCCGACCCCTTCCTCCAGTGCCGCTTCGGGTCCGTCAGCGAGGCCCTCCGGCTGGTTCCCTATCCTGAGGCCAGTGCGAATAGGAATCCTGGGCGGCACCTTCGATCCGCCGCATCTCGCTCACCTGCACACCGGCGAAGTGGCATACCGCCAACTGGGCCTCGACATGGTCGTCTTCATGCCCGCCGGGGCGCCCTGGCAAAAGGCGGGAAGAAGAGTGTCGGACGCCCGCCACCGCTGGGCGATGACCCGCCTCGCCGTCGAAGGCGTCGACTACTTCGTGGCCGACGAGCGTGAAGTCCACCGCGACGGCTGGACCTACACAGCCGACACACTGAAGACCTTCGACCCCGACGACGAGCTCACCCTGATCTTGGGCGCCGACTCCGCTCGAGGGCTACCCACTTGGGAACGGTCGGAGGAGGTCTTGGCGCGGGTACGGCTGGCTGTCGCCCCCCGGCCGGGCACGGCCCCCGACGAAGTGCGAGCGGCGGTCTCGGGTACGCCCGTGGAATGGCTCGACATGGTCCCCCTCGACGTTTCGGGCACCCTCATCCGCGAACGGGTCGCAGCCGGCCGCTCCATTCGTTTCCTCGTGCGGGACTCCGTCTGGCGGTATATCGTCGCCGAGAATCTCTATACGGATGAGGTAGGCGTCCCGGTAGCATGAGGACGAGACCGTGAACAGGAGGGAGTGCCGCTATCTCAGCTGAGCAGATCGCCCGGATGGCCGCCGACGCCATCTACGACAAGAAGGGACTGGATGTCCAACTCCTCGATGTGGGCGATCTACTCGCCATCACCGACATCTTCGTGATCGGAACCGGGACGTCGAACATCCACGTCCGCTCCCTCGCCGAAGGTGTCGAGGAGGCTCTGGCCGAGAAGGCGGGACGCAAGCCTCTCCGCCGGGAAGGGGTGGAGCAGGCGGAATGGATCCTGCTGGACTACGGAGACGTTGTCATCCACCTCTTCCAGCCCGAGCAGCGGGAGTACTACGGACTCGAGCGACTGTGGTTGGACGCACCCCGCGTCACCTGGGAGGCGCCGGTCGGCACCGAGGCGTAGCTTTTCCGTCGCCTGGCTGGTTTGGTATCCTGACGGTCTTCCCGGGGCTGTAGCTCAGCCTGGCAGAGCACTTGCATGGCATGCAAGGGGTCACGGGTTCAAATCCCGTCAGCTCCACCCGAGGGCCGCCTGAAATCAGGCGGCCCTCGTTGATTCCTGAGGCAAGCTCTCCTCTCTCGAGGTCTACGAAAGTGGTCTACATGCACGAAGGGCAGCTGACGGTCACAGAGGGGATGGTCCGCGAGCTCGTCGCCGACCAGTTCCCCGAATGGGCGGGCCTTCCCATCACCCCGGTCCGCTCCGCGGGGACCGTCAATGCCATCTTCCGAATCGGCGACCGACTGGCCGGCCGCTTTCCGTTGGTTTCGGTGCGTGATGCGGACGCCACACGCCAGTGGCTGGTGTCGGAAGCCGAGGCCGCCCGGGAACTAGCCGCACACACGTCTTTCCCGGTTCCGGAGCCCGTGGCGATAGGCGATCCCGGCTTCGGCTATCCACTGCCGTGGTCCGTCCAGACGTGGTTGCCCGGCTCGACCGCGAACGAGAGCGACCCCTCGAGGTCCGATGCATTCGCCCACGATCTTGCGCGGTTCATCTGGGAGCTGAGGGCCATCGACATCCGCGGCCGGCGGTTCTCCGGAGAGGGCCGCGGCGGGGCCCTCGACGCTCACGAGGAGTGGATCGAGCTCTGCTTCGAGCGCAGTGAAGGCCTCCTCGATGTCCTCCGGCTGCGGCAGCTCTGGGCGCGGTTCCGGGAGTTGCCGCGAGAGTCCGACGACACCATGGCTCATGGCGATCTCGTGCCCGGCAACGTCCTCGTGGAGCAGGGCCGGCTGGCGGCAGTCCTCGACGTGGGTGGGCTCGGGCCGGCGGATCCCGCCCTCGATCTCGTCGGCGCCTGGCACATGCTCGACGCCGATCGCCGAGAGATCCTTCGGCGGGACCTCCGCTGCGACGATCTGGAATGGGAGCGAGGAAAGGCCTGGGCCTTCGTGCAGGCCATCGGCCTCGTCTGGTACTACCTCACGTCGAACCCGACGATGAGCCGGATCGGGCGACGAACGCTCGAACGGATCTCTGCCGACTCAGCGCTCTAGAGGTATCACTTCGTGCACTGTGCTGGCCGAGTAGTTCGGCAGCGGCCCGCCGGCGATGACCCGGAAGGCGCCGTCGAGGTAGGCGAAGGCCACCCCGTGTCGAGGTACTTCCATTTCGGCGACGAGCTCCCAGGCGTCACCGATGAGACATTCGATCGATCCGATGGTCCTGTCGGGTTCCTCGCCGCCCGCTACGCATGGCATGTCGTCCACGACCGTGGCGGCTATGCCGCCTCTGGCGTGGTTCAGGGGTGGGGCTTCCTGCCAGGTGTCCCCGTCGAGTACCTCGACCGTCGCCTTGTTGGTGTCGAGGGTGGCGAGCCGACCGCCGATCGCGTAGACACGTTCGCCGACGGCGACCGCCGCGTGGTGTTCCCTCGCTTCCAGCAGATCCGGTCCCGGTGCCCAGGCCGGGGCTCCGACTTCGAGGATCTCGGTCGTAGCGAGTTGCTCCCAGTCGGGTCCGACACCTCCGATGGCGATCAGTCTGTCGCCGGTGGATGCGAGCGCCAACGCACCTCGGGCTGTGTCGAGCTCGGGTTCGGGAGCCCACTCGTCGTCATCGGGTCCGAGGCTCCACACAGCCGAAACGGGAGACCGTCCGAAATCACCCGCCTCGTAGCCGCCGACGAGGTACAGGCGATCTCCGAGGACACCCAGCGTCGTGTGGTGGATGCCGGTGGGCAGCTTCGGGCCGAACTCCCAGGAATCGGTCGCGGGATCGTAGAAGTAGGTCACATCGCTCTCCCCGCCTCCCTCGAACAGGCCACCTGCCACCACGATCCTCCCGTTCCACACGGCGCCAGGTACTTCGAGAACGGCGAGTGGTAGGGGAGCGGCCCGGTTCGAGACCGCCGCTACGGCAGCCGAGGTCGATGTGGGCGGTGGTGTGGTCGTCGGCGGTGTGGTCGGTGGTGTGGGCCTTTCGGGGATGTCGAGCGCGACGGAAGCCGGGACGACTTCGACAGCCATCTGGTCACCACCCATGGCGCAGGCAGCCACCAATCCCACGATCCAGGCCAGCGATACGAATCGAAACGGTCCGGGGGCCGAAGAAGGGCAGGTGCTCACCACTCTCCTCCTGTCCTCTCGCAGACGAGCCTGTCGACTCCGAGTACGGCAAGACATGCGCGTTCGGTTCGTCTGCCGCCGATTCTGTCCCAGGGGTCCGATAGGTTGGGGTCATGTTGGGGGAATGGGTGGAGACTTCTTCCGGTGGGGCGTCGACCTCACCCACCGGAAGGCTGGAAGACATCGAACCGGGGCCTTTCTTGGCTTGGCGCCTGGCTGGGATCGATCGGCGGGAGCTGAACGGGAATCAGTTGGTGGAGTTGATGCGGGCCCGTTCCCGTCTGGTTTCGTACCTGCAGGCGGAGTTGTTGGCTGATGTGGCCGAGTTGGCCCACACCCCGCCCGGTGTCGCCGGCTCGCCACCAGAGCGCACCGGAGGGGTCGACGAGTTCGTCTCCGACGAGGTAGCGGCGGCGCTCACCCTCACGTCCCGGTCGGCTGATTCTCTGGTGAAGCTCGCCCTCGATCTGGAACGCCTTCCGCAAGTGTTGGCTGCCCTGCAGGCCGGCCGTATCGACGTGCCCCGGGCGAGGGTCCTGTGCGAGGAGACGGCTCTGGTCGACGACACCGAAGCCGCCGCCGTCACCGACCAGGTCCTGTCCGAGGCGGAGGGGTTGACCACCGCCCAGCTGGGCCGCCGGGTCCGCCGCCTCGTCACCGAAATCGATCCCGAAGCTGCCCGCCGTCGCCTCGAACACGGACAGAAGGAGCGGCGGATAGAGACCGCTCAGAACCCCGACGGCACCGCCGACCTGGTGGGCCGCCACCTCCCACCCGACAGAGCCGCGGAGGCGTGGTCACGGATCAAAGCCATCGCCCGCCACCTCAAACAAAAAGGCGACCAAAAGAGCTTGGACCAGATCCGCGCCGACGTGTTCCTGGCCCTCCTATCAGGAGAGACCACGTACCCGACACAGACGAGCGGCGGGGTCAGGCTGACAATCGACCTCCCCACCCTCATGGGCCTGGCCGAACAAGCCGGCGACCTCGAAGACTGGGGTCCCGTCGTCTCCGACCTCGCCCGCCAGATAGCCGACTCACTCCACGGCTCGACCTGGGAGGTGGCGGTCACCGACCCCGCCACCAGGCTTCCGATCTGGGTAGGCACCACCCGCCGCCGCCCCACTGCCACCCAACGCCGCTGGGTCGAAGCCACCAACCCCACCTGCGTGTTCCCCGGCTGCAGCCGACCAGCCCAAAGCTGCCACCTCGACCACACCGTGCCCGTCAACCGCAACGGCAAAACCACCATCCCCAACCTCGGCCCGCTCTGCGCCCGCCACCACCTACGCGCCAAACACAAAGCCGGATGGAAACTCACCCAACCCCAACCCGGCACCTTCCACTGGACCAGCCCCCGCAGCCACCAATACGAGGTGCGTCCCCCACCGATCTGAGCCTCTTTGGGGCTCAGATCCGATAGCGCAGATAGGTGAACCCTCCCGAGAATCCCCGTTCTTCGATCAGTTCGAGATCAGCGCGCAGCCCTGCAGGCATGGCCTTCTTCCCCCCTCCGACGAGGATCGGCACCACGAAGAGTCTGATCTCGTCTACCAACCCCTGGGCCAGCGCGTGGCTGGCGAGTTCCGCTCCGCCGATGGCGATGTCGGCGCCGGCGTCTTCTTTCATCTGTTGGAC
>DATGOV010000028.1:0-109804 GCA_035305585.1 Acidimicrobiia bacterium | reverse complement strand
CGAATCGTGTGGCCAGTGCGTGCCATGCCGGGTGGGAACGGTCAGGGTGGAGGAGGCGATCGCCCGGGCGAACGGATCCGTGGACCGCGACCTGATCGATGACCTCGACCGGGCGATGAAGGCCGCCTCGATCTGTGGCCTGGGGCACACCGCGTCATCGGTGGTGAAATCGGCGATCGAATTGGGGATCCTGTGACGGCGGAGAGGGTAGACCTCGGGCTCGTGAGCTTGTCGATCGACGGCGAGGAGGTGTCGGTTCCGGAGGGGAGTACGATCCTCGACGCCTGTAGGTCGATCGGCAACGACCAGCCGACGATGTGTTGGGCACCCACTCTGACGCCCGTGAACGTGTGCCGGGTGTGCGTCGTCGAGGTGGAGGGGAGCCGAACCCTCGTCCCGTCCTGCTCGCGTCGAGTGGAGGAGGGGATGGTCGTCGACACCGACTCCGAGCGGGTGCGCCACTCCCGCAAAGTCGTGTTCGAGCTCCTGGCCTCCTCGGTGGATCTGTCCCTCGTCGACGAATCGATCCAGGCGTGGATGGAGGAGTACGAATGCGAGCCGGAGCGGTTCGGCCCGCCGGCGCCGCCGACCGACGACCGGGATCGCCGCCACGCCGGCCACCACCCTCCTCCGACCGGGGACACCGCCGAGACGGTGCACCAGCCGGTGAAGGTCGACAACCCTCTCTATGTGAGGGACTACTCCAAGTGCATCCTGTGCTACAAGTGCGTCCAGGCTTGCGGCCCGGAGGCTCAGAACACCTTCGCCATCTCGGTGGCGGGTCGGGGCTTCGACGCCCGCATCTCGACCGAGTTCGACGCTCCCCTGCCGGAATCGGCTTGCGTGTACTGCGGCAACTGCATCGCGGTGTGCCCCACCGACGCGTTGATGTTCCGCTCCGAATACGAGCTGCGCCAGGCGGGGATGTGGAACCCCGAGCGTCAGGAGGTGACGCGGACCATCTGCTCGTACTGTGGGGTGGGATGCAACCTGGACCTGCACGTCCAGGACGACCGGATCGTCAAGGTGACCTCTCCCGACGACCACTCGGTGACCCGTGGCAACCTCTGCATCAAGGGACGGTTCGGCTACGACTACGTCCAGGAACGAGACGAAGCCAACACCACCCCGATCGACGAGGTCCTCGCCCGCGCCCGGGCCGACTCCTGAGACCGTCATGACGCCGTCGGCCCGGTTCGACGACCTGCGCCCCACCCGGCGGAGAGGCTTCGCTCTGGGCGACTTCACCGACGTGGCCGTCGCTCGGTCTCGAGACGAGGTGAAGCACGTCCTCGGCGTTGCCGAGGAGGCCGTCCGCGCCGGACGCTGGGTGGCGGGATGGGTGGCCTACGAGGCCGCCCCCGCCTTCGATCCGGCGATGCGGGTGAAGGAGATGCCGGGGACGGCGTTCACCCGCCTCCCTCTCGCCTGGTTCGGGATCGCAGCCAAGCGGACTCCCCCGCCACCGGATCCCGACGTCACCCACGATCTGGCCGAATGGGAAGCGCTCACCTCGGCCGAGCACCACGCCGCATCGGTGGAGGCGATCCGAGATCGCATCCGCGCCGGCGACACGTATCAGGTCAACCACACCTTCATGATGCGGTCGGTGTTGAGCGGAGACCCCGCCGCCTTCTATCGCCGGCTGACCCGATCGCAATCGTGCGGATACGGGGCGCTGATCGACGCCGGCGACTGGGTGATCGTGTCCGCCTCGCCGGAGTTGTTCTTCGAGTGGCGCCCCGGCTCGATCGTGTCGCGTCCGATGAAGGGCACGGCTCGCCGAGGCGTGGATCTGGAACACGACCGCCACATGCGGGACTGGGTGCTGTCGTCCGAGAAGAACCGGGCCGAGAACCTGATGATCGTGGACATGGTCAGAAACGACCTGGGCCGGATAGCCGCCCTCGGGTCGGTTCGGGTCCCGGCCCTCTTCACGGCGGAGAAATACGACACGGTGTGGCAGTTGACGTCCACGGTGACGGCCCGTCCCCGTCCCGGTACTTCTCTGGTCGACGTGTTCGAAGCCTTGTTTCCCAGCGCCTCGATAACCGGGGCACCCAAGGTCTCGACCATGTCGATCATCGCGGATCTCGAGACTCACCCCCGCGGGGTCTACTGCGGGGCGATCGGCTTCGGCGGGCTCGGGCCCGAAGGACCACAGTGGGCGTTCAACGTGGGCATCCGCACCGTCCTCTTCCATCGGCCCACGGGGCTGGCGTTCTACGGAACGGGCGGCGGCATCACCTACGACTCGGAACCGGCCGACGAGTACGCCGAAGCGCTCCTGAAGGCAGAGGTGCTGCGGCATCCAGGAGGCGAACTGCGCCTGCTGGAGACGACCCGCTGGGACCCGAGTCTGGGGGCGAGACATCTCGACCGACATCTCCGGCGGGCAGCGGCGTCTGCCGACTACTTCGACATCCCTTTCGATCCCGCCGAGGTGAGAGCGGCGATCACCCGGGCGACGAAAGACCGAACCGAACCGACGAGGTTGCGGATCCTCGTCGACCGGGACGGGTGGGTCGAGGTGCAGGCCGACGATCTGACGCCGAGCACGTCTCCCCTCCGGCTGACCCTCGACGACCGGCCGATCGACCGTCGGGACCCGTTCCTGCGACACAAGACGACGGTGCGGAGGGTCTACGAAGCGGCCCGGGCACGGCGACCCGATGCCGACGACGTCGTGCTGTGGAACCAGGACCGCGAGATCACCGAAACGACGATCGGAAACCTGGCGGTGTGCATCGACGGAGTATGGCTGACCCCGCCGGTCGACTCTGGGTTGCTCCCGGGGACCGAGCGAGCCGCTCGTTTGGCCGCCGGGGAACTGAAAGAGGCTCGCTTGACTCTCGACGATCTCGGCCGCGCTTCGGGCTTCGCCCGCTTCAACTCGGTTCGCGGGTGGGAAGAGGCGACCCTGATCTAGCCCGCCCGGCGACGACCCCTGCGAGCCGGAGCTGCGGCGGTGACAGGGCTGGCGTCGAGCCTGTCCTCGATCTCGGCGTGGGTCGGACGGGGGCCGCTCACCCCGTGGTCGACCGCCCGGCGGATCGCGGCGATGTGGTCGGGTGTCGACCCGCAGCACGCACCGATGATGCGAGCGCCGGAGCGGACCGCCAACTCGACGTACTCACCCATCCGATCGGGCCCGACCGGGTAGACGAGGGCGTCGGTCTGGTACAAGGGCATCCCGCAGTTGGCCTTGGCGACGACGACGGCGTTCGGCGCCGCCTCGGTTATGTCGAGTGCCACCGAAACGGCATCTCCGGGACCGATCCCGCAGTTGGCGCCCACGGAGAGAGGGGCGTGTGGGCTGGCTCTCCACCACTCGCCGAGCTGGCTGCCGGAGATGCCCATCATGGTCCGGCCGTTGGTGTCGAAGCTGAGCGTGGCGCTGACCGGGACGCGGAGGCGGGACGCCGCTTCGGTGGCGGCATTCAGCTCCTCCCACG
Organism: Acidimicrobiia bacterium; assembly: GCA_035305585.1. GTDB lineage: Bacteria > Actinomycetota > Acidimicrobiia > Spongiisociales > ZC4RG35 > ZC4RG17. The sequence continues at coordinate 106,349 of DATGOV010000028.1, read as the reverse complement.
ACGAGATCGTCTCGATCCAGAGCACGTCGACACCCGCCTCGACGAGCGCCGCGGCCTGTTCGAGGAACACGGCCACCCCTTCCTCATGGGTGAGGGGACCCAACGGCTCGAACAAGTCGCCGGTGGGCCCGATACTGCCCGCCACGGCGACTGGACGATCGGCTGCGTCGGCGACCTGGCGGGCGATGCGCACCGCCGCCGCGTTGAGCTCGGCCACACGGTCTGCGAGACGGTGGAGGGCGAGCCGACGGGCGTTGCCACCGAACGTGTTGGTGAGGACGATGTCGGCCCCGGCGGCGACGAACCTCTCGTGCACCTGGGCAACCAGCTCCGGCTGCTCGATGTTCAAGAGCTCGGGACACCCCCCGCCTTCGAGCCCGAGCGAGAAGAGTGTGGTTCCCATCGCCCCGTCGGCCACGAGGACGGGCCGGCTGGCGAGGAGAGTCTCGAAGTTCGTACATCGATCTGTCACGCGCCCCACCTCCTTGTCGACGTCGATCGTCGGTGCGGTGAGGGGGCTCGCTCGAAACAGAGCGGCCGCCCCAAGAGGCGGCCAGCGAAGGAGCTTCGGACCGCCGCTTTAGCTGCACTTGTCTCGCGCCCGCAAGCTGGACGATCAAATCGGCGCGTCCGTCACGCTACCAGAGCAGGTGACTTCTGCGAAGGGACTTCGACCGAACGGCCGTCAGCGACGGCGTTTGACCTCGTCCACGATCGCCGGCACCAGTTCGGCCACGTCGCCGATCACCGCGTAGTCGGCTTTCGTGACCATCGGCGCTTCGGCGTCGGTGTTGATGGCGATGACATGCTTCGAGGCCATCATCCCCACCCAGTGCTGGATGGCCCCGGAGATGCCACAGGCGATGTAGACGTCGGGCGCCACCCGAGTGCCGGTCTGGCCCACCTGATCGGAGTGGGGCCGCCATCCGTTGTTGGTGACGACCCGTGAACAGCCGACTGCCCCTCCCAACAGCTCGGCGAGCTCCTCCAACGGACCGAATCCCTCCGGGCCACCCACTCCCCTGCCGCCCGAGACCACGACGGGAGCGGTCGCCAGGGTGACGCCTTCCGAGACGGTGACCCTCTCCACCACCCGGTCGACTACCTGACCCTCCTCGAGAGTCGGTTGGAACTCCACCACCGGTGACGACCCCTCCGTCTCCGCCGGGGGAAAGACGTGAGGGGCTGCCGAGACGAGGCGCACCGCTGCTTCCAGTTCGCCCCGTTCCAGGAGGCTCCCGCCCCAGCGGACCCTCTGGAGGGACCAGACGTCCCCGCTCGGATCGAGCTCGGTGACGTTGGCCACCATCGGCAGGTCCAAGAGTGCCGCCAGGTGGGCGAGGACCTCGTTGCCGCGATCGCTGCCCGGTGCCACCACCGCCGCCGGCATCTCCTGGGCGACGAGTTGGGCGAGCACCTCTCCCCAGCCGCCGGGCGTGTAGTCGTCGAGCAGGGAATGTGTCACGTGCCACACCCGGTCTACGACCCCGATGTCGGCCGCCTCGGCGCCGATCACGACTGCCTCGACCGGGGAGCCGAGCGCCTCGGCCACCTGCTCGGCCAAGGTGATCGCTTGGCGGGAGGCCTCGGAGACCTCGCCGCGGTCGTGGTCGATCAACACGAGCACGCTCATAAGACCCCCAGCTTCTCCAGGACGTCCACGACGGCGACAGCATCGGACAGGAACTCGGTGCGTACTTCCTGCTCGGGAGGGGACTCGAACCGCACCATCCGCTGCCCGCCCGGTGCGAGCTCCGTCTCGTGACGACGGACTTCGAGCTTCTTCGATTTGAGGCGCCCTGACAATGTGGGGTAACGGGGAAGGGCGATGCCCTCCTTCACGGCCAGGACCGCCGGCAAGGGAAGCCGGTACACCTCGAATCCGCTGGCGGTCTGGCGCCGGGCGACCGCCGTCTCTCCCTCGACCTCTATCCCCTTGATGCCCGAGACGACCGGTCTTCCCAGTCCGTGGGCGACCCGGATGCCCACCTGGAAGTTGCCCGCATCGGCGGATTCGTTGCCGAACAGGACCAGGTCGAAGGGACCACGCTCCGCCTCCAGGGACCTGATCGCCGACAGGAGGCCGGCCGCCGTTGCCTGGGGATCCACATCGGAGCCGTCCGTGGGAACGAGGGTGGCGCCGTCGGCACCGACCGAAGCGGCGTAGCGCAGTTGCTCCTCTGCCTCCGGCGGGCCGAGTGTCAACACCTCCACGGTGCCGCCGTGGGCTTCCTTCAACTGGATCGCCGCTTCGACCGCGCACTCCTCGTGGGGGCTCGTCGTGAAAGACAGGTGGGCCGTCTCGATCGCCCGACCGTCCTCGGTGAGCGCGATCTTGGCCCCGGGGGCGGGGACGCGCTTCACACAGACGAGGAGCCTCATCCCTTCATCCTCTCGTCGTCGGGGTCGAACAGCGGCCGGGATCCGACCCGGGCGACTCTGATCGGGTAGTCCTCGTTCATGTACCGCACGACGAAGTCGGCGCCCTCCTCGGCCAGGTCGGCAGGCAGGTAGCCCATGAGGAGGTACTTGCCGACCGAAGGCCCCGCCCCGGCGCTGGTGACGTAGGACGGGCGGCCCTTGGCGTCGACGATTCGCTCACCATCGGGCGTCAGGATCGGCTCGCCACCCGTCATGTACCGGGCGATGCCGTCCCGAGTGGAGATGTGGTCCTCGACGGTGAAGGTGCACAGCCGCGCCGACGGACCGGCTTCTCGGGCTGCGAGGTAGGCCTCCTTGCCTATGAAGTCCGCCGACTTCACCCTGGGACGATCGAGGCCGGCTTCGACCGGGTCGTACTCCGACTCGAGCTCGGCCCCCATGAGCCGATAGCCCTTCTCCAGGCGGGCACTCGTCCCGTACACGCCCGCGCCCACCGGGACCACGCCGTGGTCCTGACCGGCGTCCCAGAGCATGTCCCACATCTGCGTGCCCCGCTCGATCGGGACATAGATCTCCCAGCCCGACTCGCCGACATAGGAGATGCGGAGCATCGTGGCGACGAGCGACCCGAACGTCACCTGGCGGCACGTGGCGTAGGGGAAGGCCGCGTCGGAGATGTCGTCGTTCGTGAGCGACTCCACCAGTGCTCGAGCCCGCGGCCCCCACACGCCGATCGTGCTGAAGGACGACGTGTGATCGGTGAACACGACCGATCCGTCGTCGGGCAGGTGCTTCCGGAACCAGTAGGCGTCACGGGGGCCGTCGAAGGCACCGGTGACGACCCGGAAGTGTTCCTCGCCGAGACGCATAACGGTGAGATCGGCACGGAACCCTCCCTGCGGCGTGAGGAGAGGGGTATAGATCGCCGAGCCCACCGGGCGGTCACACTGGTTGACCGTGAGACGCTGGATGTAGTCGAGCGCTCCCGGTCCGGCGATGTCGAAGATGGCGAACGCCGAGAGGTCGACCATCCCCACCCGTTCGCGCAGGGCGAGATGCTCTGCCGTGGAGATCGGCGACCACCAGCGGCGATCCCACTCGTGGGGACGGTCCTCGACCCCGTACTCTTCGACCAGCGGGGCATTGGATTCGTACCAGTGGGGCCGCTCCCATCCTCCTGCCTGGAAATAGACCGCCCCCAACTCCTGGGTGCGGTGGTGGAACGGGGCCAGACGGATGTTCCGTTCCGACTCCCACTGCTCGCGGGGATGGACGATCCCGTAGGTCTTGTTGAAGTGCTCGGCGCAGCGCGCCCTGATGTGGTGGCGGGTCCGGGCGTAGTCGTAGAAGCGGGCGATGTCGGACTGGTGGGGGTCTAGCTCCGGGTAGCCGTCGGTCATCCACTCGGCGATCAGTTTGCCGACACCGGGCCCCTCTTTGATCCACACCGCGGCCGCCGACCACAGGCCCTCGACCTCGACGGTCTCGCCGAGCAGAGGCATCCCGTCGGGAGTCAGCGACAGGAGCCCATTTATGGCGTACTTGATCTCGGCGCCCTCGAGGATCGATGGCATCAGTTCGAGAGCGTCCTCCAGCTGCGGGTCGAAATCGTCGGCCGTGAAGGGCAGCTCGGTGGGCGAGAGCCGGGCCTCCTCGATCGAGGGGATCTCGTCGGGGTCGTGGAAGATCGGCCGGTGGGCGTAGGACCCAATCTCCATCGATCCGGCCGTCTGACGTTCGTACATGAACGTGTCCATGTCTCGCACGATCGGAAATCCGATCTCGTTGCCGGTTTCGGCCAGGATCGGGATCGGACCGACATCGATCATCTGGTGGACGGCCGGCGTGAGAGGGATGGTGGCCCCGGCCATGGCGGCGATGCGAGGCGACCAGACGCCGCAAGCGACCACGACGTAGTCGGCTTCGATGCGTCCCTTGTCGGTGACGACCGCCTGCACCCGCCCGTTCTCCACCTCGATGTCGAGCACCTCGGTGTTGGGGAAGACCGAGAGGGCACCCATTTCCTGTGCCCGCTCGCGCATGATCGTGCCGGCGCGCAGCGAGTCGACGACCGACACCGAGGGGGTGTAGAAGCCGCCCAGGATCACCGACTCCTCGATGAACGGCACGAGCTCCTTCACCTCGCCCGAGGTCAGCAAGGAGGCCTCGATGCCCCAGGCCTTCGCCGAGCTCATCCGGCGGCGCAGCTCCTCCATCCGCTCTTCGGTGCGCGCCACCTCGATCCCGCCGCAGGTGGTGTTGACTCCCATCTCCTCGTACTGCCGTTGAGACTCGAGAGTCAGCGAGGTCAGCTCCTTGCCGTGGTCGACGGGGAAGATGAAGTTGGAAGCGTGGCCCGTGGATCCCCCCGGATTGGGAAGAGGTCCCTTGTCGATCTGGACGATGTCGTTCCACCCCTTTTGGGCGAGGTGGAACGCAACGGAGTTGCCGACGATGCCGGCCCCGATGATGACTACTCGTGCGCTCGATGGAAACTCACTCACTTGCGAACCCTCCGGAGGCTCCGGTCCCACGATACGGAACGATTCTGCAACGCGGCACGCAGACTACAGGCGCCATCGCCCGCCTGTCATTCCGAACGACTGTTTGAACCACTGGACAACCAGGTAAGGGCGATATATCGTTCCGACATCCGACATCGTTCCGTATCGTGGAACCTGCTCAACAGGAGCGCGGCGCAAATGAGCGAAGAAGAGATCGATCTGTCGGCCCTCTCCGACGAGGAGCTCGTCGAGCAGATGCACGACGACCTGTACGACGGCCTGGCCGACGAGATCGTGGAGGGAACCAACATCCTGCTGGAGCGCGGCTGGGATCCCAACCGCGTCCTCAACGAGGCCTTGGTGGAGGGGATGCGCATCGTGGGCATCGACTTCCGCGACGGGATCCTCTTCGTCCCCGAGGTGCTCTTGGCGGCGAACGCCATGAAGGCGGGCATGGCCGTCCTCCGCCCCCTGCTCGCCGAGACCGGCGCCCCGACGATCGGCAAAGTCGTCATCGGAACGGTCAAGGGCGACATCCACGACATCGGCAAGAACCTCGTGGGGATGATGCTCGAGGGGGCCGGGTTCGAGGTCGTCGATCTGGGGATCAACACCGACGTCGACGAGTACATCCAGGCGCTCGACGAGCACCAGCCCGACATCCTCGGCATGTCGGCGTTGCTCACCACCACCATGCCGTACATGAAGGTGGTGATCGACACGATGGTCGAAAAGGGGATCCGCGACGACTACATCGTCCTCGTCGGCGGCGCCCCCCTCAATGAGGAGTTCGGAGCTGCCATCGGCGCCGACGCCTATTGCCGGGACGCGGCCGTAGCCGCCGAGACCGCCAAGGCGCTGGTCGGAGCACGCCGTGGCGTCGCCTGAGCGCAAGGTCTTGGTGCTGGGCTGCGGGGCGATGGCCCACGAGCTCCTCCGCGTCGTCGAGTCGAACCATCTCGAGGCGGTAGAGGTCACCTGCCTACCGGCGTCGTACCACAACCGGCCTTCCCTGATCCCCCAGGCCGTCGAGGACCGGATAATCGAGGCGAGAGGCCGCTACGACGAGATCTTCGTGGCCTATGGGGACTGTGGAACCGGGGGCATGCTGGACACGGTGCTGGAACGCCACGGCGTGGAGCGTCTCGCCGGCGCCCACTGCTACGAGTTCCTGGCGGGAGCGAGCCTGTTCGAGCATCTCCACGAGAGCGAGCCCACGACCTTCTATCTGACCGACTTCCTGGTCCGCAACTTCGACCACTTGGTGTGGAAGGGCCTGGGGTTGGACCGCTGGCCGCAACTCCTCTCCGACTACTTCGGCAACTACACCCGCGTGGTGTACCTGGCCCAAACCGACGACCCCGCGCTCACGGCCCGCGCCGAGGATGCCGCCTCCCGTCTCGGTCTCGGGTTCGAGCGGATCCTCGTCGGTTATGGCGAGATGGAACCGGCCATCGTGGCCGCGGCTACGTCATGAGCGACGGCGAGGTCACCGTGATCTACTGGCGGGATATCCCCGCCCAGGTCATGGCCGGGAAAGGCCGCAACGCTCGCCGCATCCCCCTGCCCGACCGCTTCCAGGCTGCCATCGACCGGGCCGCCACCCGGGTGGGCGTGATCGGCGCCGACGAGTACACCGCCGAGTACCGCAAGGTCACCGTGCCCGGCCCCGACCCCGAGGTGGTAGCCGACCAGCTCGATGCCGACTTCCCCGATGTGGTACTCGACGGGATGATCCGCAACGGCGGTTGGCATCCGACGGAGGACTCCGATGACTGACACGGTTCTCGCCTCACCGACTCGAGAAGTGGTGATCGGCTTCGACCGGCCTTTCGTGGTCATCGGCGAGCGCATCAACCCGACCGGGCGCAAGCGACTCGCCGAGGAGATGGTGCGGGGCGACTTCTCGCGAGTGGAGACCGATGCCATCACCCAGGTGGAGGCAGGAGCGGACATGCTCGACGTCAACGCCGGCATCCCACTCGCCGACGAAGCGCAGATCCTGGCGACGACCGTGGAACTCGTTCAAGCCCTCGTCGACGTCCCCCTCTCGATCGACTCTTCGGTGATCCCCGCCCTTCGGGCAGGGCTCGAGGTGTACAAGGGCAAGGCGCTCGTCAACTCGGTCACCGGCGAGGACGAGTCGTTGGAAGAGGTCCTGCCGCTCGTGGCCAGACACGGGGCCGCAGTGGTGGCAATCACCAACGACGAAACAGGCATCTCCGAGGATCCCGACGTCCGGTTCGAGGTGGCGAGAAAGATCGTGAACCGGGCCGCCGACCACGGCATCCCCAGGGAGGACGTGGTGGTCGACCCCCTCGTCATGCCCATCGGCGCCATGCCCGGCGCCGGCAAGCAGGTCCTGCACTTGATCCGCCGCCTGCGGGAGGAGTTGCGGGTCAACACGACTTGCGGGGCGTCGAACATAAGCTTCGGCCTCCCCCACCGGTCAGGGATCAACGCCGCCTTCTTGGCGATGGCGATCGGCGCCGGGCTCACCTCGGCGATCACCAACCCTCTCGAAGCGGAGATCATGGGAGCGGTCAAGGCCGCCGACGTGCTGACCGGAAACGACCGCGATTGCGCGGCGTGGATCCGGCTCCACCGCGGTCCTTCGTCTCCCGACGGCGAGGGGCGGCGTCGCAGCGGCCGTCGCCGCCTGGCGACGGGATGAGCGACACCGTCCGGGTGATCTTCCTCCCGTCGGGTCGGCGGGGTGAGGTGGCTCGGGGCACGACGGTTCTCGCCGCCGCACGTGAACTGGGAGTCGACCTCGATTCAGTGTGCGGGGGCCGGGGGATTTGCGGGCGGTGCCAGATCAGCCAGGGATCCACCCCAGCGATCCCCGCCGACCCGACGGCGGTGAGCCCGCCCGGAGAGCTGGAACTGGAGTACCGGGGGAGGCGTCCACTGGGCGAAGGCAGGCGTCTGGGCTGTGCCACCGCCATCTGGGGCGACTTGGTCGTGGACGTCCCGCCCGAGAGCCAGGTGCATCGCCAGGTCGTCCGCAAGCGCCCGGAGGTCACGAGCTACCCGATCGACCCGGTCGTGCGCCTCCACTACGTCGAGGTGGAGCCGCCATCGTTGACGGATGCCCGGTCCGACCTCGATCGGGTGACGGAAGCCCTGGCCGAGGAGTGGGGGCTGGCTCGACTGGAGTTCGACCACGACGTGACGACTCACCTCCACCGTTATCTCATCGAGGGGCGGGGGTCGGTGACGGTGGCGGTCCACTCGGGCCGTCACGTGATCGCCGTCTGGCCCGGCTTCCACGACCGCCTCCTGGGACTCGCCTTCGACGTCGGCTCCACCACCCTGGCAGGCCATCTCCTCGACCTGACCACCGGGGACGTGCTGGCATCCGCCGGCGCCATGAACCCGCAGATCAGGTTCGGGGAGGACCTCATGAGCCGTGTCTCGTACGCCATGATGAACGACGGGGGTGCGGCCGAGATGACCCAGGCGGTGAGGTCGGCACTCGACTCGCTGGCGGGAGAGCTCCTGGCCGAGGCCGGCGAATCCCGAGAGGACGTCGTCGACGTCGTCGTGGTCGGGAACCCGATCATGCACCACCTCGTCCTCGGTTTCGACCCCCGGCCGTTGGGGGAGGCGCCGTTTGCTCCCGCCGTGCGTGACGCGTTCCGGTCCACCGCCTCCTCGATCGGCCTGAGGCTGGCGACGGGTGCCCGCCTCTATGTCTTACCGATAGTCGCCGGCCACGTCGGAGCCGACACGATGGCAGCTGTCCTCTCCGAAGGAGCGCATCGCCACCGTCCGCTCCAACTCCTCGTCGACGTCGGGACCAACGCCGAGATCGTCCTCGGCAACGAGGACCGACTTCTCGCCGCCTCCAGCCCCACCGGCCCGGCCTTCGAAGGCGCCCAGATCACACACGGCCAGCGAGCCACACCGGGGGCGATCGAGCGGGTCCGCATCGATCCGGTGACGCTGGAGCCGCGGATCCGGGTGATCGGGTCGGACCGCTGGTCGGACGAGGCAGGTTTCGCCGAGGAGACCGCCGGGATCGGAATCAACGGCATCTGTGGGTCGGGCATCATCGAGGCGGTCGCCGAGCTCCGACTCGCCGGTGTGGTCGACCGAGACGGCGTCATCCACCCCCGCGGCGACCGGGTGATGGCCGACGGCCGCACGTTCTCCTACCGTCTGTGGGACGAGCCGCCGATCACGATCACCCAGACCGACGTCCGGGCCATCCAGTTGGCGAAGGCAGCGCTGTACGCCGGCACGCGGCTCCTGATGGACCGGATGGGAGTGGATGCGGTGGACGAGATCCGCCTCGCCGGGGCGTTCGGCAGTCACATCGACCCCAAGTACGCCATGATCCTCGGGCTGATCCCCGATTGCGACCTCGATCGGGTCTCGGCAGCCGGGAACGCGGCGGGCAGCGGAGCGATGATCGCCCTCTTGTCCGCCTCCGCCCGCGGCGAGATCGAGGAGGTGGCCCGTCGGATCGAGAAGGTGGAGACGGCGACGGAGCCGCGATTCCAAGAGCACTTCGTCGCGGCCATGGGCATCCCCCACAGTTCGCACGAGTTCCCCCATCTTTCCGACGTCCTCCCCCCCAGCGATCCACGGCGCGGAAGCCGCCGGGGAGGCCGCAGATCGAGAGAGAGGAGCCGAAGATGACGACACGACGCCGTTCGGGTGGACGGGCGGCGCGCCAACGCGCCCGGGCCGCCGCATTCGTCGAATCGAAGCCGTTCCTCACCAGGCAGCTCGCCCCCTACGAGGTGCTCGACGAGGAGGCGCTGGCGACGATAGAAGCCCACGCCGACCGGTTGCTGGCCGAGGTTGGAATGGAGATCGTCGACTTCCCCGAGGCGCTGGAGATATTCGCCGATCACGGCGCCGACGTGGACGGCACGAGGGTGCGTTTCCCGGAGGGCATGTGTCGCCAGATCGTCCGGGCGTCTGCCCCGGGGCGGTTCACTCAGCACGCTCGCAACCCGGAGCGCAGCGTCGAGATTGGCGACCCCCACCTCGTCTTCGCCCCCGCCTACGGCTCACCGTTCGTGCGGGACCTCGACGGCGGCCGCCGCTACGCCACGATCGAGGACTTCCGCAACTTCGCCAAGCTCACCTACATGTCTCCCGCCCTGCACCACGCCGGGGGAACGCTGTGTGAACCGGTCGACCTGCCGGTCAACAAGCGGCACTTCGACATGATCCATGCCCACATCACGTTGAGCGACAAGCCGTTCATGGGATCGGTGACCACCCCAGAGCGAGCGCAGGACACGGTCGACATGGCGAAGATCGTCTTCGGGGCCGACTTCGTCGACCAGAACACCGTCATCACCTCCCTCTGCAACGCCAACTCGCCGCTGTCGTGGGACCGGGCGATGCTCGGGTCGGCGAAGGTCTACGCCGAGAACAACCAGGCCACCATCATCACGCCATTCATCCTGGCGGGGGCCATGGCTCCGGTGACGGCCGCCGCCGTCGCCACCCAGACCCTCGCCGAGGCGTTGGTCGGCATGGCCTTCGCCCAGATGGTGCGGCCCGGGGCGCCGGTGATCTTCGGGTCGTTCGCGTCGTCGATGTCGATGCAGACCGGGTCCCCGACCTTCGGGACTCCCGAGCCGGCCCTGATGCTGTTCGTCATGGCCGCCCTCGCCCGGCGGCTCGGCGTGCCGTTTCGATCGGGCGGCGCCCTGACGGCATCCAAGACACCCGACGCCCAGGCGGCGTACGAGAGCGCCGCCACGTTGTTCCCGACCCTCCTCGCCGGGGTGAACTTCGTCCTCCACACAGCGGGCTGGCTGGAGGGTGGCCTCGTGATGGGCTACGAGAAGTTCGTCCTCGACGCCGACCAGGCGGCCATGGCCGGATCGCTCCTGCAGGGGGTCGACATGTCGCCCAACGGCCTCGCTCTCGAAACGCTGCTCTCCCATGAACCGGGTGAGCACTTCCTCGGCAGCGAGCACACCCTCGCCAACTTCGAGACCGCCTTTTGGACTTCGAGCCTGGCCGACAACTCGAGCTACGAACAGTGGGAGGAGGGAGGAAGCATGGATTCCATCCACCGGGCGAGCCAGACTTGGAAGCGGATGCTCGCCGACTACGAACCGCCACCCCTCGACGATTCCTTGCAAGAGGCACTCGACGACTACATCGCCCGCCGCAAGGCCGAGTTGCCGGACGAGCACGCATGAGCGCGCTGACGGATGTCTCCCCGGTGGTCCGCCAGGCGATACGGGACCTGCTCTCCGACCCGATCTTCGAGTTGATCCCGATGTCCAACGTGTCCGAGCAGGCTCGTCACCTGCCGACCTCGGCCCGGGTGTCTGTGACCGCCTCGCCCCAGAAGACCCTCGAGGACAGCCTCGATCTCGCCGCTGAACTGGCCGAACGGGGCCATCGGGTCATCCCCCACCTCTCGGCGCGCATGACCCGGGACATGGCGCATCTCGAGAGCCTGCTGGCCCGGATCGCCGACCTCGGCTTACGCCAGGCCTTCGTGGTGGGTGGAGACCCGGACCCTGTCGGCGACTTCTCCGACGGACTGTCGCTGCTGCGGGCGATGGAGCGGATCGGCCACGATCTCGAGGTCGGCGTGCCGTGCTACCCGGAAGGCCACCCATCGATTCCCGATTCCGCGCTGGACCAGGCATTGATCGAGAAGCAGCCGCACGCCTCCTGGATGACGAGCCAGATGTGCTTCGACGCGAAGGCGGTGTCGTCTTGGCTGCGACGCGAGCGGGAACGAGGAATCACGCTGCCGCTGATCCTGGGAATCCCGGGAGCAGCAGAGCGGACGAAGCTCCTCCGCATCTCGGCCCGCATCGGAGTGGGTCAGTCTCTCTCGTTCCTCCGCAAGAACGTCGGGCTGATCGGTGCCTTCGTACGCCCCGGTGGCTACGACCCCGCCGAGCTCCTCCTCGGCCTCGGCGAGGACCTGGCAGATGCCCGACTTCGGATCGTCGGCTGCCACGTCTACACGTTCAACCAGTGCGACACTACCGAGGAGTGGCGCCAGCGCCTCCTCGCTTCCCTCGAGTCGGCATGACCTGACAGCGTTTCGTGCCGATCGGCGACGGGAGTCTGCCACCATGGGAAGCACACGGAGGTAGTCGATGGCGAACATCAGCACCCACGTACTCGACACCGTGGCCGGCCGCCCGGCGGCGGGCGTGGCGGTCACTTTGGAGCGGGTGGAAGACGGGGCGGTGATAGAGCACCTGGCCTCCACTTCGACCGACGAAGACGGCCGGGTCGCCGATCTCCTCGGAGGTACCCGGCTGCGCACCGGCGTCTACCGGCTCACCTTCAACACCGCCGCCTACGGCAACACGTTCTACCCCGAGGTCCAGATCGTATTTCGCGTCTCCGACCCCGACGAGCACCATCACATCCCCTTGCTCTTGAGCGCCTACGGCTACTCCACCTATCGAGGGAGCTGACGGCGGCACGTCACTCGTCGGAGGAGGGGGCGAGACGGTCGAGCGCGCGCAGCAACTCCATCGGGAGCGGGAAGATCAGCGTCGAGTTCTGCTCCGCGGAGACTTCCGTCATCGTCTGGAGGATACGAAGCTGCAAGGCGGCCGGGTGGTTCTCGAGGAGCTGGGCGGCTTCGGCGAGGGTCTGGGCAGCCTCTTGCTCACCCCGGGCGTGGATGACCTTGGCGCGCCGCTCTCGCTCCGCCTCCGCCTGGCGGGCCATCGCCCGTCGCATCGCGTCGGGCAGCTCCACGTCCTTGACCTCCACGATCGACACCTTCACCCCCCACGGGTCGGTGATCTCGTCGATGATGTGCTGGAGACGCCGGTTGATCTCGTCGCGGTTGATCAGCAACTCGTCGAGGTCCACCTGGCCGATGATGCTGCGCAGCGTCGTCTGGGCGATCTGGGATGTCCCGAACCGGTAGTCCTCGATCTCCAGGATGGCCCGGTTGGCATCCACGACCCGGAAGTAGCAGACGGCGTTGACCCGCACAGTGACGTTGTCTTTCGTGATGATGTCCTGGGGCGGGATGTCGAGCGTCACCGTGCGCAAGCTGACCCGGATCAGACGGTCGATGATCGGGATGATGAAGATCAGTCCCGGTCCCCGAGCCGATCCCACCACGCGCCCGAGCCTGAACAGCACCCCTCGCTCGTACTCGGGGACGATGTGGATGGAGGCCCTCAAGATGGCGAGGACCACCAGGGCAGCAATCACCCAGCCGATCAATGCGTCGATGTTCATGTCTCTCTCCTCTTTCCTCTCACTATCAGAGTCAGACCGTCGATGTCCACCACCTCGGCGGGCCCCTCCGCCAACTCACCCGACTCGGCACGTACCCTCCACCACGCCCCATCGACGAATGCGTCACCGGCCGAAGTGTCCCTGGGCCGGACCACGACCTCCCTGCCGATCAGGGTCTCTATACCAGTGGTCGACGGGGCCCTGCGGGCTCGCCATGCCATGCGTCCGGCGACCAGGCTGGCGGCTCCCAGGATCAGGGCCGTCGGCCACAGGATGGGAGCACGGATCGAAGGGGCGTCCTCGAACAGGAACAGGCCGGCGAGCAACAGCGAGATCGTCCCTCCCGCGGCCAGCACTCCCACGCCGGGAACGAAGATCTCTCCGATGAACAGGGCGGCGGCCAGGATCAACAGCGCCACCCCGACTGCGGTCACCGGCAGCACCGACAGGGCGAAGAAGCCGAGCAGGATCGAGATCACGCCCACGATCCCAGCGAAGCCGAGTCCGGGGTTGGCTGCCTCGTAGACGATGGCGAGGGTGCCGAACGACAACAGCAGGAAAGCGATGTTGGGGTCGGCGATGCGGGCGAGGACCTTGCGGAAAGCTCCCACCTCGTAGCGCTCCGCCACCGCCCGGGCTGTGTGCAGTGTCGTCGTCTCTCCTCGAACCACCACCTCCATCCCGTCGATCTCCACCAGGAGCTCGTCGAGGTCGGAAGCGACGAGGTCGACCACTCCCCTCTCCACCGCCTCCGACGCGGTGATCGACGCCCCGTCTCTCACCGCGTCCTCAGCGAACTCGACGTCACGCCCGCGCCGTTCGGCCACAGAGACGGCGAAGGCAGCGGCGTCGTTGATGATCTTGTCGGTGATCTCTCCGCCCTGGAGATCTACCGGCGTCGCCGCGCCGATCGACGTGGCCGGGGCCATCGCCGCCACGTGGGCCGCCATGGTGATGAACGTTCCCGCGGATGCGGCGCGGGCGCCCTCGGGGGCCACGTAGACGATCACCGGCACCGGGGCGTTCAGGAACGACTGGACGATCTCTCGCATCGAAACGTCGAGGCCGCCCGGAGTGTCGAGACGCACGATCACCGGGACCGACCGCTCCGCGGCCTCCTCGATGCCGTCGGCGATGTAATCGGACACCACCGGCGTGATCGGGCCCTCGACCTCGAGCAGGAAGACATCGGTGTCGGCCGCCGCGGCCGCGGGGCCGGCGGCGGCCACCCAAGACAGCACGGCGCCGACCACGACCCAGAGACACCTCATTCTCCGAGTATGGCCGGATCCCCTCCCGGCATGCAGAACGGCCGCCCCGAAGGACGGCCGTTCGATCTCTGAGAGAGGCGAGAGGATCACTCCTCGGCGTCGCCCTCGTCGGTGTTGTCGGCGGCCTCATCGGCACCATCGGACTCGGCGGTCCTCTGAGCACCGAGGCTGGCCAGCCACTCGGCCGGGTTCTCCGGCAGCTCGTCCTCGCCGGACGGGAGGGCGCCCTCGCCGCCGAGCAGCTCGAGAGCCGCCACCGTCGTCGCCCCTGGCAACGTCGGCTGGAGGCTCTGGTAGGCATCGGCACCAGTCCCCGCCGGGATCAGCCGGCCGATGATCACGTTCTCCTTCAGGCCCCGCATGTAGTCCGACTTCGCCTGGATGGCGGCATCGGTGAGGACCCGGGTGGTCTCCTGGAAGGAGGCGGCCGACAGCCACGACTCCGTGGCGAGGGACGCCTTCGTGATTCCCATCAGCTCGGAACGACCCTCGGCCGGGACCTTGCCTTCCTCCACGAGCGCCTTGTTGACGTCTCGGAACGTCTGCTCGTCGACCAGCTCGGCCGGCAGGAACTCCGAGTCGTTGGGCCGGACCACGCGGACCCGACGCAGCATCTGGCGCACGATCAGCTCGATGTGCTTGTCGTGGATCTCCACCCCCTGGGACCGGTACACCTCCTGTACCTGGTCGACCAGGTACTGCTGGGCGGCCCGGACGCCGCGGATGTCGAGCACCTCCTTGGGGTCGAGAGGACCCTCGGTGAGCTGATCGCCCGCCTGCACCTCGGCGCCATCAGTCATCCGGAGCCGCGCGAACCGCGAGATCGGATACTCGACCTCGCCCTCGTCCTTGGAGTCGATGACGATCTTTCGGCCTTCCTCGTCCTCCACGATCCGGGCGATGCCGGAGACCTCCGTGAGGACCGCCTTTCCCTTGGGGGAACGGGCCTCGAACAGCTCCTGCACACGAGGCAGACCGTGGGTGATGTCGTCACCTGCCACACCGCCGGTGTGGAAGGTACGCATCGTCAGCTGCGTGCCCGGCTCGCCGATGGACTGGGCGGCCATGATCCCGACGGCCTCGCCGACCTCGACCTCGCGGCCGGTGGCCAACGACAGGCCGTAGCAGGTGCGGCACACGCCGTTGCGAGTCTCGCAGGCGAGCACGGACCGGACGCGGACGGACTCCACCTGACCGCCGGTCTCCATGAGAGCCTGGAGCTCGTTGGCCCGGATCATCGTGCCGGCCCGCAGCTTCTCGCCGTCGTCGGTCTCGACGATCTTCCGATCGACCTTCACGTCGTCGGCCAGCACCCGGCCGTACACCCGGGAACGCAGGTTGCGGATCA
Organism: Acidimicrobiia bacterium; assembly: GCA_035305585.1. Taxonomy (GTDB): domain Bacteria; phylum Actinomycetota; class Acidimicrobiia; order Spongiisociales; family ZC4RG35; genus ZC4RG17. The sequence continues at coordinate 90,636 of DATGOV010000028.1, read as the reverse complement.
CATTGCCCCGCTCGTCGACGATCTTGATGACGATGCCGCGATCGGTCTCGCAGTCGTCCTCGACCACGATGACCTCTTGGGCGACGTCGACCAGCCGGCGGGTGAGGTAACCCGAGTCGGCGGTTCGCAGGGCGGTGTCGGCCAGCCCCTTGCGGGCACCGTGAGTGGAGATGAAGTACTCCAGCACGGAGAGGCCCTCTCGGAAGTTGGAGATGATCGGACGGGGGATGATGTCACCCTTCGGGTTGGCCACCAGGCCGCGCATACCGGCGATCTGGCGGACCTGCATCATGTTCCCGCGGGCACCCGACCCCACCATCATGTCGAGGGAGTTGAACTTCTGTGCCTTCAGCTCCTGCTTGGTGGCCTCGGTGACCACATCGGTCGCCTCGGTCCAGATCTCCACCAGCTCCTGGCGGCGCTCCTCGTCGGTGACGACGCCCTTCAGGTACTGGTCCTGGATCCGCTGGGCCCGCTCCTCGTACTCCGAGAGGATGTCGTGCTTGTCGGGCGGCGTGCGCACGTCCTCCAAGCCGATCGTCAGGCCCGCCTTGGTGGCGAACTTGAAGCCCAGTTCCTTGATGCCGTCCAGCATCTCGGCGACCTGGGACCGCGGGTAGCGGTCGATGACGACCTCGATCAGGTTCCGGAGGTCGGACTTGGTCAGCACGGCGTCCACCCACGGGAAGCCGGGAGGCGTGATCGAGTTGATCAGAATCCGGCCGAAGGTGGTCTCGTGCAGCTTCGAGCCGTCGACGGGCTCTTCGGTCAGGAGCTTGCCGAGCGCCTTGTGGAGCTCGGCGTGCTGCTCGGGATCGCCCGCCGCCTCACCGAGACGGACCTTGATCGGGGCGTGGATCGAGAGCTCTCCCAAGTCGTAGGCCATCTCTGCCTCCTGCGGAGAGGAGAAGACACGCCCGGCGCCGTCGGCGTCCTCCACGACCTCCGACAGGTAGTACATGCCGATGACCATGTCCTGGGAAGGCGTGACGATCGGTCGTCCCGACGCCGGCGACAGCACGTTGTTCGTCGACAGCATCAGGATCCGAGCCTCGGCCTGCGCCTCCGCCGAGAGCGGCAGATGAACGGCCATCTGGTCGCCGTCGAAGTCGGCGTTGAAGGCCTCGCAGACCAGGGGATGGATCTGGATCGCCTTGCCCTCGACCAGAACCGGCTCGAACGCCTGGATGCCGAGTCGGTGGAGTGTCGGGGCTCGGTTGAGGAGCACCGGGTGCTCCTGGATGACCTCGCTGAGGACGTCCCACACCTGCGGGCGGGCCCGCTCGACCATTCGCTTGGCGGCCTTGATGTTGGGCGCCAGGTCGAGGTCCACGAGTCGCTTCATGACGAAGGGCTTGAACAGCTCCAGCGCCATGATCTTGGGCAGGCCGCACTGGTGCAGCTTGAGCTGCGGGCCGACCACGATCACAGAGCGACCGGAGTAGTCGACGCGCTTTCCGAGCAGGTTCTGGCGGAACCGTCCCTGCTTGCCCTTGAGCATGTCCGAGATCGACTTGAGGGGACGGTTGCCCGGGCCCGTGACGGCGCGGCCGCGACGGCCGTTGTCGAACAAGGCGTCGACTGCCTCCTGGAGCATCCGCTTCTCGTTGTTGACGATGATCTCGGGCGCGCCCAGGTCGAGGAGCCTCTTCAGCCGGTTGTTGCGGTTGATGACCCGGCGATACAGGTCGTTGAGGTCGGAGGTGGCGAAGCGACCACCGTCCAACTGGACCATCGGCCGGATGTCCGGCGGGATCACCGGGATGGTCTCGAGGATCATGTCCTTGGGGTCGTTCTTGCCCTCCCAGAAGGGCTTCACGACCTTCATCCGCTGGGTGGCACGCTGGCGCTTCTGCTGGGAAGGAGCGTCGAGCGCCTCCTGCAGCGCCTGCATCTCGGCGTCGAGGTCCATCCGGCTGAGCAGGTCCTTGATCGCCTCGGCGCCCATGCCGCCGACGAAGTACTGGCTGTAGCGGTCGTGGATCTCCCGCCACAGGGCCTCCGACTCGACGCGAGCCTTGGGCTTGAAGTTCTTGAAGGTGTCGAAGGCCTCCTGGATCAGCTCGGCCTCGCGCTCCGCCCGCTCCTCGCGGTCGCGGATCTCCCGCTCGACTTCCTTGCGGCGGGCGTTTATCTCCTGCGGCTTGGCCCCGCCTTCCTCCATCCGCTCGAGCTCGTCCTCGAGAGCCTCGAGGCGGTTGTTCCTCCACTCCTCGAACTCCTCGCGGACGACTGCCAGCTCGTGCTGCATGTCCTCCTCGAGCTGGGGAAGGTCCTTCTGGCGCTTCTCCTCGTCGACCCACGTGATCAAGTAGGCGGCGAAGTAGATGACCTTCTCGAGGTCCTTGGGGGACATGTCGAGCAGGTAGCCGAGGCGGCTGGGCACACCCTTGAAGAACCAGATGTGGGTGACAGGGGCGGCCAGCTCGATGTGGCCCATCCGCTCGCGGCGCACCTTCGAGCGCGTGACTTCCACGCCACAGCGCTCGCAGATGATGCCCTTGTAGCGGATCCTCTTGTACTTGCCGCAGTAGCACTCCCAGTCCCGCTGGGGACCGAAGATGCGCTCGTCGAACAAGCCCTCCTTCTCCGGGCGGAGGGTGCGATAGTTGATCGTCTCGGGCTTCTTGACCTCACCGTAGGACCACGCCCGGATCTGATCGGCCGAAGCGAGACTGATCTTCAGTTCATCGAATAGCTGCGTTGCCATGTGTCCCCTGTGCTCGTGTGCTTCGCCTCTGTCTCAATGCTCGGAACTCGGAAATCAAACCGGCGACTCGGGCCGCTCGGGTCGGGAGAGGTCGATTCCGAGAGACTCGGCGGGCCGATAGGCGTCCTCCTCCAGCTCCCGCAGCTCGACCTCCTCGCCGGCGGACAACATCTCCACCGACAGCGCCAGGCTCTGCATCTCCTTGACCAGCACCCGGAAGCTCTCCGGTATCCCCGGCTCGGGGATGTTCGCTCCCTTGACGATCGCCTCGTAGACCTTCACCCGGCCCTGGACGTCGTCGGACTTGATGGTGAGGAGCTCCTGGAGGGCGTAAGCGGCGCCGTAGGCCTCCAGAGCCCACACCTCCATCTCGCCGAACCGCTGGCCGCCGAACTGCGCCTTACCACCGAGTGGTTGCTGGGTGATCATCGAGTACGGACCGGTCGACCGGGCGTGGATCTTGTCGTCGACCAGGTGGACGAGCTTCAGCATGTAGATGTAGCCCACGGTGATCGGCGTATCGAAGGGCTCGCCGGTGCGGCCGTCGTAGAGGACCGCCTTGCCGTCGGGGCCGACGAGGCGCTCGCCGTCGCGGTTGGGACGGGTGTGGGAGAGGAGCTGCATGATCTCGTTCTCCTTGGCCCCGTCGAAGACCGGGCTGGCCACCTTGGTCCACGGCTCGACGCCGTCGGCAACCGGGCTCTCGATCTCGAGCGGCTCCCAACCCTGGGCGGCGGCCCAGCCGAGATGGGTCTCGAGCACCTGCCCGAGGTTCATCCGGGAGGGAACGCCCAGCGGCGACAGGATGATGTCGACCGGCGTGCCATCGGGGAGGAACGGCATGTCCTCTTCGGGGAGGATCTTGGCGATGACGCCCTTGTTGCCGTGGCGGCCGGCGAGCTTGTCGCCCTCGGCGACCTTGCGCGCCTTGGCCACGTAGACCCGGACCAACTCGTTGACGCCCGGCGCCAGGTCGTAGCCGTCGGCACGACGGAACACCTTCACGGCGATGACCTTGCCCGACTCGCCGTGCGGCACCTTGAGGGAGGTGTCGCGGACCTCGCGGGCCTTCTCGCCGAAGATCGCCCGCAGCAGTCGCTCCTCGGGCGTGAGCTCGGTCTCGCCCTTCGGGGTGACCTTTCCGACGAGGTAGTCGCCCGCACCCACCTCGGCGCCGATCCGGATGATCCCGTCCTCGTCGAGGTTGGCCAGGACCTCCTCGGCGACGTTGGGGATGTCGCGGGTGATCTCCTCGGCGCCCAGCTTGGTGTCGCGGGCGTCGATCTCGTGCTCCTCGATGTGGATCGAGGTCAGGAGGTCATCTTTCACGAGGCGGTCGCTGACGACGATGGCGTCTTCGTAGTTGTGGCCCTGCCAGGGCATGAAGGCCACGAGCAGATTGCGGCCCAGGGCGAGCTCGCCCTGGTCGGTCGAAGGACCGTCGGCCAGGACATCGCCCGCCTTCACCTTGTCGCCCTCTTGGACGATCGGCTTCTGGTTGATGGCCGTGCCCTGGTTCGAACGCTCGAACTTGGCGAGGGAGAAGGTGTGCTTGCGGTTGGCGCCCTTCTCCTTCACGACGATGCGGTCCCCGGTGACCTCGACCACCTCACCGTCGACGGGCGATACGATCATGTCGCCCGAGTCCTCGGCGGCGCGCCGCTCGACACCGGTGCCGACGAGCGGAGCGTCGGCCTGCAGGAGCGGCACGGCCTGACGCTGCATGTTCGAGCCCATCAGGGCCCGGTTGGCGTCGTCGTGCTCGAGGAACGGGATGAGGGCGGTCGACACCGAGACGATCTGCTTCGGCGAGACGTCCATGTAGTCGATCTGGTCCACCGGCAGGGTGTCGACCTCGCCACCGGCGAGACGCACCAGCGCCCGCTCGTTGACGAACGTCCCGTCCTCGTTGAGCGGGGCGTTGGCCTGGGCGATGATGTAGCGCTCTTCCTCGGTGGCGGTGAGGTACTCGACCTTGTCGGTGACACGCCCGTTCTCGACCTTGCGGTACGGGGTCTCGATGAAGCCGAACCGGTTGACCCGGGCGTAGGTGGCCAGCGAGCCGATCAGGCCGATGTTCGGGCCCTCCGGCGTCTCGATGGGACACATCCGCCCGTAGTGCGACGGGTGGACGTCGCGCACCTCGAAGCCGGCCCGCTCGCGGCTGAGGCCGCCCGGCCCGAGAGCATTCAGGCGGCGGCGATGGGTCAGTCCGGCCAGCGGGTTGGGCTGGTCCATGAACTGGCTCAGCTGGCTGGTGCCGAAGAACTCCTTGATGGCGGCGGTGACCGGCCGGATGTTGATCAGGCTCTGCGGAGTGATGGCGTCCGGGTCCTGGGTCGTCATCCGCTCCTTCACCACCCGCTCGAGGCGGCTGAGACCGACGCGGACCTGGTTCTGGATCAGCTCACCGACCGTGCGGATACGGCGGTTGCCGAAGTGGTCGATGTCGTCGGTACGGACGGCGATCTCCTTGCCCTTGTGCGTGACGAAGGTCTCCTCGCCGGCGTGGAGGGCGACCAGGTAGCGGATCGTGTCGACGATGTCCTCGTCACGCAGGAGCTGGAGGCCCTCGGCCCGGTAGTCCTCGGGCACGTCCTCCTGGAACTTCTGGCTGATCTTGTACCGGCCGACCCGGGTGAGGTCGTAGCGCTTGGGGTTGCGGAACAACGTCTGGATCAAGCCGCGGGCAGACTCGACCGTGGTCGGCTCGCCCGGACGCAGCTTGCGGTAGAGGTCGATCAGCGCCTCGTCGCGGTCGACGGCCGGGTCGCGCTCGAGGGTGTTGCGGATCGACTCCGCCCCGTCGAACAGGTCGAGGATCTCCTCGTCGGACTCGGCGATTCCGAGGGCACGGAGGAACGCCGACACGTACTGGCGGCGCTTGCGGTCGACCCGCACGCCGATCGTGTCGCGCTTGTCCGTGTCGAACTCGAGCCACGCTCCCCGTCCGGGGATGATCTTGCCGCTGTAGATGATGCGGTCGGAGGTCTTGTCCCGGGCGGAGTCGAAGTAGACACCCGGCGAGCGCACCAGCTGGGAGACGATGACCCGCTCGGTGCCGTTGATGATGAAAACGCCCTTGTCGGTCATCATCGGGAAATCGCCCAAGAAGACCTGCTGCTCCTTGATCTCTCCGGTGGACCGGTTCATGAAGCGGGCAGTGACGAACAGCGGCCGCGCGTAGTTGGCGTCCCTTTCCTTGCACTCCTCGATGCTCAGCGCCGGGTCGCCGAACCGATGGTCGGTGAGCTCGAGCGCCAACGATCCCGTGAAGTCCTCGATGGGGCTGATCTCTTCGAAGATCTCCTTCAGGCCCTCATCGAGGAACCATTGGAAGGATTCGTGCTGGACGGCGAGCAGGTCCGGGAGGGGCAGGACCTCGGGGATCTTGGCGAACGAGATACGTTCAGCGACGCGCGAAGCCAAAAGAGCCTCCTTGAATACCGAAACGACGGGCGAGCGTGATGGCCAACGAGATACGCAGAGCAACGCATGTTATCACGCGCCCAAACAAATACGCAAGCGGCATGAAGCGCTTCCCTCGGCCTGACGCCGAGCGAAGAAGCGCTGCCGCTCCGTTACCCGAATCGGAACAGATGGTTCCTGGGCCGGAAGGCTGGGGGCATCCTATCGCAGAATCGCGAAAGGCGTCAAGGGTCCCGCCGACCCACGGGCTCTAGGTTGGGGATCTGGGCCACGGTGCGCGCCCGGCCGGGGAGGACCACCGAGAAGCAGGCCCCGCCGAGACGCTCGGAGCGCCGGTAGCCCACGGTGCCGTCGTGGGCCTTCACCAGCATCGCCACCAGAGCGAGTCCGATGCCGGAGCCGGGGATGGCGGCGTTGTAGCGGTGCGCGCCGCGCTCGAACCGGTCCCAGATCAGGATCTCGTAGCGCTTGGGCACTCCGGGCCCGTCGTCGTGGACCTCGATGACCAGGTCGTCTCCCACACGCTTGGCGACCACGAGGCGCCGAGGGCCGCCATAGCGGGAAGCATTGGTGAGGAGGTTGACCAGGATCTGGTGGATCCGGTCGGCGTCGAAGTACCCGGCGAGGCCGGAGTGAGCCTCGATTTCGACGCCCGAGCTCGACTCGACGTCGAGGCTGGAAACCGCAGCCTTGACGACCTCCTTGACGTCGGCGACCTTCTCCTCGAGACCCAGGTCCGGGTTGGCGCGGTTCAGCATCACCAGGTCGGAGACGATGCGCGCCATGTAGTTGGCCTGCTGGGAGACGATGCCGATCAGCTCCTGGCGGGCATCCGGATCCATCTGCTGGTTGGGATCCGACAGGATGTCTAGGAAGCCGACCATCGCCGTCAGAGGAGTGCGGAGCTCATGGGAGATGGAGGAAACGAGCTGTGACCGCTGTTGTTCGACCATCTCGCGGGTCTCGCGGATGGCGAGCGCCTGACGGAAGATGATCAGACAGACGATCACCACCGCCCCGGCGAGGAGCTGGATCGTGTCCTGGTTCTGGTCGTCGACGACTCCGACCATGCGGACCACGAGGACGACGATCAGCGCCACTGCGGCCCCATAGGGAGCGATCAAGGCCCACCAGGGAGTGGCGCGCTCGGCGTACTCGCGGACGGGTGGCGGCGTCTCCAGCGTGATGGCCGCCACGAGGAACCCGAGGCCGGCGAACAGCAGGGCCGCATAGCTCGGATCGGCGTCCACGAATGCCTGGCCGATCCCGTTGCGGAGGTAGATGAGGTCCGCCATGGCCTGGACGGCGAACCCCGCCCCCATCAAGAGGACCCGGGGGTCGAACCGGAGGGTGCTGCGCCGGAGCGTCACGACGATCACCACGACGAGCGTGGCGACGTCGACGAAGGGGTAGATGCCTCCGATAACCACGTCCCAGAAGGTGGCGTGGCTGAGCTTCTCCAGGATCTCGTGGAGGAACCAGACCCAGGAGAGGACTCCGACGGCGACCGCCCCGACCATCCCGTCGACGAAGACGCGCAGCCGTCGGATCGGGACGCCGTCGAGGTGCGGCAGGACCCAGAAGCCGGCCAGGAAGATGAGGTAACCGGCGATGAAGAAGGTGTCGAGCGGGCCGAACGCCGGGATCTCGTATCCCAGCACCGTCGCCAGGCCGAAGGCGAGGAGGCCGGCGACGACGAACAAGCACGCCACGCCGATCATCTTCCAGGCGAGACGCTCCCGGCCGTCGTAGACCCGCGAACCCCGGAAGAACAGGTAGCCGGCCATCGTGTAGTTGACCAACATGAGCGGGGCGCCGATCTCGTCACCCACAGACGGCCGCACGGCGGCCGCGAGGGCACCGAGCAGCACGACGGCGGCGACTACGGTCGCCAGCCGCCGGACGGGGGACGAGAGGAACGTGGCGCGCACGACCTCATTCATCGGCACCCCCCGATGGTGGGTGAAGCGCGATTACGTGCGGGCAGACGTGGCAGACATGGCGCCGGGACCCCCTTCCATCTCGGTGAGGTCGACCACCGCTTCCGGCTCCCCGACCACCTCCCGGTAGTTGACGGACAGCCGCTCCACCATGCCAATGATCTGGTCATCGGTGTTGTTGAGTGTATGCGTGAAGCGGATGCCGGCGTGGCCGTAGGGCACGACCGGGAAGCCGGTCGGGTTGACATAGAACCCGTCGTCCATCATCTTCCGCGTCAGTACGAGCATCCGGTCGAGATCACCGACGCGCACCTGCCAGATCGGGGTCGGCGCCCAAGAGGCCACCGGCAGCCCATGTTCGGCGAGCAGGCTCGTCACCAACTGGATCTGGCCCTCCATGCGCCGACGCAGATCCGGATACTCGTCCGAGAGGTGGATCTCGGCGGCGGCGATGGCCGCACCCAGGGTGGGTGGGTGGATGGGGCCGGAGAACGTCATGGGCCCGCCGATGCGCCTCACCGTCGTCGCCAGATCGGAGTCGCCGAAGAAGATCGCTGCCCCGCCGGTTCCGAAGGCCTTGCCCAGGCCAGCGGCGACGATCGTCCGCTCGTCCAGCTCGACACTCTCCAGGACGAAGCCGCGGCCCTTGTCTCCCCGCCACGAGAAGCCGTGGGCGTCGTCGTAGTAGACGTACAGGTTGGGATGGCGGTCCTTCAGCTCCGAGATGTCGTCGACGGGAGCGAAGTCGCCCATCATCGAGTAGACGCCGTCGGCGATGTACCAGACCCTCGGGTGCCTTCCCGAAAGGGACGCGATCGCTTCGTCCAGCTTCGCCACGTCGTTGTGGGGCACGGGATGGATCTCGATCCCCCGGCCTGAGAGCACCTGGACCGTGAGCTGCAGGGACGCATGCGACTGCGAGTCGAGCACCACGGCGTCGTCCGTCCCGACCAGCGAAGGAAGGGTGGCCAGATGGCCGAGCGTGGTCGTCGGGGGCAGCACCACCGCCGGCGCGTCGGTCATCTTCGCCAGGAGTGTCTCGAGCTCGACGTACAGTTCGACCGCGGCGTACATCTGCGAGGACGCGTACAGAGGCCCGAAGCGCTCGATCGCCTCGATCGCGGCCCGCTTGAGGCGCGGGTCCACACTGAGTCCGAGATAGGAGCAGTTCCCGAAGTTGACCAGGTCGCGGCCGTCGACGCGGATCGTCGACCCATCGCCGAGGTCAGAGAAACGAAGCTCGGTCAGTCCAGCTTCGGACGCCCGGTCGGCGTGGCGCCGATGGACTCTCATCAGGCGTTCATGTTGTGTGGCGGTGCCGGCTCGCATCGTTCTCCTCGGTTGTCCACACCGTCGGGGAGATGCGTCACCTCCCCGCGACAGACAACTGTCGCCCCACACGACGCCGCGCCCCGACAGCACAAGCCAACGGCTCGGTGTCATGACCCGCATCCGGACCGGACACGGGGACCGCGCCACAACAGTAGCCGCTACTTCGGAAGGGACCCAGCGGTTGGGTACCAGCACGCATACCATCGTGGCCCGAGTGAGCAGTACGAGCCGTCGCTGGAAGCTGGCCGCGTCGATCGCCGGAGGATTCGTGGTCCTCTTCGCGGCGGCACTCGTCGTCGCCTACCTCGTCGACACCGGCAACGACGAACGCACACTCCGGGGTCTCGTGTTGGCCGACCATCAGGCCGGGCACATGACTGCAGCCGAGTTGTCCCGCGTCATCTCCCGGATCGATGCCGAGGTGGCCGCCATCCCGGTACGGATCAACTTGCCCGACCGCACGGCGACGTTCTCTGGCGCCGACCTCGGGATGGCGGTAGATCGCGATGCCACGACCGAAGCTGCGCTGGCGGTCGGGAAAGCCGGCAACTCCTGGGACCGTTTCGTCGCCTGGCTGGCCTCGTTCACGTCCGTCCGCCGGGTCGACCCGGTATTGACATTCGACCGGGAGCGAGCCGCCGAGACCATCCGGGCCATCGACGGCCTGGTCGTGGAGGAGCCGGTCCCGCCCCGGCTCGTCCTGGCCGAGGACGCCACCCTGACCGTGCAGGAGGGCATCGACGGTGTCGTCGTGGACGCCGACGCCGTCGTGGAGCGCCTCGGGCACCAGGTGGCCGCCAGCGGTCCCTTCGACGTCGACGCCCCCCTCCGAGCTCTGCCTCCGTCCCTCGACGACGAAGCGGTCGCCGCAGTCGCCGACGAGCTGAACCGGCTGACGGCCGACGGCATCGAGGTGCGCGTCGCCGACCAGATCCGGCGACTCGAGGCGCGCGGCCTGCGCATGCGGCTGGACCTGAACGACGCCGAGGGGGTGCCGGAGCCAGCCTTCGACCTCGAGTCTCTGCAGGTCTACCTCGAGTCGGCGTTCCGAGGCGTCGAGCTCGGAGGCAAGGATCCCGTGTTCGACGTCGTCGACGACGAGCCCGTCCTCGTCGAGGAGGGCAGCCCGCCCCTCGAGTGTTGTCGGGAGGACGCCTCCCAGGTCGTGGCGGATGCCGTTCTCGGAGGCCGGCCCGGGCCGATCACCGTGGAGGCACGACCGGTCGAGGATCCGAAGCTGGTGGCGTGGGCGAAAGGCGAGGGTGTCGTCGAGAAGGTGGCGGAGTTCACGACCGAGCACGCCTGCTGCGAGGCCCGGGTCCAGAACATCCAACGATTCGCCGATCTCGTCCGCGGGGTGTACCTGACGCCGGGCGAGACTCTGTCACTCAACGAGCACGTCGGGGAACGGACCCGGGAGAAGGGGTTCGTGCCTGCCGGGACCATCATCCGCGGCCATTTGGTGCCGACGGTAGGAGGTGGGGTCTCCCAGTTCGCCACGACGTTGTTCAACGCCGCGTTCTTCGCTGGCTTCGATTTCGTCACCTACCAGAGCCACTCGCTCTACATCAGCCGCTACCCCTACGGGCGGGAGGCGACCATCTCCTGGCCCGCTCCCGATCTCGAGATCCAGAACACCACTGACTATCCGGCGCTGATCTGGACGTCATACACGGACACATCGATCACGGTGTCGATCTACTCCACGAAGTCGGTCGACGTCGAGCAGGTTCGCCAGGAGACGAGCTCCGTCCGGGCCTGCACCCGGGTCGACACCTACCGGCTGCGGACCTACGAGGACGGCCGAGAGGTGGAGGACTCGGTGTTCGCCACCTATCGCCCGTCGGAAGGTTTCGACTGCAACGGGAACCCGACGGACCGTCCGGATCTCTGATGTCCCCTCGCTCCGCTCGGCTGAGGGGACGACCCCCCAAACCCCCCGAGTGTCGGCGTACCGGCGTACTCGTCGCGTCGCGGGAGTCAAAGCACCCGAAGCGGTGAGCGGATCGCGTCAGCTTCCGCCGCGACTTCCGCCTTCCGCCTTCCGCCTTCCGTCTTCCGACTTCCGCCTTCCGACTTGAATCAAATCTCGCGGCGGCGCTTGGAAGAGATCACGCCGGTGTTGAAGCCGGCCAGATGGAGCCCGCCGGCGAATCGGGCGTGCTCGATCTTCAGGCAACGATCCTGGACGACTTCGAGCCCGGCATCGATCGCCTTCTGGGCTGCCTCGTCGTTGCGGAGCCCCAACTGGAACCACACGACCTTGGCGCCGACGGCGATCGCCTCGTCGACGACTTCGGGCAAGTCCTCGGGCTTGCGGAAGCAGTCGACGATGTCGGGAACCTCGGGGAGATCGGCGAGGCTGGGGTAGCACTCCATGCCCAACACCTCGTCGTAGTTCGGGTTCACCGGGTAGAGGCGCAGGCCGGTGCGCTGCAGGTAGGTGGCGACGAAGTTCGATGAGCGCAGCGGGTTGGCCGACACCCCGACGAGGGCGACAGACTCCGCCTGGCGGAGGATGCGGAGCCGTTCTCGGGCGGAGACCTCGTAGACCGTCGACGTCATGCCCCTCCCCCCAGGGCCCGATCGAGGTCGGCGATGATGTCTTCGGGATCCTCCAGGCCGACCGAGATGCGGATCATGTCGTCGGTGATGCCAGCCGCCTCCCGTTCCTCCGTCGGCACCTGCTGATGGGTCGTGGAAGCCGGGTGGATGACTAGGGTCTTGGCGTCCCCCACGTTCGCCAGGTGGCTGGCGAGTTGGACGGATTCGATGAACTCCACGCCCGCCGCGTACCCGCCGGCGACACCGAAAGTGAAGACGGCGCCTGGGCCTGCCGGCGTGTACTTCTCGGCGAGGTGGCGACTGGGGCTGTCCTCGAAGACGGGGTAGCTGACCCACGACACCGCCGGGTGGTCGCGGAGGAACCGCGCCACCCGGGCAGCGTTCTCGACATGGCGCTGCATGCGCAGCGGGAGGGTCTCGAGACCGAGGAGGAGAAGGAAGCTGTTGAACGGAGACAGCGCCGGGCCGAGGTCACGCAAGAGCTCCGTGCGTGCCTTCATGAGATAGCCGAACTCCCGGAAGTTCTCCCAGAAGCGCAAACCGTGATAGGCCGGCGAAGGCTCCGTCATGGCGGGGAACTTGCCGTTGTCGTAGGGAAAGCGACCGCTCTCGACGATCACCCCGGCGATCACCACTCCATGCCCACCGATGAACTTGGTGGCCGAGTGGACGACGATGTCGGCTCCGTGGTCGATGGGCCGGCACAGATACGGGGTGGCGAACGTGTTGTCGACCACCAAGGGGATGTCGTGGGAGTGGGCCACCTCGGCGAAGCCTTCGATGTCGAGCACGTCGGCCCGAGGGTTGCCGATCGTCTCCCCGTAGACGAGCTTCGTCCGGTCGGTGATGGCGGCATCCACGGCGCCTAGATCGGACGGGTCCACGAAGGTGGTCTCGATCCCCATCTTGCGGAACGTGACGTCGAACTGGGTGAAGGTGCCGCCGTAGAGGTTGTTGGCGGCCACGATGTGGTCGCCCTGGCTGCACAACGTGAGCACGGCGATCGCCTGGGCGGCTTGCCCGGATGCCGTCGCCACCGCCCCCAGGCCGCCTTCCAGGGACGCCATCCGTTCCTCGAATGCCGCGGTGGTCGGGTTGCCGATCCGGGTGTAGATGTTCCCGAACGTCTGGAGGGCGAACAGGTCGGCGGCCTCGGCGGCGTCGTCGAAGACGTAACTCGTCGTGGCGTAGATGGGCATCGCCCGGGCACCCGTCTCGGGGTCGGGGCGCTGACCAGCATGGATGGCTCGGGTGGCGAAGCCGTATTCGCTCTCCATCGGCCACAGCGTAACGGCGGTGCTCCGGGCCGAATCCCGTGGCGGCGGTCTCAGTCGAGCCGCCGGACTCGCCAGACGACGTCCAAGGCGGGGGCGCCGGTGGGGCTCGGCTCCCTCCTCTCCACGTGGTACCCCTCGCGCTCGTAGAACGCCGCCGCCCGGACGTTTCCTGCGAAGTGTTCGATGTAGAGCCGGTCCGTCCCGGAGGGCAACTGGGCGATGAGGGCGTCGAGCATCCTCGGGCCGATCCCCCGGCCCCGGTGGCGGGGGTGGACGTACAGCTTGTAGACGACATGGTCGTCGCCGTGACGGCCCCGCTGGGCCACCCCCAGGATCTCGCCGCCGCCCTCGGCCACCACGACCAGCCCTGCGTCGACTGCGGCGGCGATCGTCTCGGCGTTCCACCAGTCGCGCACCTGCGCCGCTGCCGCCTCCGGCCCGATGATCGGGGCGTAGTGGTCCTCGATGAAACGCTCGCCGAAACGGCAGATCGCAGCCACGTCGGCGGGAACGGCGTCGCGCACCACCGCGTCGGTCACGTCCCCACGCTAGGTCCGGCCGGCGGCCTATTCAGCCGGTCTCAGGCGAGCTCGTCGAGGGCGTCCAACAGCCGATCGACCTCCTCGTCGGTGGTCGTGTGCACGAAGCCGATCCGCACGGCGCCGCCCTGGTCCAACAGCCCTAGCTGGGCCATGGGCTCGACGGCGTAGTAGTGGCCGTCCCACACGTACAGGCCCCGGGAAGCGAGGTGGGACGCCACCTCGGCCGGCGTCCGTCCCGCACATGTGATGGCGAAGGTGGGGGTGCGTCCTTCGACGCCACGGATCCCGTGCAAGGTGATGTGGTCGCCGAGGCCGTCGAGGAAGCGCCGGCTGAGAGCGTTCACGTGCCGCTCGATGGCGGCGTGGGCGTCGAGGATCCGGGCCCGGCGGTCTTCGCCCTCTCCCAGCGACGCCAGGTAGTCGACCGCCGCCGTCACTCCTGCCAGCGACTCGAAGCTCTGCGTTCCTGTCTCCCACTTCTCGCCGCCGGTATCGGGAGCGGGACGCACCTTGTAGGCCTCGAGCTCTTCGAGAAGGTCACGACACCCGTATAGGGCGCCCGTGTGGGGGCCATGGAACTTGTATGCGGAGGCGACGAGGAAGTCGGCGTCCATGGCCTGGACGTCGATCGGCCCGTGCGGGGCATAGTGAACGGCGTCGAGGTAGACGAGCGCACCGGCGGCGTGAGCCGCCTGGACGATGCCGGCGACATCGGGGATGGTGCCCAAGGCGTTGGAGGCATGGGTCACGGCGACCAACCGGGTTCGATCGGTGAGCAGGCGCTCGATCGCTTCCACCTCGAGGAGATGGGTTTCGCTGTCGAAGCGGGCCACATCGACCGCCACCCCCCGATCGGCGGCCGCCAGCCTCCACGGAGTGACGTTGGCGTCGTGGTCGAGACTGGTGACGACGATGCGGTCGCCCGCTCGCCACGTCCGGGCCAGGGCGCGACTCATGGAGAACGTCAGCGAGGTCATGTTCTGTCCGAAGACGACCTCCTCAGGCGACCGGGCGCCGAACAGGTCGGCGATCGCCCGACGCGCCGAATCCGTGATCTCCTCGGCGAGCTGGGACGAGGCGAAGTCTCCCCCGAGATTCGAAACGCCTGCTTCGAGCGTGCGGCTGATCGCTTCGATGACCGATCGGGGAACCTGGGTCCCGCCCGGGCCGTCGAAGTAGGCGACCGGCCGCCCATCCTGGGTCCGGGCGAGGGCGGGGAACTGTTTGCGAGCGGCGTGGACGTCGAACATCGCCCGCACCGTACCCCGGTCAGCTCACCGCGGGACGCGCGTGTGCTTGTACTCGTTGAGGTCGGTCCACTCGATCAGTTCGAGGACGCGGTCGATGTCGGCCGGCTCTCCCTGGCTCATCAGACGTACGAAGACGGCCTGGTCGCCCACGATCAAGGTGGGGACTCCGAAGACATCCCAGCGCTCGACCGACTCCTCGTGCTCCTTCCGCAGGAGAGCAGCCGGCTCGCCGGAGGCGACGGCTGCGGCGATGGCGTCGGCATCACCCCCGGCTTCTTTCACAGCCTGAGCCAAGACGGCCTCGTCACGGATGTCGAGGCCCTGGTCGTGACGGGCGGCGAAGAGCGCTCTATGGATCTCATGGAAGTCGTCGGGGTCCACTTCGCGGGCGGCGATGCCCCACTGCAGGGCGAGGACCCCGGAGGCGGAGACGTCGTCGAAGGCGTCGCCTTCGCCTTCTTGCCGGTGGACCTGGGAGAGGCAGAACGGCCGGAAATTCACTTTCCATCCCCTTCCAGCCGCGAGACCATTCAGAACGGCCTCGTTGGTGTTGCGGGCGAAGGGACAGAGGTAGTCGAAGGTGATCTGGAACTCCATCGCCATCAAAAGGTAAGCCTCCCGATCCGCAACCCCAAAGGGGGAACGTGAGCTGCGGCCCAGACGTTGTGAAGTGTTCGACGAGAGAGGTTTCGATGATTCCCGAAGCCCATGATTCCTACATCGATGACTGGAGGGAGGCGGCCGCCTGCCTCGACACGCCCGGCGTCGACTTCTTCCCGGAGCCGGCGGACCTCGCCGCCATATCCCGGGCCAAGGCGGTCTGCGCCGGATGCCCGGTGGCCGGCGAATGCCTCACCTGGGCGGTCGAGACGAACCAGACCGACGGCATCTGGGGTGGCCACACCCCGGCGGAGCGTCGTGCCGTCCGGCGCCGGTGGATGGAGGAGATACGGCGGGCGTCCTAGTGGCCCGACCGCGCCCGGTCAGGGCTCCCAGCTGAACTCGGCACCAGGCTCGTGGCGTGACAGCTCGGCCCGGGCCACCGAGCGCAGATGGACCTCGTCGGGGCCGTCGGCTATCTGCAACCAGCGGGCCATGGCGTAGAACGAGGCCAGTGGCCAGTCCTCGGTGAACCCCGCCGCCCCGAACAGCTGGATCGCCCGATCGGCGACGTACTTGAGTGTCTCCGGCGCCACCACCTTGATGGCGGCGATCTCGGTCCGGGCGGCCTTGGTCCCGACCGCGTCGATCATCCAGGCGGTCTTCAGGACCAGGAGGCGCGCCTGTTCGATCCGCAGACGAGCCTGGGCGATCCACTCTCGCACCACTCCCTGTTCGGACAGGGGCTTGCCGAACGTCACCCGGGTCTGGGCGCGGGCGGACATGAGCTCCAGTGCCCGCTCGGCAGCACCGATCGCTCGCATGCAGTGGTGGATCCGTCCGGGACCGAGACGCGCCTGAGCGATGGCGAACCCCGCCCCCTCCTCACCCAGGAGGTTGGAAACCGGGACCCGGACGTCGTCGAAGCGGATCTGGGGGTGGCCACCCCGGTCCTGGTAACCGAAGACGGTCGGCGCTCGCTCGATCACGACGCCAGGAGTGTCCATCGGCACCAGCACCATCGACTGCTGGTGGTGACGGTCGGCATTCGGGTCGGTCACGCCCATGACGATCGAGATCTCGCAGCGGGGCGACGCTGCTCCCGAGGAGAACCACTTGCGGCCGCGGATCACGTACTCGTCGCCGTCCCGCTCGATACGCGTCGATATGTTCGTGGCGTCGGAGCTGGCGACGGCTGGCTCGGTCATCGAGAAGCACGAACGGATCTCACCATCGAGGAGGGGCGCCAGCCAGCGCTCCTTCTGCTCCTCGGTCCCGAACATGTGGAGGATCTCCATGTTCCCGGTGTCGGGAGCGGAGCAGTTGATCGCCTCGGGGGCGATCTCGGGGCTGCGACCCGTGATCTCGGCGAGCGGCGCGTACTCCAGCACGCTGAGACCGGACACGTCGGGAAGGAACAGGTTCCAGAGGCCGCGGCTACGGGCTTCCGCTTTCAGGTCCTCGAGGACCGAGGGATGGTGATGCGGATCGCCTGCCTCCTGCATCTGCCGTCGGTAGACGGGCTCGGCCGGGTAGACGTATTCGTCCATGAACTCCGTGAGGCGGCGCTGGTAGTCCTGGACCTTCTGTGAGAACCCGAAATCCATCCGAACCTTCCTCCCGGGGACCGGGGGTCAATCTAGATGGTCGGGTGCGTCGCTCGGCGCCGGAGCCTCCGTCCCCTCGGCCGGCTCGTCGGGAGGGTCGTCGTAGGAGAACTCGATCGGCACCCGAGCGTCCGGGGGCGGGAGGAGGCGCGTCACCTCCGACCAGGTCATGAACCCGGCCAGAAGAGCAGCGAAGATCAGGTCGAAGTAGATGGCAACGGCCAAAGCGGCCAGGCCGGTGACGATGAAGATCACCGTGGCCAGGCGATCGCCCCGCTTCGGCGCCACCATGTCCAAGAACGCCAAGAGGAGGTGGCCGCCGTCGAGCGGACGGATCGGCAGCCAGTTCAGGATCCCCCAACCGACGTTCACCCACACGAACATCCGCATCACGGACTCGGCCATCGAGTCCCACGGGCGAGTCGCGAAGAAGAGCCCGAGGGCGACGACCCCGATCACGATGCCGACCCCCGATCCGGCGGCGGCGACGAGGGCTCTCCGGCCCGGTGTCATAGTGGATGCGTCGGCGCTCCATCGGGTGTAGCCGCCGAAGGTCGTGAGTGTGATCGAGACTTCCGCCCCGTAGTGGCGAGCGGTGAGGGCGTGGCCGAGCTCGTGGAGCACGACCGACGTGAACACGATCACGACCCATGCGGCGAGAAGTGCCCGGTCTCCGACGCCGAGCCCGAGGAGGATGGCCACGAGCCAGAACGTCGGCCGGATGGTGACGGGGATGCCGGCGAGAGAGAACCTGATCACTGCCCCATCTTGGTCGCGGCAGGTGTCAATCTCGCAGTGGATCTTCCCTCGGATAGCATCGGCGGATGCCCGACGATCTCCACCGCCTCGTCGAAGAAGACTTTCCGAGACTCCGCTCGACTCTCGAAGATCTGATCCGGATCCCGTCCGTGAGCGCCCCGGGCCACGATCCCCAGGAGGTGCGCCGATCTGCCGAGCACGTAGCCGGGCTGCTCGAGGCCGAGGGCTTGACGGACGTCCGTCTTCTCGAGCTGGACGGCGCCCACCCTGCCGTGTTCGGGGAGATCCCGGGTCCCGAGGGGGCGCCGACCGTTCTCCTCTATGCCCACCACGACGTACAACCGCCGGGGCCGGCCGAGGAGTGGGAGACCGGACCGTTCGAGCCGTTCGAGTCCGGCGGCCGGCTCTACGGACGGGGAGCGAGCGACGACAAGGCCGGAATCGTGATGCATCTGGGAGCGATTCGCGCCCTGGGCGCCGACTCCGGCGTGGGGATCAAGGTGTTCATCGAAGGGGAGGAGGAGGTCGGGTCGCCGCACCTGCCCGACTTCCTCGACGCGTACTCGGATCTCCTCACCGCCGACGTGATCCTCATCGCCGACTCGAGCAACTGGGACACCGGCGTCCCGACTCTCACCACGTCGCTGCGCGGCCTGGTGGCGGTGACCGTCGAGGTGCGGACACTGGAGAGCGCACAGCACTCGGGAATGTTCGGAGGTCTCTACCCGGACGCCCTGATGGCCCTGAGTCGCCTCCTCGCCACACTCCACGACGACGACGGGTCGGTGGCCGTGGAAGGACTCGTGTCGGAGGAGGTCGAAGGACTCGAGCTGTCGGAGGACCAGGCGCGGGCTCAAGCCACCGCGCTTCCCGGCGTGCAGACGATCGGAACCGGCTCTCTCGTGTCGCGGATGTGGACCAAGCCGGCGGTCTCGATCCTCGCCGTCGATGCTCCTCCCCTGTCCCAGGCGATCAACCAACTCGTCCCGGTGGCGCGGGCGAAGGTGAGCATGCGTATCCCGCCTCGCCAGGACCCCGACGCCGCCCTCGAAGCGTTGACGAACCACCTGAAAGCAAACGCTCCTTGGGGAGCCCGAGTCACGGTGACACCCGTCGAGTCGGCCGAGGGCTTCGCCCTGTCGACCGAGGGCGAAGCCTACGAGGCTTGGCGGGAAGGCATGCGCCGGGCTTGGGGCCGGGAACCGGTGGAGATGGGCGTCGGCGGGTCGATCCCGTTCGTGGCTGCGTTCTCCGAGAAGCTGCCCGGAGCGCCGATAATCCTCACCGGGGCCGGAGACCCGAAGTCGTCCATCCACGCTCCCAACGAATCCCAGGACCTCGACGACCTGAAGAAGTCGATCGTGGCGGAGGCGATCGCCCTCCGCATCCTCGGCGACCGCTCCTGAGGCGCGTGTTCGAGCTCGTCTTCTACCACCCCGAGATCCCACCCAACACCGGCAATGCGATGCGCCTGGCGGCGGTGACGGGATGCCGCCTCCACCTGATCGAGCCACTCGGATTCACCCTCGACGACGCCAAGCTGCGCCGCGCCGGTATGGACTACCGGGACCGGGCGACCGTCACTGTCCACCCCGACCTGGACGCCTGCGCCGCCGCCCTCTCCGACCGGCGGGTCTTCGCCTTCACGGTCGACGCCCGGACGCTCTACACCGACTTCGCCTATCTGACCGGTGACGTCTTTCTCTTCGGCCCCGAGTCCGTCGGGCTGCCGGACGAGGCCCAACGGCACCCCTGGGTCACCGAACGCGTTCGCATCCCGATGGTGGCGGGCGTGCGGTCACTCAACCTCTCCAACGCCGCCGCCGTGGCGGTCTACGAGGCATGGCGGCAGCACGGCTTCGCCGGTGCAGTCGGAAGTGGGAAGTCGGAAGTCGGAAGGCCTTCGGAGGCAGGCGAGGCGGAAGCCGACGCGATCCTCTAGTCGTCCTGGTCTTGAGACTCGCGCGACCTGCCAGCAGCACGAGTGCGCCGACGCGCGGGGGTACGGGGGTCGTCCCCCGCCCGAGCGAGGGAAAGTCATCACGTCTGCCGCCCGCCGACCGAGATCAGAGCTCGAACAATCGAGGAGTGGCCGACTCGATCTGGCGGAGCGCGTCGTAGTCGACTTCACGGGTCTCGAGCCCTCTCGCCTCGGCGAGGGTGCGAGCCTGGGGCGACACCAGTTGGGCGACGAGGATTCCCCGCACAGGGGCGAGCCGGGAGTCGAGGTCGAGGCGCTCGATGTAGCGGGCGAGTTGCTCGACGCCGTCGATCTCTCCCCGCCGCTTGATCTCCACCGCCACGGTTCGCCCGGCGGCGTCTACACACAGCATGTCCACCGGGCCGAGCGCCGTCGGGTACTCGCGCCTGATCAACTCCATTCCCTCCTCGAGGACGTGGGGCCGCTCGGCTAGGAGCTCTTGGAGGTGGGCTTCCACACCGTCCTTCTGCAGACCGGGATCCTCGCCGAGCTCGTGGTAGGTGTCGGCGAAGATCTCGTGCATGGTGATCGAGAGCTTCTCGCCCTTCGGGTTGGTCACCTCCCACCGGTCGTCGTACTCCCGGAGGACGTTGGGGGCGTTCATCCAGTTGAGGGGCTTGTAGGCGCCGCCGTCGGCGTGGACGGCGACGCATCCGTCGGCCTTCACCATCACGAGACGAATGGCTTCGGGCAGGTGAGCGGTGAGGCGCCCCTCGTAATCGACTGTGCAGCGAGCGATGACGAGCCGCATCGGTGCGAGGTTACGAGCCGACAGGAGTCACGCGATCCTGCCGGATGCCACCGGCCAACCACGCCGCGAAGACGCCGAGGCACGCAACCGCGATCCATCCCGGGCGATACGTGCCGAGCAGGTCCACCACGCCGCCGAAGATCGGCGCGCCGAGAGCGATCCCGCCCAGGAACCCCGACATCATCACTCCCGACCCGTGGCCGGCCGCCCCGGGTGGGGACAGCTCCATCACCGCCAGGTTGCCGACCACGTTCCAGGCCAACGGACCGAGGCCGATCAGGATCGCCACCGGCCATAGCCAGGCATCGCTGGGGGCGATCGCCAGGAGGAGAGCGGCCACACCGGTCATGGCCCCCATCGCGGCCAGCGTTCGGTGGTGGCCGAAGATCCGCTCCGACAGCGAGCCGGCGGTGAGGCGAGCGATGAAACCGGTCAACCCGAAGACCGCCACGAGCGCCCCGCCCTGGGCAGTGGTCAGACCGAAGGTCTCCTGAGCGTACGACGGGAGATACGTCTGCAAGCTCCCGACGGTCAGCCCCAGGCATCCCCCGTAGAGCGCCAAGCGGATCACGACCGACGAGACCCGGGCCCTCTCGCCCTTCGCCCGGAGAGGAACGCGAGGTGAGCCCCGGGTGATGGCCAGGAGGACGATCAATCCGACCAGCGGGACGATGGCCGCCAGGGACACGGTGCCCCGCCACCCGAGGATCGACGCCGCCCCGAGGGGCAGCAAGATCCCTCCGAGGAAGTTGCCCGCCTGGACGCCGGCCTGCTTCACACCGGTGAGGAACCCTCTCCGGCCCGCCTCGACCTGAGACATGATCAGACGGTTGGTGGCCGGGTTGGCCATCGCCTGGGCGACGCCGGAGAGGATCGAGACGGCGGCGAGCATGAAGTACCCGGAGGAGAGGCCCATCAAGAGGAAACCCACACCGGCCAGGGTCAGTGTCACGGCGGTCGAATGGCGAGGAGCGAGCCGGTCGGCGAAGGAGCCGGTCATCGGCGAGACGAGGGCGCCGGTGGCCGTCACGACGGTGACGAGGATCCCGATCTGCCATCGGGCCGCCGAGAATTCCTGGCGGAGGGGCGTCGCCAACACGGAGAAGATGGGAAGGGCGAACGTCGACGACGCCATGGTGGCGGCGAGGACCGCGCCCAGGCCGATTCTCCGGGAGAGCATGGCCTGCCACGGTAGACCGCGTCGCCGCCGCCGGCCGCATCGCCCGCACGATGCAGCCGGAACTCAGAGTCGGAGGATCAGGCGGGCTCGACGTCGGCCGTCGAGGAGGGTTCCCGCCGCGTGGGGCGGCTGAGGACGAACCAGATCCCGTACAGGGCGGCGAGCGCCATGATCGTGCGCAGGATCGTGTTGTCGACCAGGACGATGGCCGAGAAGCTGATCGACGCCACGATGCCGACGCAGGCGATGATCTTGGTGCGGACGGTGAGCCCGCCCCGGTAGGCGTGGATCATCTTCCCGAACACCCGGTGGTTCATGAGCCAGTTGTGGAACTTGTCCGACGACCGGGCGAAGAAGAATGCCGCCAGGATGACGAAGTCGAATGTCGGGATGCCGGGAAGAAAGCTCAGGTACGCGAACCCGAGGCAGATCAGGCCCAAGACGAAGTAGATGCCGCGAACGATGGGCGAGCGTGCTTTGGCGACCGGTTGGACCGCGGCGACCGGCTGGATGGACTCGGTCATGGGCCGGGACCATAAGCCCGATGGGTTCTGACAGCGAGTCGGCAACCGTCGATTCGGGGGACCGCTAGCGTCGGAGAAAACCACAAAACAGGAGGGACCATGCCGATCGCCACTCCCGAGGAGTACCGCCAGATGCTGGACGAGGCCCGGACACAGGGGTTCGCCTTCCCGGCGATCAACGTCACCTCGTCGAGCACGCTCAATGCGGCCCTCGCCGGCTTCGCCGAGGCCGAATCCGACGGCATCATCCAGATCTCGACGGGGGGCGCCGAGTTCCTCTCCGGCCAGAAGGTGAAGGACATGCCGACCGGGGCGGCGGCCCTCGCTGAATTCGCCCACGTGGTGGCCGACAAGTATCCCATGCGCGTCGCCCTCCATACCGATCACTGTCAGCCGGACAAGGTCGACGCGTACGTCCGTCCGCTCTTGGAGATGAGCCGGCAACGGAGGAACTCCGGCAGAGGTCCCCTCTTCCAGAGCCACATGCTCGACGCCTCTGAGCTTCCACTGGAGGAGAACCTCGCCTTGGCCTCGCAGCTCCTCGACGAGTGCGCCGCCGTCGACGTGATCCTCGAACTCGAGATCGGCATCGTCGGCGGTTTCGAAGACGCCATGGACCACGAGAACATCGACCGGGAGAAGCTCTACACGAGCCCTGCCGACATGGTGCGCACCACGGAAGTTCTCGGCACCTTCGATCGGGGCCGATATCTCCTGGCGGCTGTGTTCGGAAACGTCCACGGCGTCTACAAGCCAGGGGCGGTCCAGCTGCGTCCGGAGATCCTCCGGGAGGGCCAGAAGGCCGTGGCGGAGAGATTCGGGGAAGAGGCGCGCCACTACTTGGTGTTCCACGGTGGGAGCGGATCGGCGCTCTCCGAGATCCGGGAGACGATCGAATACGGCGTCGTGAAGATGAACATCGACACCGACACCCAGTACGCCTACACCCGGCCGATCGCCGGCCACATGTTCACCAACTACGACGGCGTGCTGAAGGTCGACGGCGACGTCGGGAACAAGAAGACCTACGACCCTCGGAGCTACATGAAGGCGGCCGAGTCGAGCATGACGGCCCGGGTTGTCCAGGCCTGCGAAGACCTCGGCTCCGTCGGCAAGATGCTCCGGTGACCATGTGAGCCAACCATGAACGACCAACGCCACTCGACATGGGCGAACTCCAACCGGTTCGTCCCCCGCGTCTTCGTCCAACCTTTCAAGCGCTTCACCCAGATCGAAGCCGCCTCGGGGGTCGTCCTCCTCGTGGCCGCAGCGGTGGCGTTGGTGTGGGCCAACTCGCCGCTCGCCGACAGCTACTTCCACCTCTTCGAGGAATGGGTGGTGGAGCTGCAGTTCGGCCCGATCCAACTCGAGGAATCGTTCGGCCACATGGTCAACGACGGCCTCATGGCGATCTTCTTCTTCGTGGTGGGCCTCGAGATAAAGCGAGAGCTGGTGCTCGGCGAGTTGCGGGATCCCCGGGTGGCGGCGCTTCCCGTGATGGCCGCCGTGGGCGGCATGGTGGTTCCCGCCCTGATCTACGTGGCCTTGGCCGGAGGCACCCCCGGAGCCGAGAGCGGATGGGGGATCCCGATGGCGACCGACATCGCTTTCGCCGTCGGAGTGCTCTCTCTTCTCGGCCGAAAGGTCCCCGCGGCCGGGAAGCTCTTCATCCTGGCGCTGGCGATCGCCGACGACATCGGCGCCATCCTGGTGATCGCCTTCTTCTACACGTCGGACTTGAGCATGGCATGGCTGGCCGGCGCGATAGGAGGACTGGTCGCGGTCGCCATTGCCCAACGAGTCGGGATCCGCTCGCTCGCCTTCTACTGGCCGGTGGCCCTCGTGATCTGGTTCGCCCTGCTGAAGTCCGGTGTCCACGCCACGTTGGCCGGCGTTGCCCTGGGGCTCCTCACTCCGGCACGTCCCATGTACTCGGCCCGTGAGCTCGACGAGAAGGCCCGCCAGATCCTCGACATGTACCCCCTGGGCGACACGATCGAAGACCAACAGCACGCCGAGCACGAGGCGATGCTCCTCACCGAGATCTCCCGCGAGTCGGCCTCGCCGCTCACGCGCCTCGAACACAAGATGCTCCCGTGGTCCTCGTTCTTCGTGATCCCCCTGTTCGCACTGGCCAACGCCGGTGTCTCGTTCGCCGGGACCGACGTGGCCGACCTCATCACTCATCCCGTGTCGCTGGGTGTCGGACTCGGCCTGCTGTTGGGCAAGCCGATCGGCATCACGCTGTTCACCTGGCTGGCAGTGCGCTTGCGGGTCGGCAAGCTGCCCACCGGAACGAACTGGGGACACATCGTCGGCCTCGGCATGGTCGCCGGTATCGGATTCACCGTCGCCCTGTTCGTGACCGCTCTGGCGTTCAGCGACCCTCGAATGGGTGATGTGGCCAAGGTCGGGATCTTCGCCGCCTCGATCATCGCCGCGCTGGCGGGAACCGCGATCCTCCTCTCGACCCGAGCTCCCGTTCCCGAGACCGAACCGGAACCGGTTCCCGTCTCCACGTGATCGCTGCGGAGTCGATCACGTGCGTGGATTGCGGCGGTGACTGCCACCTGATCACGTATCTCCCCGAGGACGAGCCACTGGAGCCGGGCACGGTGCTCTCCTACCGTTGCTCGGACTGCAACGATCGTTGGGACCTCGTGTGGGAGCCTGAGGAGTGACGGCAGGCGGAGAGCTCGACGCAGTGATCATCGGGTCGGGGCCCAACGGCCTCGCCGCCGCCATCACCATCGCCCGCCACGGCGGCTCGGTGCTCGTCGTCGAGGGGGCGGATACGGTGGGAGGAGGGCTCCGCAGCGCCGAGCTGACCGTGCCGGGACTGCTCCACGACGTGTGCTCGACGGTCCACGTGCTCGGAGCAGGTTCCCCGTTCCTCCGTTCCCTGCCGTTGGAGGAGCACGGCCTCGAATGGGTCCATCCCGACGTGATGCTCGCCCACCCCCTGGGACCGGAGCGAGCCGCTCTGCTGCACCGCTCGGTCGACGACACCGCTTCCGGTCTGGGTGACGACGCCACCCGCTACCGGCAGACGGTCGGATCGGTGGTCGAGATGTGGGACGAGATAGAGGATGCCGTCCTGGGGCCGATCCTCCGCTGGCCCCGTCATCCGCTGGCCGTGGTCCGATTCGGGCTCAAGGCACTGCTGCCCGCCACGACCACGGCCCGACGGTTTCGAACCGACGAGGCCGCTGCTCTCTTCGCCGGCTGCGCAGCACACGCCTTCATCCCGCTCAACCGCCCGCTGACCTCGGCGTTCGGCATCACGCTCATGGCGGCCGGCCACCGCTTCGGCTGGCCGTTCGCCAAGGGTGGATCCCAGGCTCTGGCCGACGCCATGGTCTCGTATCTGAAGAGCCTCGGCGGCCAGGTCGAGACAGGCCGGTTCGTCCAGCAGCTGTCGGATCTGCCCCGCTCGCGAGTCGTTCTCTGCGACGTCTCGCCAGGCGCCCTCGCCGGTTTGCTGTCCGACCACGTGCCCGACGAATTCCTGCGCCCCTACCGCCGTTTCCGGCACGGGCCGGCCGTCTACAAGGTCGACTACGCCCTCACCGAGCCGGTGCCGTGGACCAACCCGGACTTGGCCCGAGCAGGGACCCTCCACCTGGGAGGCACCGCGGCGGCGATCGCCGCCGCCGAGTCGGCCACATGGGCAGGGCGCGACGCCAGCCGGCCGTTCACCCTCGTATCACAACCGACTCTCTTCGACCCGACCCGGTCGAGCGACGCTCACCACGCCCTGTGGGTCTACGCCCACGTGCCCCACGGGTCGACCTCCGACCACCTCGGTGCGATCGAGAGGCTCATCACAGAGCTGGCGCCCGGATTTCCCGACGTCGTCGCCGCCCGCCGGGTCCACACTCCGAGCGACCTCGAGGCGATGAACCCGAACCTCGTGGGAGGTGACATCGCCGGCGGGGCCCACACCATCCCCCAGCTCCTGTTTCGTCCGGCCCGACGGATCGACCCGTACACGACACCCCTGGACCGGGTTTTTCTCTGCTCGTCGTCCACACCGCCGGGTGGCGGGGTTCATGGAATGAGCGGCCACCTGGCCGCGCTGTCCGCCATCCAACGCTGGCTCTAGGCGATCCGGGATCAGGCGTTGCGCGCCGCCTCTACGAGGCTGAACAGGCGCTCGAAGTGCGAACCCCTCCAATAGAGCTCTCCGCAGCCCCCGCAGCGCCAGACCCTCTGCTGCTCGCCGCGCACCGCTTCGGGGAGCAGATGGGCGACCTCGGATTTGGCGACCGGCGCTATCGATCCGTTGCAGGCCGCGCACCGTGTGAAGGGGGCGATCGCCGACTCGAGATGGAACCGGCCGACGATTTCCAGCACCTGCTCCCGAGGGTCGGTGGCCCGGACGTAGTACCCGTGGGTCAAGCGGCCGTGCTCGAGGAGCTCCACATCGCGGGTGAGGAGGAGCCGACGCTCGCTCACCGACGCCTCGACGAGACCCGGGGCGTCGGCATCGGCGTCGTAGCACGTGTCGAACCCGAGGAGCCGCAGGTACCTCGCCAGGAGCCCGAGGTGCCCGTCGGCGACGAAGCGCGGCTCCCGCAGAGGACGCGGGCGGAGACGGCTGAGGGGCGAGATGTCGAAGGACTCGAACACCGGATAGACGCTGATCCGCTCCCCGCCTTCGATCCGATGGGAGAAGTCGACCGATTCGCCGTCGACCAAGATCAGGTCCACCTCGGTGTGAGGCACACCGCAAGACTCGATGAGGGCTTTCACGCTCGGCGACACGTCGAAGCTGCACACGACGCGTCCGTCCGGCGAGTCGACGAAGAGGCGCAGTTCGGCGTAGAAGCGGATCTCGACGGTGTGCCTGCGCACCGTCGAGATCCCGCAGATGTCAGAAGCCGAGACGCTCACAGAGCGCGGTGTAGTCGGGCTCTTTCACGCCCTTCCACCGGAGATCGTCGACGCTCTCTTTCAGGGGGACGTCTCGGCGCAGAGTGGTCAGCGTCCGGTACAGCAGCGCCGTCTCCCGGTTCTCCCGCAGCACCGAGGCGAGCTTCACCGCCCCTCTCACCGTGACGTCCCAGTCGCGCTCGTCGTCGGGGATCATCTCGAGACGTCCGTAGCGGCGGAGCACCGTGGCCGTGGATTTGGCTCCCCAGCCGGGCAGTCCGGGCACTCCGTCGGCAGAGTCCCCCACCAACGCGAGGTAGTCGGGGATCGACTCGGGATGCACGCCGAACTTCTCGACCACGGCCTCCTCGTCGAACCACCGGTCGCGCATCCGATCCCACACGACGACCCTGTCTCCCACGACACACTGCATCAGGTCCTTGTCGGGGCTGCACAGCACGATCTGGTCGAATTCATCCATCCATCTCAGGGCCGCAGTGGCGATGGCGTCGTCCGCCTCGTACTCCACCATTCCCCAGACGGTGATCCCGGCTGCAGCCAAGGCTTCCTCGGCGATCGGGAACTGGGCGAGGAGAGCCGGATCGACGCCCTCACCCGTCTTGTAGCCATCGAAGAGGTCGTTGCGGAAAGACTCGATCACGGTGTCGAAGGCGGCCGCGACGTGGGTCACGTCCGGGTTCTCCAGCAAGGCGAGGGTCCCCGTGAGCACCCCGTGGACGGCGTTGACGTCGGTACCGTCGGGCGCCAGTCGTGTGTCCTTTCGCCCGTAGAAGGCACGGAACAGCTCGAAGGTGCCGTCGATGAGGTGGAGCTTCACGTTCTCCACTGTAGGTGGCTTCCCTACCATCGAGCCGAGATGAGAACCGGAACCGTGCTGATGTGGATCGGACTGGCCATCGTCGCCATCGGGGCCGTCCTGCGTTGGGCGCCGTGGCTCCTGAGCTGGTTCGGCAATCTCCCCGGAGACATCCGCCACGAGGGCGAGCGCAGCTCTTTCTACTTCCCGATCACGTCCATGATCCTCCTGTCCGTAGTCCTCACCATCGTTCTCAACCTCTTCTTCCGCCGGAACGGGTCGTGAGGGTCCCCGGTCGCCGATGGTCGTAGACGAACGGACCCTCGAGGCGATAGAGGCGTCCGACACCGACGCCCTGGTGCGGATCGTCGACGGGTATGCCGAATCGCGGGACTGGGAGGCGCTGGTGGCGCTGCGCCGGCGCTGTGACGAGGCGGTGACCCGCGGCAAACAACTGTGGGGGATCTCCGAGTACGTCCGCTACCGGCTGGCACTCGACGCCCCCGGTGAGTGGGCCGGTCCCGTGGTCTCGGAAGGCCCGAGCCGGTTCACGTTGGGCCCCCTCCCCGAGGTCGCCGCATCCACCAAGACGTGGGCGGATCTCGAGCCCTACCTCGAACCGACGCCGGAGCGGACGATGGTCGCCAACGAACGGGTCCTCCGAGGAGAGGACCTGCGGGAGATCGAAGTCGACACCCCCGTCCTGGAACTGCCCCTGTGCCTGCAGGAATGGGAGCCGAGATATCCGCTGGCTACGTACGAGCCGGACCGGGTGGAGGCTCCGTCGCCTCCCCGTCCTTCGTTCCGGCCCAAGGAGCTCGACAACGCGGCCGGAGAGGTCGTCGAGGACTCGGAATCGGTATCCGCCCTGTTGGGAGTCGTCGAGCACTGGGTGGCATCTTCCAACGGACGGGCCCAAGCCGTCTGCGTCGAAGGGGGCGTACGCGCCGCGGTGGCCGCCCTCGGCGTTCGACGCGCCGGGTTCGACGAGGTGACGTCCGCCGACGCGATGGCATGGCTGGCATGGGCCGCCGCCAGCGGCGGGGCCTATGCCCGGCGTCGAGGAGCCGCCGCCGGCCGGTTCTCCGCATGGTGGGCCGCCCACGAGATCGCCGGACTCGAATGGCCGGTCGACCCCGACGAGTTGGGTGGAGAGATCGCAAAGCTGTCCTGGTACCTGTGGACCGATGGCTCGCCCGAAACGGGCTGGATCCTGCAGGTGGCAGTGGAGTCGCCCGCCGAGGGCCTGGCGTGGGCCCTCAGTGCGGTCGACGCCAAGTGACGCCTAGGCCTCCACTCGCACCCGCACGGTGTGCCACCCGGTCGCCCCGTCGGGGGCGGGTGGGGCCCGGTCTTCGGTCTGGGTCACGCCGTTGCGGTCGGTCGCCCTGACTTTCAGCACATGGCGACCGGGTCGGGCTGTCCAGGCGAGCCGCCATTGCCTCCAGGCACCGATCCCGAGCGGCTCGGCCAGCTCGGCTTCGACCCAGGGCTCGTCGTCGATCTGGACCTCGACCCGTTCGATCCCGGTGTTGGGCGCCCAGGCGACGCCGGCGATGACCTGCTCCCCCGGTGTGAGGCGGTCTCCTGCCCGCGGCGTGTCGATGCGGGACTGTGTCTTGACCGGGCCTTCCTTCGCCCATCCCCGAGGCACCCAGTAGGCGTCGAAGGCATCCCAAGTGGTCAGCTCGATCTCTGCGAGCCACTTCGTCGCCGACACGTATCCGTACAGCCCGGCCACGACGAGACGAGCGGGAAAGCCGTGCTCCAACGGAAGCGGCTCCCCGTTCATCCCCACCGCCACCAGGGCATCCCTCCCGTCGAACACCACCTCGGTCGGAAAGCCCACCGTGAACCCGTCGACCGAGCGGCCCACCACTTGGGACGCGTCCGGCTGAACACCGGCCTTGTCGAGGACGTCGGCGAGCGGCACCCCGAGCCAGGCGGCGTTTCCGACCAGGTCACCTCCCACCTCATTGGAGACGCAAGCGAGAGTCACGTACCTCTCCACCAGGTCCGTATTCAGGAGCTGATCGAAAGTGAGCTCGTACGGCCGGTCGACCATCCCGCTGATCCGAAGCCGCCAGGCCGACAGGTCGACTCTGGGAACCGAGAGTGCGGTGTCGATCCGGTAGAAGTCCTCGTTGGGCGTGATCAGGGGACTCAGGCCTGCCGCGGGGAACGAGGCTGCAGGAGGCGGCACCGGCACAGGAGACACCGCTGAGGGCAGCACGACCGATTCCCGTCCTGCCACGATGCGTCGGGCCCGGTCGAGCAGGAGTCGGCCGGCACCGGCCGAGAGAACGACCACCGCCACTGTCGCTCCCGCGCCAACGAGGAACGACCTCCGGCTGGGGTCGTAGCCCTCGCCGTCCCGCACGGCGTCCGCTCGGCGGGCCAGCCAGGAGTGGACGGCTCGGCCCGCGGCTGCCGCCACCGCGCCGGCGAAGATCGCCCCGAGAGGACTCGCCCTTTCGACGATCGCCGCCGCCGCGGCCAACGCCCCGAACCCCCAGAAGACGACTGTCGCCAACCACCGACGGCGCCCCGAGGCCGCCCCCACCAGCGCCCCCGCCAAGAAGGCGACGACGACGATGCCGGCGAGCAGCACCGGCTTGTCGTAGGTGCCGAACGTGGCGATCGCCCAGTCCTTCACGCCGGCGGGAACGTTGTCCACTACCACGTCGCCCACCTCTTCGACGAGCGACGGGAACGAGGGGAAGACCCCCGCCGCCAGTTCGGACACGGCCAGAGACGTGGCCGCGCCCAGCGCGCCGGCGACGGCGTGGAATCTTCTTGCCATCACGCCCGACCCTACGCATCCGAAGCGCCTGTGGATCGTCACATGGGGGCGGCAT
Organism: Acidimicrobiia bacterium; assembly: GCA_035305585.1. Classification (GTDB taxonomy): domain Bacteria; phylum Actinomycetota; class Acidimicrobiia; order Spongiisociales; family ZC4RG35; genus ZC4RG17. Next base: position 59,639 of record DATGOV010000028.1, on the reverse strand, counting down.
ACTTCTCGGCATGCACGAGACGGTGGTGGGTCCAGACGGCGAGCGCCGATGCTGGTGGGGAGCCGAACTCGAGATCTACCGGGCCTACCACGACACCGAGTGGGGGTTCGCCGTCACGGACGACCGGCGCCTGTTCGAGAAGCTGTGCCTAGAGGGCTTCCAATCGGGCCTGTCCTGGCTGACGATCCTCCGCAAGCGCGAGGCGTTCCGCGAGGCGTTCGCCGGATTCGACCCCGAGCGAGTCGCCCGCTTCGACGACACCGACGTGGAACGTCTCCTGTCCGACCCCGGCATCGTCCGCCACGGCGGGAAGATCCGGTCTGTGATCAACAACGCCGCCCGCGCCCTCGAGCTGCGCGCCGAGTATGGGTCCCTGGCCGCCTTCTTCTGGCAGTACGCCGATCCCCCCTCTCCCGCCCCCGTGACGATCCCGGCGACCACGCCGGCCTCCGCCGCCCTCGCCGGGGACCTGAAACGCCGTGGATGGACGTTCGTCGGCCCCACCACGGTCTACTCGTTCATGCAGGCGATGGGCTTGGTCAACGACCACCTGGCCGACTGCTGGGTCCGCACCGACGTCGAGAACAGCCGCCGAGTGGTGCTCGGCTCGCAGTAGGGTGACGCCGGTGGGAACCGAGGAACGATGGCCGTCAAACACCCCCCGTTCACCATCGGGATAGAAGAGGAGTACCTGCTCGTCGACCGGACGACACGAGACCTGGTCTCCGACCCGGACCCGAGGTTGTGGGACGGGCTGCGCGACGTGTTGGGGCCCCAGGTCGGGCCCGAGTTCCTCAAAGCGCAGATCGAAGTCGGCACGCGTACGAGTCGCACCCTCCAGGAAGCCCACTCCGACCTGGCCCGGCTACGACGCGAGCTATCGGCGGTCGTCGAGGAGTTCGGCGCCGCCATCATCGCCTCCTCCACCCACCCGTTCGCCCAGTGGTGGGACCAGACCCACACCGACGACGCCCGCTACAAGCAACTAGCCACCGACTTCCAGCAGGTGGCCCGCCGGCTCGTCATCTGCGGGATGCACGTCCACGTCGGCATCGACGACCCGGACCTGCGGATCGACTTGATGAACCAAGTCCGCTACTTCCTCCCCCACATGCTGGCGTTGTCGACCTCATCGCCGTTCTGGACCGGAAGGGAGACCGGCCTCCAGTGCTATCGCCTCTCCGTCTTCCAGACGATGCCGCGCACGGGTGTCCCTGAGGAGTTCAACTCCTGGTCGGAGTACGAGCGCCACGTGAAGGTCCTCGTCGACGCCGGGATCATCGAGGACGCCACCAAGCTGTGGTGGGACATCCGCCCGTCGCATCGCTATCCGACGCTCGAGATGAGGGTGGCCGACATCTGCACGCGGCTCCTCGACGGGATCGCCGTCGCCGGCCTCTATCTGGCCTTGCTCGAGATGCTCTTCCGGCTGCGCACCGAGAACAAGCGGTGGCGCACGTACGCGCCGATGCTGATCTCCGAGAACATGTGGCGCGCCCAGCGCTATGGGGTGGAGGGGAGCCTCATGGACTTCGGCCGCGGCGAATTGGTGGAGTTCCGAGATCTGGTAGAAGAACTCCTCGTGCTCACCGAAGTCGACGCCCGCCGCCTGGGGATCACCGAAGAGGTGTCCCACATACGCACGATCGCCAAGGAGGGCACCAGTGCCCGCCGCCAGCTCGACGTCTACCACCGCGCCCTCGAAGAGGGAGCGTCGAGCCGTGAGGCTCTGGAGAAGGTCGTCGACCACCTGATCGTCGACACGACGACCGGACTGTGAGGCGGGCGAGGCCCCCTCGATCGCCGGCGACGACCCGCCGCCCGGCCGTGCCCGGGCGCAACTCGGCCGACCGAACGACCCGCACACTGTGATCCCGGTACTGATCCTCCACACTGCGGTCCTCCTGGCGTGTGCCGCCCTCGGCAGACGTCTGGGTCGGCGCGTGTTGCTGTTGGGAGCCGTGGCTCCGGCGTCGTCGCTGGCATGGCTCGTCACGATCTCCGCGCCTCGGACCGAGACGGTCTCCTGGCTCCCGGCGATCGGCCTGGACCTGGACCTCCGGCTGGACGGCTTCGGAACGCTCATGGTCGTCTTGATCGGCGGAATCGGGACCCTCGTCTTCGTCTATGCCTGGCAGTACTTCGGGGACAGAGAGGGCCTGGGCCGGTTCACCGCCTATCTCGTGGGATTCGCCGGAGCCATGTTCGGCGTGGTGGTGGCCGACAACCTGCTCGTCCTGTACCTGTTCTGGGAGCTCACGTCGATCGCCTCGTACCTGTTGATCGGATTCGAGGACGAGGAGGCCCTGGCCCGCTCTGCCGCCCTCCAGGCTCTGCTCGTCACGACCCTCGGCGGTCTGGCGATGCTGGCGGGAATCGTGATGCTCGCCCAGCAGGGGGGCACCTACTCGCTGTCCAGCCTGGTCGCCAACCCGCCGACAGGGCCCGTGGCCGGTGCCGCTTTGGCCCTCGTACTCGTCGGCGCCTTCACGAAATCCGCCCAATTCCCATTCCACTTCTGGTTGCCCGGTGCGATGTCCGCCCCCACTCCGGTCAGCGCCTACCTCCACTCGGCCACCATGGTCAAAGCCGGGATCTATCTCGTCGCCCGGCTGGCTCCTGCGTTCGCCGGTCTCCACGATTGGTGGCGGCCGGTGGTGTGCGGGGTGGGTCTGTTGACGATGATCGTGGGTGGGTGGAGGGCGACCACTCAGGTCGACTTGAAGCTGATCCTCGCCCAGGGGACCGTGTCCCAGCTCGGATTCATCATGGTCCTGGTGGGGATGGGCACGCCCCAGGCGATGTTCGCCGGCGCGGCGATGATCTTGGCCCACGCCGTGTTCAAGGCGGCCCTGTTCATGGTGGCGGGAATCGTCGACCACCGCGCCGGCACTCGCGACATCCGCCGGCTGGGTGCCATCGCCCGGTCGTTGCCGGTGACGGCGGGAGTCGCCGCCGTGGCCGCGGCATCGATGGTCGGGCTGCCTCCTCTCCTCGGCTTCGTGACCAAGGAGGCGGCGCTGGCGAGCCTCCTCGAAGAAGCCGGATGGGCGGTGACGATCGGCGTTGTGGCGGGTTCGGTCCTGACCACTGCGTATGCGCTGCGCTTCTACGCCGGTGCGTTCACGCGGTTCGGCCATGAGTCCCGAAGCGAAGTGGTCGAATCGGTTCCCCGGCCTTCGGAGTGGTTCGTCTTCGGCCCCGCCCTGTTGGCCGTCGTCTCGTTGGTCGCCGGCCTCTTCCCGGGACTGGCCGACGGACTGGTCGGTGACGCGTCGCGGGCGCTGGGGTCGGAAGGGCATCACCTCGCCTTGTGGCACGGGTTCAACCTCCCCCTACTGCTGTCGGTCCTGGCGCTCGGCGGTGGATGGCTGCTGTGGAGACGGCCTCCGACACGTCTCCAGGAGGCGACAGCCCGTCTCCCCCGGGCGAAGATGGTGTACGCCTCGTCCGTGGTGGCCCTCAACCGTATCGCCGATCGGGTCACGGCCACGGTGCAGAACGGCTCACTGCCCATCTACCTGGGAATCATCGTGGCGACTGCCGTGATCGGCCCCGGAGTGATCCTGTACCGGGCCTTTCGTTTGCCCGATCGACTGATCGTCGCCGAGCACCCCATCCAGTTGGTCACGGCGGTGCTGGTGTGCGCGGCCGCGATGGGCACCGCGATGGTGACCCGTCGACTCGGGGCGGTGTTCTTCCTCGGGGCCACCGGTTACGGCGTCGCCGTCTTGTTCGTGATCCAGGGTGCTCCCGACCTGGCGTTGACCCAGATGCTCATCGAGACACTGACGCTGGGCCTCTTCGTCCTCGTACTCCACCATCTGCCCACCTACTTCGAGAACATCCAATGGCGGCTCCGCCAGGTGAGCCGGCTGATCCTCTCGGTCCTCACCGGGATCACCGCAGGAGCATTCGCCCTCTGGGCGGCGGCCTCCCGCGAGGTGGCACCGCTGAGCGGTGAATACCTGACGCGTTCGGAACCGGAGGGAGGAGGAGCCAACGTGGTCAACGTGATCCTCACCGACTTCCGCGCCTTCGACACGTTGGGCGAGATCACCGTCCTCACCGTGGTCGCCCTGGGCGCGGCGGCTCTGATCCTCGCCAACCGCAACGGCGCCGACGTGCCCAGCGAGGAGGAGCTGGTGAAACGATCGTCGGAGGAACGGACGTGATCGACCGTTCCTTGATCCTGCAGATGACGGCCGACGTGGTCATCCGCACGGCAACCGTGTTCGCCCTGTTCCTGCTCTTTCGCGGCCACAACGCTCCCGGAGGCGGTTTCGTCGCCGGCCTCGTGATCGTCGCCGGGCTCATGATCCGCCTCGTGGCGGTCGGCTGGGAGGGTGCCAGGAACTCCCTCCCGGCTCCTTCGGAGGTGATCATGGGAGCCGGCTTGACGACGGCCCTCCTCACGGGCACGGCCGGCTGGTTGTGGGGCGACGCCTTCCTCGAGGCCGCCAAGGTCACGCTCGAAGTCCCCGTGCTCGGCGCGATCCACCTCACCAGCGCCCTGGTCTTCGACATCGGCGTCTTCATGGTGGTCGTCGGGATGGGGGCGAAGCTGATCCTGTCGCTGGCACAGACGGAGAACGGGCCGTGATCGTCCTCGTCCTCGCTCTCGTCGTCGCGGTGCTCTACGGGGCCGGCACGTATCTCCTCTTCCAGCGCAACCTGAGCCGGATCGTCATCGGCCTGGCCCTCCTGACACACGGAGCGAACCTCCTGCTGCTGCTGGCGGGAGGACGTGCCGGACGGCCCCCGATCGTCGGGGGCGGCGCCGGCCCGGCGGCGGATCCCATTCCCCAAGCCCTGGCCCTCACGGCCATCGTCATCACGTTCGGCTCCACCGCTTTCCTGCTGGCCCTCGCCTATCGCAGCTGGCTGCTGACTCGATCCGACGAAGTCGAAGACGACGTCGAAGACGTCCGGATCGCTACCACGACCGCCCTCCGCGAGCGCGAGGCCGAGGAAGAGATCGTCGTGGACGAGGAGGCGTCGTGAGGATGACCCCTCTCGTCCCGGTGATCGTGCCGTTCGGCGCGGCGGCGCTGTCCTTGGCTCTGGGGCGACAGCACACCCTGCGACGGATCCTCGGCGTGGTGGCCCTGTCCGTCACCCTGATCTCGTCGGTGCTCCTGCTCCTCGCGGTGAAGGACGGGTCGGTGGTCACGGTGGTGGTCGGAGACTGGCCCGCTCCGATCGGCATCTCCATCGTGGTCGACCTGTTCTCAGCCATCATGCTGTCCGTCGCCGCGTTGATGCTCCTGGCGGTCTTCGTCTATGCCATCGGATCCGCCCGCACCGACGACACCACCCTGTTCTTCCACCCCGTGTATCTGCTGCTCGCCTCGGGGGTGTCTGCTTCCTTCGCGACCGGCGATCTCTTCAACCTGTTCGTGGCCTTCGAGGTCACACTCGTCTCGAGCTACGTGCTCATCACCCTGGGAGGTTCCAAACCGCAAGTCCGGCACGGGACCACGTATGTGGTCATCAGCCTCCTCGCCTCCACTCTGTTCGTCACCGCGGTAGGGCTGATCTATGCCGCCACCGGAACCGTCAACATGGCCGACCTGTCTTCGAAGCTGGCAGAGATCGACCCTGCCCTCCGGGATGCCATCGGCGTGCTGTTCCTCGTCGTCTTCGGCATCAAAGCGGCGATCTTCCCGCTGTTCTTCTGGCTGCCTGACTCCTATCCGACGGCTGCCGCCCCCGTCACCGCGATCTTCGCCGGCCTGTTGACGAAGGTGGGCGTGTACGCCATCGTCCGCTCCCAGACCCTGTTGTTCTTCCAGGACAGCCACTCCACCCTGTTGTTGGTGCTGGCGGGTCTCACGATGACGGTCGGGGTCCTCGGGGCCATCGCCCAAGACGACGTGAAACGGATCCTCAGCTTCCACATCGTCAGCCAGATCGGTTACATGATCTTCGGCCTGGGCCTCTTCACCGTCGCCGGACTGGCGGCGACCGTCTTCTACATCGTCCACCACATCGTGATCAAGACGACCCTGTTCATGGTCGGCGGCTTGATCGAGGAACGCACCGGGACCGCCGCCCTCCGCCGTCTGGGAGGGATGCTCCACACCAGCCCGTTCCTGGCCGCACTCTTTCTGATCCCGGCGCTCAGCCTCGCCGGGGTGCCTCCCCTGTCGGGTTTCGTCGCCAAGCTGACCCTGATCCAGAGCGGGCTGCAGGTGGGGGCCTACGTCACCGTCGGTGTCGCGCTGTTCGTCAGCATCCTGACGCTCTTCTCGATGACGAAGATCTGGGCTGGGGTCTTCTGGGGCGCCCCCGACGAGGCCCCGCCTCTCCCGGAGGGCCTGGAGACCACCAGGCCCAAGCTCCCTCCTCTGATGGTGGGCTCCACAGCCGCCCTCGTGGGAGCGAGTTTGCTCTTCGTCGTGGCGGCGGCTCCCCTGTACGAGCTGGGGGAACGGGCGGCCGGCTTCCTGTTCGACCCGGGACAATACGTCGAGGCGGTGCTGGGCCGATGAGACGGACGGTCACCGCCATCGTGTGGCTGACCGCCATCTGGGTCGCCCTGTGGGAGGACGTGACGTGGGCGAATGTCCTCTCGGGGCTCCTGATCGCCGTGCTGATCACCCGCAAGATCAAGGTCGTCCCCCCACGGGTCAGTCACGGTTTCCGACCAAAGGCGTTCCTCGTCCTCGCCGCCTACTTCATCCGTGAGCTCGTCAGGGCGTCGATGATCATCGCTTGGGAGGTCGTGACGCCCGGCGATCGGATCAATCCAGCCGTGGTGTCGATCCGCCTCCGCACCCGCTCACCGTTCATCGCCACGACAGTCGCCAACCTCAATTCGCTCACCCCGGGGACGCTGACCTTGGAGCTCGACGAGGAGACGTGGACCCTCTTCATCCACGTCCTCCACCTCGAATCGATCCAGGCGAGCCGCCGCGCCATCCACCATCTCGAGGCATTGGTGATGGCGGCGTTCCCGCGGCGGGGCGTCGTGGTCCCTGGAGCCGAACGAGAGGAGGTCGCCTGATGCTGCAAGTCAGCACCACCATCGCCCTGGCAGCACTGTCCATCGCCGCCGCCCTGTGCATCGTCAGGATGGCCCGCGGGGGATCGTTGCCCGACCGGGTGGTCGCCCTCGACTCCCTCCTCGTGATCGTGGTGATCGGGTTGGCGGTCCTGGCGGCCCGGACCGGGGAGAGCCTCTACCTCGACATCATGGTGGTGGCCTCCTTGCTCGGGTTCACCGGGACGACACTCGTCTCCACCTTCGTCGAACGCCGAGGTGCCCGATGATCGAAGTGTTGGCCTCGATCCTGATCCTGGCTGGCGCCGGACTGGCCCTGATCGCGGCGATCGGCCTCCAGCGGTTCGGTGACGTGTTCGCCCGGATGCACGTAGCCACCAAGCCGGCGAGCCTGGGCATGGCGCTGGCGCTGACGGGAGCCGTGCTCGCCATGGCGGGAGTGGGTCACACCACCAAGCTGATCCTGGTGATCTTGTTCCAGTACCTGACCGCCCCGATCAGCGCCCACCTGATCGGCCGGGCGACGTTCCGCGCGGGGACGGAGATGCACCCCGATACCAACTTCGACGAGTTGGCGAGCCGGATCAAGCCCCGCCCTCGCCAGTCGAACTGACGCTCAGGAAACAGCCGCGGACTGCTCCGACGCCCGCATGTCGTGCTGGAGGCGGCGCGATTCGGCGAGGACGAGCTCGAACAGCTGGACGACGTGCTCGACATCGAGGCCCAGGTGGCGCGCCTCGTCTTTCACGACATCGAGGAGCTCGCTCTCCCGGTCGGGGATGTGAACGGGCAGACCCCGGGCTTGCTTCACTCTGCCGATCTCCAGCGAAAGGGCTTGGCGCCGAGCCAGCAGGCGGACGATCTGGCGGTCGATCTGGTCGATGTGACGCCGCACCCGGGAGATGCCGAGGCTGGTCATCAGGTCCTCGAACGCTCCGATCCCGATCTGGGACTGCGACGACTGCGCCACCTCCGGGTTGGGATGGACCTCGACGATCACACCGTCGGCGCCGACCCCCTGGGCCGCCAAGGCCAGCGGCTTGACCCGCAGCGGCCCTCCGGCGCTGTGGGAGGGGTCGACGATCACCGGGAGATGGGTGGTCTCTTTCAGGGTCGGCACCGCCCCGATGTCGAGCGTGTCGACTCCCACGGCCCCGAAAGTGCGGATGCCGCGTTCGACGAGGACCACGTCGTCGTTGCCCTCCGCCAGGAGGTACTCGGCAGCCCACAGCCACTCGTCGATGGTGGCGGAGGGACCGCGGCGCAGCAGCACCGGCATCCCGGACCGCCCGGCCTCACGCAACAACTCGAAGTCCTGCATGTTCCCCGAGTTGATCTCCAACATGTCGACCTTCCCGGCCACCTTCTCGACATGGGACGCTTCGAGCACCTGGGTCACGGTCGGGAGCTGGGCTTCCTTCCCGGCGGCGACGAGCATGTCCACCGCTTCTTCCCCCAGGCCGCGGAAGCCGTAGGGCGACGACGTGACCTTCCAGGCGCCGCCGCGAAGGATCGCCCCGCCGCAGTCGGCCACGGCTTCGGCCACCGCCCGGATCTGGTCTTCCGACTCGATGGCGCACGGACCGGCGATCACCGGAAAGGCATCGAAGCCGATGCGGACGGATCCGACGGCGACGACTGTCTTCGGTTTCCCTGGGGTCTTGTTTGCCTTGCGCTCCATTGTCCTTCTCCTGTGAGGAGGCGCCCCGGGAATACAGAAACCCGGAGCGTCCGGCTCCGGGTTGGTGTGGTGGTGCTGCGCTCGATCAGGCCATCACGTCAACCCGGGCCGGGCCCGGTAAAGACGAAATAGCCGAAAAAGCGCTGCGCTGACATGTGAGGGGCGAGTGTACGCCCAAAGCCGCGAGGCCGCAAGATGCGATCAGTCCTCGTCGGAGCTCCCGCGTCCCACTTCTGAATCGACCGAGGTCTGGGGCTGGGGGCGTCGCCCCACCACCCACATCAGGACCAAACCTCCGACGCCGGCCGCCAACCCCGACACCTGATTCCAGGTGAATGGGCCGATCGTGGCGTCGCCCAGCCCGAATCGCAACGAGTCGAGGAGGAAGCGTTGGAAGCCGTACCACGCCACCCACGAGAAGAAGAGCCGTCCGGCCGGCAACTCGAAGCGGCGGCTCGCGAGATACAGGACTCCGAGCAGGATACCGGCCCCGATCATGTCGTAGGCCGCCACGTGGTGGTAGATGCCCTCCTGGACAGGAGCCGCGATCGTCCCCAAGTCGGGAACCGGGCAATAGCCGCTCGGCAGCGCCTGGGCGGCGCTGCATTCGAGGATATCGTGCTGGGGAGCGAGGTCGTAGCCGGGCCGGACACCGTATCCCCACGCCACGGTCGTCGGTCGCCCCAGGTGCTCCACGATGGCGAGGTCGCCGATCCGTCCCACGACCGTTCCGATCGCCAATCCGAAAGCCGACGCATCGAGGGTGGGTAGCACGGGGAGGTCCGAACGGCGGATCCGCAAGAGCCCGCCGACGATGCCGCCGACGAAGCCGCCCATGATCGAGAAGTTGCCTCCGAGCGGGTCGAGAGCGTCGAGCAGGGGGACACCGGCCAAGAGAGCGGCAGGCGTGGTGAGGTAGCGGGCGCCGATCAGCGCACCGATCAGACCCCAGGTCAGCGCCGACTGGTACGCCTCGACGTCGAGCCCTCTCTTGCGGACCTCGTTGGTGGCGAGCCAGGCGCCGACCATGAAGCCAATGGCGGCGAAGAAGCCGTGGAGGGAGAGAGTGAGCGGTCCGACGTCGAACAGGGGAATCGGGGGATACGAGACCGCGGCCATCACTGGCCGTCACTCCGCGCCCGGAACGCCCTCCACACGAGCAAAGCGACCACCAAGGGCGGGAAGACCCAAACGAGGACTAAGGCGATGGCGTCGATCATCGCACGAAGACATCGACGGCCACCGCCGCGAACAGCACCGCGAGATAGACCGTCGAGTCGGTGAACAGCTTCATCGCCCGGGCAGGCTCCCGCTTCACTCGCCAGGCGCTCCACAGGAACCAGGCGCCGCTACCGATGGCCGCCACCAGATAGACCCATCCCATGCGTCCGACGGGGACGAGCAGGAGTGACAAGAGGACCATCGTCACCGAGTAGAGCAGGATCGACTGGAGGGTCTGCTCAGTGCCCCGCACCACCGGGAGCATCGGCACCCGTGCCCTGGCGTAGTCGTCCTCGAAGCGGAGCGCCAGAGCCCAGAAGTGAGGCGGCGTCCAATAGAAGACCAGGGCGAACAGGACCCAGGCAGGAAGACCGATCTCGCCCGTCACCGCCGCCCAGCCGACGAGGGGGGGAACAGCACCGGCTGCCCCTCCTATGACGATGTTCTGGGCGGTGCGCCGCTTCAGCCCCATCGTGTAGACGAGGACATAGAAGAGGAGCGCCGCGGTCGAGAGGAGTGCAGCGAGGATGTTGGTGAAGGCCCACAACCAGGCGAAGCCGGCCACTCCGAGGACGATCCCGAACCGGAGAGCGGCGGCGGGCTCGATCTCGTGCCGGGGCAAGGGCCGGCGGCGGGTGCGCCGCATGACCTCGTCGATGTCCCGGTCGAACCAGTTGTTCATGGCGTTGGCGCCGCCCGCCGACAGCGAGCCGCCGATGAGCGTGGCGAGCACCGGCCACCAGCCGGGCCACCCCTCCGCCGCCAGCACCATGGCCGGAACCGTCGTGATCAGCAACAGTTCGATGATCCGGGGCTTGGTGAGAGCGAAGTAGGCCGAAACGACTCCGCGCCTGACCGACGGCTCGGCGATGACGACGCTGGGTGAATCCACTGCGAGGAACAGAGTACCGGGCTCCAGACCTAGCCCACACTCGGCCGCGATGCCGCCGCCGGGACCAGCTGGTGTCGTACCCGATCAGGTTGGTCCTGGTGGGGTCTCACCGTATGATGCGGGCCGATGAGATCCCGACTCCGATCTCTCCGGCTCGCAGGTCTGGTCCTCCTGGCGCTCGTCGTATCAGCGTGTCAGCTGGTCGCGCCAGATGTCGAGGACGCTCCCCTCAATTCCTTGGACCCCCAGGGCCCGTTCGCCCGCCAGATCGACGACCTGTTCTGGCCGGTCTTCTGGATCGCAACGGGTGTCTTCTTCTTCGTACAGCTGGCGATCATCGTCGCCGCGATCTTCTTCCGGGACCGCCCCGGCCGCAAGGAGCCGAAGCAGATCCACGGCAACGCCAAGCTGGAGGTGATCTGGACGGTCATCCCGGCCCTGATCCTGGCCACGATCGCCGTCCCCACGGTGCGCACCGTGTTCGACCTGACCGAATGCTCGCCAGACGCCATGCGCGTGGAGGTCATCGGCCACCAGTGGTGGTTCGAGTTCCGCTACTCGAACCTGGAAGGCATCCCCGACGGGGTCGAGATCGAGACCGCCAACACGATGGTCATACCGGCGGACGAAGAGGTGTGTGCCCTCATGACCTCTGAGGACGTGGTCCACAACTTCTGGGTGCCGAAGCTCAACGGCAAGCGCTACCTGGTGCCGGGCCAGGAGACGATCCTGCGGCTCCAGGCCGACGAGCCGGGCACCTACTACGCCCACTGTGCCGAGTTCTGCGGTCTGTCCCACTCGTTGATGCGGGCCCAGGTAGAGGCCGTGCCACGCGCCGAGTTCGACGCCTGGCTGGCCCGCCAACTCGAACCGGCCGCGGTGCCCGACGAAGGAACGCCCGAGTTCGAAGGCTTGCAGGTGTTCCAGAACGCCGGATGCGTCCAGTGCCACGCCATCGATTTCGAGGACAACGACCAGAACATCACCGACAACGTCCTGCCGCGTGATGCGTTCAACGGTCCCAACCTGACGCATTTCGCCGATCAGTACCGGACGCATTTCGCCGGGGCCGCCCTGCCCGAGCACGGCGAGGACTACGACACCGCACTCAAGCGTTGGCTGGCCGATCCGCCGTCGGTCAAGCCCGGCAGCTTCATGCCCGACCTCGGTCTCACCGAAGCCGAGATCGACGATTTGATCGCCTGGCTGAAGACATTGGAATGAGGAGTGAGCAACACGTGAGCCGTCGAAGGGGTCATCGTGACTGACGTAGCCGCTCGGCCTGTCACCACCATCTATCGAAAACCCCGGTCGGAGACCGGTCTGTGGTCGTGGATCACGACCGTCGACCACAAGCGGATCGGGACGATGTACGGCTATGCCTCGTTCCTCTTTTTCCTGTTGGGCGGCATCGAGGCGTTGTTGCTCCGCGTCCACCTGGCCCAGGCCAACTCGGAGTTCCTCACCGCCGGTGCCTACAACGCTCTGTTCACGATGCACGGCACGACGATGATCTTCCTCTTCGTCATGCCGGCGTCGGCGGCCTTCTTCAACTATCTGTTGCCGCTGCAGTTGGGCGCCCGGGACGTGGCGTTCCCTCGCCTCAACGCCCTGTCGTGGTGGGTCTTCTTCTTCGGCGGGATCTTCCTCTATTCGTCGTTCATCTTCGGAACGTCCTTCGCCCCCATGACACCCGACGGGATCACCGGGAACATCCCGATCAACGGCGGTCCGGGAGCGTTCAACTTCCTGGCGGACTCCCCCAACGGCGGCTGGTTCGGCTACCAGCCCAACGCTGGGCCTTTCTACTCCACCGGCACGGCCATGGACTACTGGTCGATGGGGCTGCAGATCCTGGGCCTGGCTTCGCTGATCTCGTCGATCAACTTCATCGTCACCGTCTTCAACATGCGAGCGAAGGGCATGCGCCTCCTCCGGATGCCCGTCTTCGCCTGGATGACCACGGTTGTGGCCTTCCTGATGCTCTTCTCCCTGCCGATCATCGCCGTGGCACTGTTCTTGGCGACTTTCGACCGTCAGTTCGGGAGCGTGTTCTTCCAGGCGTCGAACGGCGGTGACCCCATCCTCTGGCAGCACTTGTTCTGGCTGTTCGGCCATCCCGAGGTCTACATCCTCATCCTGCCGGCGATGGGGATCGTCTCGGAAGTGATCCCCACCTTCAGCCGCAAGCCACTGTTCGGGTACTCGGCGGTGGTGTTCGCCGGCGCCGCCATCGCCTTCTTGGGCTTCGGCGTGTGGGCGCACCACATGTTCTCGTCGGGGATCAGCCCGGTGGCCCAGGCGGCCTTCGGTCTGGCGACCATGACGATCGCCGTCCCGACCGGAATCAAGATCTTCAACTGGCTCGGCACCATGTGGCTGGGGAAGATCCGCTTCAACACGGCGATGCTGTTCTCGGTCGGGTTCGTGGCGATGTTCGTCATCGGCGGCCTCTCCGGCGTCACCCACTCGATCGTGCCTTCCGACTGGCAGCAGACCGACACCTACTACATCGTCGGCCACTTCCACTACGTGCTCTTCGGCGGGGCGATCTTCGGTCTCTTCTCGGGCCTCTACTACTGGTACCCGAAGCTGCGGGGCCGGCTCATGAACGAGCGTCTCGGCAAGATCCACTTCTGGCTCATGTTCATCGGCATGAACATGACGTTCGCCCCGATGCACTGGCTGGGCCTGCAGGGAATGGTGCGCCGCACATGGAAGTATCCCGCCGAAGCCGGCCTCGAGACCTGGAACCAGATCGAGACGATCGGGGCGTTCACCATCGCCCTGTCGATCCTGTTCTTCATGTACAACTGGTGGCGCTCGAAGACCCACGGTGAGCCCTCCGGCCTGGATCCCTGGGACGCCCGCACCGTGGAGTGGATGATTCCCAACCCGACCCCCGAGTACAACTTCGCCGTCTCCCCGGTGGTCGAGTCACTCGACGACTTCTGGCGCCGGAAGTACACCGAGGACGAAGAGGGCCGGGCCGTGCGGCGGCCAGAGGCCGATCAGGTCATCGCCGACCTCGAGGAGATCGGTCACAACCCGCCCGCCCCGATCCACCTGCCCAACCCCTCGTACTTCCCGTTCCTGGTCGGGCTGGCCATCACCATCATCAGCTACGGGATCATCTATCACACCAGCGCCTGGGGTAAGGCGCTGATCGTCGGCGGCGTCCTCTTGACTCTGATCTCCTTCATCGGCTGGGGTATCGAGCCTCTCGAAGACGAGCCCGACGACGCGGCTCCCGGAAACCTGCAACCGGCGGAGGCACACTGATGGCCGAAGCAGTCCACCCTGAATCTCACGGCCACGCCGAGCACGAGTCGACCGGTGTCGACAGCCGCAAGCTCGGCATGTGGCTGTTCTTGAGCTCCGAGTTCCTGTTCTTCGGGGCGCTCATCACCAACTACTTGCTGTACTCGAACCGGACGGGCTTCAACATCTACCCCCGGGAGGTGTACGACATCCCGTTCACGTCGGTGAGCTCGTTCGTCCTCCTCATGAGCTCCTTGACGATGGTGTTGGCCCACAACGCCGTCTCCCGAGACGACCAGCCCCAAGCCCGCACCTGGCTGTTCGCCACCGCAGCTCTGGGGTCGGTGTTCCTCGCCGGCCAGGTGTTCGAGTTCACCGAGTTCATCGTCCACTACGACATGAAGCTCACCACGAACCCGGTCGCCTCCGCCTTCTACGTGCTCACCGGATTCCACGGGCTGCACGTGGCGATCGGTGTCTTCATGCTCCTCTCCCTGTGGGGCATCTCCCGCTTCAAAGGACGGCTGTCCGAAGAGAAGGGCATGAACGTCGAGATGGTGGGCCTCTACTGGCACTTCGTCGACATCATCTGGATCGTGATCTTCACCGTCGTCTATCTCATCGACGCCGCGAGAGTGTGATGGCCAGCGATACGCATCCCCCGCATCCATCGATCCGCCAGTATTGGAGGATCGCGGCCCTGTTGGCGGTCCTCACCGCCATCGAGGTGGCCTTGTTCTACATCGACAACGCGCTGGAACTCGGCGCCGTGAACGTGGCCCTGCTGCTGATCCTGGCGGTACTCAAGTTCGTGATCGTCGTGGGCTGGTACATGCACCTGCGGTTCGAGCGCCCATTGCTGAACCGCTTCTTCGCCGCCGGCCTGATCATGGCGCTGGGCCTCTACGGAGTCGTGCTGGCCGCCATGGGCATCCTCGCCATCCGCGGCAACTGACGCCTCGCCGGCCCCTCCGATCGCACCCCTCTGGTTGGTGTCCCCGGGGTGGTCTGGGTTGGGGGCATGGTCGAACAGTCGTTCGATGCAGGGGGGCGTGGGGATGGATGTAGTCGCCGAGTCCTGGGACGACCTGACCGGCCACCGGTTGACGTTCCTGTCCGAGTTGGCGGCCCTGGACCGGGAGCGGGGGTTCGAGTACGACGGTCACACCTCGACCGCGGCGTTTCTGATGCACCGCTGTGGCATGTCGGCGAGGCGGGCTCGCCGGGAAGTGTTTTTGGCCCGGTCGTTGGAGCGGATGCGGCTGGTCTGGGCGGCGGTAGCTTCCGGGAGGTTGAGTTTCGACCAGGCGGTGGTCTTGGCGTTCGCCAGCACCGGCTCCCCGACCAGTTCGGTTCGGACGAGGAGACACTGGTCGACGCGGTGAGTGGCCTGTCTGTTTCCGACACGCGTCGGTGTGGAGCATTGGTGTCATCTGCATGCCGAACCCGACACCCCGGGCGAGACCGAAGAACCGTCCCGCCTCTACCTGCCCGAAACCATGGACGGCAGGGACGCATCGACGGGGACCTGGACCGGGAATCGTTCCGCACCCTCTCTGCCGCCCTCGGACGGGTTGATGTCAGAGATCGTCGCCACCACCCCCAAAGACCAGCTAGGCCCGGCGCCGGCACGGAGAGGCGAAGCCCTCACCGAACTCGCCCGCCGGCACCTGGATTCCGGTGCCGCCCCCACCGACCACGACAACCGGCCCCACCTCACCGCCATCATCGACTGGCACACACTGACCGGCGACAAACCCGAAGGCCGCTCCGAATACCTCGACGGCACCTTCCTGCGACCCGAAGACACCCCGCAGGTTGGCCTGCGACGCCCACATATGCCGGCTCATCACCGGCCCCACTCAGAAATCCTCGACCTAGAAAGAACCCGAAGAACCGCCAGCCCCGCGGGCACTACGACTCCGGGACCGCCACCGCCGGTTCCCCGCCTGTCACCGCCCCACCACCTGGTGCGACGCCCACCACATCCGCTCCTGGTGGCAACACCACGGCCCCACAAACCTCGACAACCTCATCCTCCGCTGCCCACACCACCACACCCTCATCCACCAACAAAGATCGAAACTCCAAGGCACCGCCACCCACCCCCAATACATCCGACCCGACGGCACCACCCTCCCCAACGCGCCCCCAACCCCCAAACCCGATACCACTCCCGGCGTAACGGACCAGTCGGCGCCGAGGCTCTGATCAGAGAACGATGCGACGAACGAGAGCGTCGCCGTCGGTGTCCTCGATGGCGTCGACGTCGCCCTCTTCTGCACCTTCCCCGGCGGTGGTCTCCTCCGTAGCGGCCGGTTCGTCGGTCGCCTCCTCGGAAGGCTCGGCCCGGGTCTGGATCACGGCGAAGATGATCAAGACGACCGTGGCCACGCCGGCCACGGCCACCATGAACTCTCCGAAGGTGATACGCATGGTGGGGCGGCTGGCGGAGATCGACGAGATGCCGAGGATCGAGCCGGCCGCGACGATGGCCAGGAGTGCGGCTCCGCCCGAAGCCATCTCGTTGGAGCGGATGAAGACCATCCCCAGCGGGAGGACGATCAGCGCCAACAACACGACGGCGGCGACGGGGATGCTGAGAGCGGCGCGCAGGCGACCGCGCACCTCTTCGATCTCTTCGGCGTCCTCCTCACGAACGCCGACGGGGACTCCGATCACCTGGACCAGGGCAGCCGTGAGCCAACCCAACGCCGCCCCGCCCAGGGCAACCACGAAGACAGCCGGAACGATCCGCAGGACCGACATGCCCTCGGCCCCTTCGATCGGCTCGCCGAAGGCAGAGACCATCACCGAACCGGCGGCGACACCGAGCACCAAGCCCAGCGCGATCCCCAACGCCACGGTGGCCTTGAAACGGCCCTCCAGGCGGGCACCGGGATGCAACCAACCGGCGGCAGCACGGCTGAATGCGGCGACGATCACTCCGAAGACGATCGACAGCAGGGTCACGCCGATGAGGAACGTCGACGTCGTCACCTCGACCGCAGGGCTGTAGGCGCCCTCCTCGCCCGCCACCGACGCGGCTCCGAGGAGCCACGTGGAGCCGAGGACCAGGCCGAGAAGGCCGAGGATCGCTCCGGACCACGCCCCGACCCGTCCGGCGAGGCGGACCCGCTCGCCGAGAGGCAGCGGCTCGACCGGCTCAGCCTCTTCGTCCATCTCCTCGAACGCGGCGACCGCCACGGGTGGCGGCGCCGCCGGGGCGGCCGGGGCAGCGGGAGTTGCCGGTTCCGGAACCGGGGCAGCTGCTTCTTCGGCGGCAGGGGTCTCCTCGGGGGCGGCCTCTGGCTCGGCCGTCGGTGCTTCGGCAGGTGGGGCAGCCGCGGCCACCGCTCCCCCACCGGCCCATGCGGCCAGCACTTCCTCGTACGACATCCCAGAAGCCGCCGCGCGGGCCCGCGCCGAACGCTCCACCAGCGGTTCGGGAACGTTCATCGCCTGGGCAGCGGCGGTGAGCTGGTCACTCATCGGCCAAGGAGCTTAGCGGTCGGCAGATGGCGCTTCGACGTCGGGAGCGGCTCGCGCCGCCTGGCGTTCCTGAGCCTTTCGCTCCGATCGGCGAAGAAACACGATGATCGCCGCCGCCGGCACCGCGAGCATGGCGATCTCGTCCAGCCCTCCCAGGTGGGAGAAGACAACCGCGGCGACGGCAGCAGTGCCCGACATGCCTCCACTATCGCTGCTCGACCGCGGTTAGCACAACCTCGCTCGAGTCCGGGTTAGGGTCTCCGTCGCATGAGGGTGCTGCGCTGGCTCGTCGTCGTCCTGCTGGTGCTCGCACTCGGCGCGTTCGGAGGGGGCGTCTGGCTGGTTCGCCGCTCCTTCCCGGTGACCGAGGGCGAGGTGTCCGTCCCCGGGCTCCACGAAGGCGCCACGGTCGTTCGGGACGACTCGGGGGTCCCCCACATCACGGCCTCCACAGCCTGGGACCTCTTCTTCGCCCAGGGTTACGTGCACGCCCAGGACCGGTTCTGGCAGATGGACACCTGGCGCCACATCGGGGCCGGGCGGCTCGCGGAGATGTTCGGCGAGAGCCAGCTAGAGACCGATGTCTTCCTCCGCACGCTGGGTTTCGAGCGACTGGCCGAGGAGGAGTACGCCTCGCTGCCCGACGACGTCCGCCTCTACCTCGATGCCTACGCCGCCGGCGTCAACGCCTACTTGGACGAACGCCCCGGAGGAGCGGAGTTGTCCCTCGAGTACGCGATCCTGGGCCTCCAGAACCGCTCCTACCAGCCCGAATCGTGGAAGCCCGAGCACACGCTGACCTGGGCCCACGTGATGGCGTGGGACCTCAGGTCCAACATCGAAGAGGAGATCGACCGGGCCTTGCTCGCCGAGGAACTGGGGCCTGACATGGTCGAGGACCTGTATCCGCCCTATCCGGCCGACCACCCGCTCATCGTCGAAGGCGAGACCCCCTCCGCGGCGTCCGAGGCATCACCGGTCCTATCCGCCGCCCGTCCCGCCCTGGAGCGGGCGCGAGCCAACGCCGGCGAAGCGGCGGCGGCCATCGGCGCCCCGCTCCCCGGAATAGGTTCGAACAACTGGGTCGTCGCCGGCACCCGCACCGCGTCGGGCTCGCCGCTCCTCGCCGACGACCCCCACCTCGGTATCCAGTTGCCCTCGATCTGGTACGAGGTTTCGCTTTGGTGCGAGCCTGTGTCCCCCGAGTGCCCTTTCCGGGTGGGGGGTTTCAGCTTCGCGGGCGCCCCCGGAGTCGTGATCGGCCACAACGAGAGGATCGCCTGGGGCGTCACCAACGAGGGTCCGGATGCGATGGACCTGTTCATCGAACGCACCCGGGGCGACACCTACGAATTCGACGGTGAATGGCTTCCGATCGAGACTCGGACCGAAGTCATCGACGTGGCCGGAGGCGACCCCATCGAGGTCGAGATCCGTTCGACGGCCCACGGGCCGATCATCTCCGGGACATACGGGCCCGCAGAAGACCTGCCGGGCGCTGAGGAAGAGGGCTACGAGGTGGCCTTGGCGTGGAAGGCGCTGGAGCCTTCCACGCTGCTCCAGGCCTTGCTCGGCATCGACCTGGCCTCCGACTGGGACGAGTTCCGCCAAGCGGCGTCGCTGTTCGACATCGCCCCCCAGAACCTCGTCTACGCCGACGTCGACGGCCACATCGGGTACCAGGCCACCGGAGACATCCCGGTGCGCCGGTCCGGCGACGGCCGGTATCCGGTGCCGGGCTGGACCGGTGAGTTCGAATGGGAGGAGAGCATCCCGTTCGAGGACCTCCCGTCAGTGCTCGACCCGCCGTCGGGGATCATCGTGACGGCCAACCAGCCGGTGGTGGGTGAGGACCACCCCTTGTACATCGGCGCCGACTTCGACCACGGATATCGAGCAGCACGAATCACCGAATTGCTCGCCGCATCCGAGGACCTCGCCGTCGAGGACATGGCGGCCATCCACATGGACGAATACGACGCTTCGGCTGCGGCGGTGGTCCCCCATCTCCTCGATCTCGAGGTGGACGACCCAGCAGTCCGCGCCATGCAAGAGACCCTGCGACCTTGGGCTGAGAGCAGCGACCCGTACCAGATGGACGCTTCCAGCGCCGGCGCCGCCGCCTACGCCGCCTTGTGGCGGCATCTCCTGGCACACACTTTCGACGAGCTCCCCGACGATCGGCCGGCGGACGGGAGCAGCCGCTACTTCGCCGTGGTCGAGAGACTCCTCGAGGATCCCGAGAACGTGTGGTGGGACAAGCGCTCGACCGCGGCGGTCGAGTCGGTCGACGACATCCTGGTGGAGGCCGCCCGCTCGGCTCACGAGGAGCTCGCCGACATCCTCGGGGACGACCCGGAGAGCTGGGAGTGGGGCAAGCTGCACATCGCCTCGTTCGAGAACCAGACTCTCGGCCAGTCGGGGATCGCCCCGATCGAAGCGTTGTTCAACCGAATCGTGACCGGAGTCGGCGGCGGCTCCTCGATCGTCAACGCCACGGGATGGGCCGCGAGCGAGGGCTACGAGGTGGCAGCGGTGCCGTCGATGCGCATGGTGGTCGACCTGGCCGACTTCTCCCGCTCCACGGCGATCCACACCACCGGGCAGTCGGGCCACGCCTTCCATCGCCACTACTTCGACATGGCCGAGGAGTGGGCGCAGGGAAAGACCCGCTCGTTCCCCTTCGAACCACCCGCAGAAGGCGACGTCCTCCGCCTCGTGCCCAGGCAGTCCCCCTAGCTCACGGACTCCAGCTTCGCCGCCCGGGCGATCACCTCGGCGATCAGTTCGGGGTGGGTCCAGGGCACCTCGTGGCGCGCATCGGGGACCTCGACCACTTCGTCGGCCGCGATCTCCTCCGCCAGCCGGTGCTGCCACGACGGAGGGACGAGCTGGTCTCGTCGGGGGATGACGACGACGCTCGGGACCCCGAGCCTTCCGATCCAATCCCGGGCGTCGAAGCGCAACATGGCGAAGGCAGCCTGGGCACCGGCTTCGGGGTCACGACGATGGGTCTCGTCCCACAGCCACCGGGCGTGCTCCCGGTCCACGGCACCGGTGAGGAGCAGGTAGAGAGACCGGACTTCGGGAGTGCCGGTGCCGGTGATCCGCTCCCAAGCCCGGGCGATCATCAGACCCGCCACTCGGAGCAAACGGAGCAGCGGCGGATGGTGAGAGAAGGTGGCGATCAGGACCAGGGCACGGACGCGGCCGGGATGGCGATAGGCGAACGCCTGGGCGATCGTCCCTCCCATCGAATAGCCCACCACGGTGGCCGTGGCGATCCCCAGCGTGTCGAGGATCGAGGCGACCTCGTCGGCCACGGCCTCCACTTCGAAGCGGGTACGGCTCTGGGGAGACAGCCCGTGGCTGCGATTGTCGACGAGGACGACCCGGTGGTCCGCAGCCAGCAGCCTTCCCACCCGGTACCACTCGGCGATCGACGACCCGGCCAGCCCATGGATCAGCACCACGGGTGGAGCGTCGGCCGGCCCCGCTTCGCGCACCAGGAACTCGTTGTCGCCGACGAAGACGGTCCTCCCGCTCACCCGCCACGGATGGACCTGGCCGGGTCGGAATCGAGGTGAGGGAGCAGGGCCGAACAGGCGCTGGAGGACGACGGCCAGCCCCAGCCAACGGAGGATCTTCACCGCCCCTCCAACGGCCCTGTGGCGAACACATACTCGGTGACCGGCTTCCCGCCGATCAGGTGCTCCTCGATGATCCGGTCCATCACTTCGGTGGTGACTCCGTGGTACCAGGTGCCCTCGGGATAGACGACACAGATCGGACCGGACTGGCAAATCCGGAGGCAGTCCACCTTGCTGCGCATGACCCGCCCGGTCCCCACCGGCTCCGGCTGAGCTTCGGCGGGATCGCGGTCACGCCAGCGGGGAGGGGCAGACGCGAGACCGAGCTGTTTCAGCCGGGCTTTGAGATGCGCCCACACTTCGTTGGTCGCCTCGACGGGCGCGCACTTGGGCGTCGACTGACCGGCGCAGAGGAAGATGTGCCGTTCCACGACGGGAATGGAGAGCGCGTTGGCGATGTGGTGGAGTCGTTCAGAGGCATCCACCTCGATCACGGTAGCGACGCCCCAGGCGGATCCACTCAGGCGAGCTCGACCACACCCGGGCGGTCGGTCACGACACCGACTTCCACCGCGCCCGGAACCCGATCCAGATACTCAGCCACGTCTTCCCGGAGCAGTGCCACCAGCAACCCACCGGAGGTCTGGGCGTCGGCGAGGAGCAGCATCGCCTCGTCCGGACCCTCGACCCGGTCTCGCACGGCCGCCAGATTCCGACGGCTGCCCCCGGGATAGAAACCCTGGTCGTGGAGGTCGGTGACGCCGGCGAGGAGCGGCACCGACGCGACATCGATCTTCGCCCCCACTTTCGAGGCGTCGAGCATCTCGAGGAGGTGTCCCAGGAATCCGAAGCCGGTGACATCGGTGGCGGCGTGAGCCGACCCGAGCGCCGCGCCGGCGACGTCGTTGAGCGTCGTCATGGACCGCACTGCGCCGGCGAGGATCTCGGGAGGGCATTCCCCTGCCTTGTGAGCGGTGGCGATGATGCCGGTCCCCAATGGCTTGGTGAGGACCACCACGTCGTCGACTTCGGCACCGGCGTTGGTGACGGCATTCGCGGTCTCCACCAGCCCGGTCACGGCGAAGCCGTAGATGGGCTCGGCCACGTCGATGGTGTGGCCGCCCACGACCACGCATCCGGCGGCGGCCATCACGTCGGCTCCGCCGTCCACCACCCGGCTGGCCACTTCGAGCGGCAGATCGTTGCGGGGCCATCCGAGGATCTGGAGGGCCGTCAGCGGCCGTCCACCCATGGCGTAGACGTCGGAGAGGGCGTTGGCGGCGGCGATGCGGCCCCAGTCGTAGGGGTCGTCGATGATCGGCGTGAAGTAGTCGACGGTCTGGACGATGGCGCGGTCGGGGTCGTTCGGGAGGGCGAAGACCCCGGCGTCGTCGGAGGTGCCCAACCCGACGACGAGATCGGGGTGGGACGTCGCCGGATGGCTCTTCAGGGAAGTCAGCACCTGGGAGAGCTCGACCGAGCCGATCTTGCATGCACAGCCGGCCCCGTGGCTGAACGACGTGAGTCGCACCGGTTCCACCGGGTCCACGATATCGCCCGCCGAGTAGCAGTAGGGCACAGCCGTGTCCTATCGTCTCGCCATCCATGACCGAAGAGACCACCTGGCTGACTCCTGAGGCGTACGAGAAGCTCACGAAGGAGCTCGAGCACCTCAAGACGGAAGGACGAGCCGAGATCGAAGCCCGGATCGCCGAGGCGCGCTCCCACGGCGACCTGCGCGAGAACGCCGACTACGACGCGGCCAAGAACGACCAGGGCATGATGGAGGCGCGCATCCGCCAGCTGGAAGAACTGCTCAACCGCGCCGAGGTCAAGGAGGCGGCCCACGACGGCACCGTCCAGATCGGCAGCGTGGTCACCGTCGTCGACGACGACGGAGACGAGATCCGATACTTCGTCGCCACTCCCGAGAACAAGGTGCCCGGCATGGCATTGGCGTCGCCCGATGGCCCGCTGGGAAGCGCCCTGTTGGGCTCCAAAGTCGGTGATCGGGTCACGTACAAGGCGCCCGGAGGCACGTTCACCGTCGAGATCACCGCCATCGAGCCCTACCGGGATAGGTAGCCGACTCGACCCCGCACGTGGCGAGGTGCGGCCTGCTGCCGCCCGTATGCTGGTCTCGCCATGAAGCTCCGGCTCCGTAGCCCGCGTCAACTCGCCCGGAACCTGCTCCGGGCGGCTCGGCGCGACCGCGACGAGGTCGAGGAGTACCTCGACGCCCGGCCTGCGGAATGGGAGGCGCTGGTCGCCTCGGTACCCGGCGATGCCGCCGACGTGCTGGAAGAGCTCTCCGAGGAAGCAGCCATCGAGCTCCTCTCCGACCTGGAGCCCGACGACGCCGCCGGGGTCCTGGAAGAGATCTCTCCGGAGCTGGCGGCGGAGATCCTCGAGGAGCTGCCGGTGGAGACAGCCGCCGCCGCCCTCGACGCCATGGACCCCGAGGACGCCGCCGACCTCATCGGTGAGCTGCCGGAGGACGCCGCCGAGGTCGTGCTGGAAGCCATGTCGCCGCCCGAGGCCGAGGCGGTGCGTCGGCTGCTCATCTACCCGCCCGACTCCGCCGGTGGCCTGATGACCACGGAGATCGCGGCCCTCCCCCTCGGGCTCACCGTGGGCGAGGCGATAGAGCGCATCCGCGTGCTGAGCGACGAGCTCGATCACCTCTCCTACGTCTACGTGGTCGATGACGAGGATCGCCTCAAGGGCGTGATCTCCTTCCGCGACCTGGTGTTCGAGCGACCCGGTTCCGGCCTCGACGAGGCCATGGTGGCGGACCCGGTGTCGGTGACCGCGTTCACGGACCGTCGCCAGGTCGCCGAGCTCGCCCAGCGGTATCACCTGTTGGGAGTGCCGGTGACCGACGACAACGGTCGGCTGCTGGGGATGGTGACCTCCGACGCCGTGATCGAGGCCGTCCAGGAGGAGGCGTCGGAGGACTTCGCCACGTCGGTGGGTGCCGGCGCCGAGGAGACCGTCTACACGGACGTGGTGCAAGCTGCCCGCAGCCGCTTCCCGTGGCTGCTCATCAACCTGACCCTGGGCCTGACGGTCGCTCTCGTCATCGAGCAGCAGACCGGGATCATCTCCGAGGTCCCGGTCCTCGCCGCCCTCATGCCCATCGCGGCGATGCTGGGTGGAAACGGCGGCACCCAGAGCCTGGCCGTCGTGATCCGCTCCCTCTCATCCGACGACGTGCCCGGGTCCCGGATCGCAGGAGTCCTCGGACGCCAGTTGCGTATCGGCTTGCTCGTAGGCTTGGCGGTGTCGGCGGCCACCGCCCTCCTCACCTTGGTCCTCCTGAACCTCGGTGTGCTGGAGTCGAACACCGTGGAGCACCTCCGAGTGTCCGGTGTCGTGGGTCTGGCCGTGTTCGCCAACCTGTCGATCGCTACGACCCTCGGGGCGGCCATCCCGCTGATCCTGCGCCGGTTCGGACTCGACCCTGCGCTGGCGTCGTCGATCTTCTTGACGTTCGCGACCGACGTGATCGGCTTCGGCGGTTTCCTGCTGGTGGCGACCCTGCTCCTGTGAGTCAGGAGCCGATCACGAACCCCGGATAGTCCGACAGGGGGCCTTGGAACTCGACCTGACGACCGTCGACCAGGCTGGCCAGATGGTGCTCTTCGATGAGCTGGTTCTCCTCGTCGGTCCGCTCATCCTCCGCCTTGAGCGCCGCATCGAGGGCGGCGCGGTCGTCGAAGATCTCCACACCCGAGACAGCCGTCTCCTCCTCGAGCAGGTCTCCGAGGAAGTTCTCGATGCTCACGTCCGAGTACTCGCCGGGCGTCACGAGGATGTAGAGCGTCTCTCCCTCGTCCGACGACGTGCGGGTGATGATCTCCCAGCTCTGCACCTGCTGGGCGGTGGTGGTCGTGACGTCCTCAGCTCCCGTCGTGTCGCTCGATTGGGCGGCGTCGGAGGCGGATGTCGTGGTCGTCGTCAGGAGGGCGGCGTCGAGAGTCGTCGTGGTGATCTGTGCTTCTTCGCCATTGCAAGCCGCGATCGAGAGGGCCATCAGGATGGCAACGGCGAGGCGGCTGAAGTGTTTCATGTCGTCTCCTCCTAGCTCGCTCAACG
Source organism: Acidimicrobiia bacterium (assembly GCA_035305585.1). GTDB lineage: Bacteria > Actinomycetota > Acidimicrobiia > Spongiisociales > ZC4RG35 > ZC4RG17. The sequence goes on along the minus strand of DATGOV010000028.1, from coordinate 34,398 downwards.
ACACGGCGGCCTGCTGAGTTCCCCCAGACAGACGAGGCATGCGCATAGACGGCCCATGTCAGTTAGCCTGACCGGCGGTCATGGGGAGCAGGGTAAACCCACTCGGTGTCGTAATGGTGATGCTCATCGCGACTGTCGCCGTGTGGACCGTCGCACCCACGGAGACCGCCGCCTCGGTGATGTGCCCGCCGACGAAGATCGAGGATCTCTTCCCCGAGACCACGACAACGACGGCACCCGCGACCACCACGACCACCACTGCCCCGACTTCCACCACGGTCCCCGCGACCACTACGACGACCGCGCCTACTCCGACCACCACGCAGCCGCCGTCGACCACTGCACCTGCCGAGACGGACGACACCACCCCCAGCACCACGGCGGACACCACCACTACGACGGCCGCCGACACCACGACAACGACAACGACGACGACCACCACCACCACGAGACCAGAGACCACGACGACCACCACCGAGCCGACGACGACCACCACCGAGCCGCCGTGCGACACGCCCTTCGTCTATCCGCTCGTCTTCCCGATCCTCGGCGCCGGAGACATCGGCTCGCCGTTCGGAGCGCCCCGGGACGGCGGAGCGCGCCGTCACCTGGGGAACGACCTGTTCGCTCCTCACCTGCAACCGGTGGTGGCCGCAGCCGACGGTGTCGTGAGCCACATCGCCGGGGACACCGGTATTTCCGGCTACCGTGTGCACATCCGCCACGACGACGGCTGGTCGACCCTCTACATCCACCTCAACAACGACACCGCCGGGACCGACGACCGCAACGGCTTCGGTGTTCGCCCCGACCTCCGGGAAGGCGACAGGGTGGCGGCCGGAGAGGTCATCGGCTGGGTGGGAGACTCGGGAAACGCCGAGAACACCCCCCATCATCTCCACTTCGAGCTCCGAGACCCCTCCGGAGACTCGGTGGATCCGAAGCCCAGCCTCGAAGCGGCGGAGCGTCTGGGAGGGTCGTTCAGCGGCCCGTTCGCCGACCTGGCCATCGACGGCGACGAGGCGCCGGCGCTGGCCGTGCTCCTCTCCCGGGGCGTCGCCGTCTGGTGTGACGACCCGGCCCATGTATGCCCAGACGATCCACTGCGCGTCGATCGATTGGATCGCTGGATGACGGCGTTCGGCTCCGATTGGGAGACGGAATGCGACGGGGAGTGCCCTGCGGTGACCGAGGCCGACATCGCCCGCCGTCTCGCCTGGCACCGTCTCCGCCAGGCATACGAGGCGTCGGCGGGCTGGTTGGAGGAAGGTGTTCCCGACTCGGCTTGGGCGAAGCCAGCCGCCCAGCCACCGGCGGCACCGGACGAGCTCGATGTCGAGGAAGCGCATCGTGCGCTCGGTGGCCTGCGTCGCTGCCTCGCGATGCCCGACGACAGCCGCTACCTCACCGGAGCGGAGGCAGCCGACACGTTCCTGCTGTATCTCGGCTGGTCCGGGATCGACTACTGCCCAACGAGCTCCGTGAACCGCTGAGCGATCTCGGCGGTGATCGGTCCGGGACGGAATCGGCGCTCCCCCACGGCGACGACGGGGGTCACCTCCTGTGTCGTCGACATGGCGAACACCTCATCGGCTTCGAGCAGGGCGTCGAGCGTCTCGGCGACCTCGGTGATGCCGGGTCGGATCTCCAAGACGACTCTTCGGGTGATCGAGTCGAGGATGCCGAGGTCCAGCCCGGGGGTGAATACATCCCCGTCCACGCACCAGGCGATCGAGAACGTGGGCCCCTCGAGGACCACGCCCCCCACCGAGACGAGCAGGGCGTCGTCGGCCCCCTGGTGCTGGGCTTCCCGACTTGCGGCGAGGTTGGGCGCGTAGGAGATCGTCTTGGCGCCGGTGAGCCCCCACCACGTGCCTGCGGAGTGCCACGGCGCCACCACCGGCCATAGGGTCAGCTCAGAACGGCGCGGAGGGAGCTGGTGGGCGATGACGATGCACACGCCGCGCCCCTCGACGCCGGGGACTGCCGGACCTCTGGTCACCACGACTCGGACGACGCACTCTCCCCCTTCCTGGGCGACTTCCTTCATCCATGCCGAGACCAATGCCCGGTCTGGCATCGCCAGACCCATGGCGGCGGCGCTCCTCTCGAGCCGATCGAGATGGTCGTCGGCTCGAAACAGCCGACCGTCGTAGGAGCGAATCGCCTCGAAACATCCGTCGCCGCGGAGGACCGAGGAGTCGGTGGCCGGAACGCTCGAAGCCCGCTCCCCATCGACGAGCACGATGGGGAGGCTCACGCCTTCTCCCGGAACCGGTTGGTGATCGGAAGTCGACGGTCCTTGCCGAATGCCTTGACCGTGATCTTGACCCCGGGAGCGGCCTGGCGCCGCTTGTACTCACTGGCGTCGACCATGCGCACGACCCTCTCGACGACAGCGGGATCGTATCCGTCGGCGACGATCTCGTCGACACCCAAGTCGTCTTCGATGTACCGGTCGAGGATGGCGTCCAGCAGGTCGTACGGCGGGAGGGTGTCCTGATCGGTCTGGTCGGGCCGGAGCTCGGCCGAAGGCGGCTTGTCGAGAGTGCGCTGGGGGATCGCCTTCCCCTGGGTGTTGCGCCACTCCGCCAGCCGGTAGACCATCGTTTTGAAAACGTCCTTGATGACTGCGAAGCCGCCCACCATGTCGCCGTACAGGGTGGAGTAACCGACGGCCAGCTCCGACTTGTTGCCGGTGGCGAGGACCAGATGCCCGAACTTGTTGGACAGGGCCATGAGGATCGCTCCGCGGATCCGCGCCTGCAGGTTCTCCTCGGTGACGTCGTGCTCTCTCCCCTCGAACACGTCGGCGAGAGTCGACAGGTAGGCGGCGAAGACGTCGTCCATCGGGACGAGATCGAACCTGATGCCGAGGTTCTCGGCGAGGGCGCGCGCGTCCTCGATCGAGTGGTCGGAGCTGTAACGCGAGGGCATGCTCACGCCCCACACGTTCTCCGCCCCGAGGGCATCGGCGGCGATGGTGGCGGTGATGGCGGAGTCGAGTCCGCCGGAGAGGCCCAGCACCACGGAGTCGAAGCCGTTCTTCCGCACGTAGTCCCCGAGACCCGTGGTGAGGGCGGCGTAGACCTCGGGAATCGGCTCGAGGAGTGGGGTCGTCTCCCGGGGCTCGGCTGGCTCGTCGGCCAACGGCACGTCGACGACGAAACGGTCTTCTGCGAACTGCGGTGACCGATGGAGCACGGTGCCGTCGGCGGCGATGACCACACTGGCTCCGTCGAAGACGAGCTCGTCCTGTCCGCCCACCAGATTCACGTAGACGAGCGGCACTCCCGCCGCCCGGGCCCGAGCCGCCAGCATCTCCTCGCGTTCGGCCGCCTTGCCACAGTGGAAGGGCGAGGCGTTGATGTTCAAGAGGATCCGCGCCCCCGCCCGCGCCTGGAGGTGGGGCGGGCCGTCGGGCAGCCAGATGTCCTCACAGATCGACACTCCGACCGGGATCCCGGCGACGTCCCAGATCCGGTCGGGATCCCGCCCGGGGACGAAGTAGCGGTCCTCGTCGAACACGCCGTAGTTGGGAAGCAGGACCTTGTGGTACACGCCGACCAGTCGACCCCCGTGGAGGATGGCGGCGGCGTTGGCCACCCGGCGCTGCCAGGCGTCGGCGGCGTCGTCCGGGTCGGGGGAGGCATGATCCACGAACCCGACGATCGTCGTCAGCTCCCCTGAACGGCGAGCCAGGCGGCGCACGGCGTCCACGCCCGCCTCCACGAACGAGTTGCGCAGCACCAGGTCCTCCGGCGGATAACCGCCGACGGCGAGCTCGGGGAGGAGGAGCACCTCGGCACCCTCCCCTTCTGCCCAATCCATCGCCTCGGCGATGCGACTTTCGTTGCCGTCGATGTCGCCGACGACGAGGTTGAGCTGGGCACCGGCCACTCGCAAAGGCATCGGCTTCAGGTTAGAGGCGGCCGAAACGGCTCCCGCTGCCGACAGCCAGGAGCGATAACTTGGGGTCGCACATGAGGAGCCTCCCCCCGTTCAGCGGCGAGACCCGCCAGCGCCTGGCGGCGGCCGGGTGGCTCGACGACCCGCGGGCCGCCGAGCCGCTCGAGACAGTCTGGTCGGGACCCGACCCGGAGGGGGCGATCGACAGGCTCCTGGATTTCGTGGAGGCCGCCGGGCCCGAATGGAACGTCCTCGCCGACGCCGAGGCGGCCCGTCGCCTGGCCCATCTGTGCGGCATCAGCCGGCGCCTCACTCGGGACCTCACCCGCAATCCGGGGTGGCTGTTCGGGCACTACGGAGATCTGTTGGGCAAGGTCCGCTCCACGCTGGCCCGGGTGGCAGCCGACGATGCCGCCGGGATCATCGACGTCGGCCAGGGTGGCAGGCTGCTGGCCGACATGGCCGACGAGGTCGTCGCGGTCGTGCTGGACGAGGAGGCCCAGGACGACTCCCCGCCGATCGCGGTCCTGGCCATGGGCAAGTGGGGAGGCAGAGAGCTCAACTACTGGTCGGACATCGACCTGCTGTTCGTCTTCGAGGGAGGCTCGGGAGCCGACGCGGCCGTCGCCAACCGGGTCGCCGCTCGAGTGATGCGTCGCCTCGGCGGAGAGAGAACGGGCGAAGTCTTGATCCGGGCGGACGCCGACCTCCGTCCGGAGGGAAGCCGGGGGCCCTTGGCTCGATCCCTCGACGCCTACCGGTCGTACTACGAGCGCTGGGCCGAGCCGTGGGAGTTCCAGGCGCTGCTCAAGACACGGTTCGCCGCCGGCGACCCGGGCCTGGGCGAGCGATTCGTCGATCTGGTGGGAGAAGTGCTGTGGCCGGAGACGATCGACGCCGACGCCATCCGCTCGCTGCGGGCGCTGAAGGCGCGCACCGAAGCGTCGGCCGACCCCTCCGATCTGAAACGGGCGGAAGGGGGGATACGCGACATCGAGTTCTCCGTCCAGATGCTCCAGTTGGTCCACGGCCGGTTCGACCCCGACCTGCGGCGCACTGGCACGCTGGAGCTCATCGGCGCCCTGAGCGAGGGCCGGTATGTCTCCCCCGACGACGCCGAACGGCTCGCCGATTCCTACCGCTGGCTCCGCAACGCTGAGCACCGGATCCAGCTGTGGGACCTGAATCCGACCCACCTCGTGCCCGCCGACCCGAGCGGGCGCGAGCGGCTCGCCCGGGCGATGGGCTATCGCGACACGTCCGAGAGCACTGCCCTCGACGCCTTCGAAGCCGACCTGGTGGCCCATCGTGCTCGTGTCCGTCGCATCCACGAGGACCTGTACTACCGTCCGCTCCTCGAAGCTTTCGCCGCCACCCCCACCGCCCACCTGAGCCGCGAGGGTGCGGCTCGCCGCCTGGCGGCCCTGGGCTTCCGCGACGTGGACCGGGCCGTTCGCATCTTCCGCATCCTGACCCAAGGCCTCTCCCGGCGGAGCCGCCTGATGCAACAGATGCTGCCGATGATCATCGACTGGCTCGCCGACTCGCCCGACCCCGACCTCGGCCTCGACCAGGTCCGCCTCTTGGCCGCCAGCCTCCCCGACCACACCGAGCTGATCACCACCTTGACGGAGCGGCCCGTCGTCGGTCAGCGTCTCGCCTATCTCCTCGGATCGAGCCGGGTCCTCGGTCGCTATCTGGATCGAATCCCCGAGTTCGTCAACCAGCTCGACGACGACGACGCGATCACTGACCTGCGACCGCGCGACGAACTCGAGCACAGGCTCCGTCGCCGCCTGGAAACGCGTACCGACCCCGACGAGAAGCTCGGCACCCTGCGTCGCTTCGCCCGCCGCCAGATCGTCCGTGTCGCCGCCCGGGATCTGCTCGGGATGGCGGACGTGGGCCGAACGATGGAGGACCTGACCGCGGCGGCCGACACGACGGTTTCCGTGGCGACGTCGCTCGCCGATGGAGACCGAGGGTTTGCTGTGATCGCGGTGGGACGCTGGGGCGGACAGGAGTTGTCATACGCTTCGGACCTCGACGTCCTCTACGTCTTCGACGACCCTCTCGACGCCGCCACCGCCCTCCAGCGGGCGACGCGGGTGCGGGAGTTGCTGGCGGCACCGGCCACCGAAGGGATCGCATGGGACCTCGACGCCGACCTGCGCCCGGAGGGGAGATCCGGCCCGCTGGTGCGCTCCCTCGACTCCTATGCCGCCTACTACGAGCGCTGGGCGGACACGTGGGAGTTGCAGGCGCTGATCAAGGCCCGGCCCGTGGCCGGCGACCCCCACCTCGGCGCTCGGTTCATGGATCTCGTGGCGTCACATCTGTGGCAGGACCCCTTTCCGGCGTCGAGGATCACAGACATCCGGCAGATGAAGGCCCGGGTGGAAAAGGAGCGCATCCCTCTCGGCGAGGACCGCGACTTCCACCTGAAGCTGGGACCGGGCGGGCTCGTGGACGTCGAGTTCCTCGTCCAGTTGATGCAACTCCGCCACGGCGGCCGCGACCCGACCCTGCGCCTGACCTCGACGCGCAGAGCGATCACGGCCCTGGCGAAAGCCGAGGTACTCGGCGAAGAAGAGGCGGCGGCGTTGATCGCGGCCTACGAGTTCTGCACCCAGGTCCGCAACCGTCTCTATCTACAGGCGGGCCGCCCCATCGACTCCCTTCCTCGCGACCCGGCAGAAGAGCGGCGTTTGGCGATCTCGCTGGGCTACGAACGACGCGGCGACCTCCGTGAGGAATATCGTCGAGTCACCCGCCGGGCCCGGCGCATATTCGAGGACCACTTCTTCTCCTGACCTCCGGGGTCAAGCACGACCGGGCAACTATCCTGCCTTGGGCGCATGATCTCCCCCGAGCAACTGCGGGGACTGGTCGCCGAGGTGCTTCCCGCCGTCACCGAACTCAGGCGTGCCATCCACCGCCACCCCGAGCTGTCCTTCCACGAGTTCACGACGACCCAGCGGGTGGCGAACCTGCTCGCCGACCGGGGTCTGGAGCCGGTCGTGCGGCCCGAAGGAACCGGGCTGACGGTCGAGGTGGGCCAGCCGGGACACATGGTCGGGTTCCGAGCCGATCTCGACGCTCTTCCGATCCAGGAACCCGCCGACAACCCCTACGCCTCCCAGGTCCCCGGGGTGATGCACGCCTGCGGGCACGACGCCCACACCGCCATCGCCGCCGGGATCGCTCTGATCCTCGCCCGGCTGGACATGCCGGGCCGGGTGCGGTTCGTGTTCCAGCCCGGTGAGGAGTCGTTCCCGGGCGGGGCTCTCACCCTCGTCCGGGAAGGGGTCACCGAGGGCTTGTCGGCCATCGTGGCGTTCCACGTCGATCCGACCCTCCCCGTCGGAGAGGTGGGCCTGCGCACCGGCGCGGTCACCGGGTCGGCGGACCGTTTCGCCATCCGCCTCGAGGGTCCCGGCGGCCACACGGCCCGACCGCACCGCACCGTCGACTTGATCTACGCCGCGGGCCGGGTGATCACCGAGCTCCCGGCGCTCCTCGACCGCGTCGTCGATCCCCGCCGCCCGTTGACGATCGTCTTCGCCCGTGTCCAGGGCGGCACCGCCTACAACGTCATCCCCACGGCCGTGGAGCTGGGGGGCACGGTCCGCACCCTCGATCGCGACCTGTGGACCGAGATACCCATGCTCCTCGAGGAACTCGCCTCCCAGATCGTGGCGCCGATCGGAGCCAAGGCATCGGTGTCCCACCAGACGGGCATCCCCCCGGTGGTGAACGATCCCCACGTCATCGACATCGCTCGCGTCGCGATCGCCGAGGCCCTGGGACCGAAGGCGGTGACGTCGACCGATACGAGCATGGGAGCCGAGGACTTCTCCCGTTACCTCGAACACGTGCCCGGCGCCCTGCTCCGCCTCGGCTCAGCACCCACCCACGGGATGAGCGACCTCCACTCGGCCGGGTTCGTCTTCAACGAGGCCGCCCTGGAGACAGGCATGGTGGCCGGGGCTGCCACGCTCCTCCGGTTGCTCTCGGCATCCTGAAGCAGGTCAATCGACCAGGCGGAAGCCTTCTCTGCGGAGTTCGGATGCGAGGCGCTCTTCTTGGCCCGGCTTGACCGAGAGCGTGAGCACACCGCCCCCTCCCTGGGTGGCGTGGCGGAGCTGGAGGTCGCGGACGTCGACTTCTGCTTCGGCGAGCGCATGACCCACGCGGGCGATCTCGCCGGGACGGTCCTCGAGGAGCACTTTCACCGCCGCCACCGGCGGCGCCAGACTCTTCCGGGTGTCGCGGGCGGTCTCGAGACGCCGGGCCACCCCCGAGCGGTCGGCGGTCTCGACTCTGGCCGCCCACTGCTCCAGCTCGTCACTGAGACGACGCAGGAGGCGGCTCAGCGGCTCGCGGTTCTCGGTGAGGATGTCGGTCCACCACCCCGGCTCGGAGAGAGCGATGCGGGTCACGTCCCGGAATCCGCCCGCCGCCAGCGACAAGGCGGTCTCGTCGGAAGCGACGAGATTCACGAGCGCTGACGCCACGACCTGGGGAAGGTGGCTGACGGCGGCCACCGCGGCGTCGTGAGCAGCCGCACTCATGCGCACCGGGTAGGCGCCGAGCTCCTCGACCGTCTCTTCCATCGCCTTGAGGTCCGACTCGTCGGCGCCGTCTTCGGTGAGGATCCATGCCGCCCCCCGGAACATGGCGGCCGTGGCCGCGCCGGGCCCGGAGCTCTCTCGGCCGGCCATCGGGTGACCCCCGACGAACCGGGGCAAGTGGCGGGCCGCCCGCACTACGGGAGACTTGACGCCGGCCACGTCGGTGACGAGGGCATCTGTCTCCAGACACCCCAAGGTCTCGATGATCGCTGCCGCCGGCCCGCAGAGGACGACGAGATCGAACTCTCGGGCGGCGGTCAACGGATCAGAAACCGTCTCGACCACCGCCCCCATCTCGCGGGCCTCGTTCAGTGCCGCGGCAACGGGATCCCAGCCGGCGACGTGCCATCCCCGCGAGGACAGGCCGGCGCCCACCGAGGCCCCGATGAGGCCGGTACCGAGGATCAGCGCCCGGTTCAAGTCGGGATGCCGAGTGCCTCGGCGATCGCTCGGATCGACTCCATGATCTCCAGGAACTCGGACGGCAAGAGTGCCTGGGCGCCGTCGACGAGGGCGGTGTCGGGCGTGGGATGGACGTCGACCATGATGGCGTCGGCGCCTGCCGCCACGGCCGCCCGGGCCAATGGGGCCACCAACTCCCGTTTGCCGCCGGCGTGCGACGGGTCGACGAGCACCGGCAGATGCGACATCGCCTTGAGAAGCGGGACGGCGGTGATGTCGAGCGTGTTGCGGGATGCCGTCTCGAAGGTGCGGATCCCCCGCTCGGCGAGGATGATCTGCTGGTTGCCTTCCTTGTAGACGTACTCGGCGGCGTTCAGCCACTCCTCGATCGTGGCGGTGAACCCCCGCTTGAGCATCACCGGCTTCGGCTGGCGGCCGACCTCCGTGAGGAGGGTGAAGTTGGCCATGTTGCGGGTGCCGATGCGGAGGATGTCGGCATAGGACGCCACCAGCGAGACGTCACGGGGGTCGAGCACTTCGGCGACGAAGGGAAGGTCGAACTCCTCGCGGGCCTCGGCCAGGAGTTGGAGACCCTCCTCCCCCAGTCCCTGGAACGAGTACGGCGAGGTCCGCGGTTTGAAGGCGTCGCCTCGCAGCACGGTGGCACCGGCCTTCTTCACCGCCTCGGCAGTACGGAAGAGCTGATCCCTGGTCTCGACCGCGCAGGGTCCGGCGATGGTGGTGAAAGTGCCTCCGCCGATGGTCGCCCCTCGGACCTCGATGATCGTGTCGTCGGGCTGGAAGTCCCGGGACACGAACTTGAACGGCTTCAGGACCGGTACCGCCCGCTCTACGCCCGGCATCGCTTCCCACGGGAGCTGACGGATGACCTCGCGGTCACCCAACGCGCCGATCACTGTGCGGTACTGGCCGACGGAGACGTGGGCTTCAGAACCGATCGACTTCAGACGCTCGACGACCGTTTTGACCTCTGCGTCCGTCGCGGACTTGCTCATCACGATGATCATGGACACCCTTTTCCGTTCCCAGCAGTTTGCCCGCAATCCGCCTCCGAGCACAACCGGGCCCGATATCGGCCCAAAGTGCTTGCAATAGTTAGCAGATTGCTGTATGATGTTGATGTGTCCGAAGAGGAGCGCACGACTATCGAACTCGGGGAGTTCATCCGCCAGCAGCGGCAGCGGGCCAACCTCTCGCTGCGCCGGCTCGCCGATCGGGCGGGGATCTCCAACCCGTATCTGAGCCAGATAGAGCGGGGAATCCGCAAGCCGTCGGCTCAGATCTTGAAGCAGTTGTCGCGGGCTCTGTCGATATCGGCAGAGACCTTGTACTCCCGGGCGGGTTTGATCGAAGACGGGGCCGATCCCCCCACGGTGGTGGAGGCGATCGAATCCGACGAGCGACTGACCCCCCGGCAGAAGCAGGTCCTCTTGGAAGTGTATCGAACGCTCATAGAGAACTCGTCGGAGAAGGAGACATGATGAGCAAGAAAGACGTGCTGTATGCCGCAGTCGGCGCCCCCGTGGCCGCCGCCAAAGCCGTGAACGCCCGGTTCGAGACCCTGCGCAAGGCGCTGGGTGAGCGCACCGAGGACCTCACCGACCGCTTCGAGAAGCTGGTCGAGGAGTGGGCAGAGGAAGGCCGCGAGGTCGTCGGCAAGGTGTCCGACGGCAAGGTGGTCGATGAGCTCGCCGCCAAGGTCGACTTGGACCAGGCCCGCGAGCAGGTCGGCAAGCTGCGTGACCAGCTCGAGGAGATGCTGGCTACTTGGCGGGCGTCCTTCCGCCCGGAGGGTGAAGTAGCCGACGAGAAGGCCGAGCCCGCCGAAGACAAGGCCGAGGCCGCCGAGAAGAAGCCTGCTGCCAAGGCACCCGCCAAGAAGGCTCCGGCCAAGACCACCGCGAAGAAGCCCGCTGCGTCGAAGACCGCGGCCAAGCCGGCTGCCAAGAAGGCTCCGGCCAAGAAGGCCCCGGCCAAGACCGCAGCTGCGAAGACCGAGGCCGACAAGGCCGAGACCGAAAAGCCCGCCACGAAGTCGGCCTGAGCCGGCGATCGGATCGAAGGGACGTGGGGCTCCCCGCCGGGGAGCCCCACGTCGTTGTTACCGCCGATCGCTCAGTGCTTGACCAGCGGCTCCAGATCGGACGCTCGCTGGATCCACGTGTCCACCATCGATTCGGTGGGCAGGCGGCGGACCAGGTCCTTGCGTCCGTTCACGGAGAAGATCTTGGCGGTCAGGGCGACGCTGTTGCGGCGTTTGAGCTCTCGCAACGTGTTCACGCCGCACAGAGACAAGAGCTCGGCGTACTCACCTCCTATTCCCTTCACACGCATGAGGTCGGCCAGGTTGACCCACTTCAGGAGATCGGATGTGGGGATGCCCGTCGCTTTGGACAACTCCGCTCGACCCGACCGCGTGGAGGCGCGCCGCAGCAGCGCTTCTGTCGTCCGGACACCCGCCTTGCGAAGACGTGTTGCCTCTTTGTGGGGCAGCGAACGTATCTCATCGATGCGTGCCATCGCTACGCCAAGTCTCCTGTCTCCAAACGAACCGGCACTCTACCGAGGTGGCTCGCCCCCCTCGGCAAGGCTACCGGCCTGCCGGGGGCGAAGTTCCTCCAAATCGGCTTCCGTGTCCACGTCCCGCGGCGGGAGCTGGTCCGTCCACACCTCCTCCACCCACTCCGGGTGCGCTTTGAAGAGGCGCTGAGCTCCCTCGTCACCCTCCAGGCTCATCAGCCGCGGCCACAGTGACCGGTCGACCATCACGGGGTTGCCCCACGTGTATCGGTACTTGGGGATCACGACCGGCACCTTCGCAGCGGTGAAGGTCTCCACGACCTGTTCCACGACGCGGCGGTCGATGTTCGGCTGATCGCCGATCACGATCAAAGCGGCGTCGGCGCGGCTGGTCTGGATCAGGGCGTCGAGGCCCACACGGAGAGATGACGCAATGCCTTCCTCCCACTCGGGGTTCTCGACCACGTTGCACCCGGTCAGGTCGACGGTGTCGAGGATCCGATCGAACTCCGCCCCGAGGACGACCCAGATCTCGTCGACCGGGTAGGTCCGCACCTGATCGACGACGTGGCCGAGGAGCGTGGTGTCACCCCACGGTTCCAGTTGCTTGGGCCGGCCGAGTCGGGACGACCCGCCGGCGGCGAGGACCAATGCGGCGACGATCATCGTTCTTCCGTACGCGAAGGAAGACCCCAGGTGGGGACCCTGACTCCCGTGGACACACCGATGACGCTAACCGAGTCTGTGCGCCGGGACCAATGGCCGCCGCTCGCCTTTGAGCTCCGGCGGCTCGTGGGGTCGACGATGCTCGGCGATCATCTGGGCGAGGATGGCCACCGCCACTTCGTGAGGCGAGTCGGCGCCTATCTCGAGCCCGATCGGCCCGTGGATGCGGTCGACGGTGGCTTCGTCGAATCCGGCGGCCAACAGCTTCTCGCGGCGGCGGGCAGCGGTGCGCTTGCTCCCCATCGCTCCTATGTAGCGAACCGGCCGTTCCAACACCAGGGGCCACAGCGGATCCTCGAAACGGGCGTCGTGACTGAGCACCACGACCGACGTGCGCCTATCCAGAGCGACCCGGTCGACCACGTCGTCGGGCCACCCGACGAGCAACTCGTCGGCGCGAGGGAAGCGGTCCTCCGTGACGAATGCGGCCCGGGCGTCGACGACGGTGACGTGGAAGCCGAGCAGCGACGCATGATCGGTCAGCGCCTGGGCGATATGCACCGCCCCGAAGATCACCAGTCGGGCCCGGGGAACGACGGGCTCGATGAACACCTCGGTGTCGCCGTATGCCAGGGTGGCCGGCATCTCTCGGTCGACGAGGACGGCGGCGTCGTCCAGCGCGACTTCCGCATCAGGCGGCAGCTCACCGGCGACGAGACCGTCCTCGAGGTCGAGGACCGCCGCCTTCCCGAGACCTTCGCCGGATACCACCGTGAGACGGGCACCGAACCTCTCCTCGGCGACCAGTCGCTCGAGGGCCGAGACGATCGACTCTCCGGTCACCACGGCTCGACGAACACCTGGATGGTCCCGCCGCAGGCGAGGCCGACTTCGAACGCCTCGTCGTCGGAGATCCCGTAGGTGACGAGAGTGGGTGTCCCGGTCTCGAGCACCCGTTGGGCGTGGAGGAAGACGTCGTTCTCCACGCAGCCGCCGGAGACGCTGCCTTCGATGTCCCCGGCCGAAGAGACCAGCATCTTCGACCCGACCGGCCGCGGCGCCGGCCCGGCCACCTTCACCACCGTGGCGACGGCCACGTCGTGGCCCGCTTCCTTCCACGCCTTCCGTATCGCCAGCGCGTCTCTCATCGGAGCCTCCTCTCGGGAATCGACTCTAGGAGGGCGACGACCGAAGCGAGGTCGATGAGCCGACCGGCCGGGAGGAAGTCGTCGATGTGGGGCAGTGCCGCCCGCATCCCTCTCGTCTCGGGGGCGAAACCGGGCCGAGACGCCAAGGGGTTGAGCCAGACCACCCGGTGGACGCTCCTACGCAGGCGGGCGATCTCTTCCGCGAGGAGATAGGGATCGCCCCGGTCCCACCCGTCGGAGACGATGATGGCGACCGGCCCGCCGGCGGTCACCCGCCGCGCCCATTGCCGGTTGAAGGTGCGAAGGGCTTCGCCGATCTTGGTTCCCCCCGACCAATCCTCCACCGCTTCGGCCACTCGCTCGATCGCCTCCGAGGGGCTGCGCCTGGAGAGCTGGCGCGTGATGCGGGTGAGCCGTGTCGAGAAGACGAACGCCTCCAGTCGGCCCAACCGTCCACGGGCAGCGTGGGCGAAGTAGAGCAGCATCTCCGAGTACCGCTCCATCGAACCGGAGATGTCGGCGATGAAGAGGAGCGGCCGTCGACGGATCCGTCGCTCTGTGAACGCCGGCATCAGCATGTCGCCTTCCGTCGACACCATCCGCCGGAGCGTCCGCCGCGGATCGGGCCGATCGCCCGCCCGGGCAGGGCGACGACGACGCGACCAGGTGTCAGCCGGCCGCCACATCATCGAGGCGATGAGCGAGCGGACCTCGGCCGCCTCGGCCGGGGTCAACTCGGAGAAGTCCTTGTGGCCCAGCCTCTCCTGTGCAGAGGCGCCCACGACCATCGTCTCCGGGGACGGTTGGTCGCCTTCTCCTTCGCCGGCGTCCCCCGCTCTGATCGTCCAGGTGCGGGTCCGTTCGGTCACGACGGAGAGGCCGGAAGAGGGATCACTCCCGCCGAAGACCTCGTAGAAGACCCGGTCGAAGATCGGGAACTGGTCGGCGCCGGTGACACACAGCGAGCGGAAGGCGTGGTAGGTGTCCTCGGCCGAGGCGAGACCCACCGCCTCCACCGCCGAGGCGAGGTCGCGAGCCACGGTGGGCCCCACCGGCACTCCCTCGGAGCGGAGGCGCCGTCCGAACTCGACCAGGACCCGGCTCGCAGTCAACTCACACCTGGCCACCGAGGCGGAAGCGCAACAGGGCGCCCACGCCGGCTGCATCGAGAGGGCTCGCCACGGTGACCACGTCGACCTTCCCGCCTGCCTCGACAGTGGCATCCATCGCTGCCGCCACGACGTCGGAGATCTCGAACGTGTCAGCTTGGCACACGGGACACTGCTCCTCGGCCCGACCGAGCCAGCCACAGGCGTCACAGATCACACCCGACTTGGCGAAGGGACCGGCGACCACCAAATGATCCACGGCGTGGGCGTTGACCGCTTCGAGGACTTCGCTCAGCCCGGTCACGGCCTCCCCGCCGCGGGCTGCCTCGGCGAGCAGTCGCTCGATGAGGCCCTCGGCCCGTTTGGTGCGCATCGCGTCGGTCTCGTCATCGATGAATCGGGCCAGATCGCTCGGGCTCACCGTGCTGATGTCCACCCGGAGCCGCGCCTGATGCAGGTCGCGGAGGTACGGGTGGAGCTCGGCGGCGATCGAATCGAAGTCTTCTTCCCGCCCGACCAGGGCCATCATCTCGAGCGGCTGGTCCTGATGGGCTTCGAGGAGGCGCTTGCCGGCCTGGCGCCACATCTCTTTCGACGCTTCCTCGGCCCGCTGGCGATTCCGGTGCTCTTCGTAGCCGGAGAAGCCGCCGTAGTTCTCTTTGCCCCGATCAGCGATCAGCTCTTCACCGATCTCGGTCAGCGTTCCTCCGGATGCGAGGTACGTGCGGGCGCGAGTGGAGTCGGCCACGAGCACACCCGCCCGCACCGGGCGCGGCTGGGAACGCAACGGACGCAGGTAGGGACGAGGCCCGATGGTGGCGGTGTCGGTGACGGGGTGGGTGAGGGGGAGAAACTCGAAGATGCGGTCTTCGTTCGAGGCGAAGATGGCGGCTGCGGGGGCATTGGACCTGTCGATGTCGCCCACCATGTCGACGATGCGAGCGGCGTCGGCCTTGACGGACTTGAGCAACCTGAAGTCAGAGTGGGAGTTGCGAATCCCTTTCAGCAGATCGACCAGCGCGGCCCGGGTGGCCGGCGGCTGGCGGTTGATGTAGACACTCACGAGAGAACCACGAGGGCTACGGAGCTTGGCGATGGGATCTATCACTGTCGTTTTCCTCCTCGAACAGCAGGTGTTACTCCGGTAACCCCCGTCGGAGGATCTCGCACATGACAGATCACGATCGTCATGCTCAATCCGAGCGTACTCGGACCCGCGTCGTACTGCTCAGGTCTCGCTGGCGGCACGACGAGCCTGGACCGCCTCCACGTCTTCGCGGTACTTCAGGATCACCCCCAGCGTGTCGTCGGCCACCTCGTCGGTGAGTTCGGTGGCGCCGAGCACCTTCAAGGCGCGGGCCCAGTCGAGGGTCTCCGCCACGCCCGGAGGCTTGAACAGCTCGAGAGAGCGCAGGTCGCTCATGGCTTCCGCCAAGGCGACAGCCAGCGATTCGTCGATGTCGGGGACCCGCCGCTTGATGATCTCGACTTCCCGGTCCACGTCCGGGTAGTCGATCCACTGGTAGATGCAGCGCCGCTTCAGGGCGTCGTGGATCTCCCGTGTCCGGTTGGACGTGATGACGACGATGGGCGGGCGCTCGGCGGCGATGGTCCCGATCTCGGGGATCGTCACCTGGAAGTCGGAGAGGAGCTCGAGCAGGAACGCCTCGAACTCCTCGTCGGCGCGGTCCAACTCGTCGATGAGGAGGACTGGGCGCCGCCCTCCCGCCGCCGCCTCCACGGCCTGCAGCAGTGGCCGAGGGATCAGGTACTCCCGTGACATGATGTCGCCGACATCGGCCTTGGCGTGCTCCCCGCTGGCTTCGATCAGGCGGATGGCGAGCATCTGGCGGGCGTAGTCCCACTCGTAGAGGGCGTGATTCACATCGAGGCCCTCGTAGCACTGGAGGCGGATGAGCGGCTCGTCGCAGATGTCGGCCAAGACCTTCGCCACTTCGGTTTTGCCGACGCCGGCCTCCCCTTCGAGGAACAGGGGACGCTCGAGACTCAAGGCGAGAAAGACTGCGACGCCGAGAGCACGGTCGGCGACGTAGCCCCGCTGGGCGAACGCCTCGATTACTTCATCAACCGACCGCACTGTGACCCATTATGGCCGAAACGGGGGCATGGCCCCCGTTTCGGCTGCACACGCTCCGCCCTTACAGCTGGGCGAGGGCTTGGGTGAGGGCGCGGCGGGTGTACACCTTCGCCAGGTGAGCCTTGTACTCCTCGGACCCGTAGAGGTCCTCGAGCACGGTCACCCCTTCGGTCGCCCGCTCGGCAGCTTCCTTCACCGCTTGCTCGGACCCGTCCGTGCCGATGAGCGCCTCGGCCACCCCGTGGGCGAGCATCGGCTTGGTGCCTACGCCTGTCAGCGCCACTCGGCACGCCGACACCGACCCGTTGTCCTTCTGGACCCAGGCGGCGGCGCCGGCCACGGCGTAGTCGGTGTGACCCCCGCGGCGGCCCAGCTTGTCGTAGGCCGTCGCTCCGCCCACCTTCGGAATCCGGATCTCCGTGAGGATCTCGTCCGGCTCCAACGCCGAGGTCATGGTGTCGACGAAGAAGTCGTCGGCGGGAATCTCCCGGGTCCCATTCGGTCCCTGGGCCACCATCGTCGCTCCCAACGCCAGCACCGCGGCCGGCTGGTCGGCGGCGATGTCGGCGTGGGCCACCGCACCGCAGGTGGTGCCCCGGTTGCGGACCTGCACGTCGCCGGTCCATGCGGCGGCGTCGACCAGCGCCCGAGGCAGATTCTGGGCGGAAGCGGTCTGGCCGTGACGCACCAGCGCCCCGATGGTGATGTAGTCCCCGCCATCGGAGATCTGGTCCAGACCCGGCACCCGGCCGATGTCCACCACAACGTCCGGCGACAGGAGGCGCAGCTTCATCATGGGGATGAGGCTCATGCCCCCCGACATCACCTTGGCGAACTCGGCTCCCGAGAGGGCCGACACCGCCTCGTCGAGGCTGGTCGCAGCTACGTACTCGAACTGCCGTGGATACATCAGCCATTCCTCCCGCTCTGCGCGTCCTGGATCGCCTGCCACACCCGCTTCGGCCGCAGGGGCATGTCGATGTGGTTCACGCCCAATGGACGCAGAGCGTCCACCACCGCGTTGACGATCGTCTGGGCCGAACCGATCGTGCCCGCTTCACCGATGCCCTTCACGCCGAGCGGGTTGACGTCGCTCGGCGTCACCGTCCTCCTCAGCTCGAAGCTCGGGAGGTCGGCGGCGGTCGGCAGCGGGTAGTCGACGAGCGAGCCCGTCAGGAGGTTGCCGTCGGCATCGTAGATGGCGTCCTCGAACAGCGCCTGGCCGATGCCTTGGGCGAGACCTCCGTGGAGCTGCCCGTCCACGATCATCGGGTTGATGACGTTGCCGCAGTCGTCCATCGCCATGTAGCGGAGGATCTCGACGTCGCCGGTGTCGGGATCCACTTCCACCATGGCGATGTGAGTACCGAACGGCCAGGTGGCGTTGGCGGGGCTGAACACCGAGTGTGCCTCCAGCCCGCCCGCCAGCCCTTCAGGCAGGAGATGCGGCTGGTAGGCGGCCAGGGCCAGCTCCTCCCACGAGACCGACCGGTCCGGAGAGCCGGCGACGTGGGCCCCGCCGTTCTCGAAGCGGATGTCCTCTTCGGCCGCCTCCAGGAGATGGGCGGCGATTCGAGCCGCCTTCTCCCTGACCTTCTGGGCCGCCTCGTGGGTGGCGGCGCCGTCGACGGCCGCCGAACGAGAGCCGAACGTGCCAATGCCCATCGGGGACTCGGCCGTGTCGCCGTGGGTGACCCGGATCTTGTCCTCGGGGATGCCCAGCTCCCGGGCGACGATCTGCGCCCAGGTGGTCTGGTGTCCCTGGCCGGTCGGTCCCGTGCCGATGATCACGGTGGCACTGCCGTCGGGATTCACCCGTACCAGGCCGGATCCGTTGAACGCCGACGGGAGCCCGTACTCGCTCCAGGAGAATCCGAGATCGACGAGCGCCGACGGGCCGAACCCGCACACTTCGACGTACGAGGAGAGACCCAGGCCCACGTAGCGGCCTTCCGCACGCGCCCGGTCACGCTCGGCCTTGAGATCCTCCCAGCCGAAGTGGGTGAGAGCGGCCTGCAGGTTCTTCTCGTAGTCGCCGGTGTCCATGGCGAACCCGACGGGCGCCATCGCGCCCGGGAACTGGTCGGCGGGTATGTAGTTCTTCCGACGCACCTCGCCGGGGTCCATCTCGATCGCCGCGGCGTACTCGTCGAGGATGCGCTCGAGGTAGTAGATCGCCTCGGGGCGTCCGGCGCCGCGGTAGGCGTCCGTGGTCATCGTGTTGGTGACAACGCAGTCGAGCTTCATGTACGTCGGGAACTTGTACTGTCCCGACCCCACGAACACCCCCAGGAACGGGATGGCGACGGTGAAGTTCTGGCTGTACGCGCCCATGTCGCACAGCGCCTCGATCTCGTAGCCGAGCACCTCGCCGTCGCGGGTGCCGACGATGGTCGCCGTGCCTACCCACCCCCGGCCCTGGATGGTGCTGTGAGGGGACTCGCGCCGGGTCTCGGTGTACTTCACCGGGCGGCCGAGGTCCTTCGAAGCGAACGACACGAGGATCTCGTCGTTGTAGACGTTCAGCTTGGCGCCGAACCCTCCGCCCACCTCGGGGGCGACGACACGGACCGCGTTGGAGGCGAGGCCGAACGTCTTGGCGATCGCCCCGGCCAACGCATGCGGCACCTGGGTCGAGGAGTGCACCTCGAACCGCTCGTACCCGGGCATCCAGTTGGCCAGTACGGCCCGCGGCTCGATGGCGGTGGGGATCAGCCGCTGGTTCACCATGTCGAGACTGACCACCACGACGTCGTCGCGCTTCTTGGCCTCGGCGATGGCCTGCTTCGTGGCGGCAGTGCCTTCCTCGTTGCCCCAGGGCCCGGCCTCCCAGGTGACGACGACGTTCGACTCGAGGTCGTCGTGGACCTTGATGCTGTCCGATGCCGCCTCCCTCAAGTCGACTACCGCCGGGAGCGGCTCGTAGTCCACTACGACCGCGTCGACCGCATCCTGGGCCACATAGCGCGAGTCGGCGACGATCATCGCCACCGCTTCACCGGCGTGGTTGACCACCCCATCGGCGAGAAGCGGACGGAGCTTGCCGACCGGTGCCTGGGCGAGCAACGGACCGAGGTGGCGGACATCGTCGGCGGTGTAGACCGCATGGACGCCGTCCATCGCCAACGCCGCCGAGGTGTCGATCGACGTGATGCGAGCTCGTGCGTAGGGGCTGCGCACGAAGGCGGCGTGCAGCATGCCCGGCAGCTTGATGTCGTCCACATACCGGCCCCGGCCTCGGACGAGCGCCGGATCCTCCCGCCGGCGGACGGAACCACCTAGAACGCTGGTCGTGGTCGTCATACCGACACCTCCTCATGCTCCCAATCCGGCGGGGGCGGATCTTCGCCTCGCATCTTCGCCGCGGCGTACTCGATCGCCCGGACGATGTTGTGGTAACCCGTGCAGCGGCACAGGTTGCCCTCGATGGCGTGGCGGATCTCGTCTTCCGACGGGGACTGGTTGGCGTCGAGCAGCCCGACTGCCGACATGATCATCCCGGGGGTGCAGTAGCCGCACTGGAGACCATGGCGCTCCCAGAAACCTTCTTGGACGGGATGGAGCTGACCGTTGTCGGCGAGACCCTCCACGGTCGTGATGGAAGCGCCGTCGGCTTGGACGGCGAACATCGTGCAGGACTTCACGGTCCTGCCGTCGACCAACACGGTACAAGCACCGCAGTAGCTCGTTTCACAACCGATGTGGGTTCCGGTCAATCCCTGGTTCTCCCGCAAGAAATGCACCAGGAGAGTTCTCGGCTCCACATCCGCCGACACCTCCCGACCATTGATCGTCAACGCGATCTTCAAGCCGACCTCCTCTACTCGGTGTCTCGGTCCCGAAGCTATCACCCGTCGACGAATGGCGTCGGATTTTGTGGCCTTTTCCTCGGGTTTTGCCCTCGTTGGGCAACGAATACGGACTGAATGCCCCGAGGTCAGGAGTCGATCGCGTTCGACAACGTGATCGCCAGATCGGAGACCACCCAGCCGAGGTAATCCATGATCTCCGAGGACTCGCGGCGCAGCCGCTGGTAGTCCTCGGCGGTGTCGATGCCCCAGCGGGCTCCGAGTACCAGCCGAGCGTCGTTGACCACCCGGAGCATGGCGTTCGCCTCCTCGAGAGACACCGTCACCGACGACTCGCCGCGGGAGTGGGCTTCGGCGAGGGCGTCGAGCACGGTCTCGAGCGAGCTGCGATCCGCAGTGCGGGCAGCCGACAGCTCCGTCCCGGCGAACCGCCTCCATTCGGCATCCGCATCGGGGTCTCCGAGGTAGACCGGAGGTCCCAGGCGGGCGGCGCCGGGATCCTCCTCCGGCAGCCCCATCCCGCCGAGCAGACGCAACAAGTCGCCGAAGAACAGGACCTCCTCCGGGGACAGGCTCACCTCGAGTCCGCCGGGAACGAGGCGGAAGTGTTCGGCCATCTACTGCTCGATCGTGGCCCAGAGGCCGTGGTGGTGCAACCGGTAGGCGTCGTGTTCGGCCTTCTCACGAGGCCCGTCGGCGACCACCGAACGTCCCTCGTTGTGGACTTCCAGCATCAGCCGGGTCGCCTTCACCTCGTCGTAGCCGAACAGCTTCCGGAACACATAGACGACGTAGTCCATCGTGTTCACCGGGTCGTCCCAGACCACGACCTTCCAGACGTCGTCAGTGCGTTCGCCCTGTTCGACGTCGGGGTCTCGAACCGGAGTCTCAGTCGTCATCGGGATCTCGCGCGGCACGGTAGGTGCCCAAGAAGCACAAGTCGGAGATGGTGGACAGCGGCGGCTCGAATATCGAGGCCAGTCCCTCGGGCCCGGGCGGGTGTCGGAGATCTACGAAGAACCGGTAGCGCCAGGCCTCCTCCGTGGGGCGCGATTCGATGCGGGTCAGGTTGGCGCCCCGCAGGCCGAGCTCGGTGAGGGCGATCGCCAACGCGCCCGGGGTGTGGGCCGTGGTGAAGAGGACGGTGCTCTTGTCGGCGTCCTCCGGGATCGGCTGCTCCCCTCGGGCCAGGACCACGAACCGAGTCGTGTTGTGATCCCGGTCGATCACATCGGTCATGAGCACCGCCAGCTCGTGGGGGGCGGCGGCGTCGATCGGGGCGAGGGCGGCGTCGGTGACCTTGCCCGCCTCTGCCACCCGCCGCACGGCGCCGGCCGTGTCGTGGACCGGGACTGGCTCCCATCCCCAATGGGTGATGACCGACTCCGCTTGCCCCAGCGCCTCCGGATGTGACAGGACCCGCTCGATCTGCTCCATCGCGGTGCCGGGGATACCGAGCAGGGCGTGACGAACCTCGACGAGGTGCTCGGCGATGATCCGGTTCTCACCGGTGGTCAGCCGGTCCAGGACCGGCAGGACGCTTCCGGTGGTCGAGTTCTCGATCGGCACCACGAGGCGGTCCACTTCCTTGCTGGCCAGCGCCTCGAACGCGGCCACAAAACTCGGGAAACCGATCCGTTCGTCCTCGGGGAACAGCTCCCGACTCGCCCGGTCGGAGTACGAGAAGGCTTCGCCTTGGTAACCGATGATCATCGGTCGAAACGGTACCGGCCCGGAAGGCGGACCGGACACGTGCGACCGCTCAGCGCCGCCGGACCGACCCGCCGAAGGCGTACCGCGGTCCGCTGGTGGACGGATCCGGGTCCTCGGATGCGAGCTCCTCCTCGCGCCTCTCTTCGGCCAAGACGGAAAAGATCGTCGGCTTCTTGGGCCGGAAGAGACCTGGCGTGGTTACGGTCCGATTGTCTTCGTCGGTGGCGTCTAGGTCGATCACCGCGGTGTCGCACCGACGGCATTCGAGCCGGGCCAGGCCGGCACCGAGTTTCTTCACGGCGAAATCGTGGCTGCCGCTGCAGCGTCCCTTGCCCACTGTTGGATAGCTCCCAGACTCGCTTAACCCGCTGGTCAGCGTACCTGCGGCACGGAAAACGCCAGCCCTGGCGCCAGAGTTGGGTCGAAGGTCCTAGTCGTCTGGGTGCTGGACGTCGTCGAGCATCATCGCCAGGTCCCGTACGACCACGTCGTCGCGGCCGAGCTCTTTCACCCCGTCGTCGATCATGACGTAGCAGTAGGGACAGGACACGGCCACCTCTTCGGCTCCCGTCTCGAGGGCCTCCTCGGCACGTTCGATGTTCACCTTCTTGCCGATGTGCTCTTCCATCCAGAAGCGGGCCCCACCGGCTCCACAGCACAGAGCCCGAGTCCCGTGGCGGCGCATCTCCACCATCTCGACATCGCCGGTGGCGGCAGTCACTTCGCGGGGAGCGAGGTAGATGTCGTTGTGGCGACCCAGGTAGCAGGGGTCGTGGTAGGTGACCTTTCGACGCGGCCCGCGACCGCTGCCGGAGTCGAGCCGCCCCTGGCGCAGGAGCTCGGCGAGGAGCTGGGTGTGGTGGACCACCTCGTACTCGCCTCCGAACTGGGGGTACTCGTTGGCCAGGGTGTTGAAGCAGTGCGGGCACTGGGTGATGATCTTCTCCACCCCCAGGTCGGCGAACGTCTCGATGTTCTGGAGGGCGAGCTGCTGGAAGACGTACTCGTTGCCGGCCCGCCGGGCCGGGTCGCCATTGCAGAGCTCGCGGGGCCCCAGGATGGCGAACGAGATCCCCGCTCGGTGGAGCAGGCGGGCCAGGGCGACGGAGACTGCCGTGTTGCGATCGTCGAAGGAGCCGGCACAGCCGACGAACCACAAGTACTCGGCTTGGAGGACCTCGCCTTCGCCCAGCACCGGCACTTCGAAGTCGAGCTCCTGGATCCAGTTCGCCCGCTGTTCCTGGCCGATCCCCCAGGGATTCCCCTGGTTCTCCATGGCGACGAACGCCTTGCCGAGCTCGGTGGGAAAGTCCGACTCCATCAAGGTCAGGTAGCGGCGCATGTCGAGGATCCGGTCGAGGATCTCGATCCCGACGGGGCAGATCTCGTCACAGGCCTTGCAGGTGGTGCAAGACCACGCCTCGACCGGCTGGACCCGGGAGAACAGCTCCGAGCCTTCGACCACGATGCGCTCGTCCAGCGACACCGGCGGTGAGACCCCGGCGCTGATCGCGGCGACTTCGCCGGTCTTCAGCACCATCTCCCGAGGGTCGAGGGGCTTGCCGGTGATGTTGGCGGGGCACACCGACGTGCAGCGGCCGCAGATGGTGCAGGCGTCGGTGTCGAAGATCTGCTTCCAGGTGAGGTCTTCGACCACCGAGGCTCCGATGGTGTCGATGTCTTCGACCTCCATCAGGTTGGGCATCTCCCGCATCGCCCCCTTGGGCCGCTCTCGCGGCTGCAGGAACAGGTTCGCGGGGGACGTGAACATGTGCCTGAGCTTGGTGGTGGGAAGCACCACCAGGAAGGCGACGAAAGCCACGGCATGCACCACCCACGACACCTGGTGGACGATCTGCTCGGTGCCCGCCGGGACGAGGTAGGACAGCGGCAACCCGACGAACGACCACACCTCGAAGTCCGGGCGCGAGACCAGCGCGATCCGCGCCGCTTCGGTCGTGAAGCCGGTGATGCCGATCAGAGCGAGCGTGCCGAGGATCCAGCCGTCCTCGGGCTTGGTCTTCGAGCGGATACGCCACGGCGGGGTGACATAACGCCGCCACATCGCCCATGCCAGGCCGGCGAGATAGACGACGCCCGCCAGGTCGAGGACGAACGAATAGCCCTGGTAGAAGCGGCCGTGGAGGAACTTGAGGTTGGCGGGAAGGAGGTGGTCGATCTCGAGAGTGACCGTTCCGGCGAACAGGACCAGGAAGCCGTAGTAGATCATGGAGTGCATCAGTCCCGCGCCCCGGTCCCGCATCAGGGTCTTCATCCGCAGACCGGCATCGAGCCGCTTGATCCTCTCGAACCACCGCCCCGTCCGGCGGTCGGACTTTCCCCTCTGCCAGTTGTGGGCCCGGAGCTTGAAGAGATGGATGGACAACCACAGGCCGGCGGCCACGCCTACGTAGAAGACGGCGATCAGTGGCTGAGGGATGTTGCCGAAGACCACCCGCCCGACTTCGAAGACGGGGTGGTCGGGGATCGAACCGGCGACCCACAAGAGCAGCACGCTCGCCGCCACGAGCACCCCCGCCGCCCCCAAGATGTTGGCCGCGGTCGGGAGACGCCGGCGAGGCGCCTCGGAGGTTTCGAGCCGGTCCTCAGCGTCGGTCAAGGCCATCGGCGGCGCAGTGTAGGCCGGGGACGCGTGAGCGCGGAGACTGGACTCAGCGGTCGGCGAGGACCGGAATGGCCTGGCGTTTCTCGGGCTCCAAGTGCTCGTCCACGATCCCTTTGGGACGCGGCAGCGGAGTGTCGGTGTAGATCGCTTCGTCGGGAGTGACGATCAGGTCGAGTGGGAAGTCGTGGTCGGTGACGGGGATGATCCCAGGGGTGGTGATCTGGGAAGGGTGGACCGTCGTCGCCACCACGGTGTCGGGCCCGTTCAGCCCGGCTTCGACGGCGAGAGCGAACTCCAGATCCGAATAGCCGCCCCCTTTGCCCAGCCGGGCGCCGGTTCGATCGACCGCCACCGACCCGCACACGACGAGGTCGATCGACTCCATCTCGTCGAGGGCGACCGGGACACCGTACGTGGACGCGCCCTTGATGGAGGCAGCCCGATGCGGGGGCACTTCGAGCTGCTCGAGATCCAACCGCCAGAATGGCCGGGGGTCGGCCAGCTTGGAAACGGCCATGTAGATGACCTTCCCCTCCTCCAGTGCCCGTCTGCGGACGGGTAGTTGCGGCGAGTCGGGGTTGCATTTGAGGACAGCCGCCTCCTCGAACACGGGCTCGCCGGCGAGCCGCTCGGCGGCCGCTTCGGCTCCCACGAAGTTGGGAATGCGGCCTTCCACCCCGGGGAAGCGAGCGGCGCCGGCCGCCCGCAGGCGCGCCCACGCTTGCTCGCGGAGGTCCGCTTTGGTGTCGCTCAGTTGAGACCCAGCTCCTGACGCAACTCTTCGAGCTTGGCGTCGGCCTGAGCGAGGGAGACGGCCTCCTTCAGCTCCTGTTCGGCACCTTCAGGTGTCACCTCGCGCAGTTCGGAGTGGGCCTTGGCGCCGGCGAGCCGGCTTTCGATCTTCTCCTCCACCTTCGAGAGGGAGGGAGCCTCTCGCTCCATGGAGGCCGTCATCGACTCCATCGCCGAGTTGATCGCCTCCTGCATCCGAGCCTGCTCCAGCTTGCCGAGGAGCTGCATCCGCTTGGCGGCGAGCTCCTGAACGCGCATCGCGTTCTGCTGCACCGCGGCCTTGGCGTCCTCGGCCTGTTGGAGCGCGATCTCGTACTGCTCCTTCAGTCCGTTGACGTTCGACTCGGCGGCCTGGATCTTCAGAGCCAGGGACTGGGCTGCCTGGGTCCACTTGTCGAAGGCAGCCGAGTCGCCGTTGTTCTTCGCCTCCTCGGCCTTGAGCAGGGCCTGTTTGGCCATCTCGCGGGCCTCACCGAGCTCGGACGCGGCCTTCTCGATCCTCGCTTCCAACTGGGTGCGATGGGCGATGACCTTCGCTGCCTGGTTGCGGAGCCGCTGGTCGGTGGCGCGCGCCTCGGCGATGGCTTGTTCGATCTCGACTTCGGGGTCCATGGCGGACTCGGCAAAACCTCTGAAGAGTTGCTTGATGTATCCCCAGATTCTCTTGAACATGGGCGGCTCCCGCTTTCTCGATGCTCAGCGCAGCATAGTTGTGGCCGCTGCCGTCGAACCTGGGCGATCAGCGCCCGATCAGCGCCCGGAGGAAGAACCACAGGTTCGATGGGCGTTCGGCGAGCCGCCGAGTCAGATACGGATACCAAGCGGAACCGAACGGCACATACACCCGCACATCGTGGCCCGTCAGCGCCAGCCGCCTCTGCTCGTCTGCCCTCACTCCGTAGAGCAACTGGAACTCGAACGGCTCTCGTCGCTCGCGGCCCAGATCCAACGCCATCCGGATGAGCGTCGGGTCGTGGGTGGCGATCGCGGGGCGAACTCCCGGGGCTCCCATCAGAACGGTCAGAAGGCGCACATAGGCGGCAAGGATCTCCCGGTCGGTTTGGAGCGCCACGCTGGGCGGCTCCACATATGCGCCCTTGCACAGCCGGATGTGCCCCCCGAGCGGTATCAGCCGTTCGAGGTCGTCGGGCGTGCGATGGAGTGCGGCCTGGAGGCAGATCCCGAGGTTGCCGTGCTCACTCTGGACCTTTTCGTAGATGCGGACAGTCGCCTCCGTGTAGGCGGAGCCCTCCATGTCGATCGTGACGGTGGTTCCGGCCTCGGCGGCCACCCGAGCGAGCCGGTCCACGGCCGCTTCTGCCATCCCGGGCTCGATGGCCAGTCCCAACTGGGTGAGCTTGATGGAGATGTTCGCTTCGAGGCCCTCGGCGGCGATCGCCTGCACCGCCTCGACGTACTCGTCGGCCGCCCGCTCCGCCCCCACCCGGTCGTGGACCTCTTCACCCAAGAGGTCCAGCGAGACGAGCATGCGCTGGCGATTCAGGCGCCTTGCCGCCTCGATCCCGGCTTGCAACGTGTCCCCCGCCACGAAACGGTCGGCGAGCGATCGTCCTGCCCGCGTGCCGGTGATCACCTTCTCTACCGGGGAGGCGGCCGTGGCGGCGACCACGGCCCGGGTGAATGCGCTCACTCGGCCTGCTCGCCCAACTGACGGGCGCGCTCGGCGGCCGCCTGCACGGCGTCTTCCACCAGGGCGCGGAAGCCGCGCTCTTCGAGGACATGCATGGCGGCGGCGGTGGTCCCCCCCGGGGACGTGACCTGGCCGCGCAATTCGGAGGGCCCCAGACCGGTCTCGGTGAGGAGATGCCCGGCACCGCGGACGGTCTGGTGGACCAGGACTTCGGCGACGTCGCGGGGTATCCCCTCCCGGATCGCGGCTTCGGTGAGAGCTTCGGCGAGGAGGAAGACGTACGCCGGCCCGGTGCCCGACACCGCGGTGACCGCATCCAGGTTGGCTTCCTCCATCCGCCGCACCACCCCGACAGCTCCTAGCACCGTGCTGGCGGCTTCGATGGCGTCGTCGTCGGCATGGGTGCCGGCGGCGATGCCGGTCACTCCCTCTCCCACCAGCGCCGGTGTGTTGGGCATGGCGCGGATGACGGCCACTCCCGGGAGTCGTTCCTCGAACAGCCGGATCGGGACCCCGGCGGCCACCGACAGCACTGTCTGGGGCGGGTGGATCGCCTTGTCGACCTGGTCGAGGAGGGCCACGACGTCGCGGGGCTTGGTGGCGACGACGACCACCGCCCGGCCGGCCACGGCCTCCGTCGGATCCAAGAGCACCGGCTGCCCCGTGGCGGCGTGGACAGCGGCGGCCCTTTCGGGGCGGCGGGCGGCGACGGTGATCTCGTCGGGGGACCATCCGGCAGCGCGGAGGCCGCGCAGCAGTGCCTCTCCCATCGCGCCCGCGCCGAGGATGGCCACGGTGGGCCGGTTCTGGGCCTGTTCGAGCATGGCACGAGTATATGGCGGGGGCGGAAACCGCCCGATCAGGAGGGGGTGAGTTGGCGTATCTCCGCCAGTCGAGCGCGCAGCATCTCGATGACAGTGATCACAGCGCGATCGTTGTAGCCCTCGGGAATGATCAGGTCGGCGTACCGCTTCGACGGTTCGACGAACTCGAGGTGCATGGGGCGCACCGTCTCGAAGTACTGGGCGAGCACCGATGGGACGGTTCTGCCGCGCTCGGTGATGTCCCGCTCGAGACGCCGGGCCAGACGCAGGTCCGGGTCGGTGTCCACGTAGATCTTGAGGTCCAGCCGATCGCGCAGGTCCTTGTCGGCCAGCACGAGGATGCCTTCGACGACGATGATGCTGGCTGGTTCGATCCGGACGACTTCCCGGGAGCGGAGGTGGACCGAGAAGTCGTACACCGGCCGCGCGATGGGGACTCCCCGGACGAGCAGGTCGAGGTGCTCGATGAGGAGCTCGGTTTCGAGCGAGTCGGGGTGGTCGTAGTTCAGACGGGACCGCTCGGCGAAATCGAGGTCGGTGCGGTCCCGGTAGTAGGCGTCGTGTTGGAGGAGAACGACCTCGGGCAGTGCCTCGGCGACCGCGTCGGCGATGGTCGTCTTGCCGGAACCGGACCCGCCGGCGATGCCGACGAGGAGAGGACGGCGCCATGCTGGGTCTGCCACCCGGGGAACGATAACGGTCCCCCGGGTGGCATCCCGCAGCCAAGCGGGTCAGTCGGCGGAGGGACGAACGCGCAGGCGACGCATCTCGTCGAGGACCGACCCCGTGAGCACCGTGGAAGCCGGGGCGGCTACCCCGAGCACGCGGCGTGACGCCGCTTCGGAGTCGTCGCTCTCGGAGACCGGCGCCTCGGCCGCGGCGGCGATCTCATCGAGCCACGACTCGTCGTCGTGGTCGGTGGCGGTGGGACCCTCGAACTGGGCACCCTGGTCCTCTTCGGCGAGGGCGGCCAAGTCCACCGCGGGCGGAGCTTCGACGGGAGCCGGCTCCGGTTCCTCGGCGGGCGTCTCGATCCTCTCGATCAGGCCGAGGCGGTGGAGGGTGTGGAGGAGCCGAATGGCCCGTCCCCGTCCAAAGACCTCCTCGAGCTGGCCGAACGAGAGCACCGACACGAGAGAGGACAGCGCCCACCAATCGGCGGAGTCGATCGTGACGGGCCCGTCGATCTGGTCCTTCAGAACCAGGTGGCCGTCGGCCAGACCGGCCTCGAGGAGGTCCGCCTCCAACGCACGGAGCGCCTCCATGTCGGCCATCACACTCTCGACATCCCAACCCGTATCGTGGGGCCCCTGGAACTCGACCACCTCGAACGTGCCCTCGTCCAGGCTCCACAGGACGAGGAGGCTGTCGGCGGCTTCGGCCCGGGAATCACCGGGGATCGGACTCCCGTCGAGCTCGGCGCCCACGACGCGGCCTTCCATGAAATGGATGGTTCCGGCCGTTCGCCCCTTGATGTTGAGGGTGGCGGTCTTTCCGGTCACCTTCATGACGTTGAGGAGGTCCGCCACCGTCCAGTCCGAAAGTGTCCCTGTCAGATTCATCTACTCCACCTCGCGCCTGATGACGGACTATCGGTCGCTCGGGCCTCGGGGTTGAGCGCGAATTGATGCGCGGGTCCTATGAACCGCTCCGCCCCGGTGCCGAGGAGCCGTTTCGGTGGGAAGATGGGGTCCATGGAAATCTTCATTGCTGACGCCTGCCGCACGCCGGTCGGCAAGCTGGGAGGGGTTCTGGCTCACGTCCGCCCCGACGATCTCGCCGCCCACGCCATCACGGGCCTGCTGGAGCGCAATCCGACGCTGGACCCGGAGGGGATCGCCGACGTCGTGTGGGGGGCCGCCAACCAGGCGGGAGAGGACAACCGGAACGTCGGACGGATGGCGGCCCTGCTGGCGGGGCTGCCCGACACGGTTCCTGGGGTGACGGTCAACCGCCTGTGCGGCTCCGGCCTCCAAGCGGTGCTGTCGGCCGCCCATGCTCTACAGGCGGGATGGGGCGAGGTGATGATCGGAGGCGGATCGGAGTCCATGAGCCGGGCGCCGTACGTGATCGCCAAGCCGGACCGGGCGTTCGCCACCGGGGCGCCGGAGGTCGCCGACACGACACTGGGCTGGAGGTTGGTGAATCCGCGGATGCGGAAGCTGCACGGATGCCTGGCGATGGGTGAGACGGCCGAGGAGGTGGCGCTGCGCTGGAAGATCTCCCGCGAGGACCAGGACGCCTTCGCCCTGCAGTCCCACGAAAAGGCGGTGGCCGCGGCCGCCGCCGGGCGGTTCAAGGACGAGATCGTGCCCATCGACGCCCCGACAGACCATCGCCAGCGCTCTGTGGTGACGGTCGAGGACGACGAGGGCCCTCGGCCCGACACTTCCCCCGAAGCCTTGGCCCGCCTGCGTCCCGTGTTCCGCGAAGGCGGGACGGTGACGGCGGGGAACTCGTCTCAGATGAACGACGGCGCCGCCGCGCTGATCGTCGCCACCGAAGCCGGATTGGAACGTCATGGACTCACGCCCCTCGCCCGGATCGTCTCATCGGCGGTCGCCGGCGTCCATCCCGACATCATGGGCATAGGCCCGGTTCCGGCTACCCGCCTCGCTCTGGAGAGGGCAGGCATCGGCGAGGACGACCTCGACCTGATCGAGTTGAACGAGGCATTCGCTGCCCAGTCTCTGGCCGTGATCAACGATCTGGGCCTCGATCCGGACCGCGTCAACGTCAACGGGGGCGCGATCGCGCTCGGGCATCCGCTGGGGGCCTCGGGGGCGCGAATCCTCACGACGCTCGTCCACGAGTTGCGCCGCCGGGCCGGCAGGTATGGGCTCGCCACCATGTGCATCGGCGTCGGCCAGGGAATCGCCGCCGTCGTCGAAAGGGTATGAGCCCGGGACCACTCTCCGGCGTCCGGGTGGTCGAGTTCGCCAATCTGGTCGCCGGCCCCTATGCGGGGATGCTGCTGGCAGACATGGGAGCCGACGTGATCAAAGTCGAGACTCCCGCCGGGGACCTCGCTCGGGGATTCGGCCCCTACCTTCGAGGTGAGTCGGCCTTCTTCCTGGCGGTAAACCGCGGCAAGCGTTCGGTGGCGGTCGATCCGAAGAACCTCGATGCCCGCCGCTGGATGGACCGGTTGGTGGGCGGAGCCGACGTCGTGCTCCACAACCTGCGCCGGGGAGCGATGGAGCGGATGGGGTACGGCGAGGAGCGCGTGAGGGAGATGAACCCGACGGTGGTGTACGCGGTGGTCTCGGCCTTCGGCGCCGACGGCCCGTATGCCGACCGGGCCGGCATCGACATCATCTTCCAAGCGGAGTCGGGGATGGTGTCGATAACCGGCCATCCCGGCGACCCGCCACAGAAGACAGCAACCACGATCGGCGACTACGTCGCCGGCACCAACGCCGCTTTCGCCGTCTGCGCGGCACTGTTCGAGAGGGAACGCGGTGGACGGGGCCGCCGAATCGATGTCTCTCTGCGCGACGGGCTCCTCGCCGTACAGTCGGGGTGGTGGGCGTTGTACTTCGCCCAAGAACGCCAGCCGGAACGTACCGGCACCGCGTCACCGTTCCTCGCCCCGAACCAGATCTTCCCCACCGCGGACGGCCACATGGCGCTGGCGATCGTCTCGGACCGGCACTTCGCCATCCTGTGCGAGGAGCTGGGCCGACTCGATCTTGCGGAGAGGTTCGCCAGCAACGACGCCCGGATGGAAGGGAGGCCCGACCTGGTCGAGGCTCTCACGGCGATCTTCGTCACGGACACGACCGAAGCGTGGGTGAGCCGCCTCGACGCCGCCGGCTTGCCGGTGGGCCGCGTCCTGGAGTTCTCCGGGGTGGAGGCAGATCCTCAGATCGCTCACAACCAGATGGTCGCCGAATGGGACCATCCCACGGTGGGCAAGATCAAGGGAGTCGGGTCGCCGATGCGGGTCGACGGTGACCCAACCCGGGCCGGCTCGGCACCGCCGACGCTGGGTCAGCACACCCGGGAGGTCCTGGAGGAGCTGGGAGCGGCGCCGAGCGAGGTGGACCGGCTCGTCGCCGCCGGGGCAGTCGTCTTATCCTGACCGCGATGGAAACGGCGGTCTTCTACGCCACCGACACGGTGGACGATTGGGACGCAGCCC
Organism: Acidimicrobiia bacterium; assembly: GCA_035305585.1. Lineage (GTDB taxonomy): Bacteria > Actinomycetota > Acidimicrobiia > Spongiisociales > ZC4RG35 > ZC4RG17. The sequence continues at coordinate 2,332 of DATGOV010000028.1, read as the reverse complement.
GGTCCCTGTTGTTGGAGGCGTTCCGGCTGAGCCAGGAGGCGGCGACGGCGGGGCGGCCGATCGTGTACGTGGTCCACGGAGACGACCTCCTCGGACGGCGGGGGGCCCCTTCGGCGATGGTCGCCACGGGCCTGTTGTCGGCCGCCCGAACGGCCGCCATCGAGCTCGCCCGCTCCCGGGTGCCGGCCAACGTCGTGGCGGTGGCCGACGACACCGACCCCTCCGTCGTCGACCGCTGGGTCCAGCACCTGAGCGATAGGGACGGGCCCACCGGCGAGGTCGTACGCCTCGACGCCTCGCATCTCGGAAAGGCGCTGCCTTGAGCGGGTCGGTGGTGGTGACGGGCGCCGCCCGGGGCATCGGTCGGGCGATCGGCGAACGCCTGCAAACCGAGGGCTACACGGTCATCGGGGTCGACATCGGCGACGACCTGGCCGACACCACGTTCGAGCCGGTGCAAGTCGACCTGACCTCGCCCGACGGGCCAGAGACGGTGGCCCGAGCCGTCGACCGGCTCGGTTTCCCGTTGGTGGCGCTCGTCAACAACGCCGGCATCACCCGCGACGCTCGCTTGGTGAACCTCAAAGAAGAGGATGTCGCCGCGGTGCTCGACGTGAACCTCGGCGCCGCCTACCGGCTGACCCGAGCCCTCCTCGATCGTCTCGTACCCGGATCGTCGATCGTGAACCTCGCCTCACGGGCGTATCTCGGGAACTTCGGCCAGTTCAACTACTCGATGTCCAAGGGCGGGGTCGTGGGCCTGACCAAGGCCCTCGCGCTCGAGCTCGCCCCGGACGTCAGGGTGAACGCCATCGCCCCCGGCTTGATCGCCACCGAGATGTCGATGGCGATCCCCGCGGACATCCGCCAGAAAATGGTCGACAACATCCCGCTGGGCCGGATGGGCGAGCCGGCAGAAGTGGCGGACCTGGTGGCATGGCTGATCCACCCCGGTTACATCACCGGCGAAGTCCTCGTGATCGGCGGAGGGCGGAGCCTGGCCTGACCCGCTCCGGGAGCCGGCTCAGTAGTAGTAGAGGGAGAGGGTCTCGGCCGCCATCGCCGGGCGTTCCTCGCCTTCCCGCTCGATGGTGACCTTGCGCTTCACCTGGATCCCGTCTCCTTTCTCGACGACGTCCATCAGCTCGACGCGCGCCCGGATACGGCTCCCGACGGGCACGGGAGCGGTGAAACGCACCTTGTCCAGGCCGTAGTTGATCGCCATCCTGGGCTCGCCCACGTCGAGTTCGATGCCCTGGGTGAGGGCCACGGTCAACGAGAGGGTGAGGAAGCCATGGGCGATGGTCGACCCGAACGGCCCGGCGGCGGCTTTCTCGGTGTCGACGTGGATCCACTGGTGGTCGCCGGTGGCGTCGGCGAAGGCGTCGATGCGCTCCTGGTCGATGGTGAGCCAATCGCTGACGCCGATCTCGGTCCCTACGAGCGGCTGGAGGCGATCGAGGATGTCCTGGAGCATGGGGCGGACTCTAAGTCCGTCGCTAACGTCTCCGCCATGCAAGTCCTCGGCACCAAGGTCGACCCCCGGTCCGACGAGTACCGGGCCAACCGGGCGGCGATGCTGGAGAAGCTCGAGGAGTTCGAGCAGCTGCTCGAACGCGCCCGCCAAGGGGGAGGCGACAAGTACATCCAGCGGCACCGGGACCGGGGCAAGCTCCTGGTGCGGGAGCGCATCGAGCTCTTGATCGACCCCGACTCCCCGTTCCTCGAGCTGTCGACGCTGGCCGGGTGGGGCAGCGACAAGCCACTCGGCGCCAACGTGGTCACCGGCATCGGGGTGGTAAACGGGGTCGAGTGCGTGATCCTGGCCAACGACCCGACCTCGCAGGCGGGCTCGCTGAACCGGTACTCGCTGCGCAAGACCCTGCGCGCCCAGGACGTCGCCCGCGAGAACCGCATGCCCCTGATCAACCTGGTCGAGTCGGGAGGGGCGGACCTGCCCGACCAGGCGGAGGTGTTCATCACCGGCGGGAAGTGGTTCCGCAACCTCACCCAGATGTCGGCGATGGGTATCCCCACCATCGCCCTCGTCTTCGGGAGCTCCACCGCCGGCGGGGCCTACATCCCCGGGATGTGCGACTACACGGTGATGGTCGACAAGCAGGCGAAGGTGTTCCTCGGCGGTCCCCCGCTGGTGAAGATGGCCACGGGCGAGGAGTCGACCGACGAGGAGCTGGGAGGCGCCGAGATGCACTCGCGCATCTCGGGCCTGTCGGACTACTTCGCCCGCGACGAGTACGAGGCGATCCGGATGGGCCGCGACATCGTCGCCCACCTCAACTGGCGCAAGCTCGGCTACGGCCCGACGATGCCC
>DATGOV010000027.1:0-36537 GCA_035305585.1 Acidimicrobiia bacterium | reverse complement strand
GGCGCGTCCCACCAGGAGCGAGTCGAAGAGGCGGTTCGGATCCTGAAGGAAGCCGGATACAGCTGGGAAGTGGAGCCGCACTACGACGAGAAGGGCAACTTCGTTCCCGGCGAGACGCTCATCGGGCCCGACGGCGAGCCGATCCGCCAGCTCGAGCTGTTGTCCCCCACCCCGGGCTACGACCCGTTCCGGGCCACCTTCGGACAGCAGATCGCGGCGTCGGCACTCGAGATGGGCATCCCTGTCGCCAATCTCCCGACTGACTTCAACCGGATCATCGACATCGTCTACAACGAGGTCGTCGACGGCGAGCTCCAGTACGACATGGTGGTCCTGGGCTGGCAGCTGGGGAACCCCGCCTTCCCGACGTTCATGCGGTCGTTCTTCGGAGCGGAGAACCTGACGGTCGTGACGGGAGGCAACAACAACACCGGCTTCAACAACCCCGAGTTCGAGGCGCTGCTCGACGAGTTCGACCAGGCCACCTCGCTCGAGGAAGCGAAGCCGATCATGTCCGAGCTCCAGCGGATCATCGGACGGGAGAAGCCGTACGTGCTCCTGTTCGAGTCCGGGATCCTCGAGTTCTACAACGAGGAACGGATCGATCTTCCATTCACGGAGCTCCTCGGGGGCATCCAGACGCTCGACGGCATGCAGGCCTACGTAGCGGTTCGCTGACGACGACATCGAGGGGGCGCCTTTCCGGGCGCCCCCTCGTGACCGACAGTCATGTCTCGGTACCTACTACGTCGATTCGCCCAGATGGCAGGGGTGTTCTTCGTCTTCCTCACTCTCCTCTTCACCCTGCTCCACGCCATGCCCGGCGACATCACCAACAACCTGATCGGCAACCCCAACATCCCGGCTTCGGCGCGTGAGCAGCTGAGGCAGGAACTGGGCCTCGATCTCCCGCTTTGGCAGCAGTACCTGCGCTATATCACCAACTTCTTCCGAGGGAACCTCGGCATGAGCTTCAGCCGGGCGCCGAACTCCGTCGCGTCGATCCTGGCTGACGCCATCCCCCGCACGGTGTTCCTCATCGCCTCGGCGACGATCCTGGCGTACTGGCTCGGGTTCAAGACCGGCAAGATCGTCGCATGGCGCAGGGGGTCGCGCTCCGAGCACGTCCTGGTGACCGCCGGGGTGTTCTTCCAGACGGTCTTCTACCCGTGGTTCGCCATCGTCATGTTGTGGCTCTTCGGCCTGATCCTCGGCTGGTTCCCCCTCGGGAGGTTCATCACGGCCTCGGTGTGGCACGACACCACGTTCGCCCCACGCGAACTCTTCGCCTGGCTCCTGGTGACAGCCGCAGCCTCGGCCTTGCTCTATGCCGCAGCCGCCGTGGTCGTTCGCCGTGTCGCTCGCCGGGCACGCACCCGAATCCGGGTGCAACGACTGACGGGGGCGGGGCTGCTCCTAGCCCTCGTGGTCGGCTGGTGGGTGTCGCCGGCCCGGAGATACGTGGCCGACATCGTCCACCACACCGTCTTGCCGGTCATCACGCTCGCCATCGTCAGCTATGCCGCCGTGATGCTCCTCACCCGCAGCTCGATGCTCGAGACGATGAAAGAGGACTACATCCTCACCGCTCGAGCGAAAGGCCTCGACGAAAAGACCATCCGCGATCGCCACGCCGCCCGCAACGCCCTCTTGCCGGTGACGACGTCGATGGTGTTGTCGTTGGCCACGGTGGTGGGCGGTGCGATCGTCACCGAGACGATCTTCTCGTGGCCCGGTGTGGGACTGTTGATCCTCGACGGCATCAACGCCAACGACATCCCCCTGGTGATGGGCGGGCTGGCGGTCATCGGAGTCATGGCACTCATCGGCCACCTCGTCGCCGACCTGCTGTACGCCGTGCTCGACCCCCGGATAAGGCTGGCCTGAGATGCTGACGGAACCGACCCGTCCCGTCGAGACCGAGGCTCCTCCTGTCGTCTCCCAGCCGTATTGGCGCATCCGCCTCACCCTGGCTCGGCGCGGTCTCTCCAAGACCTGGGGCTTGTTCCGCCAGAACACGGTGGGGATGGTGGGTCTCGCCATCATCGTCCTGTTCCTCGTCGGGGCGGTGGCCCATCCGATCCTCATGGCCACGGTGTGGGACCCGGCCGTGTACCACCCCGTGTACGGCTACGACGCCGTCGTCATCGAGAAGCTCGTCGTCGAGGAGGTGACCGACGACCTGACCGAGATCGAAGTGACCGAGGCGCGGCTGCGAACCGACCCGTTCGTGCAGGTGGGCGACACGCTGCGCATGCCCCAACAGCCGGCCCCGCCCACGCTCAGCGGCGACCACCCCCACCTCCTCGGCACCGACCCCCAGGGCCGGGACATCCTCTCCCAGCTGCTGTACAGCATCCGGGCGGCCTTCATCCTCGGTGCCCTGGCCGCGGTGATGAGCGTCGTCGTCGCCACCACGGTGGGATCGGTCGCCGCCTACTTCGGTGGCCGCACCGACAGCGTGCTGATGCGGTTCTCGGACCTCATCCTGCTCTTGCCGATCCTGCCGGTGCTGATCGTCCTCGGTGCCTACTTCGAGATGAACATGCCGGTCCTCGCCACCACGATCGGGCTGTTCGAGGGTTTCGGCGCCACCGCCATCGTCTTGAAGTCACAGGCACTGCAGGTCTCGGTGAAGCCGTACATCGACGCCGCCCGGGTGGCGGGAGGTGGACACGCCCACATCATCTTCCGCCACCTGGTGCCCAACGTAATGCCGCTCTCCCTCCTCTACATGATGTTCGGTGTGGCAGGGGCGATCGCACTCGAATCCGTGCTGTCGTTCCTCGGGCTGCTCAACATCGAGATGAGCTGGGGGGTGATGCTCAACGTCGCCCAGCGCCAGGGCTACCTCCTCTCCGGGACCCGCTACTGGTGGCTGCTGTTCCCCGCCGGTCTGGCTGTCACGTTCCTGGCGTTCGCCTTCTTCCTCGTAGGGCGGGGCATGGACGAGGTGATCAACCCGAGGCTGCGTTCCCGCTGATCCAGCCGCTGGCGCGGCCGGGGCGACGTGGCGGGAGGGAAGTGACCGCCACGACGCCCCAGAAGGCCGTGCGGCTCGGGGCCGAAGCTATCCCCTGGCGGGATCCGGTGTCGTCGGGAATCCCACCCCATATCGGGTGGATCGGACTCCCTATCCCGCAGTGACCGGGACCCGATGATCAGACGATCCGGCGATCGGAAGCCCAGCGGGTCAGCTCGTAGCGGCTCGAGAGCTGGAGTTTGCGGAGGACCGAGGAAACGTGGGTCTCGACGGTCTTGATGGAGATCGAGAGGCGCCGGGCCACCTGCTTGTAGGGGTAGCCGCGAGCGATCAGACGCAACACTTCCTTCTCCCTGGGCGTCAGTTGGTCCAACTCGGGATCGGCGGGCTGGGGAAGCCCGTGGGCGAACGCGTCCAGGACGAACCCGGCGAGGCGGGGAGAGAAGACGGCGTCGCCGCCGTGGACCCGCTCGATCGCCTCGGCGAGCTCCTCGGAGCCGATCGACTTCGTCACATAGCCCCGGGCACCGGCGCGGATCATGGCGATCACGTCCTCGGCGGCGTCGGACACCGACAGGGCGAGGAACGTGACGTCCGGATGGGTCTCGCTGACACTGTTGATGACCGCCAATCCGCCGCCGCCGGGCATGTGCACGTCGATCAACACCACATCGGGGTTCGTCTCGCGGATGGCTTCGATGGCGTCGTCGACGTCGGAGGCGGTGCCGACGATCTCGAAGCGGTCGCTCATGTCCTCGAACTCGGCCTTGACTCCCGAGAGGAACAGGGCGTGGTCGTCGACCAGGAACAAACGGATCATCGGGATTCTCCTTCTTCCCCAGACAGCGGTGCCCACACGTGCACTTCTGTGCCTTCCCCCGGGCGAGCGTCGATCTCGGCGCCACCACCGACCCGGGCCATCCGGCCCCGGATCGAGTCCCGGAGGCCGCGTCGGTCCGGAGGCACGGAATCCAAGTCGAAGCCTCGTCCCTGGTCGGCGACCCACACGTCGACCCGCCCGTTCTCGATCTCGGCGTACACGGACACCTCCGAAGCCCCGGAGTGCTTGGCGGCATTGATCATCGCCTCCCCCGCCGCCGCCACCACGGCGCGAGTGACATCGTCGAGCGCAGTGTCGCCGACCGACACCACTTCGACGGGAATGGCGAAATCCGCCTCCACCCGGCTGGCTGCTTCCTCGAGGGCGGCGGCGAATCGTTGGCCGTTGGGGCCCGGCTCCGCCCCGTACAGCCAGGCGCGGAGCTCCCGCTCCTGTTGGCGGGCCAAGGTGACGATGCGTTTGGGATCGTCCGTCCGTTGCATCAAGGCCAGCGTCTGGAGGACCGAGTCGTGGAGGTGGGTGGCCATCTCGGCCCGTTCCTCCTGGCGGATCCGCTCCCGGCGCTCGCTGGTGAGAGCCCGACCCAAGCCGACGAGCCACGGGCCGAACACCATCACCACCCCGGCGAGGGTGATCAGCACGGCGAGGGTGATGCCGCCCAGTGTCCGGAGCTGCGACAGGGCACCACCGAGGGCGACGAGACCGGCGAGGAGCAGCACGACCCCCGAGCCGATCCTCCACTTGGACGGACGCGCCGCATGAGGATCGAGGAGACGGCCCAGCCAGTCGAAGTCGGACAGCACGGCCATGCCGAACGCCAAGGTGGTGACGATCAGCATCGGCAGGTCACCCGACCACCATCCGACTGTGCGGAAGAGCAGCAGAGCGCCGACGAACATCATCCCCAGCCCCATCTGCCGGCGGTTGTCGAGGAGGCGGGGAGGGCGGTCCTCGACGCGTTCGAATGTCGCCATCCACAGCGCCACGTAGGCGACGACTCCGAGACCCCAGAGGAGCGACAGCACGACGAATGCGGCCCGGACGTATCCCGAGGGAACGCCCAGGCGGTTGGCGAGTCCGCCCGCCACCCCGGCGACGATCCGGTCGGTGGCATGGCGGAAGATGTCGATTTCGCGACGACGCTCGGCGACTGTGTCCATCTGGTACTCGATGTTGCCACCTCCACTGTGTCGTCGACAATGGGTTGCCACCCTGAGGAAACCCCCGACCCCTGGGGTCGCCTCAGGGGAAACACCCGATAGACGGCGGTGACCTGGATGTCCGACGATCAGGACATGGAAACCAACACCACTTCCATCGAAACGCCTCGGACGCCGACGGCGAACCGAAGCGAGTTGGTGAGACCCGTGGCAGGGCGCATGTTCGGCGGTGTGGCTGCCGGACTGGCGAACTACCTCGGTGTCTCCGCCGGCCTCGTGAGGTTCGCTTTCGTGGTCGCCACCATCCTCGGCGGCACCGGGGTGGCCCTCTACGTCGCCGGCTGGCTCCTCATCCGCGACGAGACCGAGCAGGAATCGATCGCCCAGCGGCTGCTGGCCAACGTGGGCTCCGGCGCCTCGTGGTTGGGGATCGCCCTGCTCGTGTTCGGTGCAGTGATCGTGCTGGAGGTGTTCACCTTCCTCCCCAGTTCGCTGATCTGGGCGGTGGCGCTGATCACTATCGGATACCTCCTCTACCGGGGGGACCTCGGCAACAACCGACCGGCACGGGCGAGCGCGGCGTCGGCCGAGGTCTCGGCGGCGGCCGATGTCTCCACGCCGGTCGCTCCGCCGCCGGTCGAGCAGTCCGGAACGGGCGAAGGAGCCCTTCCCCCTCCCCCGCCGCCCGCCGGACCCGTACCGTACGAACCTGCTCCTGTCGGGCCGCCCCCTCCGACCGAGCCGCCCTCGATCCTCGGGCGCCTGACGATCGGCGTGGGCCTCCTGGCCCTAGGAATGATGGCGGTGCTCGACAACCTGACGCCGCTGATCGACCCCCGGCCCCGCCACTATCTGGCCTTGGCCACCGTCGTCTTGGGGATGGGTCTGCTGATCGGCGCTTTCGTGGGTCGGGCGCGGTGGATGATCCTCCTGGGCTTCTTCTTGGTCCCATCGCTACTCGTCTCACCGGTGGCGGAGGTCGAGTGGGAGACCGAGTTCGTCCGGGAGTTCGCCCCGACCGACCTCGCCGCCCTTCCCACGTCGCTGAGCGGTGACGTGGGCAGCTTCCAGTTCGACCTCACCCAGGCGGACTGGAACGGCCAGACGGTGGAGCTCGATCTGGAGCTGTCCGCCGGGGAGATCTTCATCCGGGTTCCGGAGGGCGTAGCTATCACCGGGACCGCCACCGTCGACGTGGGGAGCCTGGAAACACCCGACGGTGAGACCGGCGGGATAGGCGGCATCCACCGCGAGCTCGACGTTCCCGGTGATCTGGGCACCCTCGTCGTCGACCTCGACGTCGGAGCCGGGGTCATCGAGATCCGCCAGGGCGGGTCGACGACCTCTTCGTCCCGCCAATCCTGGAACGTCGAGATCGGCCCTCGGGCCGTTCGATTCGAGGAAAGGAACCGCTGATGGAACGCCACCGATTCGACCCTCTCTCGTTCGCCTTCGGCTTGATCTACGCGGTGCTGGGAGCCATGTTCCTGATCCCCTTCACACCGGGCGAGCTCATCGACTGGGTCTCGTTGTCTCTGCGATGGGTGTGGCCGGTGACGATCCTCGTGATCGGGGCCGCCATCCTCGTCCCGCTGGTCCGCTCCCGGCCCGACGAGACGAGAGCACCCGAGGACCTGTAGCGACCGCGACGCGTGCTGGAGGGCCGCCCAACCGGGCGGCCCTTCTCACATGTCGGTTTGCATCTCCTCGATGATCGTTTGCTTGAGCTCGTGGGACGCCTGGCTCAAGGAGATGTGATAGACGTGCGGGTTGACGAGCCGGCGCACGCCGGGGTCGAGGCGCTCTAGGTCGGCGGCGCGGCGTTGGCGGGCCGCCTCGATCGCTTCCCGTTCGTCGACCGGCGTCCACGGATCGACTTTCTCCAGCAGCGGCTCGCTGTCCGAGATGCTGGTTTCGCTCAGCCGCCGCTCCACCCCCGGTTCGGTCGGGTGGAACAGGCGTAGCGGAGGGACGAGCTGCTCCCCGGCCTGCGCGACGACGTCGGCAGTGGCGAAGCCGCGGGCGTCGTAGATCCGATGGACCTCTTTCCGCCCGGGGTTGACCACCTTGGCCGGGGTGTCCGACAGCTTGATGGCGGGGCGCCACCCGCCCTCGCCATCGATGGCGACCAGCTTGTACACCCCGTCGAGGCTGGGGTCGCCGTCGCTCGTGGCGAGCTTGGTTCCGACGCCGTAGACGAGACGTCGGATCACCGACTGCGGGTCGACGCCGTAGCGGGGCGCTTCCTCGGTGATCTGGTTGAGGATCTGCCAGATGGTGATCTCGTCGAGGCCCGACGAGACGACGATCTTGGCTTCGCCGAAGCCGGCTTCGTCGAGCATCCGGGCGGATTGCACCGCCAGGTGGGCGAGGTCGCCCGAGTCGAGCCTGATTCCCACCGGTTCGTGACCTTTCGCCCGCAGCTCCCGGAAGACCTCGATCGCGTTCGGTACCCCCGACTCGAGGGTGTCGATGGTGTCGACCAAGAGGATGCATTCGTCCGGGTAGACGTCGGCGTACGCCCGGAACGCGCCCAACTCGCCTTCCCCGAGAGCCATGAAGACCTGCACCATCGAGTGGGCGTGCGTGCCTTTCGGCGGAAACCCGACCGCGTGGGACAGGCCGACGTTGGACGAGAAGTCGGCGCCGCCCACGAGCGCGGCACGGGAGGCAGCGTTGGTCCCCCGCTCGGGGCCGCGCCGCATGCCGAACTCGAGCACCGACCCGCCGCGAGCGGCCTCCACCACCCGTGATGCCTTGGTGGCGATGAGCGTCTGGAAGTTGATGTGGTTGAGGAGCGGCGTCTCGATGATCTGCGCCAGGGCGAGAGGGCCTTCCACCACGGTCAACGGCACGTTGGGGTGGATCACACGGCCCTCGGGGATCGCCTCGATCCGAACCGCGGACAAGTCGCCGACATCGGCCAGCCAACCGAGGAAGTCGTCGCCGAACACCCGGGCGCCGTTGTCGGTGACGTGGTCGGCGAGCTGCTCGAGCGACGCGTCGTCGAAACGTGCCTCGCGCAGCCATTGACAGAACCACGCCAGTCCGGCACTGATGCAGTAGCCGGCTTGGTGCTGGCCGTAGTCGGGGTAACGGCGGAAGAAGTGCTCGAATCGAGCCTCCCTCTCGGCGAGACCCATGCGGTAGTACAGCTGGGCCATGCTCAGCTGGTACTGGTCGGTGAAGAGGATTCCCTCGGCGAGGTCGCGGCGCATGCCCACAGCGTACGATCCTTGGACACCACATTGGATCTCCCGCCTACTCTGAAAGCATGGAATTCGATGCCCGGACTGCGCTGGTCGTAGTCGACGTCCAGAACGACTTCGCCGACCCGAAAGGGTCCCTGTACGTGTCCGGAGGGGAGGAGGTGGTGGCCACCGTCAACCGCTACATCGTCTCCGCCATCGCCGCCGGAGCGCCGGTCGTCTACACGCAGGACTGGCACCCCGAGTCCACGCCCCACTTCGAGAAGGACGGCGGGATCTGGCCGGTGCACTGTGTCATGGACACGTGGGGGGCCGACTTCCATCCCCGCCTCCTCGTGGCCGGCTCGTCGGTGAAGAAGGGGTCGCACGGCGAGGACGGGTACTCCGGCTTCACCATGCGCGACCCCGAAACGGGCGAGGAGAAACCGACCGAGCTCGACGCCACCCTGAAGGAGATGGGGGCGGAGCGGGTGGTTGTCGTCGGACTGGCGCTCGACTACTGCGTCAAGTCGACGGCACTGGACGCCCAGCGCCTCGGCTACGCCACGGTGCTTCCGGTGGAAGCGACGGCGGCTGTGAACCTCTCCCCCGGCGACGGCGACGCCGCCCTGGAGGAGGCGCGCTCGAGCGGGGTCGAGGTCGTCTGACGTTCAGGCCGTCCAGCCGAGCAGCGCCTCGCCTACGGCCAGGTACAGGAACCAGAAGGCCGCCGCCAGCGGTGCGGCGGCGAGGACCCACCACGACCAGGTACGCAGGAGCCGAGCCACCTGCCACATGCCGACGATCCACACCGCCCACAGGACGGCCAGCCACGGCAGGGGCACCACCAGCCCCGACGTGAAGTAGATGAACCCGACGGCGAAGTAGGCGAGCAACCCGACGACCACGAGGCCCTTCTGGAGGCCGGTCGGGCCGTCGCTCATATCTTCGGGAGGCGGTAGCCGGACTTCTCGATCACGTAGTCCCGCGACTCGTCGACCAGGCGGCGCATCGTCGACCAGTCGACGTGGAGGAGCCGTCCGTTCCGCTTGAGGACGTGGCCGCCGACGATCACGGTGTCGACGTTACCGGTGTCCATCCCCACGACCACGGCGGTCACGGGATCGTTGAGCGGAGTGACGTTCATCCGGTCGGTCCGGAGCAGGACGATGTCCGCCTGCTTTCCGGGGGTGAGCGTGCCCACCTTGTCTTCGAGGCCGTTGGCCCTGGCCCCTTCGATCGTCGCCCACTCCAGTACCTCGCGCATCGAGACCGGGTCGTGCCCGTTCACCGAGGCAAGGGAGCGCTGCAGACCGAGGACGGAGCGCATCTGGTTGAACATGTCCGATGGGACGTTGGTCTCCACGTCCACGCTCAGGCTCGGGCGGAGACCCCGGTCGAGGAACTTCTGCACCGGGGGCATGCCGTGGCCCATCATCATCTCCACCGGGCAGGCGATCGAGACCGTGCCACCGGTGTCGACGATCATCTGGATCTCGGTGTCGTTGAGGGTCGTGCAATGGATGTAGGTGGTGTCAGGCCCGAGGAGCCCCGCCTCACCCATCTCCTGCACCTTGCCGTCGAGGCCGTAGCTGCCGACCCCGACGTGAGTGGTGATCCGAGCACCGGCTTCCCGAGCCAGCTTCCAGTGGTCGCGGGTCACCTCGAAGTCGGTGAACTCCGGCCCGGGGGCGGCGAGGGCCAGGGTCAGCTTCTGGTCCTTCGACGAGAAGTGCTCGGTGGCGGCGCGCATGAACCAGCTCGGCTGGCGCTCCTCCCACTTGCCCCACCAGGGGAAGCCGTAGGCGAACACCGCCCTCATTCCCGAGTCGCGCAGTGCCTCGACGACGGCGTCGGTGTGGGCGGGTGAGCCCTGGATGTGCGACCAGTCGAGCAGCGTGGTGATGCCGGCGTCGATCGCTCCGAGAGCGGAGACCAGGTTGCCGATGTAGGCGTCCTCGGGCCGAAGGGCCGGTGCCAGCTTGTGGAGGACGAACGTGATGTAGCTGGTACGGCCCTCCAAGGGCACGTCGGTGCCGATGTTGCGCAGGATCCCTTCCCAGATATGGCGGTGGGTGTCGACGAAGCCGGGCATGACGACCATGCCCTCGGCGTCGATCACCTCGGCTTCGCCGACGGATAGGTTGGGCCTCACCTCGCGGATCACGTCACCTTCGATGAGGACGTCGGCGGTGGCGAAGTCGCCTATCTGGCGGTCGAGGGTGAGGACCGTGCCGCCTTTGATGAGCAGGCGGTCGGTCGGCGTGACGCTGAAATCGATCCCCTCCGGGTAGACCGCGGGGACCGTCGCCTCTTTCATCTTGCGGCTACCGAGCACGATCCGGCGGGCCCGGCGGTAGTTGCGTTTGATGAGCTCCTTCAGATCGCCGGCTTGGAAGAGGACGATGCCGACGAGGACCAGCACGCCGATGATCATCGAGCCGTCGGTGGGGGTGAGCCCGAGGAAGGGCAGCACGGTGATGATCAGGGCGAGGAGGACGGAGGCCACCGTGCTCCCCACGAACGTGGCCCGGCCGCCGGCCAGGGAGGCGCCGCCGAGGACGGCGGCGGTGATGCTGTTCAAGGCGAACGCCGACCCGATGGTGGCGTTGCCGATCGGCGACCGGGCCATGACGAAGAACGAAGCGACCCCGGCGAGCAGGCCGGCGATGAGGAGAGCCCGAACCCGCACCCAGGTGGTCCGGATACCTCCCCTCTTCGCCGACCGCTCGTCGTAGCCGACCGCCCGAACGGCGAGCCCTGACCCAGAGGCGTGGAGCCACAGGTCGAGGGCGCCTGCACCCAAGACGATCACGATGAAGGCGATGGGGATCGGCCCGACGGTTGCAGTGAGGAACGAGACGAGGGTCTGGCTGATCTGGCCCTGCGCGGTGGGCCGGAGCGTGAGGGAGATGCCGTCGAGGATGCTGAGCGTGGCGAGCGTCGCCACGATGGACGGGATCTTCACCCCCCGCACGAGGCCGGCGTTCACCAGGCCCAACAGCATCCCGGACCCGAGGATCGCCGCCACGCCGATGACGATCTGTCCGCCACTGGCGTCGGCCCCGATCAGGTAGGAGGCGACGACCACGCCGAAGCTGATCATCGCCCCGACGGACAGATCGAGGTAGCCGACGAGGATGGCGTGGGTCTGGCCGATGGCCGCCACCGCCAACGGCATCGCCAACAGCAGGATGTTGTAGATGTTCGTGGAGTTGAGGAACCCCTCGAACCGCGAGTTCGTGTAGATCAGGAGCCCGGCGACGAGGAGGATCTGGAGCGCCACCGGCATCCACAGCCGGAACCTGATCACCTTCCGCCACTTGTTCTTGTCCCGGGCGTTGCGGAGGATCTTGCGGACGAGCTGGCGGGCGGCATCGACCCGGGTGGTGGTGATCGGCTCGATCATGCCGACCCCTCTCCCGACGCGCCGTTGGACGACGACGGCGCCTTGGGCATCGCCGCCCCGAGTGGCGAGCGGGCCGACCGGGACATGCCGGGACCACGGACGATGGCTTCGACGATGCGAACCTCGTCGAGCTCGTCGCCGGGGATCTCCTCGACGATCGTCCCCCGGGACATGACCAGGACCCGGTCGCAGAGGCCTGACAGTTCGATCGGGTCGGAAGACTTGACGAGGATGGCGGCGCCGGCATCGGCTCGACTGCGCAACGCGGAGTAGATATCGAAGCGGGCGCCGATGTCAACGCCCTGGGTCGGCTCGTAGGCCATGATCACGGCGGGCTCGCGCAGGAAAGAACGGGCGACGGAAACCTTCTGTTGGTTCCCGCCCGAGAGGAACTCGACGGGCTGGTCGATGGAGGGGGTGCGGATCTCAAGCTGCTCCACCAACTCGTTCACCGCCTTGCGCTCGGCCCCCCGCCGGAGGATCCCCAACGTCGTGAACTTGTTCAGCGACTGGATGGTGGCGTTGACGCGCACTCCGAGCACGCCCATCAGCGCCTCCAGCTTGCGGTTGCCGGGCAGGAGCATCAGCCCGGCAGCCACCGGTTCGTGAGTCGAGACCAGGCTCAGCTCCTTGCCGTCGCAGACGACCCTTCCGGCGCGGGGCGGCGTCCGCCCGGCCAGGCAGTCGAACAACTGCGGCTGGCCGTTCCCTTCGGCGCCGGCGATCCCGACGATCTCCCCGCGCTGCAGTGTGAAGCTGACCGGGCCGAACGACTGGCCCTGGAGACCGTCGACGACCAAGACCTCCTCGGGCTCGTCCTTTCTGGGCGCCGGCGGCGGGAAGGCCGCCTCGAAGGGGCGTCCGACGATCCGCTCCACCAACTCCGCTTCGCTCGTGGTCCGGGCGTCGAAGGTGCCCTGGGTCTTGCCGTCCCGCAACACCGTGATGCGGTCGGCGACTTCGAGGACCTCGGGGAGGCGGTGGCTCACGTACACGACGCCCACACCCTGGCGCTTGCAGGCGAGGATCGTGCGGTGCAACGCCTCCACCTCGTCCGGACCGAGAGCGGTGGTGGGCTCGTCGAGCAGCAGGACCTTCGGCTCGGTGACGAGTGCCTTGGCGACCTCGAACAGCTGCCGTTCGGCCATCGTGAGGAAACCGGCGGGCACATCGGGGAACAGCTCCATCTCGAGGTCGAACTCGGCGAGGAGCTTGCGCGCCCACTTCTTCCTCCGCCAGTACGGCGGGCGTTTGTCGGGCGGTGCGGCCATGTAGAAGTTGTTCTTGACGGGCTCGGCTCCGACCGACGAGCCGTCCTGGTAGGCCATGGCCAGGCCGAGTTTGCGCGCCAGCGCCGGCGAGTCCCGCCGGAGCGGCTTGCCGCCGATGAGCACCGTTCCCTTGTCGGGCTCGACGAACCCCGAGGCGATGCCCAGCAGGGTCGACTTGCCGGAGCCGTTCTCGCCGACGAGGGCGTGGATCTCGCCGGGGCGGCATTCGAAGCTGACGTCGCTCAAGGCCCGGACGGCCCCGAACTGACGGGACACGCCCGTCAGTTCGAGGACCGTCGGTGCCGTCTCTACCGAGACTTCGGTCATGCTCCTCCGAACATGGCCGCCAGGATGCCGTCCGGCACGAGCGACGTGCCCGACACGACCGGGTTGGGCCGGTCCGGGTCGCAGTCGTCGGCGGTGACCTCACGCATGACGTGGGGCACGGTGATCTCACCGGGGATGTCGAAGCCCTGGAGATGCAGGATCGCCGCCGTGACTCCCACCCGGGACTGGAAGGTTCCACCCGCCGAGTAGTAGATCTTGTAGGTCGGCTCGTCCCTCTCCACCCAGTCGCAGAACAGGCTCTGCTCGTCGGTGCGCAGGGCCAGGGTGATGTTCTCGACCGGGATCCCCAGCTCTTCGTAGGCCTGGAGACCGGAGAGCACGCCGTCGGCATACTCGTAGGCGTAGCCGCGGATGTCCGGGTCGGCCGTCAGCAGGCCCCGGAAGATGTCAGGGATGATCGGGTTGTACCAGTTGGTGTCGCCGGTGGTGCTGTTCTCGTCCGCCGGCGGGTTGACCAGCTCGATGCCGTCGCCGAGGGCGGCCATGGTGCAACGCTGCCAGCCGAGCGACAGGGCGTTCCCCGGCGTGCCACCGAGCATCGCCACCTTGCCCTCGCCGATGTTCTCGTTGAGGGTCTGGGCGAAGCTCTCACCGAGGGCGCAGAGGTCCTCACCGACGACCGTGGTGTAGTCCTCGCCGGGGGTCAGGGCGCCTTCTTGCCCGGGCAGGCCCACGTAGCCGGCCGAGAACGAGATGTAGGGGATGCCGGCGGCCTCGGCTTCCTGGATCACCGTGGCGAGCAGCGGACCCATGTCGGGATAGCCGACGATGAAGTCCACGTTGCTCTGGATCAGGAAGCGGATGTCGTTCTCGTGGACGGCGGGGTCAGGGTCGAAGTTGGCCGCGGTCGAGACGATCGTGCCGATCTCCGGGTAGGTCAGCGCCTGGAGGATCGCCTCCATGTGCGCCACCGACCGCCACACGTTGACGTCGTTGCCGCCGCCGTCGGCGTAGCCCATCACCAACTCACCGCCGCTGCCGGTCTCGCACTGCTGGTTGGACCAGCACTCGAGGGCCTTGTCGATGGTGGCCTGGTCGAGGTCCTGTCCGGCACGGGCGACCGCGGCGAGGATGATGTTCCAACTCTCGTCGTCGGACGGCTCGACTGGGCCGAGGGCCTCCTCGATCAAGGCCATGTCCGCGGCTGACGGGTCTTCCCCGTACTCGGCGAGCGGGTTGTCTCCTTCGCCTCCGGTGGTCTCCGGTGGTGCGGTGTCGATCGGTGCGTCCGTGGTGTCCGGTGCGGGAGCCTCCGTGGTCGCGGGGGCTTCGGTGGTTGCCGGAGCTCCGGCCGTGGTGTCGGGGGTGTCGGCGCCGCCGCCGCTACAGGCGGCGGCGATGATCGCCAGCACCACGAGCAGACACAGGATCTGGATCCGTCTCGTCATGTCCTCCTCCAATGGGTGCATTCGCTTTCGTTTCGTTCCCGGATTCGTTCCGTGGTCGTCGGGATCTCCTTTCTCAACGACCCACTCATGCAGGGCTGTCTTTCGGTTCGGTTTTCAGGCGACTGGGTCGTTTCCGCTCGCGAAGCAGCCGCTCCACGGCTTTGATGATCCGGTCCCCTGAAACCAGCATCCCCCCGATGATCACGAGGCCGAACACCACGTTCTGGATGGCGGTCGGCAGGCCGAGCGTCAGCAGCATCTGATTGAGCCCGGTCAGGAACACGGCGGCTGCGAAAGTGGACATGGACGACGCCAAACCGCCGGTGAGGGAAGCTCCTCCGATGACCACTGCGGCGATCGGCCCCAGGAGGTACTGGTTGGCGACCGACACGCCCGGGGTCTTGAGGAGCCCGGCCAGGGCGACGCCGGCGAGTGCGTAGAGCACGGCCGCCACGACGTAGACGAGGATCCGGTTCACGTTCACGCGGATGCCGACCACGTGGGACGCGACGGGGTTGGCGCCCACGACCTGGAAACGGCGCCCGACCGACGTGTACCGGAATCCGAGGATGAGGAGCACGGTGATCAGGAGCCCCAGCCAGAAGACCGGGCTGATACCGGCGATGCGGGTGAAGGTCCAGTCGGACCAGCCCTCGGGGACAGGGCTCTGGACGGGGAAAGTGCGCCCGTAGCGGTTGACGATCCCGATGACGACTTGGCCCATCGCCAGGGTGACGATCAGCGGGTTGAGGTCGATGCCGCCGATCAGGAGACCGTTGACGAGGCCGATGAGGGCGGCGACACCCACCGCAGTGAGGATGGCCAGACCGATGCGCTCGTCGGAGCCCCCGCCGACGCCGACCATGATCGCTGCCGCCAACGTGACGATCCCGGGGGTGCTGAGGTCGATCCCGCCGGTCATGATGACGAGCATCTGGCCCAGGGCGGCGATGCCGAGGAGCGCTCCGTAGGGGGCGATGGCCCGAAGTGACACGCTGCTGAGAGTCTCCGGTGCCCAGATCGCGGCGACGCCGACCAGCAGGAGCAGCGCCAGGTAGACCGGCACGTACCTCGAGGCGACTACGAACGAGGTGACAGCCGACGAACTGACCCGCGGCGTCGTCATGCCTCCACCCCCGTCAGGATCCCCGCCGCCTGTGCCACCCGGGACCGGGCTTCGAGCGCCAAGGTGCGGATTCGGGGGAAGTCGGCTTCCAGGCGGCCTTCCCGCATCCGGATGTGGCCACCCACGACGACCCAGTCGAGATTGGAGGTGTCCATGCCCCACACCACCGCCCCGATCGGGTCGTTGACGGGGGCGATGTTCGGCCGGTCGGCTCTCAGCACGATCAGGTCTGCCTGCTTTCCGGGCGAGAGAGACCCGGTAACCGCATCGAGACCGACTGCACGCGCCCCGTCGATCGTCGCGTACCGGATGACCTCACGGGTGGTGAGGAGGCTGGGGAGACCGCCCTTGCCGGCGAGCTTCAGGTCGAAGTGGGTGGCGTGCTGGACGGAGATCGCCGCCCGCATCGGAGCGAACAAGTCGCCGGGAGCGAGGCGCTCCGTCGCGGTGGCGAGACCGGGACGGATGCCGCGATCGATCATCCGCTGCATGGGAGGCGGCTCGTGGCCCATCGCCATCTCCGCCGCCGGAGCGATCGCGACACCGGCGGAAGCCGCCGAGATGGCGTCGAAGTCGGCGTCGGTGAGACTGGAGCAGTGGATCAGCGTCACATCGCTGCCCAGCAGACCGGCGGCACCGAGAGCAGCCGCAGCACCCTGTTCCGAGCGGTCGCCGCCGATGTGGGCGTGGATCCGGAGCCCCGAACTCCGGCACAGACCCCACTCCTCGGCGGAGTATTGCGGATCGCTCGCACCCGCCGGCGGTCCGGCAGCGAAATCGGTATGGGGCCGGGGCGGACGCGCGGCGAGGTCCTCGACCGCGGTCTCCAAGTCCTCCTCCGCCCATCCGGGAAGGGCATGGACCAGAACCGAGCGGACCCCGGCGTCGGCGTGGGCCTGGAGGGCGGCGTTCAGGTGCTCCGAGCGGACCTGAGCCCAGTCGACGACCGTCGTGATGCCCGCCTCGAGCGCGCCCAATAGCCCCACCAACGTGGCGGCATAGACGTCGTCATCCGTGTAGTGGGGGCCCAGCGAACCGAGATCGCCGAGGCCATCGTGACCGCGGAACAGCGACTCCCAGAGATGACGGTGGGTGTCGACGAAGCCGGGCATCACTATGCAGTCGGTGGCGTCGATCACCTCGGCGTTGCGGGCCCGCAGATTCGAACCGATCTCGGTGATCACACCGTCCTCTATCAGGACGTCGGCCTGGCGGTGGTTGCCGACCTTCGAGTCCATCGTCAGGACACAGCCACCCCGCACGAGAAGACGGCTCAAGGCGCGCCTCCGCCCACCCCCGAACAACGGTCCGTCGACGATCGGACCCAGCCAACCCTCTTCGTCACTCGCAAGATTCAGCGACACTACACGCGCGATTCAAACGTTTGTCGTCATAACACGGTTTTTTTCCAGAAACGATCAGTTCTGCTGGACACCGTCGGCGAGTGCAGGTCTATGCTCGCCGCGTGGGAGACCCACGTGACGACTTGAGGGGCATCGGCGACCGACTGCGGGAGGAACGGGTCAAGGCGGGCTTGAGCCAACGTGAGTTGGCGCGCCGGCTCGGCGTGTCCCCGAGCCTCATCTCCCAACTCGAGTCGGGCCAGTCGAATCCCTCGGTCGGCACCCTGTATGCGATAGTGACCGAACTGGACGTCTCC
Organism: Acidimicrobiia bacterium; assembly: GCA_035305585.1. Lineage (GTDB taxonomy): Bacteria > Actinomycetota > Acidimicrobiia > Spongiisociales > ZC4RG35 > ZC4RG17. The sequence continues at coordinate 19,163 of DATGOV010000027.1, read as the reverse complement.
TTGGACCGATTGATCCGAGGCTCCGACTACGTCGGCAACGGCACGGAGAAGGCGGCTGAGGAAGAGACGTCGCCCCCGCTGGTGCATCCCGAGGAGCGGAAGGTCATCCAACTGGACTCGGGGGTGCGCTGGGAGCAGTTGGTCCCCGGCGACGGCGACGACATCGACTTCCTCCTCACGGTCTACGAGGTGGGCGGAGCTTCCACAGCGGACGAGTCACTCATGCGTCACCACGGGCGCGAGTACGGATACGTCATGAAGGGCACGCTCGGCGTCCAGGTCGGCTTCGAGGAGTACCAACTCGACCCGGGCGATGCGATCTCCTTCGATTCCACGGTGCCCCACCGTCTGTTCAACAAGGGATCCGAACCCGTCGAGGCAGTGTGGTTCGTGGTGGGCCGGAATGCCCACGAGGTGACCCACAGCTGACGGGATCGCCCCGGTCCGTCGCCCAGGCCCTGACGGGCCGTGCCCACACCGACGCTCGTCGCATCGGATCGGTAGGTTTGCCATGGGGAGAGAAAGGAGTCCCCCATGAGCGTGAGGGGAACCTCTGTGCCGGCGCCTTCGCTGGCGACATCCGCCGAGGCGACAGCGGCTTCGTCGATCCCGGACTCTGCCGATGCGGTGGGATGGTTCATTTCGCCCGACGGCACCGTGCCCGAAGCGATCGGACTCGCCCGGAACAGGCTCACGGCTTTCGGGTTCACGGGCGCGGTCGGCGCCATGATCCCCCTGTCGGTGGCAGTCGACCGGTCGGGGGCGGCCGAAGCGATCGCCGGGGGACTCGTGGACGTCGTCGGCGACGCCGGGCCTCATGCCCTCCTCTTGGGACTCTTCGTCATCACCGCCGTCTTCGGCCAACTCATCTCCAACACCGCCACGGCGCTGATCATAATCCCGATCGCCATCTCGGCAGCGGCCGACCTGGGCATATCTGTCCGCCCGGTGATGATGTCACTCACGGTGGCGGCGGCTGGGGCGTTCCTCACCCCTATTGCGACCGCCGCCAACCTCATGGTCATGGAGCCGGCGGGATACCGCTTCGGCGACTACTGGAAGTTCGGCCTGGTCAACCTGCTGTTGTTCGCGGCGGGTTCGGTGGTCCTCGTGCCGGTGTTCTGGCCGTTCTGACGCGGCAGGGAGGTTCGTCACCGAGGGGCCGCCCCGTACAAGGCTTGGTCGACCAATCGGGGGACGATCGATTCATCGAAGGGAACTTTGAGAACGAGAAGCCGGTGGTACAGCGCCCCCCACAGTTGGTCCACGATGATGTCGAGGTCGGCGTTGGCGCGGATCTGTCCCTGCTCCTGGGCCTGGAGCAGCCTTCTGCGAGCCAGGTCCCTTCGGGGATGTGCGTAGCTCTCCGACCACGCCCGGGCCAGGTCGGCGTCGATCTGGGCGGTGCCCACCAGCTCGGAGACCGGCTTGGCGGCCCCTTCTTTCGTGAGCCAGCGGACGAACGAGTCGAGTTGGGAGATCAGATCCGCCCTGATGTCACCCGTCTCGGGGAACTGCAACGTTCGCTCGCTCTGGGTGAAGTACGCCTCCGCAGCCAGGGCCCCCGGTGACGGCCACCACCTATAGAGCGTCACCCGGCTGCAACCCGCCTCCTCCGCAACCCGGGTGAAGGTCACTGCCTCCACGCCTTCCTCGAGGAGGAGTCGGCCGGCCGCGGCGAGCACCTCCCTTCGCACTTCGGCGGCCGGTCTGCGGCCTCTCCCTCTTCGTCTCGGAGCTCTCATCTGTCCCCATATGTGGACGAGTTGTACATATCTCCCTCGGCCTGATAATGTACAATCTGTCCATATCCTAGGAGGGGAGGGATCATGAAGCCGGGCAACGCCCGAGTGGCCATCGTCACCGGTGGTTCAGGCGGAATCGGACGTGCAAGCGCGGAACGACTGGCAGCCGAGGGCTTCGCCGTCGTCGTCCACTACGCCACAAACCAGGCTCGGGCCAACGAAGTCGTCGACGGCATCCGCGCCGAGGGCGGACATGCCATCGCCGTGGGCGGCGACGTGGCCGACGAGACGGAGATGGAGGCGCTGTTCGACGCAGCCGAAGAGGAGTTCGGCGGTGTCGACGTCGTGGTGCACACGGCTGGCATCATGCCGCTCGCCCCTATCGCCGAGCTGGACCTCGAGACGTTCGACCGAGTCCAGCGCACGAATGTGCGGGGAACGGTCGTCGTGGATCAGTTGGCGGCCCGCCGGCTGCGGGAAGGAGGCGCCATCATCAACTTCTCGACGTCGGTGACCCGCCTCCAGATCCCCGGATACGGCGCCTACGCCGCTTCGAAGGGAGCAGTCGAGGCGATCACGCTCATCCTGGCCCGGGAGTTGCGGGGACGGGACGTCACCGTGAACGCGGTGGCGCCAGGGCCTACCGCCACTCCTCTGTTCTTCGAGGGGAAGACCCAGCAGATGATCGATCAGATCGCCAACACCAACCCGATGGAACGGCTGGGAACACCCGATGACATCGCCGAGATGGTGACGTTCCTCGCCGGACCGGGGAGGTGGGTGAACGGTCAGGTGCTGTACGTCAACGGCGGCGCCGCTTGACGCTCGGCATCGTCTCTGCGTGCCGAGCCGCACAGGGCCGTACTTCAAGTAATGCCGGTGGACGCCTTCTATGGAGAGGTGGTTCAGCGGATCACTCCGTGGCAACGGCCGGCCCCTCGACTCAGGAAGCAGGTCCAGGACGACAGCTCTGAGACTGGTTCGATCCTCGACCGCGACGACTTCGCCTTGCAAACAGGCGGCCACTAACCCACGAATCACCGACCTCCGCAGATACAAGAGACAACTTCGGGAAACCCCACCAACCAACCGCCGCGGGAGGCAATGCGTCACGCCGTCCACTCGATAGGTGAGGCGGAGCGGAGACGAACGAGGATCAGAGGTGGGCCCGGCAGGACTTGAACCTGCAACCAACGGATTATGAGTCCGCTGCTCTGACCGGTTGAGCTACGGGCCCGGGGTGGACTCCTGCGGCACAGCCGACAGGGCACCATTCTGCTCCCAGTCTACGGGCTGGGAACCCCCCACTCCCCCATCCCGGCTACTCGGCGAACCGCCAATACGGAACGAGGCTGACGGCCTCCTTGGGGAGCTTCCATTCCCGGCGGACGGTCTTGCGGATGTTCTTCATCGCCCGACTCTCCGCCCCGCCGTACACGTAGGTCGTCCCCGGGTCGGCCGGCGTCAGTTCTCGTGCCGCTTCTTCGAGCAGCGACGTCGTTCCCGGGGCGGCACCGTTTCGGTGGAGCCACGTCACCTCGACGCCCTCGGGAGGGGCCACGTGGTCCTCTGGACCGTCGACTTCGATGACGAGACGAGCCTCCTGTCCGCTAGCGAGAGACTCGGCGATGCAGTACGCGGCAGGGAGCCCGGTCTCGTCGGCGAAGACGAACACATCGGTCACGGACTCGGACGGCTCGTAACAGATACGAGGTCCCCACAGGGCGACCGGATCGCCGGGGACCGCCCGCTGCGCCCAGCGGGCGGCATGTCCGCCCTCGGAGCCTTGGACTTCGTGGAGGACCATGTCGATGTCGATCTCGTTCCGCTCGGGGCGGTGATGGCGCACGGTGTAGTAGGCGCCGACGGGCCGCTCGTCCTTGGGCATGCGCCGATGAGCCGTCCAGGTGAAGTCGGTTCCGACGGTCAGCTCGTCCGTCCCCGGCGGAGGCAGCAGCAGGTAGAGGAACTGGTCGGGGCCTTTGGGCACGAAACGTGCCAGGTCGTCTCCGCCCACGGTCACACGTTTCATCCGCGGGGCGATCTGTTGCACTCTGACCACCTCGGCGAGATAGGTGGGGATCTTGTTCATTTCGCGGATTTCGGCGATCTTGCTGGCCATCGGTTCATCCTCGGGTCGGGGTTCGGGTCTTCCACAGCAGCCACAGGAAGTACGGGGCGCCGAGCAGGGCGGTCACCAGGCCGGCGGGGATCTGGCCGGGGGCGATCACGGACCGACCCACCGTGTCAGCGATGCTGACCAGCGCGGCACCGAGGAGAGCGGCGACGGACACAACCCGGTGGTGGTAGCCGCCAACGAGCGCCCGGGCGGCATGAGGGGCGACGAGTCCGACGAAGCCGAGCACCCCGATGGCCGACACTGCCGCCGCGGTGAGCACGGCTGCGGCGGCGAGGGCGATCAGCCGATCCCGACCGAGCGCCAGGCCGAGCAGGCGGGGAGCATCCTCGTCGAGCGCCATCAGGTCCAGGCGGCGGTGCCCGCCGACGACGAGGGGCAGCACCACGCCGAGGGCGATGGCGACGGGGAGGATCTGAGGCAGGGTGCGGCCGTAGGTGGATCCCGACAGCCAGGTGAGCGCCATCGCCAGGTTCCAGGGGTCGGTCATGACGAGGATGACGGTGGTGAGCGCCATCGACCCGAACCACACTCCCATCCCGACCAGGACGAGCCGTTCGGTGCCCAGTCCGCCCCGGGCAGACAGGGCGTAGACGACCACGAAGGCGAGAAGGGCCCCGACGGCGGCGGCCGCGGTGATCGTCCACAGCCCGGCGCCAGGGACGTAGGTGATCACGGCGACGGCCGCCACCCCGGCCCCTCCGCTGATCCCGAGGAGGCCCGGTTCGGCGAGCGGGTTGCGGCTCACTCCCTGGACGATGGTGCCGGCTATGCCGAGAGCCGCTCCGGCGAGGACAGCGCCGAGGACCCGCGGCAGGCGGGCGTCGAGGACGAAGAGGAGCCCGGCGGAGGAACTGCGCTCGATCCAGTTGGCGAGATCACCCAGGAGCACCCACGTGTCCCCTCCCAGCATCCCGACCAAGCCGCTCACGACGACGAGGACTGCGGCCGAGACAGCGGTCACGAGGAACCGGCGGCGGCTACGGACAGTTGCTCCGGTGCCAGGGGTCGACTGCTGGCGACCCGACTCGCGGTACCGGCTCGCCAGCCACACGAGGAAGACGGCGCCGAAGACTGACGTCACGACGCCGGTGGGCACCTCGACCCCCCACTGGCCGCCGAGAGCCGCCCGCAGGGTCACGTCGGCGGTCAACACGACGAGGATCCCCGCCAGGGCGCTGAGGGGCAGCATCATCCGATGCCGGTTGAGGTCGGGGACACGGGCGACGGCGAGGCGCACCAATGCCGGAGCGGCGAGGCCCACGAACCCGAGCGGTCCCGCCAACGCCACCGAACACGCCGTGAGAAAGACTGCCAGGACGATCAGACCCACCCGGGTGCGGCCCACCCGGACGCCGAGCACGGCAGCGTTGTCGTCGCCGAGGGCCAACAGATCGAGTCGACGGGAAACCAGCATGCAGACCGCCGCTGCCACCACCACCAGCGGAGCGATTCGGGCCACACCCCCCAGACCGGTCTGGGCGATGCTGCCCGCCCGCCAGGCGTACAGGCCAACGGTGCCCTCGGGATCGAGGATCAGGAGAAAGGTGGACGCCGAGTAGAGGGCCATGCCGAGGGCGGAGCCGGCGAGGACCAGGCGGATCGGCCCGCTCGCTCCCCCCGCCGACAGCCCCAGCACGACCGCGGCGGCGAGCAGGCCGCCGACGAAAGCCACGCCTCCCGCCGGGAGCACCGGGAGAGAGATCCCCAGGGAGCCGGTCGCCACTACGGCGAAGTAGGCACCGGCGTCGACACCGAGGGTGTCGGGAGCGGCGAGCGGGTTGCGGGACACCGATTGCAGGACGTTCCCGGCGAACCCGAGCGCCACTCCGACCACCAGCCCCGCCAGGAGGCGGGGCAGACGGGAGGCGACGAGGACGGCGGCGGTTTGGTCGCCGCCGCTTCCGGTCAGTAAGCGGAGGAGGTCGGCGGCACCGACGCCGGACGTGCCCTGCGTGAGGTGGACCAAGCTGACGACGAGGACGGCGGCGACGGCAAGGCCGACGACGACGCCGACGCGGACGGGCCGAACCGAGGGCGCCGAGGGTGGTTCGACACTCGTCACAGTGGCCACGTCGACCGCCGTCCCGCCGTCGATCAATCGGTCAGCGTATCGACCATGGCGGACACGAACTGCTCCACCGACAGCGGACCGCCGAACATCCAGATCCCGTCGGGAAGACGGTGGACGTTGCCATCTTGGACGAAGGGCAGGCCCTCCCAGATGGCGTTGCCCTCAAGGGCGGCGATGGCATCGTCCTCGGCGGCGTTCGTGTAGTAGGTGAAGATGACGTCACCGAGGGCGGTGAGGCCCTCTACGTCGGTGATGGCCAACCCGTAGTTGGGGTCTCCTTCCAGCTCCCAGGCGTTGATCAGTCCCATCCCCTCGCCTACCGCTCCCATCAGGGAACCGGCGGTGAAGGCGCGGACACTCACGTTGTTGCCGTCCATCCACGCGTCGGCGAGCGTGAACCGCTGACCCTCGAGACCGGCAGCAGAGATCGCCTCGGCTCCTTCGGCGATGGCGTCGTCTACTCGCTCCACGAGGGCGTCGGCTTCGGCTTCCTTCCCCACCGCCTGAGCGACGAGACGGATGTTGTCCTTCATCTGGTCGATGGGACGCTCTGCGGCAGCGGGGCGCACCACGAGCACGGGTACGAGCTCTTCGATCTGTTGGATGATGTTCTCTGGAAGGTCGGTGGTCGAGATCACCAGGTCGGGATCGAGCGCCACGAGCGAGTCGATGCTCGGCTCGCCCCGGAGACCGACGTCGGTGACCCCCTCGTCGAGGGGTGCGGCGCTGACCCAGGTGGTGTACCCCTCGACATCGGCGACGCCCACCGGCATCACACCGAGGCTGACGAGGTTCTCGATGACACCCCATTCCAGACCGACGACCTCGGTGGCGGGAGCATCGAGGGTGATCTCTTTCCTCCGGGCGTCGGTCAGGGTGATCGGCCCGGAGGCGGAGTCCGCAGCTTCTGTTGCACCGGTTTCGGCGCCGGTGGTCGATGGACCGGCGTCTTCCACGCTGCCACAGGCGGCCACGGACAGGGCGAGCACGGACGACAGGACGAGGAGTCGTGGTCTCAAGGTCGGATCCTTCTGGGTAGTCAGGCGATGTTGACGTGACGACGGCCGAGCGGCCGGATGGTGAGCGATCCAGTGATCGGATCGGGCGCCACCGCGACAGGGATCCCGTACACCTCGGTCAGGATCTCCGCAGTGAGCACGCACTCCGGAGGACCGACGGCAACGAGCTTCCCCTGGTGGACGAGGGCCAGACGGTCGGCGAGTGCCGCCGCCTGATTGAGGTCGTGGAGAACGATCCCCACGGCCACACCGTGCTGGTCGGCGAGATCCCGCACCAGCTCGAGCGTCTCCACCTGGTAGCGGAGGTCGAGGTGGGAGGTGGGCTCGTCGAGAAGCAACACCTTGGTGTCCTGGGCGAGGCAGGTTGCCAGCCACACCCGTTGCAACTCGCCGCCAGAGAGCTGGTCGGCGCTGCGGCCCGCCATGTGGGTCACACCCGTCATCTCCATGGCTCGGGCGATCGCCTCCTCGGAACCCGGGTCGGCCCCTCCCCAGCGGCTGCGGTGCGGGTGGCGCCCGTAGGCGACGATGTCGCGGACGGAAACGCCGGAGGGAACGGGTTGGGACTGGGTGAGGAGAGTGACGAGGCGGGCGAACCCACGCGGGCTCAGCTGGTCGCTCGAGATCCCGTCGATGCTCAGCTCGCCGGCGTCGGGACGGTGGAGGCGGGCCATGGCCCGAAGGAGCGTCGATTTTCCGGAGCCGTTGGGCCCGACGAGAGCGAGGACCTCCCCCGCGTCCAGGGACAGACAGGCGTCCTCGACGACGACGCGGTCCCGATACGCGAGGCAGAGATTCGAGGCGCAAAGGGCCTCCCGCGACGGCATCGGTGACTGGGTCTCGTGCTGGGCGATGGCCGTCGCCGGGTTCGTTAGGGCCGCCTCATTCATAGCGGTAGGGCACCCTATTAACACTAGGGCAATAGTGCAAATCCATGGGAGGGTGCCCCACCGCCCTCAAAACGGGTTGAACGGTATGTGTGTCAGCCGGATTTGCCGATGCGCACCCGCCAGACCTCGGGACCCGACTCCAGGTAGTCCCACGTGAACTCGCCCGGCTTGGTGGCCTGGAACTGGTAGTACAGCGGAGCGGGATCGTGGTCGTTGACCAGCTCGAATCCCTCGCCGGGGCCGAGGCCTTCCCACCAATCGAAGATCATGGGATGCCGCTCCCGCGGCTCCACCGTCCGAATGTCCAGTTTCTCGTCTGCCATCTCTGGCTCCTTTCTCTCAACCAGCACGGATCGCCGAAGCGACGATCACGAACGCACCGACGCTCATCGTCGAGACGTAGAACAGGCCCGTCGCCGACTGCACCGCCTTGTACGTAGGCACCGCCAAGGACCGCGGCACCGCGGCCAATGTCACGGCGCTCACGAGACCCGTCACCACCGCGACCGGCACCACCACCCGGCCGAGGCCGCCCGATCCGGCCTCGGAGGTGGCCGTGATTGCCGCGACAACGGCGAGACCGGCGAGCCCCGACCAGGCGAGGACTCGCATCGGCTGGCGCGGCAGGTGCGGATCCACGAGGAACCAATGCCCGAGGCACAGGCCAGCGGTGATCGAGCCCAGCAACAGGCCGTCGCCCACCAGCGCCAGCCCGCTGTCGCCGGTCGCCACCGCTCCTCCGCCCACAGCCGCCAGCCACCCGACGATGCCCCGGCGCGGATGTCGCACAGTCACCGCCACGACAAGCAGCCCCAGGGCAACGACGAGGGCCTCCGCCCCGGCGCCGGTGAGCGCCATCCCGGCAGCACCCGCCCCGGTGACAGCCAGGAGCAAGAGGCGGAGGCCCGACCTTCCGACCCGCACCCAAGCGAGGGCGGCGGAGGCCCCGGCGGTGCCAGCGACCCACGAGGCAGCCAGATGGAGCGGGTCGGGGGTCACCGCCGGGCCTCCTTCGCCGTAGACGCCCCTGAGGCGGCGGCCAGGACTATGAACAACGCCAGGGCGGCGACGTTGCCGACCCCTCCCCAGGTCTTCAGCGGGCCGGACCCGACCAACGCTCCGGCGACCCGGGCGGCGAGGGTCAGGTGGAGCAACACGAGCGCAGCCCACCAAGAGCGGCGAAACGGAAGCTGGATGGCGGCCACGGCCGGGACGATCACAGGGGCATGGGCGAGGATCATCGAGAGCACGAATCCGATGAACAGGGAATGGATGGACGGGTCGTAGAGCGACGAACCCGGCGTGAGCCCGCCTCCGATCCAGAGCACGCCGGCGAGGGCCAGCCAGACGTATCCGCTCAGGATCGCCACTGCCATGTAGGCGGTCACCCCTCCTCGCCGAACGGTCCGCCGGGCGATGTCGCCCGCCGCCGACGCGGCGGCGAGAACCACGAGGCAGGCTCCGGCGATGCGGGCGCCGAGTTGCGGGAACCACGCGGCCACCGCGGCGGTCATGAGCACCGCGGCCGAGGCCACCACCACGGCTCGCCGCCGCCCCGGGGTGTTGTCGGGGCCCATCCTCGATAGCTCGAGACGCTCACCCACGATCGTCAGCACCAGGAACGACGCCATGGCCGGCACCGCCCGGGCCACGAGCGACGAAGCCAGGAGCGCCCCCACTGCGATCAGCCAGGCGATGGCCCCGAGAGATTCGACCACGAGGTAGGCGGGCCAGCGCCCGACGGTCAGCGCCGCTCCGTACACGACGCTGAGCAGGAGTCCCGCGACGAGGAGGAGGACGAGTCCCGTCTCGGTGGCTCCGAGCAGCAGCATCACCACCGCCACGGCGGAGACGATCGGGGCTGACCACGCCCACGCCCGCCCCAGGCCCACTGCCCGTTCGAGGGAGATCACCGTCCCCAGGAAGCCGAGGATCATCAAGGGGCCGTGGATGGCGACGGGCGCCGAACCGAGGCGGATACCGAGACGGACCAAGCCCGCCCAGGAGGCAACGACCAACGCTGCCCCGGCAGCGAGGGCGACAGGCAGGAGGCGGATCCGCGAACCGGCCCGGGCAGTCACGCCACCGGTATAGTATTTACGGTCGTGAATGTAAAAATCCGGTTGGGCCCGACCGAAGCGTTCCGGGAAGCGACCCCCTACCGCATCGAGACCGAACTAGGCCCAGTGGTGCTGGTGCGGATCGGCGACGACTTCTACGCCTTGGAGGACCGCTGCTCACACCAGAACGTGCCACTTTCCGAGGGCGAGGTGTACGGAGACTCCCGGGAGATCGAGTGCTACAAGCACGGCAGCACCTTCTCCCTCGAGACGGGCGAGGCGCTGATCCTCCCGGCCACGAAGCCGGTGCCGACGTTCGACGTCTCCGTCGAGAACGGACAAGTCACCCTGTCGCTCGACTAGCGGCGCTCAACGTCGGGGGCGGCTGACTTCGAGGGGTGCGCCCCAGCCCAACTGGGCCCGAGCCCGGTCGTTCATCATCCCCGGGTTCCACAGCGGTTCGTGGACCAGTTCCACCCTGACGTCCCGGGGCGCCAACCGCGATTCGATCTGTTGGCTGATGTACGAGCCCAGAGGGCAGATGGGGGTCGTGGTCGTGATCACGATCCGCAGGTGATCACCTTCGTCATGGACCCCGTAGACGAGCCCGAGGTCGGTGATCGCCACCCCGAGTTCGGGATCGAGGATCTCGTCCAGCGCCGCCCAGACGTCGTCGAGTTCGATCATCTCACCACCGTCCGGCAGAGGGACGGGGCGACGAACGGATCCAGCGACTCGACCGTGGCCGCTCCCCCCATCGCCTCGACGGCACCTTCCAGCAGCCCGAAGTGGAGAGCGCACACGACGTCCGGCTGGGCGCGGGCGAGGTCGCGGAACGGACAACCCTGGAGGTCGATGACCACCTTGCCGTCACTTTCGGACCGTTCGGGCTCGAAGCCGAGGTTGGAGAGCATCTGGGTAACGCGCTCGACGACCTGCTCGTGCGTCAGCGGGTCGGAGCCGTCGGACGGAACCATGCGACGGCCCCATTCTCGGCCGGCCGCCTGGGCTGCCGCTGTCGGGTCGTCGGCCGCCACTTTCAGCGAAGTGGTGAGCATCTCGGCGAGCATCCGGTAGCCGCCGCCTTCGGGACCGGGATCGTCGACGGCGGAGTAGAGGAGGCGGGGACGGCCCGGTGTGGTCCGCTTCTCCAGCGAACGCTCTACCAACGATGCTCTTTCGAGGGCCTCGAGGTGGCCGCGAACCGTGTTGGAGTGGAGGCGGAGCAGGTTGGCCAACTGATCTACGGTGACCGGCTCGGCCATGTCCTCGAGGATGCGGAGAATGCGACGTCGGGTGGGATCGGCCAGCGCCCGGTAGCGAGCTTGCTCCAGGGCGACCGAATGCGGCTGTTCCATTTGCACCATTTTATCCCCTGCTCGCCGGAAATAATGGCCAGCGTCCCATCCCCGCCTCTGCGACAATCCCACACGGGAGATCTGACCTCCGACTATCCAGAAAGGCGCCTCCGATGCGGCCCAACCGAGTCATGGCGAACCTGTCCGTTGCGGACATCGCCGAAGCCCGGAGCTTCTACACCGATTACTTGGGTCTGATCGGCGAGGACCTCGGGCTGCAATGGGTCACGCGGCTCCGGACCCCCGACGGCGAAGCCGCCGTCCAGTTGCTGACGACCGACGCGACGGCGCCTTGCAATCCGGTGCTCTCGGTGGCAGTCGGCGACGACCTGGAGGACGCATACGAGGAAGCTCAGCGTCGCGGCTATGAGATCGTCTATCCGCTGACCACCGAGCCGTGGGGCCTGCGCCGGTTCTTCGTTCGCGCCCCGGATGGCAACGTGATCAACGTCAGCAGCCACCCAGTCGCCTGAGAGATCGCGGCCTCAGGGCCGGCGGAACTGGGACGGGACGCGGGCGACGAACACATCGCAGGGAGCGGCGGCGCACACGGCCTCGGCGACCGAGCCGAGCAGGACCATCCGCGTGGCTCCCGCTCCTCTGCTCGCCACCGACACCAGGTCGGCACCGCGGCGGCGAACCATCTCGGTGATCGTCTCCTGCGGCGGACCGTCGACCACCAGCGGACGCACCCTCCCCGGCCAGTTCTCGACGAACTCCTCCATCCGCAAACCCGCTTCCTCGAGCCGCTGGGCACGGGACGCGGCGATCTCTTCCTCGAACAATCCGGCCTCGGTCAAGACCGGGTCGAACCGGGTGGGTAACGAGAAGAGGGCCGTCACTTCGGCCTCGGGGAACCGCTCCAACACCTTCTGCACGGCGGCCTTCGACGCCTCCGACAGGTCGACCGCCGCGATCACACGCCGATAGGGCACGCGGGGCTGGCGTCGCACGATCAGGACGTCGCTCGGCGCCATGCGGGCCACGGAAGCTGCCACCGGCCCGATCCGGGTGGCGTCCAGGTTGGAGCTGCCGACGACGACCAAATCGCCCTGCTTGGCGAGACGCACCAGCTCCCAACTGGGGGAACCCTTGATCACGTGCAGGTCGACGGGGGCGTCGGTACGGCCCTTCACCCACGCCAGGGTGTCGTGGGCGGCCTGCTCGCGATGCTCGTCGACGAGCTTGACGAGTGACGGAGGGATCATCGCCTCCGCTAGCGAGTCGAGGACGTGGACGAGATCCAAAGACGCTCCGGACGTCTCGGCGATGATCCGCCCTCGTTCTGCGACCCGCCGGCCGATGACCGACAGATCGATGCCAGCGATTACGTGCGAGATTGGTAGCCCTCCACGGCGTTGCGAATGCTAATGAGTCGTTGCGACTCACCCCATTTCGAGATCCAGCCCCTCGAAAGGGTCCGGGGCGGCGAGGGCGGCGGGGAGACGCTCGAGGTAGGCGTCCCGGCCGATGATCTCGCCACCCAGCGACTCCAGGTGAGGGGTGAGCCATTGGATGTCCAACAGCACCCCTCCCCGCTCGGAGAGGATCGACACCAGGTGGACGAGGGCCACCTTCGAGGCATCGCGAGCGACGTGGAACATGGACTCCCCGCAGAACAACCCTCCGATCGCCACGCCATAGAGGCCACCTACCAGATCGCCTCGGTCGTCCCACACCTCGAACGAGTGCATCCAACCCAGGCGATGCAACAACAGGTAGGCGTCTCTCATCTCGGGGGTGATCCAACCGTTGGGGCGCGACGGATCGGCGCAGCCTTCGACCACGCCGATCGGATCGGTGTCGATGGAAACGGTGTAGCGGCGGCACGAACGGGAGAGGGAGCGGCTGATCCGCAGGCGGTGGAAGGGCAGGATCGCCCGATCGACCGGAGACCACCACCCCAGCTCTCCGGTGGTGAGAGGCATCGGAAACAGACCCTGGCGGTATGCGGCCAGCACGGTCCCGGGGTGGAGGTCGCCGCCAATGGCGATGAGGTCGTCCTCCGGCCAGGTGTGCGGCGGCGGGAACCGAACCCAGGTCGGCAGTGGTTCGAACGCCGTCACTGAGACCAACCTACTCTGACCGCATGGCCACGCACACCGTGTTCAACCAACCTCCGCCGCTCGAGGATCTGAACCTCTACACGGCGGATCCGGTGCTCGCCGAGTTCGTCGAACGGGAAGGCGGGTCGATCCACGACCAGTTGCTCCGTGGCTATGGGCGGAACATCGGATCCTCACGCGCCTACAAGTGGGGTCGGGACGCCAACCGGTACCCGCCGGAGCTCCACACCCACGACAGGTTCGGAAACCGGATCGACCAGGTCGAGTTCCATCCTGCGTGGCACGCCCTCATGGAACTGTCGATCTCACACCGAGTCCACTCACTCCCCTGGGTCTCGGCGGAGGGTGGGTTCGTGGCCCGGGCCGCGATGATGGCGATGATGGCCGGGGTGGAGGCGGGCCATGGCTGTCCCATTTCCATGACGGCCTCGGTGGTGCCCGCCTTGCGCAATGCCCCGGAGCTGTCGAAGGAGTGGGAGCCGCGCCTGACTTCGAGTGTCTACGACCCCCGCTTCGTCCCCGCCGCCGAGAAGGACGGCGCTCTGATGGGGATGGGAATGACCGAGAAGCAGGGCGGATCCGACGTCAGGGCGAACACCACCCGAGCGACGCCCGAGGTGGGCGACTGGTACCGCATCACGGGCCACAAGTGGTTCACATCGGCGCCGATGTGCGACGCCTTTCTGATCCTCGCCCAGGCGCCGAAGGGCCTGACGTGCTTCTTCCTCCCCCGCATCCTCGACGACGGAACGGTGAACTCGTTCATGATCCAGCGACTGAAGGACAAGCTGGGCAACCACTCCAACGCGTCGTCGGAAGTCGAATTCGACGGCGCCCTCGCCCTGCTCGTCGGCGAGGAGGGCCGGGGCGTGCCGACGATCATCGAGATGGTCAATGGAACCCGGCTCGACTGCGTCTCCGGATCGACGGGACTGATGCGCCAGGCAGTGATGCAAGCCGGCCACCACGTCGCCCACCGATCCGCCTTCGGGTCTCTCTTGATCGACAAGCCGGCGATGCAGATGGTACTCGCCGACCTCGAGGTGGAGGTCCAGGCCGCCACCGTCCTGATGACCCGGCTGGCCGGGGCCTTCGACCGGGCGGAGGGCGATGTCACCGAAGCGCTGGTCAAGCGGATCCTCACCCCCGTAGCGAAGTACTGGGTGACCAAGCGGTGCACTCCGGTCGTGAGGGAGGCGATGGAATGCCTGGGTGGTGCCGGTTACGTGGAGGAGTCGATCATGCCGCGGATCTTTCGGGAGTCCCCGCTCAACGCCATCTGGGAAGGCTCGGGCAACGTCGTGGCCCTCGACGTGGTGCGAGTCATGGCCAAGGAACCGAAGGCGATCGAAGCTCTCCGCCAGGAGCTGGAGGGAAGCCGAGGGACAGACCGCCGATTCGACGCCTACCTCGACGGCACGTGGCAACTGGTGGAAAGACCGGAGAACGTCGAGGCACAAGCGAGGCGAATCGCGGAGCGGCTGGCGATCGCCACCCAGGCGGCTCTCTTGATGGAGAGGGCCGATGGTGCCGTCGCTGAAATCTTCCTCGCCTCTAGGGTGGCAGGCGATCATGGCGGTATGTTTGGAACCCAGCCTGTGACCTCGGGCACCGAAGAGGTGGCCCGCCTGACGGTGCCCGAGCCATGACCGATTTCGACATAGCGGTCGTGGGCGGCGGGATCGCCGGGGTCTCCGCCGCCTACGAACTCTCCAAGACCCACCGAGTGGTGCTGGCCGAGTCCGAAGCCCAGCTGGCGCATCACAGCACGGGCCGGTCGGCGGCGATGTTCATACCCAACTACGGCTACGGGGCGGCCCGGCCCCTCACGGTGGCTTCGTACCGGTTCTTCTCGGAGCCACCGGAAGGGCTCGCCGACGCACCCTTGCTGTCGCCCCGCGGTGTCCTCTGGGTCGCCCGCCCGGACGAGACGTCCCTCCTCCCTGAGATCGCCCGAGCCGGCGAGGCGTCCGGTTCCCGGGTGATCGAACTGACCCCGGAGGAAGCCCGGGAGAAGGTGCCCGTCCTTCGCCTGGAGAGGACCGGTGGGGCGGTGTGGGAGCCGGACCCGCAGGAACTCGACGTGGCCGCCACCCACCAGCTGTATGTGCGGGGTCTGCGCCGCAACGGCGGCACCGTGCTCACTTCCGCTCCCGTCACCTCTCTCGAGCGCAGTGAAGGGAAGTGGCGCGTCGAGGCGGGAGACTCGGTTCTCACATGTGAGGTCGTAGTGAATGCCGCCGGGGCATGGGGAGACACGGTGGCCTCTCTCGTCGGCCTCTCACCGGTCGGGCTGCAGCCACTCCGCCGGACGGCGTTCATGGTGACGGGCGACATGGATTGGGCAGCGTGGCCGATGGTCGTGAGCGCGGCGCACGACTACTACTTCAAACCGGACGGCCCGCAGGTCCTCTGCTCACCGTCGGACGAAACACCGAGCGAACCGGTGGACGCCCGCCCCGACCCGCTGGACGTGGCCCTGGCGATAGAGAAGATCAACGAGGCGACGACTCTCGAGATTCGCTCGGTCCGTTCGGAGTGGGCGGGGTTGCGGACCTTCGCCCCGGACCGCGACCTCGTCATCGGACCCGACCCGGAGGAGCCGACGTTCTTCTGGATGGTGGGACAAGGCGGAACCGGGATCCAGGCGGCACCGGCCACTGCCGAGTTGCTGGCCGCTCTGGTGCGGGGCGAGAGCGTACCGGCGCACATCGAGGCGGTCGGAGTCGATTTGGAAGACGTCAGCCCGGCGAGGCCGGCGCTGGCGGAGGCACGGCTGGCTTCCCGCTGATGCGAGCCCTGATCTGTTCCCGTCTGGATGGCATCGACTCGCTCGAGGTCGGCGAACTGCCGGCTCCCGAGCTCCGCCCGGGGACGGTCCGTGTGGCAGTCGGCGCCTCGGCCGTCAACTTCCCCGACCTGCTGTTGATCGTGGGCCGCTACCAGGAGCAGCCGCCGCTGCCCTTCTCTCCCGGCATGGAAGTGGCGGGAACGGTCGTGGAGGTGGCCGAAGACGTCGAGGACTTCGCGGTGGGCGACCGGGTGCTGGGCATGATCGGCCACGGCGGCTTCGCCGAAGAGGTCGTGGTCTCGCCCGATGCACTGGTGCCGATGCCCGCCGACGTGCGATTCGAGGAGGCAGCCGCCTTCCCGATCGCTCACGGAACCAGCTACCACGCGCTCGTCGACCGGGCGAGCCTCCGTGACGGCGAGACCCTCCTCGTGCTGGGAGCAGCGGGAGGAGTGGGCCTCGCCGCGGTCCAGATCGGCAAGGCGCTGGGAGCCCGAGTGCTGGCGGCGGTCTCGTCGGACGACAAGGAGCGGGCGGTCGGCCGAGCCGGCGCCGACGGTGTCATCCGCTACGACCGGCACGATCTCCGCGAAGCGCTGCGCGACGCGGCACCCGATGGGGTGGACGTGGTCTACGACCCGGTGGGGGGCGAGATGACCGAACCGGCGTTCCGCTCCCTCGCCTGGCGCGGCCGCCACCTGGTCGTCGGTTTCGCCAGCGGGTCGATCCCGGCCCTGCCCGCCAACCTGGCTCTCCTCAAAGGGGCCAGCCTGGTGGGAGTCTTCTGGGGTCGGTTCACCCGAGAAGAAACCGAGCGCAACCGCGCCAACTTCACCACCCTCTTCGAGTGGTGGAAGGAAGGGAGGGTCGCGCCCCTCGTTTCCGAGGTCTTCCCGCTGGAGCGATCGATCGACGCCTTGCGGAAGATCAGCGAACGGGGAGCGATCGGCCGGTTGGTGGTGCGGCCTTAGCGGCCGCGACCACCTCCGTAACCTCGTCCGCCGCCGCGGTTCTCACGGGGCCGGGCTTCGTTGACGGTCAGCGGCCGGCCTTCGATGTCGCGCCCATTGAGCTCGTCGATGGCGCGGCGGCCGTCTTCGTCGCCCATCTCGACGAATCCGAACCCGCGGGAGCGGCCGGTGTCTCGATCGGTGATGACGGAAGCGGATTGGACGGTGCCGTACTGGCTGAACAGTGACTCGAGAGCAGACGAGTCGTACGAATAAGGCAGATTGCCTACGTAGATGTTGATGGGTGCTCCTAGCTCGACAGTGGTGCGTGTGCACCGGACAGACGACCCATCCTCCGAGCCCGAAGCACGCATCGTCCGGGTCGGCACCTCGCCGACCGTCGGCCAGGTTAGCCGAAGTCTCGCGGCTGACTTAACATCGATCGTGCGGTTTTTTCCCACCCACTCCGCCCACCTCCGATGACCCAGCGCGCCTCTGACGAGGTCTCCGCCGAATCAGCCCGGCGGCGCACCTTCGCCATCATCTCCCATCCCGACGCCGGAAAGACCACGCTCACCGAGAAGCTCCTGCTGTACGCCGGCGCGATCGAGGAGGCCGGCGCGGTGAAGGCGCGGGCGGGGCGCCAACGCGACGCCACCTCCGACTGGATGGAGCTCGAGCGGAGCCGGGGCATCTCCATCACGTCGACGGTCCTCCAGTTCGAGTACGGCGGTCACGTCTTCAACCTGCTGGACACCCCGGGCCACCGGGACTTCTCCGAGGACACCTACCGCGTCCTGTCGGCGGTCGACGCCGCGGTGATCGTGCTCGACGCCGCCAAAGGCATCGAGCCGCAGACGCTGAAGCTGTTCGAGGTCGCCCGGAGCCGAGGGATACCGCTCCTGACGTTCGTGAACAAAGTCGACCGTCCGTCACTCAGCGGCTTGGAACTGATGGACGACATCGAGGAACGACTCGGTCTCGTCCCCACCCCGGTCACGTGGCCGGTGGGCTCCGGAGCCGACTTCCAAGGCGTGGTGGATCGCCGCGACGGGAAGGTGTGGCGGTACGTCCGATCCACCCACGGGGCAAAGCGCGCCGAAGAGGACGCCCGCACCGAACTGTCCGCCGACGTCTTCGGCCCGCTCGCCGAGTCCGTCGGCGGTGAGTTGGAGCTCTTGGAGGCCGTGGGAGCGGACCACGACCAGAAGCGGTTCCTCGCCGGTGAGACGACGCCGATGTTCTTCGGCTCGGCGTTGTGGAACTTCGGCGTGCGCCTCCTCCTGGACGCCCTCATCGACATGGCCCCCTCCCCCGCCCCACTCGTCGACCGCGAAGAGCGCCCGCATGCTCTGAGCGAGCCGTTCTCCGGCTTCGTCTTCAAGATCCAGGCGAATCTCGACCCCAAGCACCGGGACCGAATCGCCTACGTGCGTGTCGCCTCGGGTGTGTTCGAGCGGGGAATGCAGGTGACGAACGTGCGGACCGGACGCTCGTTCTCGACGAAGTACGCCCATCAGATCTTCGGCAGGGAGCGGGACACGGTCGAAAGGGCCTTTCCCGGCGACATCGTCGGCCTCGTCAATGCCGGCGACCTCCACATCGGCGACACGGTGACGACCGGAGCCAAGTTCCTCTATCCGCCGATCCCGACCTTCGCCCCCGAGCACTTCCGGGTGGGCCGCAACATGGACACTGCCCGCTACAAGCAGTTCCGGCGGGGCGTCACCCAACTCGACGAGGAGGGCGTCGTGCAGGTGCTGCGCCACCCCGACCGGGGCGAGCAGGAGCCGATCCTGGCGGCCGTAGGCCCCATGCAGTACGACGTCGCCGTCTATCGCCTCGAGAACGAGTTCGGGGCGAAGATCGAGCTGACCCCCACTCCCTACGTCCTGGCCCGCCGCACCGACCGGGAAGGCGCCGAGCGTCTCCGGGGCCGCCGCAATGTGGAGGTCGTGAGCCGGGCCGACGGGACGCTCCTCGCCCTCTTCACGAGCCCGTATCACTTGGAAGCGGCGCAGCGTGACCTGGAGGGCATCGTCTTGGATCCGATTCTCACTACTTAGTCGGAAG
>DATGOV010000026.1:0-4189 GCA_035305585.1 Acidimicrobiia bacterium | reverse complement strand
TCCCACGGTGATGTCGTGTGTTTGGGACGCCGATGCCAAAGAAGCCAGCGACGGCTCGACGGTGGTCCAGGTGCACGGAAAGTCGCCCACCGACTTGGCGGGTTTCGGGTGGGCGGAAGCAGTCGAGCTGCATCGACCTCTACTGTCGCACTCCGAACTGAGTGTCGTGGCCGACAATCCATCGACTCTGTTCGATGCCCTGTCCGGCGTGCTGGGCCTCGACGAGCTGGTGGACGGCACGGATCTGCTGCGAAGGCGCCGTCTCGAGCTGGAGAAGCCCCTCAAGACAGTCAAGAAACAGATCAAAGACGAATTGCTCCCCGCTTTGGCCGAGAGTGACGACGAGCGGGCGGGAATCATCGCCGAGGCCCTGAGCGGGCGGAAATGGGACCTCGAGACGGCCGCCGCCACCGCCGCGGGTGCCAGGCCGGCGAATGGCTCGAGCTCGCTCGACGGCGTCCTCCGCCTCCGACTGCCGGAGGTGAACCAGATCGATGCCATCGCCGCTGAGCTCGAGGCAGCCGCGGCTCGCCTGGCAGGTTTGGAGGACACAGAAGCAGGCCGGTCGCGGCGGACCATCGACATCTTGGAGACGGCTTTGGCCGAACACGCCGATCACGGCGACCAGGCGTGTCCGGTGTGTGGGTGGGGCCGGCTCGACGCCGAATGGAGGGACAAAGCTGAGGCGCAGGTCGACGAGCTCCGTCGCCGCAGCGCAGATTACGACACCGCCTCGGCTGCAGTCCACGAGGCCACTAAGCGAGCCCGGGCGCTCGTTTCGCCGGTGCCGACCGAGTTGAGCCGAGCCCCTGAAGAGCTGGAGAGCGAAGCGTGCCGGAAGGCGTGGGACCGTTGGGCACAGGCCCCCGAAGAGACCTCTGAACTCGTCGAACACCTCCGCAGTGCTTTTCCGCTGGTGGCTGGAGAACTGGAGCAGCTCCAGAAACGAGCCGCAGCACTGAAAGCCGACCGAGAGGACGCCTGGCGTCCGCTGGCCCTTCGAGTCGCTTCAGTGGTCGAACGAGCCCGAGAGGCACTAGCTCAGGACGAGCAGGCCAAGCAGCTGAAACGAGCCGAAGACGCTCTGGCCGAAGCCACCACCGACATCCGGTCCCGACGGTTCCAGCCCATCGCCGACCAGGCGATCTCGTTGTGGGAGGCCCTTCGTCTTCAATCCAACGTGGAACTCGTAGGTGTGGAACTGACTGGCAGCCGCAACAGGCGGCGAGTGGACCTGTCGGTCGAGGTGGACGGCGCCGACGGGGCGGCGCTCGGAGTAGTGAGCCAAGGCGAGGTCAACTGCCTGGCGCTGTCGCTGTTCTTTCCCCGGGTGATGCTTCCCGACAGTCCGTTCCGGTTCATCGTCATCGACGACCCGGTCCAGGCCATGGATCCGGCCCGCGTGGATGGCCTCGCCCGGGTGTTCGCCCGGATCGCCGAGACACGCCAGCTGGTGGTATTCACCCACGACGACCGCCTGCCGTCGTCGCTACAACGGCTCCAGATCCCCCACACGACGCTGCAGGTGACCCGCCGGCCCGGATCCATCGTCGAGGTGCGCAGGACGGTCGATCCGGTCAATCAGTATTTCCGGGACGCCTGGGCGATCGACAAGGACGAAGACCTTCCAGACGGAGTGGCATCCCGAGTCGTGCCCGGCCTGTGTCGCCTCGGGATCGAAGCCGCCTGCGTGGAGGCGGTTCGACGTCGCCGGATCGGGCGAGGCGATTCCCACACCGCGGTCGAACAGGAGCTGGCAGAAGCCAAGGGCACCACCACCCTCGCCGCCTTGGCCTTGTTCGACGACGCGTCGCAAGGTGGCAAGGTGTTGGGGGAGATCAATCGCAAGTGGGGCAAGTCGGCCGGTGACGTGTTCCAGGACGTCAAGGCCGGAGCGCACCGAGGTTTCCACGGCGACTTGGCATCGCTCGTCAAAGAAGCACAGAAGCTGGCGACCGGCCTCCGGGCGCAATGAGCCAGTCCAGTGCGCTCCTCGATTGGGCGCGGGCGGTGGCGGCCCATCCCGAGCTGGGTTTGGAAGGAGCGTGGCCGAGAGCCGCGGCACTCCTGGGACGGCAAGCACTGGAAGCCGGCCTGGACGAGTTCTGGAAGCGTCAGCTCTCCCAGATGGGCAAGGCCTCGCGAGCAACTCAGCTGGCATGCCTCGAGCAGTTCGTACGTGATCCCGATCTGGTGTCTGGGATTCGCACGGCGTGGGGTGCCCTGAGCCGGGCATGTCATCACCATCCCTATGAGCTGGCTCCGACAGCCCATGAGCTCCAGCATTGGTTCAGTGCAGTCGAGGGTCTGCTGGAGAGACTGGCCGCTCAAGAGGCCGCGGTGGACTCGGTGGGCTGAGAGCAGTGGGCAAGTACGACCCTTGGACCGAATTCTTCAACGGTATCGATGGAGAACAGGTGGTCCTCACGTTCGAGGAGCTCGAACGAGCATTGGGCTCACCGTTGCCGCCCTCTGCTCGGCGGCACGCTGCGTGGTGGGCGAGTGCCCAATACCACGCGAAATGGGCCGATGCCGGGTTCGTGGCATCACCCAGATTCGCGGCGGGAGAGGTCAGGTTTCGACGGGCCGGGTCGCTCGATCGGCCGGCCGAGACCCCGTCGACCCCGGGCGAGACGGAAGGGACCCCCCGAGGTGAGCGTCTGATCCTGCTCGGTTGTGTCGCCGAAAAGCTGTCAGTCGCGGCTCCTGCTCGAGACCTCTACGCGTCGCCGCTGTGGGAGAAGCGGAGAAGCTACAGCGAGGCCACCGGCCAGCCTTGGGCGATCCTCTCGGCGGAGCATGGACTGGTGATGCCCCACGAAGTGATCGAGCCCTACGACCGTAGCCTGAAAGACGAACCCATCCAGGTTCGGAGACGATGGGCACAACGCACCGCGAAAGCGGTGATCGATCTTTGTCGGCGCCTCGGAGTCGGCGCTGTCGAGATGCACGCCGGGAGCGCCTATCTCGAACATGGGTTGATCTCAGCTCTCAACCAGGCCAGTTTGCGTGTCTACTGGCCGCTGCGAGGGAAGCGGATCGGAGAACAGCTTTCCTGGTACGGCGACCAGGTGGCCGCGGCCCCAGAGCAAGTGATCGAGGCGACGCCCGTACAGGCCGTTGGGATGCCCACCCTGGACGCGGTTCCGGAGATCGTGGAAATGCGTCGGATCGGCTCATTCGAGTATCGATGGCCCGACTCGACCGAGCGGTTCCAGTACGGCTGGGAGGGCTTGGCTGAAATGGAAGACCGCACCGTCCGATTCCGGCATGGAGTGGGAAGGTCTTTCGTCTACGGCGGCGACCGGGTCCACACCGTGACATGGATCGACGGAGAACCGGTCGTGGAGGGTGTCGGGGCCGACGACTACCAGGAGACCCGATGTCTTCTGAGTCTGTTGAAAGACGCTGACGGAGTGATGATTCGGGACAGAGTCCCGGATGGGTACGCGCCGCTTCAGGTCGTCGATCATCGAACAGAAATCGACGCTCGATACAGCCGAAACGGTCTAGCAGTGAAGATCCGGGTCGACGATGTGGCGGCCTGGCTACTCCATGCCACCCTACGCCGGCGCGGGAGCGAGGTGCGTCCCGAGTCCCCAGAGCCTGATCAACAACACCACGCCGAGCCGTTCGAATCGCCGCCGTTCGATTCAAGGGTCGAGCCACTAGACCAGCGGCGCAAGCGAGCGATCGCCGAAGCGCTGGTTGCATTCGGTCAGACGCCCGCCGCCCAGCTCAGCTCGGGTGGTGGCTCTGTGGAGTTCACTGAGGATCCGGAAGCCAATGCGTTCCTGGCGGAAAACCCCTTTGCATTTCTGGTCGGGGTGATCTGCGACCAAGGAATCAAGGCTGAGCGAGCATGGGCGATCCCCAAGGAGTTGGAACGAAGACTCGGCCACCTCGACCCGTACCGGATGGTGGCGAACCCTGACGAGGTCTACCGGGCCTTCGTCGAGCCGAATGCCCTCCACCGCTACATCAACAACGTTCCCGCCTGGTTGATATCGGCGGCCGATCGAGTGATAGCTCAATACGGCGGTGACGCCGCCGCCATCTGGGACGATTCCCCGACCGCCGCCGAGTTGCAAGAACGCCTCAGAGCATTCGACGGGATCGGACAGAAGAAGGCGGCGATGGCCGTAGAGATGCTCGAAAGGGACCTGGGCGTGGAGGTCCGGGACATGGC
>DATGOV010000025.1:0-105285 GCA_035305585.1 Acidimicrobiia bacterium | reverse complement strand
GTCGAGCTCGACCATGACCAGGACTCGCGGTTCTCCCGAGGCCGTGCGGCGATCGATGGTGAAGGAGTAGATGATGCCGGTTCCCGGATGGTCGAACATCTCGACGGAGTCGGAGCCACAGTGCGGACACCGTGCCCGCGGATACCAGAAGAAGCGGCCGCAGGCGCCGCACCGAGGGAGGGACACACTCACTGTGGCGCCTCCAACACGAGGGTGGCGCAGGCGTGTCGGCCGCCCAGGTTTCCGCCCGTTCCGTGCACCAGACCCAAGTCGGCATCCACCTGGACCTCGGGAGCGGCCTCCCGGCGGAGCTGGCGGACCGCTCCGAGGGTGCGGACCATGCCCCCACGGCGACCGGGATGGTTGTTGCACAGCCCGCCGCCGTCGGCGTTGAACGGAATGACCCCGTCGGGAGCCAGCAGAGACCCTTCGGCCACGAACGGACCGCCCTCACCCTTCTTGCAGAAACCGAGGTCCTCGAGCGCGACCACGACGGTGATCGTGAACGAGTCGTAGATGGAGGCGTAGCCGATGTCGGCCGGTTTCACACCCGCCATGGCGAAGGCATCCCGGCCGGAGCCGACCGCCGCGCCCGCGCCGTCCTTCCCCACATGCGTGCCTCGGGATACGGCCGGGTAGTGGCGATCGGTTCATCGGCAGGGATCACCTGTGGAGCGCGAAACGTGGCTGCCTACGCCGCTTCCAAGGGAGGGCTGCTGGCCTTCGCCAAGTCGATCGCCCGCGAGTATGCGCCGTTCGGGATAACGTCCAATGCCGTTGCGCCCGCGTTCATCGATACCGAGATGATCGCGGGAAAGGGAGACTTCTCGGATGAGATCCCGGTCGGCCGAATGGGAACACCCAGCGATGTGGCGTCGCTCGTCACGTATCTGTGCTCCCAGGAGTCTGGCTATGTCACGGGGGAGGTGATCGACCTCAATGGTGGCTTCTTCATCGACTAGCGCATCGCCCCACCGATTCACCGCTACGAGGCGCAAGGCGTACTCGTCCCTGTCCCTCTTCCCGCACCCGAAGATCGGAACCGATAAATGGAACTGAGCCTGAGTGAAATCCACCAACTGATCACCGCCATCTCCGAGCTGGATTGCCGAGAGGTGGAGGTCGTAGTGGGTGACGTTCGCATCGCCGTGCGACGCGACGGTCTCTCCGAAGGGGGGACGGCACCGCTCGGCACGGTCTCCTCATCCCCGGCGAGGACTGAGGCCGTTCCCGATCGCGAGACCGCTTCGACCACAGACACGGATTCGGCAGGTGATGGCTCGATGAGCACGAAGCCCTCTCCTTCTGACGACACGCTCGCCCAGTGGTTGGAACAGGAGTCTCAGGGGAAGGTGACGGTGATCCGCTCGCCGATGCTGGGCACGGCCTACAGGGCAAAAGAACCGGGGGCGCCTCCTTTCGTCGAAATCGGCCAGCAGGTCGAACCCGAAGACGTGGTAGCCCTTGTCGAGGTGATGAAGCTCTTCCACTCGGTCGAAGCGGGACAGGCAGGCACGGTGGCCGCGATCCTCTTCGAGGACGGGGAGCTGGTCGAATACGACGCGCCCCTCGTCGTCCTCCAACACGAAAACGCCACCGAGGCGATATGACGCCTGCCCCACTCGCCGCGAGGGCACATCGATGAGGCGCCTCTTCGTAGCCAACCGGGGCGAGATCGCTGTCCGGATCATTCGCACCGCCCGCGAGCTGGGGATCGAAACGGTGTTGGGCTATTCGAGCGCCGACCGGGACTCGCTTGCCAGACAGTTGGCCGATGACGCCTTCCTGGTGGCCTATTTCGTCCTCGCACTATACGTCCTCGTACGATTGGCCGTCAAGGTATCGTGTGACGATGCCCCGCTCAGATTTCGTGGCCGAGACTGTCGCCGGCTGGACGAGGCTGCGACCCGACGAGGACCTCTCCAGCCTGGAGATCGTCCAACGGCTGATTTGGACCGGGCGCCTGGCCGAAGAGCTGCTGGAGAAGACGGCCATGGCGAGTGGCTTGCGTCGACGAGGCGATTACGAGGTGCTGGCGCTCCTCCGCAGGTCCGAACCGGCTCTGCTCACCCCGATCGAGGTCGCCCAGCAACTCCGGACTTCCCAATCGGGGATGACCGGCAAGCTGGACCGGCTCGAGCAGCAGGGATTGATCGAGCGAGTGCCCGATCCCGCCGACCGCAGAGCGATTCGTCTCGGAGTGACCGATGCCGGCCGACGGCTGATCGACGACGCCTTCACCACGAGCGTCACCATGTACCGGTCGATGCTCAACCAACTGACGTCGGCGGAGGCGAAGACCTTCGAGGCGCTGCTCGAGAAGGTCCTGACCCGACTGGACGACCTCACCGGCAAGCGCGAACCCTGGTTGTCCGAGTAGCTCCAACAAACGGAGTCGGATGAGCGGCGGCTGGAGAAGCCACGTCTTGGCGGCAGTCCGCTGGTGAAGCACGACCCGTCGGTCGTCGTGGAGGCGCACATACACCGTGCTGCACACAACCCGCGCCGGGTAGGTGAGGAAGGCGACGGCCCGACCTAGGTGGGGTTCTCTCGGGCGCGCGCGAGCAGTTCGGGGAGTCGCCGGTAGACGTCGGGCAGGAACTTGTGGGCTTGGGGCAACTCGAGCGTCAGGGTCGTTCCGTCGAGATCCACGTGGATGGAGTCACCGTTGCGAGGCACGCGAATCGCCGCGATCTGATCGACCGGCCACGCCGCGAGCACTCCGGCCGGCTTGCCGGTGAGTCGAGACCGCCGCATCAGCACGAGCCGCTGGGTCGTGAGGGCGAGAATCAGCCAGATCGCCTTGGTGAGCTCTTCGGTGACGGCACCAGCCGCCCCCGCCGCCTGCTGCCATTCGGACACGGTCTTGCCGTCGTCGTCTCGGAACGAGATCGCGGTTCCCAGGGCACCGGTGACGGCACCGTCGACTGCTCCCGACATGCCGCTGGCGGTCGTGCCTGGACGCTGCACCTGCACCCCGGCCAGGACGATCTCACCCGGTTCCAGGTCGGAGGAGATGGACCGAGCGATCTCGGCGGTCCGGTCGGGTCGCTTGCCGAAGAATCTTCCCATTCGGATGGGCCTTTCTCTCGGGCCTCTCGACATCGGCTCGGAAGCAGGCGACTTGAGCCATCAGGGTCCGGAGCGGATCCCGGCCTGGAGGCGGCGGACCACGTCGCCGACCCGACCGGAGGCGAGCATCCCGGGACCGAGGGGTCCCGACCGGTCCTCACCGACAGGCGGGAGAGAGGCGAGCGCCAGTCGGACTTCGGGGGTCATGTGCTCGAGTTGCCAGGCGATCTCCTCGTCCACGGCCTCCGGCCGATCGGGTGAAGAGAGGCTCACAGCCACAACGGCGTAGGCGGCGGCGCCGAGAGCATGTGCCCCCATGTGGCAGACGGCTGCCGCTTGCCCGGCGGCTCGCGCGGCCGTGGCTGCCGCCCGGCTCTCCACCTCGTCGGCGCCCACGCCGCCGGAGAACCGGCGGCGGATCTCCTCGGCCGTGTCGAGTTCGCCGCGACCGAAGGCTCGGGCCCGGGCGATGAGCTTCCGGGGGCGATCGTCGCCGGGCGCCTCGGCCTCGAACAACCCGAGGACGCGCTCGGCGCAGTCGGCCGCCCACATGGCGACCCGGCGCCGATCGTCCTCGCTCAGAGTCTGGGGGGACCTCACGGCGTCACACTCTATCTGGCGGCGGGAGAAGCCCTCGGAAGCCTTTTCTGCGATCATTTTTTTGCTTTTGTCAACTTTTTCCTTTAGACTGGTCAACTATGGCCGAGGGCTCCGTCACCGTGCTGGCTCCGCGGGTCGAAGCGGTACGACGCTTCAATCGCTTCTACACCAAGCAGATCGGCGTCCTCGAGGAAGGGCTCTTGAACAGCCCCTTCTCGCTGGCCGAGGCGCGGGTCGTTTACGAGCTCGCCCACCACGCGGGCGCCACCGCCACGGTTCTCGCCCGGGAACTCGACTTGGATCCCGGGTACCTGAGCCGCATCCTGCGCCGGCTCCAACAACGCGGGCTCGTGAGCAAGCAACGCTCCGAAGCGGACGGACGCCAGGTCATGCTGTCGCTGACCGAAGCCGGCAAGGAAGCATTCGGCGAGGTCGACGTCGCCTCCCGCAACCAGATCGAAGGAATGCTGCGAAGGCTCTCACCGGACTCACAGGACCGCCTGGTCCAAGCGATGGAGACAATCGAGTCGCTGCTGGAGGCTCCAGACGAGCGCCGCACTCCTTACATCCTGCGACCCCACCAACCCGGGGACATGGGCTGGGTGGTCCAACGCCACGGCGTTCTGTACAACCAGGAGTACGGGTGGGACGAGACGTTCGAAGCCCTCGTCGCCGAGATAGTCGCTGATTTCATCCGCACCTTCGACCCTCGGCGGGAGCGCTGCTGGATCGCCGAGAAGGACGGCGAGAACGTCGGCTCGATCTTCCTCGTCAGGGACCCGAAGCGGGAAGGAGTGGCGAAACTGCGCCTCCTGCTGGTCGAGCCCCATGCCCGGGGACTAGGGATCGGTCGACGACTCGTCCAGGAGTGCACACGATTTGCTCGCCAGGTGGGATACGAGAAGATCTCCCTGTGGACCAACCACGTCCTCGAAACGGCGAGGCGCATCTATCAGGAGGAGGGATACGTGCTGGTCCACGAAGAACCACATCACAGCTTCGGCCACGATCTCATCGGGGAAACGTGGGAGCTGGAGCTGTGACGACACCCGGCATGAGGTCTGAATGAGTCGTCTACGTCTGTTTCTGCAGTCCCGCCAGGGCGTCATCGCGGTGGCATCGCTGGTCGCCATCGCCGCTTCGCTGATCCTGTCGGCGGTAGGCGCCCCGGAGACGGTGCGGATCGCGCCGCTCGTCGTCCTGGTGGTGGTCGGCGGGATCCCCCTGGTGTGGGAGATCGTCAAAGACCTGATCGCCCGCAGCCCCGGAGCCGACCTCCTCGCCGCTCTCGCCATCATCACCGCCGTCCTCCTCGACGAGTGGCTGGTGGCAGCCATCATCGTCCTGATGCTCTCGGGAGGTGAGGCGCTCGAAGAGGCCGCCACCGCCCGGGCGTCTCGCGTTCTCGAGGCTCTGGCCAAACGCGCCCCCACGCTCGCCCATCGTCTCGTCGAAGGCGGCAATGGGAGAACCGACGACATCCCCGTTTCCGAGATCCAGGTGGGAGACCATCTCCTCGTCCTGCCCCACGAGGTGTGTCCTGTCGACGGGGAAGTCGTCTCCGGGCGGGGCACGATGGACGAGTCGTACCTCACCGGTGAGCCGTACGTGATCACGAAGTCCGTCGGCTCCAAGGTGCTGTCCGGCGCCATCAACGGGGAGGATGCCCTCGTCATCCGCGCCGCCAAGACCGCGGCGGACTCGCGCTACGCCCAGATCGTCGGTGTCCTCGAGGAAGCGGAGGCGAACCGCCCGCGGATGCGGCGCATGGCCGACCGGTTGGGTGCTTGGTACACGGTGTTGGCCTTGGCGATGGGGATCCTCGGCTGGGCCGTGTCCTCTGACCCGGAGCGGTTCCTGTCGGTGATGGTGATCGCCACGCCATGTCCCCTGCTCATCGGCGTGCCGGTGGCCATCGTCGGAGCGATCTCGCTGGCGGCCCGGTCGGCGATCATCATCAAGGACCCCGGTGTCCTGGAACGGATCCCGAAGGCGACGATCATGATGTTCGACAAGACCGGGACCCTGACCTACGGACGCCCCACGGTCACGAGGATCGACATCGGAAGGGGGTTCGATAGAGCCGAGGTCTTGCGCCTCGCCGGCGCGCTGGAGCGCTACTCCCGCCACCCACTCGCCTCGGCGATCGTGAAAGCGGCGGAGGACGAGCTCGGGCCCGAGTTCGCCGCCGATGTGGAGCGACTCTCGGAAGTCCCCGGCATGGGCCTGACCGGCGCGGTGGACGGGCGTAGGGTGCGGATCACGAGCCGTCGCTTCGCAGAGGAGCTCCTCGGCGCGGACGCTTCCGTCTTGCCTCCCCGGGAAGCGGGCATGGAATCGATCCTCATGATCGACGACCGCTACGCGGCGACGTTCCAGTTCC
This sequence comes from Acidimicrobiia bacterium, assembly GCA_035305585.1. Lineage (GTDB taxonomy): Bacteria > Actinomycetota > Acidimicrobiia > Spongiisociales > ZC4RG35 > ZC4RG17. The sequence continues at coordinate 99,230 of DATGOV010000025.1, read as the reverse complement.
GCGACGAGCCCCGACTCGGGTCGGCCGAGTTCATCAGCCACCTGGGCCCGCGCCACGGCGTGACCCGCACGATGCTGATCTCCGGCGACCGGGCGAGCGAGGTGGAGTATCTGGCTCAGAGGGTCGGGATCGAGGAGGTCCACGCCGAGGCATCACCAGAGGAGAAGCTGGAGATCGTCCGCCGGGAGAACGAGAGAGGAACGACGCTCTTCCTCGGCGACGGGATCAACGACGCCCCCGCCATGGCCGCCGCCCACATCGGGGTCGCCTTCGGGCGGGAGAGCGACGTGACGTCGGAAGCTGCCGGAGCCGTGGTGCTCGACTCGTCGCTCGAACGACTCGACGAGCTCCTCCACATCGGCGAGCGCATGCGCCGCATCGCCCTCCAGAGCGCGGTCGGGGGCATCGTCCTGTCGATGATCGGGATGGTCATGGCGGTGATGGGAATGCTGCCTCCCCTCCTCGGGGCGATCGCCCAGGAGGCCATCGACCTGCTGGCGATCCTCAACGCAGCACGAGTCGTGGCCGTGAGGAGACCCCTCGCCGACTACCACGAGTTCGTGGCCCCGGAGCCGACCACCCCTGCCCTCGAGGCGGCCTGAGAGCCGCTTCGGCGGCCCGCCCAACGAATCCGCGGCAACTTGACCTATGTCATGGACTTCCGCGGTGCCGTCCGTACGTTCCTGGACGAGGGTCGAAACCGCCGACCCCCGGCACGAAAGGAACGATGATGTCCGTCACCACCAACACCGTCCTGCGCTCCGACGAGTTCACCTGCCCGTCGTGCGTGGAGAAGATCGAGCGAAAGCTGCACAGCCTGCCCGGCGTGGTCTCGGCCCAGGTCCATTTCGCCACCGGACGCATCGAAGTGGACCACGACTCCGAGGCGGCGTCGGTCGAGGATCTGGTCGAGGCGGTTGCCCAGACCGGCTACCGCGCCGCTCCACAGGCCTTCTGATGAGAAGAATCCGTGCCCTGTGGCGTTGGCGCCGGGTCGGCATGTCAGCGCTCCTGATAGGGGTGGGCTCGGTCGCCGGATGGCTCTCGCCCGGGACTCGGGCCTACCCGGCGGCGTTGATCGCCGCCTCGGTCGTCGCCGGCGGAAGCATCGCCCGCCGGGCAGCGGCGGGGCTGCGCAACCGCCGCGTCGGAATCGAAGCCCTCGTGACCGTGGCGGCCACGGGAGCGATTCTGCTCGGTGAAGTATGGGAGGCGGCCGCGGTCACGTTCCTCTTCCAAGCGGGCGATGCCCTCGAACAGATCACTCTGCGTAGGACCCGACGGGCACTCACCGACCTCGTCGAGATGGTCCCGACCACCGCCGTCGTTCTCCGAGACGGCGAGCAGGTCGAGGTTCCGGCGTCTCGAGTCGTCGCCGGCGAACAGGTCCTGGTGAAGCCGGGAGCGCGGATCCCCGTCGACGGCGCCGTCACCGAGGGTCACGCCTGGGCGGACGAGTCGTCGGTGACCGGAGAGTCCACCCCGGTCGCCAAGGAGGCCGGCGACGTCGTCTACGCCGGAACCGTAACGACAGGCGGCTTGCTCACGGTCGAGGCGACGGCCACCGGCAGGGACACGACTCTGGCCCGGATCATCGCCCGCGTGGAGGAAGCCCAGGAGGACAAGGCCCCGGCCCAACGCTTCATCGAGAAGTTCGGGCGCTGGTACACACCCGCCGTCGCCGTGATGGCGGCCCTGGCGTTCGGCATCACCCGTGACACCCATCTGGCGTTGACGCTGCTCGTCATCGGGTGCCCGGGCGCGCTGGTGATCTCCATCCCGGTGTCGATCGTGGCGGGCATCGGCCGAGCCGCCCGGGAAGGCATCCTGATCAAGGGTGGGGAGCACCTCGAGACCGCCGCCCGGGTGGACACGGTCGCCTTCGACAAGACCGGCACTCTGACCACGGGAGAGCCCCAGGTCACCGAGGTGGTCCCTCTGGCGACCGACATCGACGTCGACGAAGTGCTGGCATACGCGGCATCGGTCGAACAGCTCTCCGAGCACCCCCTAGCCGAACCGGTCGTCGCCGCCGCGTCCCTCAGAGGGCTGCCGCTTCGGGGCGTGTCCGACTTCGACCAGCACGCCGGCCGCGGCGTCTCCGCCCAAGTGGACGACCTCACAGTGGCGGTCGGCTCGGAGCGGCTCATGGCGGACATGGGGGTGGACGTGCCACAGACGGCCAAGGAGTTCGTCGACCAGTCCGCAGCCGACGGCAAGACACCCCTCCTCGTCGCAGTCGGCGGCCGAGTCGTCGGAGCGGTGGCGACCGCCGACACGCTCCGCCCGGGAGCGGGTGCGGCGATCTCGAAGCTGCGCCAGTCCGGGATTCGCCGAATAGTGATGCTAACGGGGGACGACCGACGCGTGGCACAGCGGGTCGCCGAGCTGACCGGGGTCGACGCAGTCGTCGCCGAACAGCTCCCGGAGGACAAACTCACCGCGATCCGCGATCTGCAGCGCTCGGCGACCGTGGCGATGGTCGGCGACGGAGTCAACGACGCTCCCGCATTGGCTGCAGCCGATCTGGGCGTGGCGCTCGGACGAGCGGCCACGGCGGTGGCCGCCGAGACAGCCGACATCGCCGTGCTGTCGGACAGGGTCGAGGCCATCGGCGACGCCCTCTTCCTGGCTCGGGCCACGGCGCTGAATCTCCGCCAGAACGTCGTCGTGTCGATCGCGACGGTCGGCTTGCTCCTGGCGGGCGTGCTGGCGGGTCAGGTGCACATGGCCGGCGGCATGCTGATCCATCAGCTCAGCGTCCTGGCCGTGATCGCCAACGCCACACGGCTGCTCCGTCTCAGACTCCCCCGGAGCGTCGACAGGCGATGCCGAGCGACCATGATGGGCGGTGACCCGGTCGCCCGGCCCCGGGATGTAGTTGCCTGAACGACGCCGAACCCCGATCCACATCGAAGTCATCGAGCCGGAGCACTGCACGCCAGCAATGCGACGCCAGATCCTCAGTGAGGTCTCGTTCTTCGCCGGCCTGTCAGACGACGAGATCGAGTCCGTGGACCGGCGGGCTCGCAGCGTCGGTTTCCGGGCCGGCGAGGAGGTGTACAGGGAGGGCGCTCCGGCATCGCAGCTGTTCATCGTTGCCACCGGGGTGGTGAAGACCACCCGGCTGACGACGGAGGGAGTGGCGGTAGCGACCGGGTTGTTGGGACCCGGTGATTTCTGCGGCGCCCTCCCGGCGTTGGGTCACGAGACGTACCAGGACGGCGCACGAGCCCTATCCGGCGCCTGTCTCCTCGCGTTCGGAACCGCGGATTTCGACTGGGTGCTCGCCCGACACTCGAGCGTCGCCCGCGCCGCCCTCACCGCGGTGTCTCAGCGGCTCGCCTCCACCCAGGAGACGCTGTTCCAGCGAGGCGGGTCGACCGAGCAGCGGACCGCGGCCGTGCTGCTGTCTCTGGCCGAGAAGCTGGGAGTGCGCCGCCGCCACGGCGTTCTAGTCCACACGCCGTTGTCACGGGAGGACCTGGCGGCGCTAGTGGGTGCTCGCACCGAGACGGTGAGCCGCATCCTCAGCCGCTGGAAACGCGACGGCCTCGTGGAGACCGGACGGCGGTGGGTGGCGGTCATCGACGACGACGCCCTCGCCGAGCTCGCCGCTCTCTGAAGCCTTTCGGGCAAGCGATTTCGAGAGCCGCGCAGTCGGGCCCCCGACACAGGCTCCAGCCGGTGATGAGACCTGGAGTGGCCACCCGCGAGGCTCGACTCACCCAACCGTTCACCGGGCCGGTGCGGATTTCGCCACCTTCCGCATGACGGTCGCGAATTCCCCCGGCCGGTCGAAGTTGGCCCTGTGCCCCGCCCCTTCGAACACGAACCGCTCCTTGGCCGGTGCCTCGACCATGGCGAACCACTCCTCGGCGAGGACCGCCCGACCCCGCGCCTCGTGTTCACCGAGCACCATGTAGAGAGGGACATCGAGGCGGGGCACATCCTGTCGAAAGTCGATTCCCTGTAGCTGCGGATACAACGTGGCGTTGGTGTCCAGAAAGCCGCGGAACGCATTCACCCGATCCATGAACGTGTACTCGGGGACGAAGAGGATGCCCGGCATCTCGTTGCTCAGGTCCAGTTCGGGGTAGGCGTTCCATTCGTGCTCGTGGCTGACGACAGGGTCGTACAGCAGGAGCTCCGAATAAGGCGGAGGGCCGTTGCGGCGCAGGGTCTCGCCCAGTTCACGATTGCCGGTCGTCTCGGCCCAAGCCAGCGTGTCCTCCCAGAACATGACGTCGGTCTCCCGCTGACTCACCATCTGGCCGACTCCCACGAAGGCGTGATAGAGATCGGGCCGGGTCTGAGCGGCCAACACCCCCAAGGTGGAGCCCCACGACTGGCCGACGAGGAAGATCTTGTCCTTGTGGAACCGTGCTCGCAGGTACTCGGTGATCTCGATCGTGTCCGCGACGAGCTGGTCGACGGTGAGAGTCGAGGTGGGATCGAGCGCCGGGTAGGACTTGCCGGCGCCGCGCTGCTCCCAAGCCACGACCACGAAATCCTGTTCGAGTCCGACCTCGCGACGCATCGCACCCAGGTCGGTGCCACCCGGTCCGCCAGCCAGATACAACAGGACCGGACTACCCACATCCTGCCCCCGGATCATCAGCACCTGGTCGTGCCCTCCGATGGGGACCGTTGCCAGTTCGGCGACAGAGGTGCTGTGACTGCTCTCGATCGCAGCCGTCGAAGCAGGACGGGCGATGGAAACCGCCACGGTCACCACCGCCACCGAACCCAGCACGGTGAGCACCCAGCCCACGGCGCCCGGAGCCACCGCCTCGCGTCGGCCGGCCCGCGACGCCAGCCACGACCCATACATGAGCCCGACCGCCATGGGCATCACAACGAGGATCCCGTGAACCACTCTGCCGACGACGAACGCGACGATCCCATAGAACGCATCGAGATGGATCGCATCGACAGTCGGACCGACCATCCCGACCCGCCCCGCTTCGAACGCGAGCATGTAGACGGCGGGAAGCACCAGCAGGCTCCAACGGTGTGCCGCCACGAAGCCGCCTATCAGGCCCACGGCCAAAGCAACTCCCATCGAGATCGATGCGTGCGCGGTGGTGACGGGCCCACGCGGCGTCAGCCAGGCGCCGAGCCCGGCGAACACGGCTGCCAAGGCTCCGGCGAGCAGGAATCCCACTTTCGGGTCCGACCAGAGCCCTCCGCCTCGCCACGCCGTCACGGGTCGCGTCTCGGGGTCCGCCACGCGGACGTCCGGGTCTCCTCTCATGGCCATGAGCACTCCCGATGGGTTTGTTCCGCCGAGAGTGCCGGATGCGCTCAGGCGAGACCAGAGTCGAATGTCACGGAGCGGGCAGGGCCGAGGCCTGTCAGGTCTTGCGGCCGTAGCGGAACATCGTCAGCGGGGCGAACACCAACGTCAGCCCGGCGCTGATGAGGAGAACGATCATCACGTCGCCAGCCGCCGGCTGGCCGTGCATCAGCCCCCGGGCGGCGCTGACGAGGATGGTGATCGGGTTGACATCGACGAAGGCTTGCAGCCAACCCGGCATGGTCTGCGGGCTCACGAAGACGTTCGAGACGAACGTCAACGGAAAGAGGATCATCGACGCCGTGCCCATCAGAGCGTTCTCGGATCGCATGATCATGCCCAGCAATGTCCAGATCCACGAGAGGGCGAAACAGAACACGAGCAGCAGCGCCACTGCGGAGAGGACCCCAACGACTCCCCCACGGGGACGGAACCCGAGGACAAGACCCAGCACGAGGATCACCGACGACGCCATCGTGTAGCGGAGGGTGTCGGCTAGGAGCGCCCCGACCATCGGCGACGGACGCCACACCGGCAAGGTCCGGAACCGGTCGTGCACACCCTTTTGGATGTCTCGGTTGATCGTCAGCCCCGTGTACATCGTGATGAAGGTCACGGTCATGACGAGGATCCCGGGTAGCACCTCCTGCAGATATGCGCGAGGAGAGCCGGCCAACGCGCCACCGAACAAGTAGGTGAACATCAAGAGGAACATGATCGGGAAGGCGGTGACGTCGAAGAGCTGCTCGGGAACGTGCTTGATCTTCAGCACCGCCCTCCACAGAAAGGTCAGCGAGCTGGCCAAGGGACTGGGTCGAGCGGGACGCTCGCCGGTGGCGAGAGCCGAGCGGAGACGCTGATCGTCGAAGGAAGTCGAGTAGGTGCTCATACCGCCGGCTCCGCTCGTTCGTCGGGTGCCGCTTCCTGTTCGACCGTCTGGTCTTCTGCCGGTCGGCCGGTGAGGGCGAGGAACACCTCGTCGAGGGTGGGCTGACCGAGAGAGAAGTTGGTGACTGTCACGTTCGACCGGGCGAGCCGATCCAGGGCGACCGCCACGTCGGTGGCGTCGGTCACCCGGGCAGACAAGGCGTGGGGATCGCTCTCCAGGCGAACCGGGACGCCGAGCACGGAAGCGAGGAGGCCCTCCGCTTCCGACCGCTGCTCCGGATCCATGAGGCGGACGTGGAGCGCACCGGAGCCGACCGACGCTTTCAGTTGGCTGCTCGTGCCTTCGGCGATGACCTTGCCGTGATCGAGCACCGCGATCCGGTCGGCCAACTGGTCCGCTTCGTCGAGGTACTGGGTAGTGAGCAGCACCGTGGTCCCCTCAGCGACCATGGCTCGCACCACCTCCCACACCTGATTGCGACTCCGGGGGTCGAGTCCGGTTGTGGGCTCGTCGAGGAAGATCAGGTCGGGAGTGACGACGATCGAGGCGGCGATGTCGATCCGGCGGCGCATTCCTCCCGAGTACTTCTTGACCTGTCGGTCGGCCGCCTCTTCGAGCGAGAACGCCTCGAGCAGTTCGGCGGCACGGCGGCGAGCGTCCTTGCGGGAGTAGCCCCAGAGACGGGCCAGCAGCACGAGGTTCTCCAGCCCGGTCAGGTCCTCGTCCACCGAGGCGAACTGGCCGGTCAAGCTGACGCGGCTCCGCACCGCCTCGGCCTCACCCACGACATCGTGGCCGAAGACTCTGGCCTGCCCTGCATCCGGTTGGAGCAAGGTGGCCAGCATCCGAATCACGGTCGTCTTGCCGGCGCCGTTGGGACCGAGGACGCTGTAGATCATCCCCGCCGGCACCTCGAGGTCGACGCCGTCTACCGCCCGAGTGGAACCGAAGTGCTTCATCAGACCTTCGGTGACTATCGCCTGCGCGGTCGGCGGCGGTACGGCACGCAGGAACGGAGGTGTCGAGTCGGTCATGGTGGTGGTTCCCCAGTCGAGGCCCGAAGAGGGCCGATTTCGGACTACCGACCCGACGGTGCGTCGAATCGGCCGCATCACGGTAACGACCGCCGGGGGAAACCCGCCACCGGAAATCCTCGGAAAGTGCGCGTCTACGTCAGGAACCGGAGTGAAATGGTGTTCGCGCCTACGCCCCCACGGGCACACTCGAGAGGCACTGATGCACACCGTCGGCTCCGCTGACACGACTCATCCGCCGACCGGACGCTGACGAGCGGAGCGCCCCGGTGACCACCGCCGCCCCGCCCCGCCGCTCGACGCTGCGCACCATCGGATTCGTGGTCGGCTTCTCGGTGGCCGCCACCGGAGCGGTGATGTTGGTGCCGGCGGTCGTTTCCTTCCTCGTGGGCGAAAGGGAAGCGGCATCGGGCATCCTCGCCGCCGCCGCCATCTCGGTCGCCGTCGGCAGTGCGGCAGGGATGATGGCTGGCAGACCGGGCGAGATCGGCATGAAAGACGGATTCGCCGCCGTCGGCCTCACGTGGTTCGCCCTGACGGCGGCCGGTTCCCTTCCCTATCTCCTGACCGGAGCCATACCCGATCTGGCGGACGCCGTCTTCGAGACCGCCTCCGGGTTCACCACGACCGGTGCGTCGGTGCTGGCCGACCCGTCCACCCTGCCCGTCGGCATCGCCCTGTGGCGCGGTTTCACCCAGTGGCTGGGCGGAATGGGGGTGATCGTTCTCTCCGTGGCGATCCTGCCGCTCCTCGGTGTCGGGGGCGTTCAACTCGCCAGGGCCGAATCCCCCGGCGTGGCGCCGGAGAGGATCACCCCACGGTTCCGGGAGACTGCCAAGCGCCTCTGGCTCCTCTACGCGGTGCTCACCGCCGGTTTGATCCTGCTGCTGGCAATCGGGGAGATGGACCTACTGCAGGCGGTGGTCCATGCGTTCGCCACGATGTCGACCGGCGGGTTCTCCACCGAGCCGACGTCCATCGCCGGCTTCGGGGCCTACACGCAGTGGGTGATCACGCTCTTCATGTTCACGGCGGGGGCGAACTTCGCCCTCCACTACAAGGCGCTGCGTGACCCCGGCGTCTACGCCGCCAACCGCGAGTTCCGCCTGTACCTGTGGATCACATTGGGGGGGGTGGTGATCGTGGCAGGCGGGCTGGCTGCCGAGTTCGGTCTCGGCGACGCCCTGGCCGACGCCACGTTCACGGTGGTGTCGATCCTCACCACCACCGGCTTCGCCACGGCCGACTTCGCCATGTGGAGGCCGGCTCTCCAGGTCGTGATCGTGGCGTTGATGTTCTTCGGCGGGATGGCGGGCTCCACGTCGGGTGCGGTGAAGACGTACCGCATCGGCATTCTCGGCAAGGCTGGTTACGCCGATCTCCAGCACTTCCTGAATCGCCGCCGTGTGACGAACGTGAGTTTCGGGGGACGGACGGTTCCGGCACAGATCGTCGAGTCGGTCCAGACGTTCTTCCTCTTCTACATGATGCTGTTCATGACGGGCACCTTCCTGTTGGCGTTCATCGACGCCAACGTGAGCGAGCAACTGGATCTCGTGACGGCCGCGTCCGCCGCGGCGACATCGATCGGAAACGTCGGCCCCGGCCTGGGCGCAGTCGGCCCCACCGCGAACTTCGGTGGGCTGCCCGATCTGGGCAAATGGCTTCTGTCGGGGCTGATGATCGTCGGACGCCTCGAGGTGTTCCCGGTGCTCGTCCTGTTCTCCCCCGCGCTGTGGCGCAGGTGACCTAGCTGGTCGAACGTCGAGCCTCTTCCCACGCTCGCTTCGCGTCCCGGGCCTCTCGCCCGGCCTCCTTGGCTGCTGCCTCGGCGGTGTCGAGGCAGCGCCGTGCCTCCTCCAGGACCTCACGGGCCTGCCGAGCCTCGGCGCGGAGTTCCTCGGCTCGCTGGGCGCTCGCCTCTGCCCGGGCTCGCAGGCGCTCCAGCTCCTCGGCGTCCTGCGAACCGGGATCTCTCTCGACTGGCTCGGGCGGTGCGGCGGCAAATGCGTTCGGCCATCCGCCCGTGATCTCCACCGCGCGCGTGAGGGTGCCGGTTTGGAGTCGATGCTCGGTGGACTCGTCGGCCGCGGCGGCGAGCAGGGTGCGTCCGATCCTGTCCCGCACCGTCCCTTCCGCCGAGTGGCCGGCCTCGACGAGGATCGCCGCCGCCGCAGTCGTGATCTGTTCGAGCAGTCGACCCCGGGCTTCCGCCGCCTCGCGGAGGGCCCGCGGATCGTTGGCCTGGCGCAGCTCGCGGTGGACCTGCACCAAACCCTCGACCAGCTCCGGATGTCGGCGAGCGACCTGGTTGAGAGCCCATGCGTCGGTCGTGGGCTTTCGGAGTCGGGCCACTTCGGCGGACTCGTCCCCCCGTCCCTCTTCGGCCAGCTCCTTCGCCAGACGGTCGCGACCAGCGATGAACTGGTCGATGGGAAGCGCGTAGAGATCGGTGGCGGCGGCCGGTATCACGCAGAGCGTTTGCGGGTGGCCTCGACGCTGGCTTGCAGAGCCTCGAGGAGGTCGGTGACCTTCTCCGGCTCCGGCGCCTCCTGCGGCGCGAGTTGGACGTCCTCGCCCTCGATCTTCGCCGCTATGACCTCTTCGAGTTGCTCTCGGTAGGCGTCGCGGAATGCGGTCGGGTCGAACTCCCCGCTGAGATGGCCGATCAGCGATTCGGCCATCTCCACCTCTTTCGGCCGGACTTCGACATCCATGTCCAGTTCCTCGAAGGCGGGGACGCGTATCTCGTCGGGCCATTTCATCGTCTCGAGGAGGAGGACTCCGTCGGAGGGCCGGATGGCACACAGGCGTTCTTTCTCCCGGATCGTCACCTTGCCGATGCCGACCTGCTGCGAGTTCTCCAGGGCCGCCTGGAACACCCGGTACGCCTTCAGCCCGGACTCCTCAGGAGCCAGGTAGTAGCTCTTCTCGAAGTAGATGGGATCGATGCCTTCCTGCCCGACGAATTGGACGACGTCGATCGTCCGGATGCTGTCGACGGGGATCCGCTCCAGTTCCTCTTGCGTGAAGGTGACGTACTTGCCCTTGTCGTACTCGTAGCCCTTGACGATGTCGCCCCAGTCGACCTCTCGGCCGCTCTTCGAGCTCACTCGCTTGTAGCGGATGCGCGAGCCGTCCTTGCCACTCAGGAGATGGAACGAGATGTCGCGGTCCTCGGTGGCGCTGTACAGGCCGACCGGGATCGTGATGAGCCCGAAGTTGATGGCTCCCCGCCAGATGGCGCGCTCCGAAGTGGTGGGACGGTCGAGTCCGTCGTCGGAGTTCGGTGTTCTCCCGTTGGAGATGCTGCCGTCACCCTCCAGGGCTTCGACGAGCTCGTCCTTGCCCATCTTCGAGCGTCCTTCGATGTCGCGTTCCTGGGCGAGCTCGTAGAGCTCCTCTTTCGTCAGTCCGTTCAGGTCCTTGGTCTGGGCCATCCGTGCCTCCTCGACCAGCTCTACCCGTTCGGCACCGGGGATAACCGGCGGATTGGGTGCAGCCACCACGACCGACGACCATTCCTGGCTCCGACACGAAGGGATCCATCACGTGATACGCGCGGCAGGAGTCGCTTTCCTGACGGTCTTCCTCGCCGAGCTGGGCGACAAGTCTCAGCTCTTGGCGTTGTCACTGTCTGCCCGCTACCGGAGACCAGTGCTACTGGCGGCGGTGCTCACGGCCAGCGCAGCGACTATCGGAGCCGCCGTGCTCGTGGGAGACCTGGTCGGGGACCTGCTGCCGGCGAGGGCGCTTCGCGTCGGTGCCGGTGCACTGTTCATCGTCTTCTCCGTGCTGACTCTCCTGCGCGAAGAGGAAGACGACGAAGGCGCATCGACGCCGGCCCGAGGAGGATTCCTCACGGCGGTCATCGCCCTGTGCTGCCGAACTGGGCGACAAGACCATGGTGTCGACGTTCGCCCTGGCTGCCACCAGCTCGAGCCTCGGCGTGTGGATCGGCGGAACCTTCGGGATGGCGCTCGGGAGCGGACTCGCAGTCGTCATCGGATCAGCCGTATGGCAACGGCTCGGCCCTCGTACGGTGCGCTTCGTCTCCGCCGGCCTGTTCGCTGTCGTCGGCGTTGCCCTGCTCCTCGAGGCATTGCTGGGCTGAGCGGTCACTCACTCACTCGAAACAACTCCCATTCGCCAGGCACACCTTTGAGCACGTGGCGACCGCGGGGCTCGTACGCGAATCCGGCGCCGATCAGAACGTCTCTGACGGTCTGGGACACCCAGACCTCTCCAGGCTCGGCCCTGGCTGCCACCCGGGCGCCGAGATGGACGGCGAGCCCTCTCAGGTCGTCCTCCTCCACCACGACTTCTCCTGTGTGGACGCCGACCCTGAGGGCGAGGCCACTGCGACGGGTTTCCCGCACGAGGTCCAGAGCACAGCGAACGGCACTCGACGGAGTGTCGAAAGCGAGGAGGAACCCATCCCCGGCGGTGTCCACCGCCCTGCCCCCGTAGCGAGTCGTCAACCGCCGAACCTCCCGATGGTGATCGTCGAGCACATGACGCCAGCGGGTGTCGCCGAGGACAGCGACTCGTTCGGTGGAGCCGACGATGTCACTGAAGACCACGGTGACGACCCGCTTGGTCGCCGAACTTCCGGTGCGCGTGCCGATCAAGAAGTCTTCGACTTCGTCCATCAACAGGTCGACGTCGCCGAGATATCCCGGAACCTCGCTCCCAGACACCTCGACGTACTGTCCTCTGGGAAGCTGCTCGGCCAGCCACCGCACTCCTTGCGCTGGCACGAACCGGGCCTCGCGTCGATGGAGAACCAAGGCAGGCGCCTGTACCCGGGGCAAGAGGTGTCGTACGTCGGTGTCGACGGTGCGCCGAAGCAGATTGGCGGCCATGCTTGGGGTAGCCGACATCCGCTCCAGCCGCTCGAACCAGTTTCTGATCCGGGGATCCTCGGCTGCGGTAGGAGCGATCGTCGAGAGCAAGACCGCCCGTCCCCAGGCTCCGTTCTCCAGCGCATCGGCGACCGCCCCGACGATGCCCTCGTTCGGCGCCCACGGGTGGTCGTCCGACGGCCGGCTGGTGGCGAGAGTCTCTCCCAGCACGAGGGCGCTGACTCGTTCCGGGTGCTGAGCGGCGAACTCGATCGCCGCAACGGCGGCGTCCACCCATCCGACCAGCACGGCATTCTCGACCGCGGCCGCTTCCATGACGGCGAGGATGTCGAGGACCAGCTCATCGCTGGTGGCTGGTGCTGCGGGTCGGTCCGAGAGACCGGTGCCTCGCTTGTCGAAGAGGACCACCCGGCCCATTCCAGCGAAACGCTCGATGAAGTGGCGTGCCTCCGGCAGCTCCCACATCACCTCCAGGTGGGAGACCCAGCCGATCATGAGAACGATGTCTCGTTCCCCCTCGCCGACCACCTGATAAGCGAGGTCGACCGACCCCGAACGGGTGAAGCTGACAGGAGGCGCATCGACCACGGCAGGAGGCTACTTGCGTGATCAGGCGATCGTCTCCACTGCGACGTCGTGATCGAGCCCCGGCTCGGCGAGGAAGGCCGCCAGGCGACCGGCCTCCTCCTCGACCTCTTGGATGGCCCTTCGATCCCGAACGGCCACCCGGGCGTACATCTCGAAACGTCGGCCGGTCCGCTCGTACTTCCAGTTCCCGCCCAGCACGCCTTCGACGAGGATCGAGCCCATGGTCCATTGCGGCTGGGCAGGGCCCGAGAAGCGCGACCGGTCAGCATGCGACAGGAGCGCGTTGTCGAACTCCGGCAGGAACCGCACCGGCGCCTCGGTATCCGGATGGGGACGGGGAGCATCCGGCAGGTCGAAGAGCTCTCGTCCGCGTTCGTCCCGGAACACCAAGAGCCGACTGCGGAGCCGCTCGAGCACCTCCGCCAGATGCGTGAGATTCGACCATGCCCGAGCGTCGGCGGCGGTGGCAGGACCGAAGGCGGCCAGGTAGCGAAGAATCAGCTCGTCTGGCGAGGCGTGCGGCGACGGCCCGCGGCCCAGCCACTCGGTCGACAGCGCCCACCGCGCCGCCCCCGACCTCCGCCACAGCCCGCGGGGCGGGACCTGTACCACCGGAATCGAGTACGTGGCCGCTTGGGCCATCGCCGGGCCGTCCACTCCCGGGAACACGGCGGCGAGAACTCGAGCCAGGTCGGCGCGGGTGAGGGGCTGCTCCGCGAGCGCCTCCCTGCTCACCTCGAGTATCCGCGGCATGTCGGCACCGTTCAATGCCTTGGCGAAGGGCGTGGACCGGAAGACGCGTTCGAGCACGGTTCTGGTGGCGCCGGCGAAGAGGGGGTAGTCGTTCGCGGTGACGAGATGGATCGTTGCTCTCATCAGTTGGGCGCGCACAGCTTTGCGCTCCTCGATGCTGCGGCTCAGCTCGTCGGGGTCGAAACCGGCGAGCCTCGACCACAGCGCCACGTACGGATCCGTCGGGGTCTGGGCCTGCAACCCGGCGACCATCTCGCTGGCTTCGAGCGGGCCCAGAGATACCCGCTCCAACAGCAGCTGTCGAGCGAGGGTCGCCCGGTTGAGGGCGCGTGCGGTGAGGAGGGGCAGAGCCATCGGCCACCACGATACGAGCCCGAAATAGCAGGCCCCGGATATGCCAATACGGTGTACGACGCCGGTTAGCGTGTACCGATGCTCGGACCCATGTGGGGACATGTGAAGGTGGAATCGGCCCCGCAGGCCGAGCTCATGGCGTGTCGACCGTCCCGGATAGCGAGTACTCCTTTCTCCGAACCGACTTCGAGCTAGGCGGACACCATGATGTCCCACCGCCCCCACGACCGCACTCTGGCTGCCATCCGACGTTGGGATCCACTCGCCTTCATCCTCATGAGCCACGGGCTCGCCATGGCCGCGGCCGGCGAAACCCAGTCGCCTGTGGCTGTTGCCGTCCTGTCGGCGGTTCTGGCCGTCGCCCGGCTCGGGCTGGGGTGGTGGCTGGGACGTGGAGACATCACGAGAGTCCAGTTCGCCCGCTCCCTCGTGTCGATGGCACTGGCTTACGGCGTGGTGCTCGTCGACGGAGGGGTGGAGTCGCCGTTCTTCTTCTGGGTGCTGCTCATCCTCGGTTGGCAGGTGCTCGACCTTCCTCAGCGCGAATTCCAACGCCTGGGCTTCGCCACGCTGGGGGGATACCTGTTCGCGCTGGTCGTGACGGCCGAGTTGACGACACCGGCGTTGTTCCGAGCGGCGTTGCTGGCGGCCTTCGTGTTCGTCCTGTCGCTCGGTCGTTGGGTGCTCGACCACCGGGAGGCTGAGGTCGCCCGTCTGGACGAAGTCGTCAAGGGAATCATGGACGACGCCCCGCTGGCCGTGTCGGTGTTCGACTACGACCGGGACACCCTCCTCTATGCGAACGCCGCCGCCCATTCGATGGGTATCGCCTCGTTGGACACCATGGCCCACCTCCTGTTGGAAGGCGAGAACCGCTCCGGTCCTGTCACTACCCTCGCCGACCTCGTGATCGGTTCCGGGTTCCGCCGGTCACCCGTTCGAACCTATCGCCACATCCGCGAGGGCTCGACCTATCGCATCGGGTTCCATCCTCGGATGGTCGACGGCGCCCCGCCGATCGTCGTGGTCTACGGGCTGATCGATGGCGAGCAGGGATCGATGAGCTGGGCGGATCAATAGCGCGCCCGAAAGTGGCGTCTCCTCGCACGTCGCTGGGCAGGCGGCTCGTGCCGTGCCGTCGCCTCCACCGAGCGCTCGACGCCTGACTCGTCGATGTAGCCGATCAGGCGATAGTAGGTGTCGCACGACTGACAGACGATGTGCGTCAGCGCGTAGCTGTTCAGGAAGTCGTCGACGGTCTTCAGTTCGTCCCCCGCACCGACGATCGCACTGCGTCGGTCGGGCGGACATGCGCACTCGATGAAGAAGGCCAGCACCGCGACCGGCAATCTACTTCCGCTCCCGGAACGCTCCTTAGGTCGAAAGGCCGATTCGCCGCGGGTGGAGCCGATGCGGGGCAAACCGACGGCGAACTGCCACGATCATCATGTGAGCCTGGCTGACCCCGTATCCCCGGAGCAGCGGACGCGGCGAGAGTTCGCTCGCCGGTTGTGGCGCCTCGCAGACGTGGTGCAGGCGGCATACCGACGCCGGTCCTTCCGGGCGCGGGCGTTCAGATCGGCAGTGTGGTCGCTCGATGACTTGCCACCGGATCTGGAGGCGCTCCCCGAGGAGATGCGACAGGTGGCCGGCATCGGCGAGGGAATCGTCCGCCTGATCGGCGAGTTCCGGTCCACCGGGACCATCGCCGAACTGCAGAGGCTGGACAGTCGCTTCCCGGCCGACGTCCGGGTGATCGCCCGGCTCCCCCGCATGACCCCAGGACGACTCGAGGAGCTGAAGGCACTGGGAGTGGACACCGTGGCGGATCTGATGGCGGCAATCGACACCGGAGCGCTAACGACCGTCGAGGGGGTGGGGCCGGCGACGCTGGACCGGTGGGCGGCCGTTCTCTCGCTCCCGCCGTCGCCGGGGGCGAGACCGGCCCACGAGGCGGCCGTCACCGCCTCCATGCTCCGTCGCCACTTGGAACGTCACCTCCCCGGCGACGAGGTGAGGGTCGCCGGGGCAGTGCGTCGTCTCGACGAATGGGTGCACCGCATCGACCTCGTGCTCGTCACCGGGGAGCCGGCCCGGGCCGCGCGTCTGCTCGAGGACAGCGCCGTGGTGGCATCGTCGGCGTCCGAACCGGGGTGGGCCATCGATCTCGTCACCCACGACGGGATCCCGGCCGCGGTCCGTCTCACCGACCGCGAGGCGGCCGGGACGGCCCTGGTGCGCTGGACCGGCCCCGAGAGACACGTGCGTAGCCTGGGTATGAGCGCCGAGACGCCTCATCCGACCGAGGAAGACGTCTATCGGTCGATCGGCCGGCCGTGGGTCCCTCCCCCGGCGCGGATTCGATCGGAGGCGGAAAACGGCTCCATCCGATCCGAGGACATCCGAGGTGACCTCCACGTACACACCGACTGGTCACCCGACGGTCACATGCCGCTGGTCGAAGCCGGGGAGCAGGCTCTTGCCCGCGGATACGACTACCTGGTCGTGACCGATCACACGATCGGCCTCCGATTCGGCGGCCTCGACGCCGAGAAGCTGCGTCTTCAACGGCGCATGGTGGAGGAAGCGCGTCGGGCTCTGCCCGACGTGCACCTCTTCCACGGGGCCGAGATCAACATCGACGCCGAGGGTGGACTGGACATCGACGACGAGACCCTCGCCTGGTTGGACTTCGTCGTGGCCGGCGCCCATTCCCATTTCGACCTCCCAACAGAGCTCCAGACGATCCGCTTGGTGAGAGCGATCCGTCATCCCGCCGTCGACGTCGTGGCACACCCCACGGGGCGACGGATCGGTATCCGGCCGGGCTTCTCCGTCGATCTCGGGGCCGTCTACGAAGCCGCAGCAGAATCGGGGACGGCCCTGGAGGTGAACGGCCATCGCGACCGGATGGACCTTTCCGCCGAGCACGCCGCCGAAGCGGTCAGGGCGGGGGCTCGCCTCGCCGCCGACAGCAACGCCCACCGACCCCACGAGTTCGACAACATGTCGGTCGCGGTAGGAATCCTCCAACGAGCGGGAGTCGGCAAAGACCACGTGGTGAACACCGCCCCACTGGACGCCTTCATGGTGTGGGTCGAAGAGCGACGCCGCCGGGCTTAGTGTCCGTCGAATGGAAACCAGAGACCTGCTGGCCGACGCATTCGGGCGGATCCGGGCGGAGGTGCACCGCCTGCTGTCGGGGGCGGACGAAGACCTCCTCGTCTACCGGCCCGACCCGGATGCCAACTCGGTGGCCTGGTTGACGTGGCATCTCAGTCGGGTGATGGACAACCACGTCTGTGAGATCGCCGACCGAGAAGAAGTGTGGACCACCGACGGATGGGCCGAGAGGTTCGGGCTCCCGTTCCCCGTCAACGAGACCGGCTACGGCCACTCGAGCGAACGGGTCGGCCAGGTGCGGGCATCGGCCGAGCTGCTCGCCGGTTACCACGATGCCGTCCAAGAGGCGTGCACCGCCTATCTCGAGAGCTTCGACCCCGCCGACCTGGGCAGGATCATCGACACCCGCTGGGACCCGCCCGTCAGTGTCGGCGTGCGGCTGGTGAGCGTCATCAGCGACTGCCTCCAGCACGTCGGCCAGGCGGCCTACGTCAAGGGCATGTACCAGCGGAGCTGAGTCCTCAGGGAAGAGGTCGGCTGTGACCGCGCCGTCGACGGGGCAAAGAGGAGGTGGCGGCGTCCTCACGGACCTTGTCGAGCCGCGTGCTGATCAGGTACTGCTCGACGCCGATCTTCACCATCGCCGCCACCGACAGCGCCAACAACGCGCCGGTCACACCCGCCAGGGTGCCGCCGACCATGACAGCGATGATGACGGCGGCCGGACTGAGGTCGATGGCTCGGGTCATGACCCGGGGCTGCACCACGTAGTTCTCGAACAGTTGGTAGGCGGTGAGGAAGGCGGCGACCGCCACGACCATGCCGACTCCCTGCTGGGCGGCGACGGCCACCGCCGGCACCGCTCCGATGAAGGCGCCGACGATGGGGATGAGGTCGGTCAGCGCCACCCCCAGGGCGAGGACCAGCGGGAAGTCGAGTCCCATCAACTGGAACGCGGCGAAGCTGGCGACCCCGGCGACGAGGGAGACGGTGAGGTTGCCGAGGATGTAACCGGAGATCCTCTCGGTGGATTCGTTGACCAGCCGGAGGAGGTCGGCTCTCTCCTCCCGGCGCACGAGCCGCAGCACCC
Source organism: Acidimicrobiia bacterium (assembly GCA_035305585.1). Lineage (GTDB taxonomy): Bacteria > Actinomycetota > Acidimicrobiia > Spongiisociales > ZC4RG35 > ZC4RG17. The sequence goes on along the minus strand of DATGOV010000025.1, from coordinate 81,235 downwards.
AGTTCTTCATCCGGGGGATGGCGTAGGCGAAGTACGGGACGAGGACCCCCACCGTGAAGAGGTTGAAGATGGTCGCCGCCGCCGTGCCGACCGTGCGAGTCACCACCTCCTGGTCTCCTCGGTGATCATCTCGGAGAACTCGAGACGTTCCGCGACCACTGCTCCCAAGCCGCCCATGTCGCGGAGCTCTTGGCGGATCTCCGGGAGGGTGGCAGCTATGGCATCGGCCTGAGCGATGGCGGTGGGGACGATGATGAGGGCGCCGGCCACGAGGGCAGTCGTGACGAGCACAATGATCGTGGCCAGAGCCCACCCTCGGCCGAGGCCCCGATCTTCGAAGAACTGGATGGTCGGCTGGAGCCCCAGGGCGATGACGAGCGATGCGAACACGACCAGGAGGACGCCTTGGAGGAGCAGCACCATCCGCAAGGCGACGACGATTCCAATGACGGCGAGGGCGACCCGGATCCAAGAACCCGGACGCGGCCACGCCGGCACCAGCTCTTCTTCCTCCGGGACGGCGGCCTGCGCGCGAGGATCGGGCGATCCTGCCTCTTCGTCTCTGTCCATGTGACCCTTCCTTCCCGAGCTCCGGAAGGGACGTTAGAGGGAGAAACCGCGGCGAGTAGGGTCAACAGGTCGACACGGCCGGCTCCCCTGACAGCCGGGCCCGAGTCCACTCGACCAACTCCGGGATCAGCGGCGAGTCGGCTTCGACCAGGGGAACGTGGCCCAGCCCGTCGTACTTCCGGTAGTCCACCTGGCCGCCGCTCTCGCACAGACCCGCCACGTATCGATCCTGCAGCTCGGGGCGCACCAGGGAGTCGACGGCGCCTTGAGCCAGGAGGATCGGAACCTCGGGGGTGAAGAGCGGGATGTTGGCGGCTAGCCGCGCGCTCAATTCTCCTCCTGTCAGGTCGGGCTCGAACACGGAGAAGTCGAGGGTCACGGCCGACAGCACGGACGTCAGGACCGAGGGCTCGGCGAGACACCGCCTGGCGATCCGTTCGACGGTGACTCTCCCTCCGGGCACGACGTAGTCGGCGAAGGCCACCTCGTCGAAGGCAGCCGCGTAGGCGGACACCGTGTAGGCGGCGAAGATGCTGCCTCCGGTCACACGGGGCAGACCATCGATCAGGCCGATCAGATCGCTGGCCGGCGCCAGCGCGGCGACGCCGATCAGGTCCACGTCGGGCGCGTAGTCGGGCGCGATGACACCCGTCCACAGAGCGGCGTGCCCTCCCTGGGAGTGCCCCCAAACGACGGTCCCTTCGGCCAGTTCCAACTCGTCGATCTGACGCGCGGCCCGCACCGAGTCGAGGACGGAGCGCGCCTCGCCCTCGCCGATGAGGTACGGGTGGGGTCCCTCCGTCCCCAGGCCCACGTAATCGGTGGCCACCAGGACCCAGCCTTCGTCGATCACCTCTCCTACCGAGAAGAACGCCCCCGTCGCGAACGTGCCCTCCAGGATCGACGGAGCGCAACTCTCGTCTATCCCCGTCGTCCCATGGGCCCAGGCGATCACGTTCCGAGCACCCTCTCTCCTCGCCGGGGCGACGACGATGGCACTGGCGACTGCCGGTTGCCCCTCGTCCCGGGTGGTGGTGTAGAGAATCCGCCACGCTTCCGCATCGTCGGGGATCCCCCGTTCGAACTCCTCGATCCGCAGCAGCTCCCCGGGCTGGGAAGGCATTGCGTCGGGGGTGGCGTAGAACCAGTCCACGACCGGCGCGCCGTCGTTCAGTCTGGAGCTGACGACAGCCAGCAGAGCTGCCACCGCCAACGCCGTGACCGCACCGGCCGTGCTCATCCAACGCCGCAGACGCCCCGATCCTGCCTCTTTCGCTCGCCGCCGGCGGATCGCGCCGAAGACCTGGGCGAAGCCCACGACGATCAGGCGCATTGCGAAGACGACGGCGATCACGAGCACCGTGATGTCGGGCCAGGTGAGCGCCAACACACCGAAGACCACCGTCGCCGTGCCCCCGACGAAAGCAGCGAACCGCTGGTCGGTGCTCCCCCACCCTCCCGCCCAAATGTCGGCCAGGCCGTCGATGACCAGGTACGAACCGACGAGTGCGACGAGCCCGCGCACCGTCAGCTCGGGCAAGGCCAGAAGCACGGCTCCAACGGCGATCCACAGCCAGCCCGACACCCTGGCCGGAAGGGGCCTGTCCGAGTCGCTCAGACGAGACGCCCCCGCTACGACCATGCCGGCGGCGATGGCGAGCACCAGCGCCGAAAGCGATGCGAGCGGTCGGACGATGAGCCAGAGGCCGAGACCGAGCGTCACGAGCCCGAAGGCGAGATCGCTCCAGCGTGACCGGCTGGAATCGGCGTCTTTCGACGCCATCAATGGGCTCCTTCTTCGATCTGTGGAATCTACCGGCGACACCTCGACTGGACAGGACGAGGGGCGGGACGGCCGGTGGCGTCGACCGGTCCGGCTCTCACCCGGTGGGGCGGGTGAGGCGCGCTATCTCCTCTGAGGCGGCCGGGCACAGATCGAGGAGGTGCTGCCTGTCGCCCAGTTCGAATCCTGAGGGGTCGAAGGGAGGCGCCATAGTCGTGCCGAGGAGGGTCCATTCACCGGTGGTCTCGGCTGCCATCCAGGTGCCGGGGGCGACGACTTGCAGCGGTCGATGTCCGGCGCGGATGTCGATGCCGAGGGTGTGACGGGTGACCTCCCCGTCCTCTGAGATCAGGACCAGCAACGCCGGGTCGCCGCCGTAGTAGTGCCACAGCTCGGGGTCTCGGAGCCGGTGGAACGCCGAGAAGTCGCCGGGCCGGAGAAGGAAATAGATGGCGCTGCCGTGATCGGTCGCCCACACCCGGCGAAACATGCCCCCCTCATCGGGTAGGGGCTCCAAGCCGAGGAGCTCGACCACATCCTGACCGGTGAGACGGGACTCGGGCATGTCAGACAAGCTACGTACTCGGCGCACGGGATGCCAATCGAGGCGGTATGGTGCCGCCATGCCCGGAGAGAACGCAACCACAACGCTCTCCGAATCCGTGGCCGCCGACTTGCGGCGGCGCATCGCCCAGGGGGAATGGGCCAATGGGGACCGACTCCCGAGCGAGCACGCCCTTTCCGAGCACTACGGAGTGTCGCGGGCGACGATCCGCACGGCACTCCAGGATCTCGAGAGCCGAGGCATGACGGTCACCCGGCGCGGGGTGGGCACTTTCGTGACCGGGCAAGCCGAAGGCGTCCGGGCCGACCTCCGCCAACTGGAGTCTCTGTCGGCCACCATCGGCGCCCACGGGCGCCGGGCCGGAGTCGAGTATCGGTCGATCGCGGTCAGGGTTCCCGACGAACGCGAACGAAGGGCGCTGCAGCTCGAGGATGGCGAAGAGGTGCTGGCGACGGAACGGGCCCTCACGGCGGACGGCGAGACGGTGGCGTTCTCCAACGACACCATTCCCCGCCGCCTCTTGGGAGCGGACTTCTCGCCCACAGAGGTGAGCGGATCGCTATTCGAACTGCTCGAAAAGAACGGGGTGAGGGCGGTTTCCGCGGTGACGGAAGTCCACGCCGTCCACGACCCTGTCATCGGATGGGGTGACAGACCGAAGGACCCCACATATCTGTTGCTGTCCCAACTGCACTTCGATCGGGGCGGGACCCCGGTGGCGCTCGCCGACACCTACTTCATCGAGGGACGCTTCCAGTGGGGTCTTGTGCGGCATCGTTGACCTTGGCTCGGGCACTATTCCTCCCTACCCTGGCGGCGTTGTCTGACAAGTGACGAGCACGCCCATGACAGTCCCCACCATCGAATGGTCCGACGGCACCGTCCGATTGATCGACCAGACCCTCCTCCCTCACACGGAAGAAGTGCTGGAGATCACGTCGCCCGAACAGATGGTCGATGCCATCAAGCGGCTGGCAGTCCGAGGTGCTCCCGCGATCGGAGTAGCCGGGGCGTACGGCGTCGCCCTGGCCGCACGGCGCTACGGAACGGACGGTCCGGAGTTCGAGACGGCCGTGGCACATCTGCGGGACGCCCGGCCGACGGCCGTCAACCTGGCGAGGATGGTCGACCGGGCCGCGACCGTCGCCGCCGAAGGTGCGGATCGGGTCCTCGAAGAGGCCGATGCGATTCGTCGTGAGGAACTGGAGGCCTCCGTGGCGATGGGCGAGATCGGCGCCGACCTCGTCCTGCATCTCGTCGGCGACCGCCCGATACGGGCGATGACGATCTGCAACACGGGGGGCCTCGCCACAGTGGAACGGGGCACGGCCCTCGCCGTCATCCAGACCCTCCACGAGCGAGGGAAGCTCGAGGAAGCGTTGCCGCTCGAGACGCGGCCACTCCTCCAGGGTGGGCGTCTGACCACTTGGGAACTGCAGAAGATGGGAGCGCCCTTTCGCCTGCTCGTCGACTCCGCCGGGCCGTTCCTCTTGTCCCGCGGCCACGCCGACGTGGTCCTCATCGGCGCCGACCGGGTAGCCGCCAACGGAGACACCGCCAACAAGGTCGGCTCCTACAGCTTGGCGTTGGGGGCGGCTCGGGCGGGAGTGCCATTCATCGTCGTCGCGCCCGAGTCCACGGTCGATCTCGACACACCGAGCGGTGATGTGATCGAGATCGAGGACCGTGGGCCGACCGAGGTGGTGGAGTTCAACGGGACACCGGTCGCCCCGCCGAACACACGGGCGATGAACCCGGCATTCGACGTGACACCGGTCGACCTGATCACCGCGCTCGTGACCGAAAAACGCGTGGTCCGCTTCGACGAGGGGGAGCCGCTCTGAGCGAGACTCCCGTCATCGGCGTCATCGGTGGGTCGGGCCTGTACTCACTCATCGAAGACGCCACCGTCCGCGAGATCACGACCCGGTACGGGGCGCCTTCGAGCCCGGTGACCACGGGCACGATCGGTGGCCGCCGGGTGGTGTTCATCACCCGGCACGGTGTGGACCACTCGATCCCCCCTCACCGCATCGACCACCGGGCGAACGTCGCCGCTCTGAAGGAGGCCGGCTGCGACGCCGTCATCACCTCATCGGCGGTGGGGAGCCTGCGCGACGAGATCCGGACCGGCGACTTCGTCCTGTGCGACCAGTTCGTCGACCGCACCACCACCCCGCCAGTGACCTTCTTCGACGGCCCGCGGGTAGTGCACGTGTCGATGGTCGAGCCCTACTGCCCAGTCCTTCGCCGGGAGGCCGCGAAGGCACTCGCCGGCCTGGGCGAGCGGTTCCACCCGGCGGGAACCGCAGTGGTGTTCTCCGGCCCCCGCTTTTCTACCCGGGCGGAGTCGCATTGGTTCCAGAAGATGGGATGGGACGTCCTGTCCATGACCCAGCATCCGGAGGTCACGCTCATCCGCGAAGCGGAGATGTGCTGCGTGAACCTGTCGTTCGTGACGGATGCCGACGCCGGGACGTCCGACGGAGCCGAACCGCCGGTCACCGCGGCCGCGGTGTGGCGGAGGCTGGAGGAGAACCAGCCCCGGATCAAGGCGGCGCTCGCCGCCATCGTCGCTTCGGTCCCCGAACACCGCTCCTGCGCCTGTCGCTCGGCTCTGTCCCAGACCTGAGGCTCAGACAGTCGAAGCGGTCAGGTCGAGGAGACGGCGGAACCGCTTCCTGGCGATGACGAGCGCCACCAGAGTGACCACGAACGGGAGGGCGTCGGTGATCTGCACCGGATACCCCTGCCCTTGGAGACGGAAGCCGAGCGCCTCGGTGAACCCGAACAGCAAGCAGGCGGCGAGCACCCCGAACGGGTGAGCCCGCCCGAGCATCACGGCCACCACCGCGATCCATCCCCGACCGGAGCTGATTCCCTCCGTGAACACGCCGACGTTGCCCAACGCCAATTGGGCTCCGGCCAATCCGGCGAGGACGCCCGAGGCGATCACCGCCCCATATCGGTAGGCGGTCGGGGACACGCCCAGCGTCTCGGCGGCGAGCGGCCGCTCGCCCACACCTCGGAGCCGCAGCCCGAGCTGGGTGCGAAACAGGAACAGCCAGATGGCGGGAACCAGGAGCAGTGCCAGGTAGCCGAGGATCGACAGATTGAAGAGCACCGGCCCCAGGAACGGGATGTCCGACAAGCCAGGAAGGGCGAGCCGGAGGATGCGGACGTCGCCCTCGGGCTGGAACGAGCCACGAACGCCGAACAACTGCGGTAGGAGAAAGCTCGTCAGGCCGACGGCGAGGATGTTGATCGCCACACCGAGGACGATGGCGTTCCCGCCCCGGGACACGGCGCCGAAGGCCAGGACGAGCGAGAGGAGCACTCCGGCGAGGGCGGCAGTCACCGCCGCAGCGAGAGCGCTTCCGGTCACGTGGGCTGCCGCCACCGCCGCGAACGCACCTGCCAGCATCATCCCTTCGAGGGAGATCTGGAACACGCCGGCCCGCTCGCAGATCAGACCGCCGACGGCAGCGAGGAGCACGGGGATCAGCGCCCTGACCACCGACTCCCACAGCGACATGTCGACGAGCTGGGCGAGCATCACACCTCCCCCACGTGCGCGGCTTCCATCTCCGGCTGCGGAGGCCCGGTCTCCTCTCCCAGCCTGCGACGCCGCCGCCAGGTCACGGCGAGACGGCTCACGACCGCGACGATGACGAGCGCCTGGATGACCTCCGCCAGCTGCCAGGACACCTTGGTGGAGCGCTCCATGGCGAATCCTCCGATCTGCAGGCCGGCGAAGAAGAGGCCGGCGAAGAGGATGGGCACCGGTCGGTTGTACGCCAGGAGGGAGACCATGAGCCCGGTCCAGGCGAAGCCGGTCTGGGCGATCATGTCGGCGTCGATGTAGCGGTAGGTCTCGCCGAGGACGAGATGGCTTCCCACCAGCCCACCGATCGCCCCGGCGAAGGCCATCACCACGAGGGTCTTGCGTTCCACGTCGACGCCTCCATATCGGGCGAAAGGCCCCGAGTGACCGAGCATGGCCGTCTCGTAGCCGAAGACACTGCGGCGGTAGACCACCGCGAGCAGAGCGACGAGACCGAGGACGAAGAACAACGAGATGGAGATTCCGCCGCCGAGGAACTGGAAGTCAGGGATTCGATTCGACTCGGGCACCGCAACGGTGCTGGCGAACGCCGCCCCCGGCTCTCCGAACGGATAGCGGACGAGGTAGCTCGTCGTGGCCCGGGCGACGTAGTTGAGAAGAAGGCTGGTGATGAGGAGCGGCACCTGGAACACGGTCTGACCGAGAGCGGGCAGCAGCGCCCACGCCGCCCCTACTGCCGCGCCCACGAGAACGGCCACGACGACGACTAGCGGACCCGGGCCCGGCACGACGATGGCGGCCATCGTCCCGAAGAGCGCCCCCATGAGCATCTGTCCCTCGCCACCGAGGTTGAGAACCCCGGAACGAAAGGCGAGCGAGAAGGCCAGGGCCATCCCCACGATCGGAATCGTCCGGCTCAGCGTGTTCCGTAGCCCACTCCCCGTGAAGCCCCCCCCGAGCATCTCCCCGAACGCGGCCAGCGGGTCTCCGCCAGTGAGAGCGATCACCACCGCCCCCAGCCCGAACGCAACGAGCAGCGCCACCGTCACCGGGTGGCCGACCACGCCGAGCAGCCGCGACCCGATTCGCTCAGGCACCGGCCACCCTCCCACCGGTCATGTGGAGGCCGATCTCGGCTTCGTCGGCGACGTCGGGATCGAGCTCGGCGACGATCCGGCCCTCGAACATGACGAGGATCCGGGTGGCCAAGGATTGGATCTCACTCAGCTCGGCCGACACCAACAGGATCGCCGCTCCTCTGTCTCGGGCGGCGACGAGACGGGTGTGGATGAACTCGATGGCGCCGATGTCGACGCCCCGGGTCGGCTGTTCGGCGATGATGAGGGGGGCCTCGTGGGTCATCTCCCGGGCGAGAGCCACCTTCTGCAAGTTGCCGCCCGACAAGGTCCCGGCGGCGACATCGATGCCGCTGACCCGGATGGCGTAGTCCTCCCTCAGCCGGTGGGCGTGGGTGTGGACGGCGCCGCGGCGCAGCCACGCCCCCCGCTTCATCGTGTCGGTGCGCTGGTATCCCATCAGGAGGTTCTCGGACACCGAGGCGGCGGCCGCCGTCCCTACGCGGTGGCGGTCTTCGGGGACGTAACACATCCCGGCCCGGCGCCGGGCGGCGACGTCGAGATGCGTGATGTCGACCCCTCTCAGGGTGACGGTCCCGGCAGTGGCCTCGCGCAGGCCGGCGATCGCCTCCACGAGCTCCGTCTGGCCATTGCCGGCGACAGCGGCGATTCCCACGATCTCCCCCGAACGCACATCGAAGGACACCTCGGACACCGAGGGCAGGCCGTGAACGCCTGCCACCGTCAGCGCGTCGACCGACAGGACCACGTCACCCAGCGACGGCGACGGCCCGGCTCTGACCGGCTCGACGTCGCGTCCGGTCATGTGCCGGGAGATCTCCTCGGGCGTGGTGGCGGCCGGATCCAACTCAGCCACGGCCCGCCCGTTGCGGAGGACCGTGATGCGGTCGGCAACCGCCATCACCTCCGCCAGCTTGTGGGTGATGAACAGGATCGTGCGGCCCGAGTCACGCAGCCGGCGCATCACGTCGAACAGGCGGTCACGCTCCTGGGGTGTCAGCACCGCGGTCGGCTCGTCGAGGATGAGGATGGAAGCGTCCCGGTAGAGCGCCTTCAGGATCTCGACCCGCTGCAACACGCCCACGGGGAGATCTTCGACCTTGGCAGTGGGGTCGACGGCGAGGCCGTAGGCGTCCGCCAGCTCCCGAACCCTGGCGACCGCTCCCTTTCGGTCGATCCACCCCAGCTTCGCGGGCTCCTCTCGGAAGATGACGTTCTCGGCGACGGTCAGGCTGGGGAAGAGCTTGAACGCCTGGTGGACCATGCCCAGGCCGAGGCGGATGGCGTCCAGCGGGGAGTTGAAGCGGACGGGTCGGCCCCTCACCAGCATCTCGCCTTCGTCGGGCGGGAAGAGGCCGTAGAGGATCGACATGAGCGTCGTCTTGCCGGCCCCGTTCTCCCCCACGAGGCAGTGGATCTCACCGCGCCGGGCGGTGAGGTCGATCCCGTCACAGGCCAGGACTCCGGGGAATCGCTTGGTGATTCCCCGGAGTTCCAGCTCGGTGGTCACTTCGGGATCAGCCGGCGGCCGCCAGCGGATCGGGGACTTCGATCTCTCCCGAGATGATGCCCTCGGCCGCGGCGCGGACCTGTTCGACGATGTCGGGATGCTGGGCGATGAGGCACTGCGAGTCGTCGAGTCGTTCGTCGTCCAGCGCCATGACACCGACGCCGCCCTCGGCGAGGCCCACCGACGTGAACGGCGTCGCCTCACCGGACAAGACCAGATCGATGGCGGTCTGGACGGCGTTGTCGACCAGCTTGAGGTTGTTGTCGACGATGACGTCGGGCGCGATGGGGCAGTTGTTCACATCCGTGCCATAGGTCATGAAGCCCTGCTCCTGGGCCGCCTCGAACACGCCGACGTCGGACGCCGCTCCCACGGAGAAGATCTGGTCGAGACCCTGGGCGGCGAGCGAGAGCGCCTGCTCCTTGGCCCGAGCCGGATCGGCGAACGGGTTGTCGCCACCGATGAACACCTGGGTGTCCGGCTCCAGATCGGGGTTCACCGACTGGGCGCCGAGGTAGAAGCTGTCGGACCAGCGATGGAAGAAGGGGATGTCGAGCGCCACCACCGAGCCGATCTTGTTCGCCTCGGTGAGGTTGCCCGCCATGATGCCGAGCAGGTAGGCGCCTTCGTGTTCGCGGAAGCCGACGCAGTAGAGGTTCTCAGGCTGCCCCTCAGGCGGGCAGTCGTCGACCAGGATGAACTTCTGATCCGGATTGGCGGAGGCGAACTCGACGCCCATGTCGGTCAACTGGAACGTGGTGAGCACGATGATGTCGGGTGCCGCCTCCACCGCCGCCTCGATGTTGGCACGACTGCTCGACGGGTCGGTCGACTCGAAGGTCTCCGCCGTTCCTCCCAAGCGCTCGGCCGCGGCTTGCGTTCCGGTCTCACCCATCTGGAGGAACTCGTTCTCGCCGATGGGGTTCGGCGTGACGTAGATGAAGTGGGGGCCTTCGCCGTCCTCGGCCTGGGTGTCGGCGGTCGTGTCGGCGGTGTCACCCGTGGTGTCGGAAGGGGCCTCGGTCGCGTCGGGTGCGCTCGTTCCTCCAGAGCTGTCCCCGCCGCACGCCGCCAGCAGCACCGTCAGCGCTGCCAGCAACGCCCACCATCTCTTGCCTCTCATTGTCGCCTCCGTGGGGTCGTGGGTCGCGGTGTCGAGCGCCCAGCTCGCCGGGACCGCCCGAGTTGTCAGACAACTGGGCGTGGAGAGTAGCATCCCGCACCATGGCTCTTGCAACGGAGGCCGGGCCCTGAACCGCTTCGTAGTCGATCACCTGATCACGATGGCCGGCGATCCGGAGGTGCTGTCTCCCGGAGTCGTCGACATCGACGAGGGTCGCGTCGTCTGGGCAGGAGCTTCCGCCGACGCCCCGGACTACGACGGTCCGGTCGAAACGCTCGCCGGCCTCCTCCTGCCGGGATTCGTCAACACCCACGCCCACAGCCCGATGGTCCTTCTCCGGGGTGCCGGCGAAGGCCTCCCGGTGGATCGCTGGCTCACCGAGGTGATGTGGCCGCGAGAAGGGCGCCTCACCCCAGAGGACGTGTGGTGGGGGATGACGCTGGGCGCCGCCGAACTGCTCGGGAACGGCATCACCACTTCCCACGAGCACTACTTCTTCGCCGACCGGGCGGCAGAAGCCGCCGCTGCCATCGGCCTGCGCGCCGTCGTCACCGCCCCGGTCCTGATCGGTGCCGACCTCTCCCGTTTCGGACCGTGGGAGCAGCAGATCCAGGACATGGAGGCTCTGGCGGATCGGTGGGCCGATCACGAGTTGATCTCGATCGGGCTGGGACCTCACGCCGCCTACTCGCTGCCCGAAGAAGCCCTGCGGGCAGTGGTCGAGCTCGCCCGCCGGCGCTCGCTCCACATCCAGATCCACGTCGCGGAGGGCCCGCGGGAGGGCGACGGGATCGCCGACCAGTACGGGATGACGGTTCCCGCCTACCTGGAGTGGCTGGGGATGCTCGAATGCCGAATGGTCGCCGCCCACTGCGTGTGGCTGACCGACGACGACATCGCCCTCTTCGCCCGCCACGAGGTCGGGGTCGCCCACTGCCCCATGTCCAACGGCAAGCACGCTTCGGGGATCGCCCCCGTGACGGACATGAGGGCCGCCGGGATCCCCGTCGGCATCGCCACCGATGGCCCCTCGTCACACGACCGCCTCGACTTGTTCGAAGAGATGCGGGCGGCACTCCGTTATGCCCGACTCCGCAGCGGCGACGCCGGGGCGATGACGCCGGCCGACGTGCTCACGATGACGACTCGGGAGGCGGCCGACGTGCTGGGCAGGCCCGACCTGGGGCGTCTCGTCCCGGGAAGCCGAGCCGACATGATCCTCATCGACACCGACCCGCTCGGCCCCGTCCTCGAGCCTTGCGATCTCATCACCCACGTCGTCTACTCCGGGACACCAGACCACGTCCGAGCGGTGTGGGTCGAGGGGCGCCAGGTCGTCGCCGACGGGCGACCCGCGACGGTCGACATCGACGCCGCCCGGCGTGAAGTGACGACGCGGGCGGCCCGTCTGGCGGCCGAGGCATGAGCATCTCGATCGACCTCGGCGGACAGGTGGTGCTCGTCACCGGCGCCACCGGAGGCATCGGTCGGGGGATCGCCCGCCGCTTCCACGCCGCCGGCGCCACTGTCGCCATCCACCACCGGGCCCGACCCCGAGAGGCCGAGGCGCTGGCGTCCGAGCTGCCCGGGTCCCTCGTGGTCTCCGGCGACGTCACCGACCCCGACGCCCGTCTCGTGGAACAGGTCGTCGAGCAGGCGGGAAGAATCACCGGCCTCGTCAACAACGCCGGCATCCAGCCTCTCGCCGACATGGCGGAGGTCGACGAGGACGCCTGGCGGGCGATGATCGAAACGAATGTCACGGCTGCCCACCGCCTGAGCCAGGTGGCTGCCGCCCACATGTCGGCGGGCGGATGGATCACCCACATCGCATCGATCGAAGGCACGAAGCCCGCGCCCGCCCACGGCCACTATGCCGTGTCCAAGGCGGCGCTGATCATGCACGCCCGGGCCGCCGCTCTGGAATGGGGCAGCAGAGGAATCCGCGTCAACACCGTCTCCCCCGGCTTGATCGACCGCCCCGGCCTCGACGAGGCGTGGCCGGAGGGAGTCGCCCGTTGGAAAGCGGCGGCGCCGCTCGAACGTCTCGGCACGCCCGACGACATCGGCGACGCCTGCGTGTTCCTCGCTTCGGATCTGGCCCGCTGGGTCACAGGCATCGACCTGGTGGTCGACGGGGGCGTCTCCACCCATCCGACATGGTGATGCTCAGCGGCCGTGTCTATCTGGTGACCGGCGGTGGCGGCGGGATCGGCGCAGCCACCGGGCGGGTGCTGACCGAGCGCGGCGCCGCGGTGGCACTGGCCGACCTCGACGGAGAGACCGCGCGCCGGGCTGCGTCGCAGATCCCCCGAGCCATCGGGTTGCAGTGCGACATCACCGATGCCGCGTCGGTGGCGGAGGCGATCGAGCAAACCGTCACCCATTTCGGCAGGCTCGACGGGGCGGTGAGCAACGCCGGAACTGTCCACCTCGACACCGCCTGGGACCTCACGCCTGAGCAGTGGCAACGAGAGCTCGAAGTCAACGTCACGGGCACCTTCATCACCGCCCGCCAGGTAGGAGAGCATCTCCGATCAGCGGGAGGAGGCGCCATCGTCAACGTCGCTTCGAACTGCGGGAAGGTCGGCTACGCCAACATGGCGGCCTACAACGCCTCGAAGGCGGCAGTGATATCCATGACCCGCTCGCTGGCCATGGAATGGGCGAAAGACGGCATCAACGTCAACGCCGTCTGCCCGGGCGGCGTCGACACGCCGATGCTGGCGAACGTGGCCGAATGGCTGGCGCCCCGTCTGGATGCCGAGCCGGAGGAGTTGCTCGCCGGGATGGGCCCGGCGCAACTCGGCCGCCGCGTCCGGCCCGAGGAAGTAGGGGCGGTCATCGCTTTTCTGCTGTCCGACGACGCCACGATCATCCGCGGGCAAGCCATCAACGTCGACGCCGGCGACACCCCCTACTGAGACGAGAGGAGCTGCATGCAGGACAGATGGGATCCTTCGCTGACTTTCGACGGCCCACTGGCCGAGTGCGTCTACGGGTCGCGGCTGATCGGCGGCGACCCCTACCTGGTCCTCCACGGAGGCGGCAACACCTCGGTGAAGGCTCCGTGGATCGACGTCACCGGGGACGAGATCGAGGCCCTGTATGTGAAGGGAAGCGGCTGGGACCTGGGCGCGATCGAGACCGCCGGGTTCGCTCCACTTCCGCTCGGCCGGCTCCGTCGCCTCCTGGAACTGGACGCCCTCTCGGATTCCGACATGATGGCGTCGTTGTCGGCGGCACGACTCGACCCGTCCTCCCCCCAGCCGTCGGTGGAGTCGCTGCTACACGCCATCCTCCCGCATCGGGCCGTCCTCCACAGCCACGCCGACGTCATCGTCACCCTCACCAACCTCTCCGACGGCGAGGAGCGGGTGAGGGAGGCCCTCGGCGACGAGGTCGTGATCGTGCCCTACGTGATGCCGGGCTTCGACCTCGCCAAAGTGGTGGCCCGGATGTGGCCGGAACACGGCCGGCCCGACACGCCGGGCATGGTGCTGATGAACCACGGCCTGTTCACGTTCGCGGACACCACCCGGGAGGCGTACGCCCGCCACGTCGACCTCATCACGAAGGCCGAGGAGTACCTCGACAGTCACGCCCCCCTCGCCACCGACCGAGGGGCGGCCCTGGAGGAGGTGAACCCCACAGAGTTGGCCCGCCTGCGGCGACGGATCTCCGAGGCCGCAGGGGCGCCGATGATCGTCACCCGCCACCGTGATCCGGCGGTGGCCCGGTTCGTCGCCCGACCGGACCTCGAGTCGCTGGCCACCCGGGGGCCGCTCACCCCCGACCACATCATCCGCACCAAGCGGACGCCCCTCGTCGGGACGGACGTCGACTCCTTCGTCTCCGAGTACGAGGCCTACTTCGAGCGCAACCGGGGCCGGTCCGATGCGGAGCTGACCATGCTCGATCCCTCGCCCCGGGTCGTTCTAGATCGCCGTCTGGGAATGCTCACCGTCGGCCGCCGTCCCGCCGACGCCGACATCGCCGCCGACATCTACCACCACACGATCCCGGTGCTCGAACGTTCCGAGGACCACCTCGGCGGGTACGTGGCGCTGGGCGAGGGCGAGCTGTTCGACGTCGAGTACTGGGACCTCGAGCAGGCGAAGCTCCGCCGTGCCGGAAGCCCGCCACCGATGGCGGGACGGGTCGCCGTGGTGACCGGCGCCGCTTCGGGGATAGGACGCGCCTGCGCCGCCGAGCTCCTCTCCCGTGGCGCCGCCGTGATCGGCATCGACGTCGCGGCGGAGGTCGGCGAGACATTCGACGGACCGGCCTGGCTCGGAGTGACCGCCGACGTGACCGACCCCGAAGCCGTCGCCAACGCCCTGTCCACCGGCGTGGAGAGATTCGGCGGCGTCGACATGGCCGTCCTGGCCGCCGGAATCTTCGGCGCCACCCGACCGGTGGCCGAACTGGACCCCGAGGAATGGCGGCGCGTCCAGGCAGTCAACGTGGACTCGGCGACCGACCTGCTGTCCCGTCTCCATCCGCTTCTCGCCGCCTCGCCGGCCAGCCCCGCGGTCGCGGTGGTCGCTTCCCGCAACGTCCTGGCTCCCGGCAAGGGGGCAGCTGCCTACTCGGCTTCGAAAGCGGCGCTCACCCAGCTGGCCCGGGTCACGGCCTTGGAGTGGGCCGAGGACGGGATCCGCGTCAACGTCGTCCACCCCGACGCAGTGTTCGACACCGGCCTCTGGACCCCGGAGTTGCTCGCCGAACGCGCCGCCGAGTACGGCTTGACCGTGGACGATTACAAGCGGCGCAACCTCCTGTCGGTCGAGGTCACCTCGGCCACGGTGGGCGGCGTGGTCGCCGAACTCCTCTCGGAGCGCTTCGCGGCCACGACCGGAGCGCAGATCCCGATCGATGGCGGATCGGAAAGGGTGATCTAGATGGCAGACACGTACCTTCCCATCATCTCGGTGCAGTCCTCCGAGCTTCCGGAGGCGATGGTCGTCGTCGGCGACCCCGACCGCGCCGAGCGCGCCGCCCGGTTGCTCGACTCGCCCCGTCCGCTCGGCCGCAATCGCGAGTACGTCTCCTACGTGGGGACCTACCGGGGCGAGGACGTGGGCGTGATCTCCCACGGGGTCGGCGCCCCCGGGGCCGCGGCCTGCTTCGAGGAGTTGTTCCGAGGCGGAGTGACGCGAGTTGTGCGGGCGGGGACTGCCGGGGGGATGCAGCCTTCGGTCGCGGACGGCGATCTGGTCGTCGCCACCGCCGCGGTCAGAACCGACGGCTACACCGACGGAGTGGTCCCCACCGCTTACCCGGCCGTAGCCGACCGGCGTCTCAGCTCCGCCCTGGTGGAGGCGGCGGGCGACGCACACGAAGGCGTGGTCCTGACTTCGGCGGTGTTCTACCCCAACCGGGTGCTCGGCTCCGACCTGGAGATGTGGCAACGGGCGGGCGTGGTGGCGGTCGAGATGGAATGTGCCGCGCTGTTCGTGACCGCCTCCCTCCACGGTGCCGCCGCCGGGGCGATCCTTGCCATCGACGGCAACCCGCTGGCTCAGGGCGACACCGACATGGAGGGTTACGACCCCCACCGGGACGTCGTCAAAGAGGCGACCGAACGCGCCCTCCGCGCCGCGTTCACCGCCCTCACCTGACGGTCAGGCTCTTTCGACACCCATCACCCGTGGCCCTTCGGGCCCGGCGACGACGACCACCTCGTCGTCGGAGATCCCGGCCAGGGATTCGACGACTTCGTCGGCCGACCACGGCGGCACCTGGTCGGTCCTCGTCCAGAGCTGCACCTCGGCGCCGGTGCGCTCCCGCACGGCGCGAACGACGTCTTTGTCGGCCGGCCCGATCAACAGCACGTAGCGCGGCCCTCCCTGTGGCGCCGGCGACCGAGCCCGATCCGACCGATAGATCGCCCAGTGGTACGCCACGACGACTGCGGCGATGACGAGACTCGCCGCGGCCAGCCGAACCGCGAACAGGATATCCGCCCTGAGATCGCCACCCAGCACCCCCTCCAGGACGATGAACGTCGCCGTGATCAGGGCGCTCACGCCGACGACGACCCCCGAACCGAGGACCGCGAACAGGTAGAAGCGCCGGGTCGGGCTCGTGACCTCAGCCTCGAGGTCCGTCGACTGGATCCGTCGCCAGAAGGACCACCAGACCGGGCTGCCGATCACGAGGTAGGTCGCCGCCCCGAGAAGCGTGTTCACGGCCGTATCGCCTTCGACGATGGTCCGTGCCCCGCTGACGGCTTCGAGGAAGCCGACGAGGAGGGCGGTCGATCCTCCTGCGGCGGCCAGGAGACCGATGCCGGCCACGAGGTACTCGTAGATCCGGCGCGGCTCGGCCCTCTCCGTTTCGTGGCGATGGACGACCGCCCGGTGGTACCACCAGACGATCCCCGCCACGAGGGCAACGGAGACTGCGCCGGGCAAGTCGTCGAAGTGACGAGTGGCGTCGGGGGTGCGGGGATCCCCGACGAACCAGACGAGGACGTCCCGAAAGACCGCACCCGCCGCTGCCAACGCCGCCAGCAAGCCGCCCCCCACACCGAACACGAAGACGTAGCCGAGCCACAACGGTGACCGCTCCATCTTCAGGGCTGCCGACCAATGCGCCACCCATGCGGCCGCCCCCACAACCAGGGTCGCGCCTGCGTCTCCCAGCGGGGAGCGGGACACCATCGCCTGCTCCTGGATGAGCACCTCGATCGCCCCGGAGAGAAGGCTGCTCAACCCGCCGGCGGCGACCACGAGCCCGATCGCCGAGCCGGCGATCAGCGGCAGCTCCGGCGTCCCGGACGGGATGCGGCGAACGACGATCCGGTGCCCGAACCAGGCGAGGCCCCACACCACGGCTCGACCTGCGGCCCACCGGTCGAGATCTGTGGAGCCGAAGAGTGCGGCCGCCACGTCGTGCACGGCACCCATCGCCACCCCCAGGGCGGTCACCGTCGCCGCGGTGGAGTAGATGAGCCACCCGAGGGAACGCCGCTCCTCAGGTTCGGAGCGGAGACGCTTCAGGGACCACCAGCCGAGCCCGGCGTACAGCGGAGCTCCGATCAAGAAGAAGCTCAGATCTCGGGCCAGCGCTACCTCGCGTCTTCCGATCAACACCGGCCCTTCGGAGCCGGCGCCCAAGATCCGGCCCACGAGACCGGCCGAGCCGAAGGCGACGACCACGAAGAGGCCATAGAGGAGTGTGTACTGGAAGAAGCGGCGGACTCCGTGGGGATCGCCGGGCTTTCCGCTATCGCGGCCGGCACGGCGGCCGACCGCCGCCCAGATGAGCGCCGCCAGTCCGAGCAGGGCGAGGACGCCGATCATCCATTGCCCCCGCAGGCGAAGAACGGCCACGGAGAACCGGTGATGAGCCAACCGTCATCGCCCAATACGAGGCGGAATGTCTCCTCTTGCGTGTACTCGTGAGTGTCGAAAGGCCCGCCTCCGTATCCAAACACCAACTCGACTCGAACCCTGCCTCGGTCGTCGGCGATTTCGCTGTCGAGCAGCACGGCCCGGCTCAGGTCTCGACCGACCCCGCCTATCTGTTCCCAGTCGCACCCTGATGCAGGGTCGAGATGAGAACTCGCCTCGTCCACGTCGCCGTCGATGATTGCCCGGAGATAGCTCTGGACGACACCTTCGGGTGTAGCGATGTCGTACGCCACCGTGTCTCGCTGTGACGCCACGACCGCGGCGACGACGGCGATCACGACGATCGCACCGACGACCCCCGCCAGGATCCGTTCCGGCTTCATGCCCGCAGTATGCAGCCTTCTCCCCGATCGGCCAGGGTCTTCGGTCGGGGTTTTGGCAATATGGGCCGCATGTGCGTGGAATCAGATGCGCTGCCTCCGATACCTTCCAATGGGACCGCGACCGGCCGTCGACTGACTCTCACATCCCGCGACGGCACTGAGTTCCTCGCCTACGAGGCTCTCGCCCAGGGCGGGCCCACCGAGACGGGAGTGGTGGTCCTCCCCGACGTGAGAGGGTTGTTCCGTTTCTACGAGGAGCTGGCGTTGCGTTTCGCCGAAGCGGGTCACGACTCAGTGGCGATCGACTACTTCGGAAGGACGGCCGGCATCGGCTCCCGCGGCGAGGACTTCGACCACTCTGCCCATGTGCCACAGACGACCACGGAGGGCATCAACGCCGACATCGCCGCCGCAGTGGCATTCCTCAGGGGACGGAACCCCGACGTGGGGATATTCACCGTTGGCTTTTGTTTCGGTGGCACCTGCTCGTGGGCGGCCACCACCCACGGCCACGGACTGGCCGGTGCCATCGGCTTCTACGGACGACCCGACATCGACCGGCCCGCCGGCGACGGCCCCTTCCTGGAACGTTGCAATCTGGTCGAAGCACCGATCCTCGGTCTGATGGGAGGCGACGACCCTTCGATCCCTGCCGAAACGGTCGCCGCGCTGGAGTCGGCGCTCGCCGCCGCCGGTGTCGACCACGAGGTAGTCACTTATCCCGGGGCGCCGCATTCCTTCTTCGACCGCAAGCAAGCGGAGTTCGCCGAGGAGTCGGCCGATGCCTGGCGGCGGGTGCTCGACTTCATCCGCACCCACAGCTGAGAGGCTCCGACTGACTCCGGGCCGGCGACCATCATGGCGCCGTGCATCAGGCCTCCTGCATCGTCTCGTGGGTCGCCGCCGTGCTCCTCGCCGGCGGAGCACTGGCCTTCGACCCCGGGGGCTGGCAGGTGTTCGGGCCCCTCAAGTGGGCCGTGATCACAGTTTGCGCACTGGCTGCCGCGACCTCTGCTCTGCTCCGAGGCGTCGTCTTGCATCGACCGTCGGCCATCGGGTGGGGTGTCTTCCTCGCCTGGGCGGCATTCGCCTCGATGTTCGCCGCCGACCCGGTCGCGGCGTGGCTGGGGACACCGGATCGCCGCTTCGGATTCACCGCCCTCACGACTCTGGCGTGCGCGTTCGTCGGAGGGCAGGCGGTCGTCGACGAGATCGGCCGGCGGCGGTTGGCGCGAGCGGCGGTCGTGGCCTTGGGCGGCATGTGCCTCTACGGGGCAACGGAAGTGCTCGAGATCGCCCCGGTGACTCTCGCCCCCACCACGAGCCGCCTCGGTGCGACCTTCGGCTCCCCTGCCTATCTCGGTGCCGCCCTCTGCCTCTTGGTGCCCATGGCCGCCGGCGTGGCTGCCGACCGGCGCCAGCCCGCGAGGTGGCGGGTGGCCGCAGCCGCGGCGACGGCCGCGGGGATCTTCCTCCTCGCCGGATCGGGAACGAGGGCTGCGGCGATCGGCCTCGTGGTCTCGTCCGCCCTCCTCCTGTGGGGGCGCTCAGGGGTCGTGCGGCCCATGGTCGCCGGAACCGTCGCCCTCGCGACGGTGGTCGTGATCGTGCTCTCGCCGCTGGGCGCGAGGATCACCGAACCCGCCACAGGGCGGCTCGCCGAGTGGCGGATCGCCTCCCGAGTCCTCGTCTCGAGCCCGGTGATCGGAGTCGGTCTCGAGGGCTATCGGATCGTCTTTCCGATTCATGTCGATACCGAGTACGTCCAGGACTACGGGCGGGACACCGTCACCGACCGTGCCCACTCGGGTCCCCTGGACCTCGGGGTGGCGCTCGGAATCCCTGGTACCGCCGCCTGGCTGGTCGCCGCCGCGTGGCTCGCCGTCAGAGGAGTGCGAGCCGCGATAGGAGGAGACCGCGTTCTCGCCGGGATGGGAGCGGGAGTGGTGGCGGTGCTCGCCCAGGAGCTGTTCTTGTTCCCGACCTTGGAAGTGGGAGCGGCGACCTGGGCCGTTGCCGGAGCTCTGGTCGCCTCCGCCCCTTCCGGACAGGTCGTCCGAGCCCGGAGCGCCATCGGCGCGGCGGCTCTCGCCTGCCTCCTCGTCGTCGCTGCCGTGGCCGGGACCATGGACATCGTGGCCGACCACCGGGCCACCCGCGCCGCGACCCGAGGGGACCTCGCCGCGGCCGACGACGCCCTCGCCATGCGGCCCGATTCATTCCGCTACGCGTTGCTGGGGGCAGACGTTGCGTTCCGCCGAGGCGACCTCGCCGGCGCCGAGCAGCGGGTGGCAGCTGCCGCGGCGCGAGCCCCTCGAGACCCGGCGGTGAGAGTGGCCCGTGCCCGGGTGGCTTCAGCCTCCGGGGACATCACTCGAGCCCTCCCGATGCTGGAGAAAGCCGTCGGAGAGGACCCCAACCATCCGGAACTCCGCATCCTCCTCGGTGACGTCCAGGCGATGGCAGGACGGTCGGGAGAGGCGGAGCGCTCGTGGCTGGCGGCGGCGCATCTGGCCCCTCGGGATCCGACCCCTCACCTACGCTTGTGCGCTCTCTATCTGGCAGCCGGCGAGATCGACCTCGCCCGCCATTCGTTGGAAACGGCCCGCCGACTCGACCCAGACCATGCCGCCCTCCCCGAACTGGAAGATGCTCTCCGACGACCCGCCTGAACCGAAGGCGGGAAACGGTGAACCGATCGCATCGGTCGGGCGTGTATCTGGTGTGCATGCCACAGCCTGGAACGCGACCGTGACCCGGACCGCGGAGGTCGCATCAGCCGATGTCGTATCAGCCGATGTCGACGCGCGGCCGGGCTTCGCCGCCTTCTACAGCCAGACCTACCAGCGAGTGGCGGCGGCGCTGTCGTCGACCCTGGGCGACCGCGACCTCGGGATCGAAGCGGCCGACGAGGCGATGGCTCGCTGCTACGCCAACTGGGCGAAGGTGAGCCACTACGACAACCCCGCCGGGTGGGCGTACCGGGTGGGTCTGAACTGGGCCTTGTCTTGGCGTCGCAAGCTCGCCCGACGTCACACCATTCCCAACGCGGACCACGTCGAGCACGCGGCGATGCCGGCCGATCCCCAGATCGCTGACGCCCTGGCTGCCCTCGACCTGCGGCTTCGAGCCGTGGTCGTCTGTCGGGTGCTGCTCGACTGGTCGACAGAAGAGACGGCGGAAGCGCTCCAGATAAAGCCCGGCACCGTCAAGTCCCGCCTGCACAGGGGTCTGGCGCGGCTGGCGGAACTGCTGGCTCACTTCGACCACGGAGACGCCTGATGGACCTGCGGGAACGACTCCAAGCGCACATGAGGTCGGAGCTGGCGACGACCCCCGTGAGTGACCTCGGAGGAGTGATGGAGCGAGGAGAAACGATCCGCCGGCGGCGGCGGGCCGTGATGACCGCGGCCCCGGCGGTAGCCGTGGTCTTGGGCGTCGTCGGCGTGATGGCTTCGGGCCTGTGGTCCGACGCCGCCTCGAGGAACGACGATATCGACCTGGTCGCCGCGGGAGAGGCCGCCTTGTCCCTGTCACTGGGCGACCTCGACTGGCAGGTGGAGCCCGCCACCTTGGGGTGGGCCGAGGACACGGATCGAGGCGAGGACACGCTGTACGCGTTGTCCACGGCTCCGGGCGTCAGGTGGCAGGACTTCCCCAACGGCGATCTCCCGAAGGCCTTGTATGTTTCGAAGGACGGCCAGGACTGGAACGCAACCCCTCTCGGGGACTGGCGTCCCTCCGGCCTGGCCGCGTCCGGTGACCTGCTGTATCTCGTCGGCACTGCGCCCGGTGCCCGAGCAGGCACCCAGACGGTCGTGGTCCGAGTCTCGGGTGACGGCGGCGCTTCGTTCGAGACGCGCGAACTGTCGATCTCTGCTCCGGCCGGTGCGCAGTTGTGGCCCGACCTGATCGTCGCCGACGGAGGCGTGCTCGCTTTGGCTACCAGCCGCCAGACAGCCGATCCCGTCTCCCGTCTTCCCGCCGAGGCCTTGGAGGGTGCCGTAGAGCCCTTGATGGTCGGGTCGGGGATCGCCGTCTTCCCCCAAGACGCGATCTTGGAGGCACACGAGGCGTGCTTCTCCGGCGACACCTCCGGATGCGACGAGGTCATCGAGGCCGAAGCCACCGAGTTCTTCACCTGGGAGGACTTCGGCTTCGCTCCTGGGGCGGTGCAGTTCGGGGAGATCGTCGAGAACTTCGCCTTCTGGTCGCCGGACGGGGAGAACTTCGAACCGGTCGACTACCCGTTCCCCGAGGGGTACATCGACCGGGTGACGTCGGTCGAAGGCACCGCGGTGGTGAGCATCGCCGGGATGGGGCCGACCCGTGTCTTTGCTTCCGACGACGGCCGGGAGTGGCGACAGATCGCCGCCGACGTCGATGCAGGATTCGTGATGGACGTCGGAGCGACCGGCAGTGGGGTCGTGCTCGCGACTCAGAGTCCCGCGGGCAGCTTGGGCCTCTATCGCGCCGACGACCTCGACGGCCCTTGGGAAGAGATCCCGGTGGCCGGCCTCCTCGATGACTTCACGGAAGACGACGGCCAGGTCTGGCCGACGTCGGCGGTCATCGACGAATCCGGCGTCGCGATCCACGTCGTGCTGGAGCGCGCCGATCAACGGTCTGGCAACCCCTTCGTGCAGTTGGTCGACCCGATCCTCGGCCGGGACCGGGCCGGGGACGGGAGACGAGTCCGGGGAGAGATGCAGACCCAGGGTCTTCTCCTCGTGTCGAAGGACCTGGCCGACTGGAAGGCGGTCTCTACTTCCCACCTCGGCGAGTTCGTCGACTCACTCATGCAAGCGCCCGACGGCTCGCTGATCGCTCACGGGACGAAGCACGACCCGAACGGTCGGACGGTGAGGCTCCAGGGGATAGCCAACCCGTAGCACCCGCAGGAACGGTGTTGCCGGCCCTTCCCGTTGGGGATGTCGGGAAGGGCCGGCGACAACTCGCTCAACGAGCGATCACTTGCACACCCAGTGCTTCCACCCCCCGCCCGGCCCGTAGAGAAGATGGGCGGCGGCGGCGATGTTCGCCTCCGGGTCGTATATCGATGCTCCGGGGAAACCCGCCCCGGCGGCCCGCTTCGCCCAGGCACTAGGCAGGTGCTGGAAGAGGCCGCCGGCGCCCGAGCTCCGGTTCCTCGCTTTCGGGTCGCCGTTGGACTCGCATGCCATCACTCGAATCGCCCGATCGACGTCGCCGGGCTCGAAGTACTTCTCGACCAGCGGCCGCCATCCCTCGGCGCCGGGACCGGTCGGCACGTCCAGGCGATTCAACTCGTCGATGACGTCCGTTGGGATCGCGGGGAGTTCGGCCGGAGGCTCGAGGCCGAGCGCCCTGACGAGGAAGCTGGCCATCTGGGCCCGGGTGACCGGCTCGTCGGGACAGAAACGTCCGTCCCCGCAGCCGTACGTGATGCCGGCGACCGCGATCGCGGCGATGTCCTCTTCATGGACGTTTCCGTCGTCGTCGTGGAAGGGGTCGCCTTCCGCCATCGGCAGTTCGAGGGCACGAACCAGCAGACTCGCCATCTGTCCCCGCGTCACGGGCTCGTCGGGACAGTACTCGCCCGCACGGCATCCGACCGTGATGTCGGCGGCCGCGATCGCGGCGATGTCCTCGGCGAACCGGCTCTCAGACGTGTCGTCGAATGTCGCCGACTCCGCAGGAGGCAGCTCCAACGCCCGGTTGAGGAAGGCGGCCATCTGGGCGCGTGTCACGTCGTCGTCGGGGCAGAAGAGCCATTCGGCACAGCCGGAGGTGATCCCCGCCGCATGCAATGCCGCGATGTCCATCTCATGGATCGACCCGTCGACATCGGCGAATGGTCCTCGCCCGTCGGGTTCGTTTGTGGCGCCGAACGCCGGCGCGGCGATGAAGGTCAGGGCGCCGGCCACAGCCAGCACCCAACTCGTTTTCGATTTCATGGTGGTACCTCCGCTCGACCCCGTAGGGGCCTTGCTCGGGAATCGGCCGTCGCCCGCCTGGCGCAGGCGCGATCGGTTTTCGATCGAGGCCGGGAAACAGAAAAGCTCCGGTGATCACCGGAGCCTGCAACGAGCACAGGGCTCGTCGCCAGGAGAAGGCTATGCAGATGTGGATCTCAAAGTGAAAACCAAGACGAGAGCGCGAAGAGCCTTCGGGTCAGCGGCGCTCGAACAGACGCCCTCGTTCGGCCCAGACGACGAGGCTCAACGCCACGGCTCCGAGCACGGCGAATCCAATCGCCATCGGCAGGATCGTGCCGTCGAAAGACTGGTCTAGCAGCGCGCCGATGAGCGCCCCACCGGCCGTCGACACGGTGCCGATCACCGCCGAGGCGGTGCCGGCGATCGGCCTCATCGGCTCCATGGCGATGGTGTTGAAGTTGGGGATCAGCAGAGAGTGGCACGACAGCATCGCCGCCATCGTCGGCATGAAGACGCCCAGTTCCGGACGTCCGCCCGTCGTCGAGCCGACGAAGACGAACACGACGGCCACCAGGACATAGAGGAGGAGGACGCCATGGGCCATCCTCCTGGTCCCGAATCTCCGGACGACGAACGCGTTGGCCAGCGTCGCGGCGCCCATCACCGCCGCCAGAGCACCGAAGAGGATGGGGAACTCGTCGACCACGCCGAACACCTCGCCGAAGATGATCTCGGAGCTGGCCAGGTACGAGACGAACACCCCGAACAGCGACGTCAAGGCGAGCGTGTAGCCCATGGTCAGGCGGTTCGTGAGGATGAGCCTGCCGGCAGCGAGGATCCGCTCGAAGCGGAGCTCCAGCCGGTCAGCGGGATCGAGCGACTCCTCCAGTCGAGTCGCCCACAACGCCATCAACGCCACCAGCACGCCACAGACACCGAACACCCACCGCCACGAAGCCACAGAGGCGACCACCGCACCGAGCGTCGGCGCCATGATCGGCACCAGGACGAAGACCGCCATGATGAACGACATCGCCCGCGACATCTCGTTGCCGTCGAAACGGTCTCGCACCACCGAGAGCGTCACGACGCGGGGACCCGCCGCGCCGAGCCCCCACACGAATCGAGCGACGAGGAGTGTGCTGAGGCTGGGGGCGAGCGCCGAAGCGACCGCTCCCAGCAGGTAGATGGCGTAACCGGCGTAGAGGGTGGGTTTGCGCCCGTAGCGGTCGGCGAGCGGCCCGTAGACGACCTGGGCGATCGCCAACCCGAAGAAGTAGGCCGTGACGGTGCCGGCCACGGCGGTCGAGTCCTCCGCCAACCCGAAACTGGCGCGCATGTCGCCGAACGCCGGGAGGATCATGTCGATCCCCAGGGCGGCGAGCGCCATGGACATGGCCAGGAGAGCGGTGAACTCGACGCGCCCGAGCCGCATCGGCGGAGCGGTCGATTCCACGTCGGGAGCGTACGAGATGCCCGTCCCGATCCCAAAGCCGAGAAGCCGGCTTCGGCTCAGTCGTCGAGGAGGGAAGCGATGTGGTCGCCGATGGCGAGCGACGCCGTCGCCGCCGGCGACGGGGCGTTGAGCACGTGCAGTGCGCTCTCCTGGCGTAGCAGGGAGAAGTCGTCGACCAGGCGGCCGTCAGGCGTCACCGCCTGGGCGCGCACCCCGGCCCCGGCCGGTTCCAGATCGGATGTCTCGAGGGCAGGCACGAGCCGGGAGGCCGCCCGGCCATACAGCCGTGCCGAGCGGGACCGCACGATCTCGGCTGTCCCGGTCGGCACGTACCGGAACGCCAACCGCAGAAAGCCAGGCGTCCGTAGGGTCTCGCGAAACTCGCCCCAGTCGGGGGCTGCGCCCCGGTAGTGGTGACGCCCGAGGGCTGGCACCGCGTTGGGACCCACCTCCACCGTCCCGTCGATCCGACGGGTGAAGTGCACCCCGAGGAAGGGAAACCGCGGGTCGGGAACCGGGTAGACGAGGTGCCGCACGAGCCTCTCTGACGGCCCGGTGAGCGAGAAGTACTCCCCGCGGAAGGGGACGATTCGCACGGGCGGAGTCGCCCCCGCCATCTCGGCGACACGGTCGGATTGCAGGCCGGCACACGCCACGAACCTCCCGGCCTCGACCTGACCTGCCTCACCGGCGATGTGCCAGGACCCTCCTCGACGCCGAATCGACGTGACGCGCCAAGAGGTACGGACTTCACCGGGGAGTTTCTCGGCCAGACGTCGCACCACGGCCGGGAAGTCGGCCACCCCGGCTTCGGGAACGTGGAGAGCCGCCCGACCAGCGACGTGGGGTTCGATGTCGTACCACTCCCCTCTCTCCAGCCACCGGACACCCGCCAACCCGTTGGCGTTGGCGCGCTCGTGCAGCTTCCTAAGCCGGTCCACCTCGCGTGCGTCGAGGGCAACGACGAGCTTGCCGGTGACCCGGTGGGCGATCCCGTTGTCCTCGCAGAACTCGACCATCCTGCGGCGGCCCTCGACACACAATCGAGCCTTCAGCGAGCCCGGCGCGTAGTAGAGCCCGGAGTGCAGCACTCCGGAGTTGTGGCCGCTCTGGTGCCTTCCCACCCGGTCCTCCGCTTCGAGGACCACGATCGACGCCTGCGGGTGGCGCTCGTGGAGGGCCGTGGCAGTGGCCAGACCCACGATCCCGCCGCCGATGACCGCGTAGTCGAACCTCTCAGCCATCCGCTTCTCTCGCCAAGGCGACGACGATCTCGAACTCCTGGTCGGTGACGGGCTGAACGGAGAGCCGCGGGCGGTGGAGCAGCACCATCTCGCTGAGCTCGGGGTGGCTGCGGATCTCGTCGATCGTGACCATGCGGGCGAACTTCTCCACGAACGCCACGTCGACCATGAACCAGCGGGGATCCTCGGGGGACGACTTCGGGTCGTAGTACTTCGAATCGGGATCCCACGCGGTGTGATCGGGATATGCCTCGGTCACGACTTCGGCCAGACCGACGACACCGGGAGGGCGGACAACCGAGTGATAGAACAGCACCATGTCACCCACCCGCATCTCGTCGCGCATGTAGTTGCGCGCCTGGTAGTTGCGGACCCCATCCCAGTGGGTGCGCCCGTCCGCCGCCAGATCGTCTATCGAGTAGTCGTCGGGCTCGGACTTCATGAGCCAGCGTCGCATGGGGTGCGATTGTGGCACGGGTACCGTGGCGACATGGAAGAGGAGTGGTACTACTGCGTGCATCACCGCCGAGTGGAGCCGAAGCTCGGCTGCCGCATGACCGACCGCCTCGGCCCCTACCTCACGCGTGAGGAAGCGGAGCGGGCACTCGAGAAGGTCGAATCCCGCAACGTCGAGTGGGACGAGGACCCGGTCTGGAACGAGGAAGAAGACGATGGCTGACCGTCCCATCAGTCGGTTCGAGGTCGGCTCTCTCGACGGACTGCCCGAGGACGTCCGCGCCCGGGTCGAACGGATCGCAGAACGGTCCGGATTCGTGCCCAACGTCTTCATCGCCATGGCGCACCGGCCCGACGAGCTGCGGGCGTTCATGGACTACCACGACGCCCTGATGGAACGGGACTCGGGCCTGACCAAAGCGGAGCGGGAAATGATCGTGGTGGCCACCAGCGCCGCAAACGAATGTCTCTATTGCGTCGTCGCCCACGGGGCGATTCTGCGGGTCCGGGCCAAGGACTCGGAGCTGGCCGACCGCATCGCCGCCAACTGGCGAACCGCCCCGGTCACCGGACGTCAGCGGGCGATGCTGGCATTCGCCGTGAAGCTGGCTCGGCGACCGGAGGAGATCGGCGACGAGGATCTGGATGCGCTGCGTCGGGCCGGATTCGACGATTCCGACATCTGGGACATCGGCTCGATCACCGCCTTCTTCGCCCTCTCCAACCGCATCGCCCACCTGGCCGATCTCCAGCCCAACCCGGAGTTCTTCGCGCTGGGACGTTGAGGCCCCGATCAGGAGACCGAGGCCTCCCCCAGCAGCCGGCGGAGAGACTCGACGTATTCGTCGTAGGCACGCCGGCCCCGGCGCGTGAGCTTGTACCAAGTGGTACTGCCCGGCCCCTTGCCCGTCTTCCGCGCCTCGACGTAGCCGGCGTCGACCAGCTGGCGCATCTGCTTGGACAGGTCGGGTGCCGAGAGATCCAGCCGCTCCTGGAGACGGGCGAACTCCATCTCGGCTGTCGAGAGGACCGTCATGATCCGCAGCCGCTTGGGAGCATGGATGAGGGGGTCGAGCTCATCCATGCTCGATACCGGCCTCGGCCGCGAGTCGTCGGGCACGGCGCCGGAACAAGCCGTCGGTCACGGACCCGGCGACGACCACCAATGCGAAGTACATCCCGCCGGCCCACACGAATGGGCGGGGCGTCTCGGTCGTGAACGCCCACAGGAGGATGGCGGCGATACCAGCCATCGTCACGACCCAGTAGCCGATCATGACTCGGCGCAGAGGCGCCGGCATCGTCCGTAGCCGGGGCACTGCCCCTGCTTTCCGGACCGCCACGCCGGCCAAGGCGCCGATGACCATCGCCACCGCCAGTGCGATCGCGACTCCCAGCCACTTCGTCTCGATCCCCAGTGTCATCAGGGCGCCGGCTCCGGCGACGGCGAATCCGAGCGTGTACCACCAGGGGATCCGGTAGCGGGAATCCCCGACATATGTCTCGAGCCGATCACGCTCGACTTGCTCGAGTGTCCGCTTCAGGTCATCCATTGCCCCTCCTTGAATAGTTGCCATAGTGGAAACTATACGCAGTACTTTCCGCAACTGCAAGTACTTTTCTCAGGCGGCCGCTCGAACCAGCCACAACGTGACCATTCCGGCCACGAGCACCCACGGGAGGGACCGTGTCCGCCAGCCAACGACTCCCCCGACCACTAGGGCTGCCACTTCCGCCCACCCGACCTCGGTCGAGCCGTCGAAGCCGAGCGAGATCACCAATGCCGCCATGACCGCCGGGGCCACATACCTCAGCGCCTCTCGCACCGCGGGCGGAAACTCCCGGCCGGCAAGGGCATGGATGAACGACGAGCGCATCAGGTACGTGCCGGCACCGACGACCACGGTGGCCACGAGGGCGATCGACGAGAGGCTCATCGACGGCTCGCCCCCACCCCGGCGGCGATCCCGGCCAGCGCACCGAGGATGATCCCCAACCGATTGGGCACGCCGAGGGTCGCCCACGTGACCGCGCCGGCCGCGACAGCCGCCACCAGCGCAGGACGGGAATCGATCGCCGCGGTCAGCAGCCCGACGAAGAGCAACGGGACGGCGAAGTCCAGTGACCACTCCTCCGGGACGACCGGACCGACGACCAATCCGAGAGCAACGGTCGCTTGCCAGACGATCCAGAAGGTGGAGCCGACGGTGAGGTAGTAGCGGCGGAAGGACGCGGGCGGGTCGTCCATCCGCAGGCTGGTCAGAGCGAACTGCTGGTCGATCAGGAAGTAGGGCCCGAGCCAACGGAACCACCTCGGCTGAGCGGCGAAAACGGGCGCGAATGCAGCCGAGTACATGAAGTGGCGTGTCTGCACCACCAGTCCGGCGGCGACGATCGCCGCCAACCCGGCGCCTTCCGCCGAGAGCGTGACGACAGTCAGTTGGGCCGACCCACCGAATATCACGCTCGCGCCGAGCCAGCCCACGAGGTTCGACAAACGCGACTCGGCGACGACCAGACCCAGGACGAGGGCAAACGGCACAACGGGAACGAGCACCGGTATGACGTCGCGTAGCCCACGGCGGACATCGGGATGGACCGACACGGACGGGAACGCTAACCGGAGTTTTCCCTATCCGGTCCGGCGAACCATGATCGAGCCCATGCGGTCCAGCATTGCGCTTGCGGCCCCGTTCCTCCTCTTGGTCCCTGTGGCCTTCGGGGTCGCGTTCGTAGCAGGAGGCCACGATCCGATACCGACTGCACTCGGCGCGGGAGCCGCCGGCTGGTTGCTCGCCCTCGTGCTGCGCGGCCCGGTGGGGCTGATCGCCATGCGCAGCACCGAGGACCAGGAGAGAGCCCAGACCGTGGTGGCCGCTTCCTCTGGGCCGCTCGAGGAGCTCGTGCGGCTCGGTGCCGTGACCGTCGTGGGGCGGGACCTGGGGACGGCGTTGTGGCTGGGTCTCGGATGGGCAGCGATCGAAGTCCTGTACTCGATCGTCAACGGCTTCGCGATGGCGGCGTTGGCCGAGCGCGACGACCCCGAGGCGGAGCGAGCCAAGGCTTTGATGCCCCCGGTCGCCTTCAGCCGCACGGCGCCGTGGTGGGGCATCGTGGAGAGGTCCTGGGCGAGTGCCCTGCACATCGGGTTCACCCTCGTCGTAGCGGCGGCTCCGCTCGCGGTCGTGGTGACGGCCCCGCTCCACAGCGGGATCAACCTCGGCTTCCTCCAGTTGCTCCGGCGCTGGAGCATCGGAGCGGTCTCAGCGGCAGGGATCGTGGTGGCTTCCGTGGTGACGACGGTGGGATTCCTCCTCCACTGAGAGGAGACACGGGCCGATAGGGACCATTGCAACCTGTGGAAAACTCCGTCTAGCCTCGTTTTCGCGATATGGCCCGCCAGCTGTTCCCTCAGAACGTCATCGCCGTGATCTGGGACTTCGACAAGACCCTGATCCCCGGCAACATGCAGAGGCCCCTGTTCCGCCACTTCGGGGTGGACGAGGGGATGTTCTGGGAGGAGGTCGACGGTCTCGAGGAGTGGTATCGCAGCCACGGCAACACGCTCATCGCCCGTGACACCCTCTACCTCAATCATCTGCTCAGCTACGTGCAGGCGGGGAGGATGGCGGGCCTCAGCAACTCTCTGCTGAGAGAACTCGGAGCCGAGATCGAGTTCTACGACGGGATGCCCGAGTTCATGGAGTTGCTTCGCAAGAGCATCGAATCCGATCCCGAGTTCGCCGAGCACCAGATACACGTCGAGCACTACATCGTTTCGACGGGTCTTCGCCAGATGATCCTCGGCTCTGCCGTCGCCCCCTTCGTCACCGACGTGTGGGCATCGGAGTTCACCGAGTTGGTGGCGCCGCCGGGCTATCTCGATGGCCAGGGGCACCTGTTCGCGCCGGACGGCGAGATCAAGCAACTGATCTATGCCATCGACAACACCACGAAGACCCGGGCGATCTTCGAGATCAACAAGGGAACGAACAAGAACCCGGCCATCGACGTCAACGCCAAGATCGCCCGGGAGGATCGGCGGGTGCCGTTCCAGAACATGATCTACATCGCCGACGGACCATCCGACGTCCCGGTCTTCTCGGTGGTCGAGGCGAACGGCGGGCGCACCTATGCCGTCTACCGCCCCGGCTCCGAGACAGAGTTCGCCCAGGCCAACCGCCTGTTGGAACAAGACCGCATCGATGCGTTCGGCGAGGCCGAGTACACGGAGGGCTCGCACACGGCCATGTGGCTGACCCAGACCGTCCGCAGCATCGCCCAGCGGATAGTGCGGGACAGGGAGGAGGCGCTCTCGGAGAGGGTGGGGTTGCCTCCTCGCCATGTCCCCGAGGACTGAGAACCGCGGTAGCCTCAGGCCATGGACATCCTCGTCGAAGCTCACTCCGGTATCCGTTGGCTGGTCGTGATCGGCCTGATCGCCACGGTGGTCGTCGCTTTCATGCGCTCCTCGGGGGAGGCCGGGCCGACCGACAGGTGGCTGCAGTGGATCGGAGTGATCTTCGACATCCAGGTGGCGCTGGGGATCATCCTGTACTTCGTCAACCAGGGTTGGACGCAGGGCGGCTTCATCGGCGTCTTCCACCCGATCGGAATGCTCGCCGCCATCGCCGCATTCCACATCGGCCTCGGCCGCGGCCGCCAGACCGGGGGCGGACAGGGTTGGCGCACGATCGGGCTGATGACGCTCTTGTCTCTGATCCTGGTGTTCGCTGCCATCCCCTGGCAGCGCGGGCTCATGTAGCGGGACACGACCGCGCC
Organism: Acidimicrobiia bacterium; assembly: GCA_035305585.1. Taxonomy (GTDB): domain Bacteria; phylum Actinomycetota; class Acidimicrobiia; order Spongiisociales; family ZC4RG35; genus ZC4RG17. The sequence goes on along the minus strand of DATGOV010000025.1, from coordinate 49,422 downwards.
ACTATCCAAGCCCTTCCGTCGGCTTCCCCTTCGTCGAGGATCGCGAGATGCCCGAAGGCATCTCGGAGCTCCCCGGGTTTCGCTCGGAACGACCCCGGCTCGCTGCCGACCTCACTGAGCGTCGCCACTGCCAGCACGCCGCCGGGACGCAACCGCTGCGCCAGGGCGGCATGGAGACGAGGGTCGCGGAACATGTGACACAGGACCAGGTCGGCCTCCGGAGGCTCCGCCGGTAGACCCGAGTCGAGGTCGTGCACCTGGAAGCGGCACCGCTCCGCCACGCCGTGACGATCGGCCAGGCGCCGAGCCGCTTGGATCGCCACCGGCGACACGTCGGACGCCCAGACCTCTAGACCCCCCAGCGCGAGCCACACGCTCGCCTCACCCCTCCCGCAAGCCACCTCCATGGCCACACCCGCTCGTGGGAGGAGACCCTCCAGGTGGGCGAAGGTGGACGGTGGGGCCGGTCGGCCGCCGTCGCCACGGTGACGCTCGTTCCAGCGGCGACGCTCCTCTTCGGACATCGCCCGGCTCAGCCGACGTCGATGACCAGCGCCTCGAGCGCCACCCGCACCATGTCGTCGAACGTGGTCTGCCGTTCCTCCGACGACACCTCCGTCCCCTGGAGGATGTGGTCGGAGACGGTCAGGATCGTCAAGGCCCGCGCCCCCCGCTCGGCAGCGATGCCATACAGCCCGGCGGCTTCCATCTCCACAGCGAGGACTCCCATGTCGCGCATGCGCTCGAAAGCTCCCTCTTCGGGGTTGTAGAAGAGGTCGGCGGAGTGGACGTTGCCCACCCGGACCTCCACTCCTGCCTCCTCGGCGGCCCGATGAGCGGCGCTGAGGAGCGCGAAGTCGGCCGTGGCCGCGAAGTCGAATCCGCCGTACCGGATTCGGTTCACGCCCGAGTCGGTGCAGGCGCCGATGGCCAGGATCACATCGCGGAGCGCCAGGTTTGGCTGCAGAGCCCCGCACGAGCCGACGCGGACGAGTCGCTCGACGCCGTACTCGGTCACCAGTTCGGTGGCGTAGATCGACGCCGACGGGATCCCCATGCCTGTCCCCATCGCCGACACCGGGATCCCCTTGTACGTGCCGGTGAAGCCGAGCATGTTGCGCACGGCCGTCACCTCGCGAACGTCTTCGAGGAACGTCTCGGCGATGTGCTTGGCCCGGAGAGGATCACCGGGCAGGAGGACTGACGGGGCGAAGTCGCCCTTCTGCGCTGATATGTGCGGGGTCGGCATCGAAGCTCTCTCCTGTGGAACTGGGCGCCCAGTATCGCATCAGTCGGGGAGCGGCGGCAGACCGGCCATCGCCCGGACGGTGTCGATGGTGTCGGCATCGGCTGGGTCCTTGTCGGGTCGGTAGCCGCGGATGCGGGCGAAGCGGAGTGCCACTCCGCCCGGATAGCGAGTCGAGACCTGGACGCCGTCGAGCGCCACTTCCACGACGAGCTCCGGACGCACGTAGACGACGTGTTGCGTTTCCCGGGCCTTCCGCCGCTGCAGCTCCTCCGTCTGCCAAGCGAGGAGGGCGTCGGTCATGCCCTTGAACGTCTTTCCGACCATCACGAAGCCGTCCTTTCCCCGGGCGCCGAGGTGGAGGTTGGACAGCCAACCCTGGCGACGCCCGTGACCCCATTCGGCGGCGAGGACCACGAGGTCGAGGGTGTGGACCGGCTTCACCTTCAGCCAGGCTGCCCCCCGCCGCCCCGCCTCGTAGGGGGAGTCGAGGGCTTTGACCATGACACCTTCGTGACGGTGGCGAAGCGCCTCGTCGAGCACCGCCTGGCCCGCGTCGGCGTCGGCTACCGCGACGTGGGGGATGACGTGTTCGCCTGCGATCTCCTCCAGGAGCACCCGCCGCTCCCTGAGGGGGAGGTCGATGACGTCGCGGTCGCCGACATGGAGCACGTCGAAGAAGAAGGCCCTGATTCCGCGCCCCTCCATCATCTCGGTGCCGAATCGCCCGGCGGTCTCCTGGAAACGAGCCGGCCTCCCGTCCTCGTCGAGGTACAGCGCTTCACCGTCGAGGACGAGGTTGTCGCCGTCGAAGCCCCGCACGAGATCACCGACCTCGGGAAGGCGGTCGCTCACCCGGTTGAGGTTGCGGGTGTAGACCTCGACCCGTTCTCCCTGCCGATGGACCTGGATCCTGATCCCGTCGAGCTTCCACTCGACCGCTGCGTCGCCGACCCGGCCGACGGCCTCCGTGAGATCCTCTGCTGTCTGGGCGAGCATCGGTTTGACCGGCCGGAACAAGGTGAGCCCGACTGCGGCGAGCGCCTCCTGCCCTCCTCGCATGGCCAGGCCGGCGGCTTCCCACACCCGACCGGTGAGCATGGTCGCTCTCCGAACCGAATCGACAGCGACGCCGGCGGCGGCCGCCACCGCCTCGACCATGATCCCTTCCAGGGCACCCTGGCGGATCTCGCCGGTGATCAGGCCGTACAGGAATCGTTGCTCGTCGGCGGTGGCCCGCTCCAGCAGCCCGGCGACCAGCGCCTTGCGCCGGGATGTCGCGCCCGGCCCCGAGGTTTCGATCAACTCGTCGAAGACCTCGACCACGTCGCCGATGCGTAGAGACGGGGAGGGAGCCGGGTCCGGAGGTGTCCCGATCGTCGCCCAGCCGACCCCGAGCGCGCCCTGCGGCACGACCCCGGAGAGGAAGGCGACAGCCCACAGAACCGAGTCGGGGTCGACCGCCCGGATGTACTCGGCGAGATGGCCGATCTTCGACCGCCGGGAACGAGTCGCCCCCACCTTCTGGGACGTGTCGACCAGGGCGTGGAACTCGTTCACGCCGTCAGTATGTCAGGGGGGTCATCCGCCGAGGGCGCGGTTGAGGAATGCCGCCATGGCGCCACGGGTCACCGGCTCGTTCGGACAGAAGCGGTCGTTGGCGGGCGGGTTGCAGCCCCGGGTGATCCCCGTGGCGGCCAGCCACTCGATGTCCGCCTCGAACACGTGGCCGTTGTCGTCGCGGAAGTCCGTTGCCTTCCCGGTCTTCAGGTCGGGCAACGCCCGGTGGAGGAACGCCGCCATCTGGCCCCTGGTGACCACCTGGTCCGGGCAGAAACGGGTGTTGGACGGCGGATTGCAACCCTTCGTGATACCCGTGGCGGAGAGCCACTGGATGTCGGCTTCGAACACGTGGCCGTTGTCGTCGCCGAAGTCCGTTGCCTTCCCGGTCTTCAATTTGGGCAGGGCGCGGTGGAGGAACGCCGCCATCTGGCCACGGGTCACCGGCTGGTCGGGGCAGAAGCGCGTGTTCGAAGGCGGGTTGCAGCCGCGGGTGATCCCCGATTCGGCGAGCCACTCGATGTCGTCGACGAACACATGGCTCCGGGTGTCGCTGAAAGTGGGGGCGTCGATCGAGACCGCGATCTTGTTCCCTTCGACCTTGCCGACCTTCACCTTCACGCCGGCAATGGTGCGCGAGCCGCCCGGCCGGATCACATGGGGAAGCGGCTGGTCGTATGAAGCACGATCTCTCACATCGAACGGCTCTGCCGGATGCGGCTTGACCCTCCTGAAGCCGGGCAGCTTGGATCGGTCGCGCAGGCACTCGTCTGCAGAACCAGCGCAGACCTCGACTTCATAGACCTCGACACCAGCCCAGTGGTTGGGAATGGGATCGTAAGGCGAGCGGATACGAGGGCCGAGAACGTAGAAGCGCTTGCCGGCCGGAATGACGATCATCCGGTATCCGGCGGTGCTGCCGGTGACCAGATCGACGGTGGCATCGCCGGTGCTGACGACCAGCACTTCGTTGGGGTCGATCCATCCAGCGGCATACAGGTTGATGGCCGAAGTCCCATACGGATCGGGATGGTTGGGGTCACCGTCGTTCGGGGGCCCGTAGTTGCCGGACATCACATCGAGCGCGTTGTCATACTCGGCGAACGAGCCAGAACTAGCTCCCGTGTACGAGTGGGGCCAATGGATCATGTGACCCATCTCGTGGGCGACTGTGGCCATGAAAGCGATCTGGTTGCCGACGAATCCCTCGCGGCGGTTCCCTTCTCTGTACAGGGATTGGGAACACGGACTGAAGCCACAGACAATGCCCGGTGAGGCGACACCGCCGGCGAAGGACTCAACGAAGAGAACACCTTCGGCATCGGAACTCGCGTGCGTCTCCGCTTGGCGGACACACTGATTTCTCTCCGAACCCGCGCTTCCCCGGGCACGGAATCTCGGCTGATAACGTCCACGTGAGTGGTACTGGAAGTACGGAACGATCTTCTCTTCTAGCTCCGAGACCGCCGATTGGGCTGAGACATTCGCACCGCATACCCAAACGTCGATCGTGTCTACGCCGAGGCTGTGTTGACGGAGAACATCGATCCCCACTAGAAGCCCTAGCGGATCGGAAGCCTGGAGATCCAAAGCGTCTTGGGGATCACCTAGGGGTACGTAGACGTCATCCGCGACGTCCACGACAGTGAGATCGTCCGACGAAGACGCCGCAGACACCCCCGACATCAGCAGGACCATCAACAGGGCGACGGACGCGGATGTCAGTAGGCGGCGCAGGGTCATGGGATCTCCCCCTCTAGGTTTCCTCTGATCCGACGAGGGCCACGTCGGCTGGGCGTCACTCTAACCCTGCCGTCATGGGCATTCGAAGGCCTCGCGACCATGGCCATACTTGACCCCATGAGCCGCGACATCTACGACTTCGTCCTCGGCCTGCGCGCCATCCGCTCGTACCGGGAGGAGCCCCTCTCCGAGGAGGACCTCGCCGCGATCCTCGAAGCCGCCCGTTGGACTGGTAGCTCGAAGAATCGTCAGGACTGGTCGTTCGTCGTGGTCACAGACCGGGAAGAACTCCAGGCGTTGGCCGAATGCGGGGATTTCACGGATCCGGTCCGACGGTCCGCCGCCACCATCGTCATCGTGCAAGAACCGGGTGGGTACGAGTTCGACTCCGGACGGGTCGCCCAGAACATCATGTTGGCCGCCAAGGCGATCGGCGTGGCGTCCTGCCCCATCACCTTCCACCGCGACGACGACGTGCGGAAGGTCCTCGGCATCCCGGACGACCGACGGGCCCGCTACGGCATCGCCCTGGGCTACCCGACTCCTGACGCCGGTCCTGCCCGGATGGGAGGGCGGAAGCCCCCCGAGGCGATCGTCCATCGCGAGCGCTACTCGTGAAGGCGCTCCCGCTCACTTGGGAGGAGTTCGCCGACGCCGCCAAAGCGATCTCGTGGGTCACTCACGTCGCCACGGTGAGACGCGACGGAACCCCGCACGTGGCGGTGGTGGCTCCCGGCCTCGGTGAGGAGGGTCGGCTGTGGTTCGCCACCCGGCGGCGTTCCCAGAAAGCCCACAATCTGATCGCCAACGGAGAGGTGGCGTTCCACTGGCCGGTCACCACCGGATCGGGACCGGGCGAGTTGTTCGCTCGGGGTGTGGCCCGGATCCACGACACCGACGAGTCGAGGCGGCTCTGGAACCGCGTGCTCCCCTACGACATGACGACCTTCTGGGGCTCACCCGACAACCCCGATCTCGTGTTCGTGGAGACTCGAATCACGCGGGCGGTGCTCATCGGTCCCGAGTTCACGAAGCGGGTCTGGACTCCCTCTTGACTTGAAGTCGCCTTGAACTCGTAGGGTGGCGCCGATGCGAGAATCCGCTTACCTCCCGTCATCCCAGTCCGGTAGCGTCAAGGCGATGCCATCTCCCCTCGTGGAGGCGCGCGGCCTCACCAAGAAGTTCGACGACTTCGTCGCGGTCGACGCCATCGACTTCGAGATCCGCCCCGGTGAAGCCTTCGGCTTCCTCGGGCCCAACGGAGCCGGCAAGACCTCGACGATGAAGATGATCACCACCGTCAGCCCGATCACCGACGGGAAGATGACGGTGTTCGGACTCGACCCGCGTGAGGACGGGCCGGAGATCCGTTCGCGCCTCGGAGTCGTCCCCCAAGAGAACAACCTCGACGAAGAGCTCACCGTCGAGGAGAACCTGTACATCTACGGGCGGTTCCACGACCTCCCCAAGCCCGTGATCCGACGCCGCATCGAAGAGCTGCTCGAGTTCGCCCAGTTGGTGGAGAAACGCGACGCCCGTGTGGAGAACCTCTCGGGAGGCATGAAGCGGCGCCTGGTCATCGCCCGCGCCCTCATAAACGAGCCAGACCTCGTCATCCTCGACGAGCCCACGACCGGGCTCGACCCCCAGGCCCGCCACGTCCTCTGGGACCGCCTCTACCGGCTCAAGCAGGAGGGGTCGACATTGATCATCACCACCCACTACATGGACGAGGCCGAGCAGCTCTGTGACCGGCTCGTGGTGATGGACAAGGGCGAGATCGTCGCCGAAGGCTCCCCGCAGGAGCTGATCCAGCGCTACTCGACACGCGAGGTGGTGGAGCTGCGGTTCGCTCCCGGAACCGTCGAGACCAACTTGGATCGGCTGGACGGTGTGGCGAACCGGATGGAGGCTCTCGCCGACCGCGTCCTCCTCTACACGGACGACGCCGACGCTCTCATCGACGAGGTCCAAGGGCTGGGAGTCGAGTTCGAGCAACGCCTGACCCGCCGCTCCACCTTGGAGGACGTCTTCCTGCATCTGACGGGGCGGAGGCTCATCGACTGATGGCGACGCTCACCAACGCCTTGCGCATGGTCGAGGCGGATTACATCAACTACCGCCGCACGTGGCGGGGACGGGTCATCTCGACGTTCCTGAACCCGATGCTGTTCCTCGCCGGTATGGGCTTGATACTCGGCCAGTTGGTCGACCGGGGACAGGGAGAGGCTCAGCTGCCGGTCCCTTTCCTCACTTTCGTCGCCACCGGGCTGATCGCGGCCACCGCCATGCAGACCGGCTTCGGCGAGGGGGCGTGGCCGATCCTGGCCGGCATCAAGTGGCGCAAGACGTTCGACGCCATCATCGTCACGCCGCTCACCGTTGCCGACCTGGTCAACGGGATCCTGATCTGGGGAGCTATCCATCTCGCCTTCGCCTCGGGAGTGTTCGCGGTGCTCGCCGTCGTGTTCGGGGCGCTCGAACTCGGGCCGGCACTCCTCTCGATAGTGCCCGCCACGCTCGGCGGTCTGGCCTTCCAGGCCGCCGGCACCGCCTTCAGCGCCCGGTTGGAGGACGACACGAACCTCACCAACGCGTTCCGGTTCGTGATCATGCCGTTGTACCTGTTCTCCGGCACGTTCTTTCCGATCTCCCAACTCCCCGACTGGCTGGAGCCGGTGGCGATCGTCACGCCGCTCTTCCACGCCGTGGAACTGACCCGAAAAGTGGCCCTGCCCGGTGTCGGGGTGCCGGTCGTCACGTCGGTTCCCACCTGGGTGAACATCGCCTATCTGTTGGCGATGATCACGGTGGCGTGGCTGCTGGCCATCCGCTCGATGCGGCTGAGGTTGCAGAAATGACAGCTCCCGCCACCACCACGGCCCGGCCGCCGGTACGGCGCGGCTCGCGGGCCCACCGCCTACTCGAGCGCAACTACCTCGTCTACAAGCGGATATGGAAGGTCATCTTCAGCGGATTCTTCGAGCCGGTGTTCTACCTGTTCTCGATCGGCATCGGCCTCGGAGCACTCATCGGTGAGGTGACCCTGGCGAACGGCGATTCCGTTCCCTACACCGCATTCGTGGCACCCGCGCTGCTCGGCGCATCGGCGATGAACGGGGCGGTCCTGGAGTCGACGATGAACATCTTCTTCAAGCTGAAGTTCGGCAAGGTCTACGACGGGATGCTGACCACGCCGATGAAGCCGATGGACATCGCCGTGGGCGAGATCGTCTGGTGCTTGTTCAGAGGGTTCCTCTACGCGGCGGCGTTCCTCGTGATCGCGTTGCTCATGGGGCTGACGCGGGGCTGGATGTGGGTCCTGGCACTCCCCGTCTGCGTCTTGATCGGCTTCGCGTTCGCCGCCTGCGGGTTCGCCGCGACGACGTGGATGAAGAGCTGGCAGGACTTCGATCTGGTGCAGTTGGTGACCGTGCCGCTGTTCCTGTTCTCCGCCACGTTCTACCCGCTGGACGTGTACCCGCCGGTGCTCCAGCAGATCACGAAGTTCTCGCCGCTGTACCACGGAGTCGAGCTCACCCGCGGGTTCATGCTGTCGAACCCGGACCCCTCCATGTTCGGTCATGCCGCGTTCCTGCTCGGCATGGGCCTGATCGGGTTGGCTATCACCCGCCGCCGCCTCGAGAAGCTCCTCCTGAGTTGACCGTCGGGCGGGCTCTTCCCGCCGCGGGAACGCAGTCCTGCGTGCGATGATCGATCTCACGTCCCGCTCTGGGCGCCCCGGAGAAGAAACTCTCGACACCCATGGGTGCGGCTGCAGGAAGCGGCGCTCCGCTGCCTGCTCGACAAACCGGAGCCGGAGGCAGCGGAGGACCCGGAGCGCCTGCCCGACGACCACACGCTCCTATTCCCGTCGAGCCGGCGCCATCGGCGGAACGCCGATCTCGTGACGACCAACGGACTCGGTACCGGCTCTAGTCTTCCCGCATGTCGATGGCGTCCTTCGCTCGGTCGGAGCGGCACCAGCTCTGCGATCTCATGCTGGAGGTCGGACCCGACGCGCCGACATTGTGCGACGGTTGGAACGTCATCGACCTGGCAGCCCATCTCGTGGTGCGAGAGCACGACGTGTGGGCGGCGCCGGGGATCGTGGTCGGCGGGCCATTCCGCTCGCTGCTCGAGCAGGCCATGAAACGGAGACGCACCCAAGGCCTCGAGCGTCTGGTCGAGCTCATCCGCGACGGAGCTCCGCGCATCTACGAGCTGCTCCCCGCCGGCGCCCAGCTCAGCGAGTACTTCATCCACCACGAGGACGTGCGGCGTGCCAACGGGAGGGGACCTCGCACCGGCCTCGCCGACCTGGACGAGGCCCTCGCCCGCCTGATCCGTGCCGCCGGGGCCCGCTTGCTGTCCCGGGTCGAGACAGGGGTCGACGTGGTCTGGAACGGGGGCGTTCTCTACCGCCACGGTTCCGACCCTCGCGCCGTGCTCTCCGGTCGGCCGGGAGAGCTCCTCCTCTATCTGACCGGCCGGGGCCGCGCCGCCGAGGTCGAGCTGTCGGGTGAACCCGCCGCGGTCGCCGCTCTCGAAACGGCGAGGCTGGGCGTCTGATGGCACAGGTCCTGGCGACCATCGCGGTGGTGTTGGCGACGATCCTCGCCGGGCTGTCGCTGGTTCCCCAGATCCTCAAGCTCGTGCGAACCCGCGATGCCGCCGGCGTGTCCGCCACTTGGCCGGCGATCGGCTTCGTGACGAACGCCGCCTGGTGTGCCTATCTGCTGCAGGCCGGGCTGTGGCCCGCTTCGATCTCCACCATGTTGATGGTCGTCTTCTACAGCGTCGTCATGTGGGGCCTGGCCCGGGCGGGGCGATCGCTGGGCGGTTCGATCGCCCGCGGGGTGCTGTGGACGGCGACGCTCGTCGCCATCACCGCCGTGGGCGGATGGCTGGCCTTGGGCACCGTCCTCGGCTTCTCTCAGTTCTTACAGGTGGCACCGGCGATCATCACCGCCTATCGGACGGCCCGCCCCACCGGGATCGCACCTGCCACCTGGTGGATCGCCGGAAGTGAAGGCCTGTTGTGGGGTTACTACGGGTGGTTCCACGGCGACGTTCCGATAATGATCTTCGCCGCCACGTACGCCACCACATCGGCGTTGATGCTGATCCGCTACTACACCGTGGTCCGCCAGCCGTCTCCCCTCTCGCCCTGAGCGGAGCTTCAGCCTCCCGAGACGACTAGTTCGGCCTCGGGGGCGAGCCTCTCTGCCTCCCGGTGGGCGAGGTAGCCGGCGGGCAGGCGCACCGGCCGGGGTCCGCCGGCGTGGCCTCGCACCATGCGGGCCGCCTCGGGCGGGAACGGGATCGTCGGATCGAGCTGGGCGAGGAGCTCATCGAGCTCGTCCAGGTCGGCTACTTGCGACAGATGTGCGCGCAGCTCCCGCCCCACCGGGAACCCCTTCAGGTACCACGTCGGATGACGGCGGAAGAGGTTGATGCCCACCCGCGGCCCGTAGTGCTCCACGAGGAGGCGGGCGTGGAGACGCATCGTCTCGGCGATCTCGCCCAGGTTCGGCGGAGCAGGGATCGGCTGGCCGGACAACGCCGCGGCCAACTCGGCGAACAGCCAGGGCCGACCGAGGCATCCGCGACCGACCACGACGCCGTCGCATCCGGTCGCTTCGATCATCCGGACAGCGTCCTCCGCCGTCCAAATGTCGCCGTTTCCGAGCACGGGAATGCCCACGTGCCGTTTGAGGTCGGCGATCGCCTCCCAGCGAGCCGTCCCCGAATACCTCTGCTCGGCGGTACGGGCGTGCAGGGCCACGGCCGCCGCCCCGGCGTCCTCCGCGGCCCGGCCGGCGTCCAGGTACGTGAGGTGACCGTCGTCGATGCCCATGCGGAACTTGACCGTCACGGGCACACGGCCGGCTCCCTCCACCGCCGCCGACACGATGGCGGCGAACAGCCCGATCTTCCAAGGGAGTGCCGCCCCACCGCCGTGACGAGTGACCTTCGGCACCGGGCAGCCGAAGTTGAGGTCGATGTGGTCCACCCCGTACTCGTCCACTAGCAGGCGGGCTGCGGCGCCCACCGAGTTCGGCTCGGTGCCGTACAGCTGGATGGAGCGGACGTCCTCCTCTGGGGCGAACCGGGCGTTGGCGAGAGTCTTCTCGTCTCGTTCCAGGAGCGCCCGGGCGCCGATCATCTCCGACACGTACAAGCCCGCGCCGTAGCGCCGGCACAGGGTGCGAAACGGCGCGTTCGTGACGCCCGCCATGGGGGCGAGCACCACAGGCGGGTCGACGCGCAAGGATCCGATCGAGAGGGGGGTCACACGAAAAGGGTAGGCGCCGAGCGGATCTCTCTGCTCAGCCGCCGAGGACGCTGGCGTCAGCGATGTTCTGGAGCCGGACTCGCCCTCTCGCCACCAGCTTGCCGTCGTCCTCGCGGGTCACCGACACGTCCCAGAGTTGCTGGGTACGGCCCCGGTGGATGGGCGTCGCCTCGCCGACCAGCACCCCGTCTCGAACCGGACGCAGGAAATCGGTCGAGTTGTTGACTCCGACGCAGCCCATCATGCCTCGTTCCATCGCCCACAGCGCCGCACCGGTGGAAGCGAGAGTCTCTACGAGGGTGCAGTACAGACCACCGTGCACCACGCCGTAGGGCTGGTGATGATGAGCCTCTATCACCACCCTTCCCACGCAGCGACTCGGATCGGCGTCGGTGATCTCGATGTCGCTGTGGCTGACGTAGTTGATTCCGGAGTGAAAGTCGACCATCTCAGCGGGGAACCCTACCGGCGGATTAGCCTCGGAGGGTCATGCAGGTGATGCGCTACGACGATGCGCCCGCCTACCAGTTCTCCGACCTCTGGGTACGAGAACTCTCCCCGGACGCCATGCAGGCAGGCTCCCTCGCCGAGATCGTCTTGCCGATCGGCGTGCAGCGCCCACCCCGGCGATCCCAGAAGAAGGACCGCGTGTACGTCGGGATAACCGGCGACGTCGAGTTCACCGTCGAGGGAACTCGGGTGCACATCGGTCGGGGGGATGTGATCCACATCTCCGAAGGAGAAGAGTACGGGTACTTCAACGGAGGCCAGAGGGAGGCGCGTCTGCTCCTGTTCCGGTCGCCGGCCCCCTCTCCGCCCGAAGAGAGCTGACTCAGTCGAGCGACTCCACGCCGGCCCGAGCCAGCAGACGGCGGGTGGCGGGGAGCGGCAGGCCCACCACGGTGGTGGGGTGCCCCTCGATCGAATCGACGAGAACCGCTCCCCTTCCCTGGAGCGCGTAGGCGCCCGCCTTGTCGAGCGGTTCCCCGGTGGCGAGGTAGTCGTCGATCTCGCGGTCCGTCAGGGGGAGGAAGCGGACTGTCGCGGTCTCGACGACCGAGTCGAGGAGGACACGGCCTCCGTCGACGGTGGCCACTGCCACCGCGGTCATCACCTGATGCGCGTCGCCGGACAGGCGCTCGAGCATCGCTCGCGCTTCGGCGGGGTGCTCCGGCTTTCCCAGCACCGACCCCCGGTGGACCACGATCGTGTCCGCGCCAACGGCGACCGCGTCGTTGCGGGCCAGGGCCGCGGCTTTGGAACGGGCCAGCCGCTCGACGTAGGTCCCGGGCTCCTCGCCGGGACGACGGGCCTCGTCGACGTCTGCCGCCTGGACCTCGAACGGGATTCCGAGCAGACCGAGCAGCTCTGCCCTGCGGGGAGAACTGGAGGCCAAGACGACGGATTTCGTCACCGGACCCTCGCCCCGTGACGCAGTGCCGCAACTGGCCGCTCGAGCGCCGACGGGTCCTCGTACGGATCGCGATCGAAGAACACGGCATCGGCCGGGGCGCCGACGACGAACTCTGCCGGCCGTCGGGTGAAGGAGTAGGCGGTGGTAGACGCGGCATCGACTGCTCGGCGCGGGTCCAGGCCGTGGCGAATCAGAGCGGTCGCTTCCCGTCCGACGGCGGCCGAAGGGACGGCGAGGTCGGTTCCCGCCAAGACATCGACCCCTTCCGGGACCTCGCGGAGCAGCGAGGCGACGTTCTCCAGACCCGCGGCCAGGAGCTTCCCTCCGCTGGACTCGGCGCCGAGCGCCTCGATCAGGGCCTCGCAGCGGAGAATCGTCGGCACCCATCCGCCTGCCCGGTCGGCCAGCGCCTCCAGGTCCTCCGGGGTCAGAAAGAGGCCGTGTTCGATCGAGTCCACTCCTGCCGCCACAGCCCACGAGGCGACCTCGGGAGCCATGGTGTGGATCGCCACCCTGACGCCGGCGGCGTGTGACACTTCGACCACGGTCTTCAGATGCTCCGGCTCGAAGTTCGGCAGCGCCCCCCTGCCTTTCCGCGGCCAGTCGCCCACCAGCTTCACCCAGCCGTTGCCGTCTCCGGCCGCCTGGTGGATCACCTCGGACAGGCCAGCGGGGTCGGTCTCCTCGGCGAAGCCCGGGTAATAGCCTCCCTCGACCGCCACGATCCTCGCCGCTCCCTCGAAGTCCGGTGCCTCGGACGGGGGCGCGTCAGTCAACGTGGCGACGACCGAGCTGTCGCACCAGCCCTTGTCGACGACCAGGAACACGCCTCCCTCCAAGCAGGCGAAGGCCCGGTTGCGGATCTCCCCGGGCACACCCGGGGCGAGTTGGAGCTCGTCGGCGGCGAGGTGGGCATGGGAGTCCACCAGCCCGGGAAGTGCCCACCACCCGGAGCCGAGGACCTCCGCCTCGTGCCCTGTCGGCTCTTCCCAACGGCCGTCGTCCCCCACCGCCAACGTCCGGCCTTCCGCGGCTCCCGGCGGGCGTATGACCACCAGCATCGGGAGCAACGGTAACCGGGTCGTATGCTGTGGTCGTGCGCCGCCTCACCCATTTCCTCGCCCTCGTGGTCGTCGCGTGCGGAGCGACACCGGCGACGACCTCCACGACCGAGCCGGCGTCGACCACCACGCCCACCACGACCCAGGCGGCCGTTCCATCGACCACCGCGGTCACGGCAACACCCGCCGCATACACGGTGGACGACTGCGACACCCCACCGGTCACCTTCGCCCTGCTGTGCGACGTGTACGCGCTGATCGCCGCGTACCACGTCGACGCTCCGTTCGAGCCGGCTGCGCTGGCGGCCGGCGCCGAGCTCGGCGTGGACTCCTACGAGCCGGCGGCGCCGGAGGAAGGACCGGATAGCTTCGTGTGTGCCGTCCCCCACCAGGCGTTCGAGCGTATATGCGACTCGGTGGCCGATCGCCTGCGCGCGGGAGCAGGGGACATCGAGGAAGTCGTCGAGGCTGGTGTCGAGTCGATGATCGCCCACAGCCTCGATCCGTTCACCTACTACTTGCCGCCCGAACTGACGGGAGCCTTCAGCGAGGACGGCATCATCACCGCGGTCGGCATGCTGCTCGAGATCGTCAACCCGGCCGGCTCCCACTGCGCGGTCGCCGAGGGCCCCTGCGAGTTGCGGGTCGTGCTCGCCGTCGCGGAGGGCTCGGCCTACGAGGCGGGGCTGCGTCCCGGTGACGTGCTCGAAGGGATCGACGGCACGCCCACGGAGGGGCTCACCTTGGTCCAGGCTGCCTCGATGCTCGACGGGCCCGAAGGGTCGGAGGTAGCCGTGACAGTGGCGAGACCCGACGGGACCGAAGAGGAGATCCTGGTCCAGCGCCGTCCTCCAGTCGTTCCCACGCTCGTGGCCGAACGGCCCGCGGACGAGGTCGGCTACATCCGCCTGCCCGACTTCAACCCCGACATCCCCGAGTTCCTCCATGGCGCTCTCGAGGAATGGGACGACGCCGACACGTTGGTGCTCGATCTGCGTGACAACCCCGGCGGGTACGTGGATGTCGCCACTCTGGTCGCCAGCGAGTTCCTCCCCGACGGCCTGGTCGTGCGGACCGAAGCCCCGAACGAGGTACTCGAGTATCCCGTGCAGGAAGGCGGTCTGGCCACGACAGGACCGGACCTAATCGTCGTCGTGAATGGCGGTTCCGCCTCGGCAGCCGAGATCCTGGCGGCGGTACTGCAGGAACGGGGCCGGGCGACGGTCACCGGGGAGGCGACCTTCGGTAAAGACACCGTGCAGATAGGATTCCCCCTCGTAAACGACGGGGAGCTTCGCGTGACGGTTGCCCGATGGGTGACCCCCGAAGGATCCACGGTGGCCGGTGAGGGTGTCGTGCCGGACGTCATCGTCGAGATCCCCCCGGATGCCTCACCGGAAGAAGTCGTGGACCTCGTCCTGGGATGAACGGATGAAGACAGCTCTCCACAGGTTCGGCGCCCTCTTGCCTATCGTCGCCACCCTGCTGCTCTTGGTGGCGTGCCGGGACGGGGCCGAGGCCGAGGCCACCCCGCCCCCGGCTACGTCCCAGACGACTTCCACCAGCCTCGAGACGACCACCACCGACGCCCCCACCACCACGGGCTCGCTTCCGGAGCCCGCCGGCGACTTCGATGTCGTGCCCTGTGGCGAGATCGAAGGGGCTCTGCTCTGCGAGACCTACGAGCTGATCCGCCGCCACTACGTCGACCCGGTGGAGGACGAGGACCTCGTGGAAGGAGCACTCGAAGCGCTCGCCACCACAGAGGTGCCCGAAGGCGACGGGCTCGACGTCTGCCCCCTCCCCTCGGAGGCGTTCATCGAGTTGTGCGAAACGATCGATGCCGAAGGCCTCGACGGGCAGGCTGCCGAGGAGACCGCGATCGCAGGGATGACCTTTTTGGCGCTCGACCCGAACAGCGGCTACTTCGACGCCGAGACCCTGGAGCTCGTGGAGGAAGAGCAGTCGGGACAGATCGAGGGAATCGGCGCTCTCGTCGCCACCACGGAAGAGGGCTCCGAGGAGACCAACGTCTGCCAGATCATCTCCGACACTTGCCGGCTGCGCATCGTGTCGACGATCGAAGGCGGCCCGGCGCGGGCAGCCGGTCTGCAGCCCGACGACGAGTTCGTGGCCGTGGACGGCGAATCCATCGAGGGATGGACCGTGGACGAGGTCACCTCGCGGGTGCGAGGCCCGGCGGGTACCGATGTCGAGCTCACGTTCCTGCGGGAGGGTGAGGAGCTCACGATCACGATCACCCGCGCTGCCGTCCAGGTACCCGTCGTCGAGTCGGAGCTCGTGGGCGACGTCGCCTACCTGCGGCTCAACGTGTTCACTGACAACGCCGATGAGCAGCTGCGCCGGGAGCTGGAAGAGCTCCTCGCCGAGGACCCGGCGACGATCGTGCTCGACCTGCGGGACAATCCCGGTGGCCTGCTCGAGACGGCCGTGAACGTCACCTCCGAGTTCCTGGCCGACGGCCTGGTCGTCACCACCGAGTCTCCGGAATCCACCACGCCCTACCCGGTACGGGGGGACGGGATCGCCACGGACCCGAACCTGGAGATGTACGTCGTCGTCAACCAAGGCAGCGCCTCGGCTTCCGAAGTGGTGGCCGGCGCCCTCGCCGATGCCGACCGGGCGACGATCGTCGGGGAACCGACCTTCGGCAAGAACACGGTCCAGCAGCGCTTCCCGCTCTCGAACGGCGGCGCCCTGAAGCTGACGATCGCCCGCTGGCTCACCCCGGCCGGACAGGACTTCGGCGGAACGGGCATCACCCCCGACGTGGAAATGGACCTGTCCGACGTGGACAAGCCCGCCGACGTGGTTGAACGAGTCGTCGGTTCCGGCTGACGCCCGTCAGTCCCGGGGGTAGGGGATCCCGGTCGTGACGTGGCAGTCGTATCCGTTGGGGTTCTTGCCCAGGTACTGCTGGTGGTACGGCTCGGCGTAGTAGAAGGTGTCGAGCGGCGCGATCTCGGTCGTGATCTCGCCCAGGCCGGCCGCGGTGAGGACTTCCTGGTAGATGTCGCGGGACTCCTTCGCCGCTGCCTCCTGGTCGGCAGACGTGGTGTAGATGACGGAGCGATACTGCGTTCCGATGTCGTTGCCCTGCCGCATCCCCTGGGTGGGGTCGTGGATCTCCCAGAACATCGCCAAGAGCTCGCGGTAGGCGACGACGTTCGGATCGAACACCACCAGCACCACCTCGGCGTGCCCGGTCAGACCCGAGCACACTTCCTCGTAGGTGGGATTGCGTGTGTACCCGCCGGCGTAGCCAACGGCCGTCGTGTAGACGCCGGGCATCTGCCAGAACCGACGCTCGGCACCCCAGAAGCAACCGTTGCCGAACACGGCCGTCTCCATGCCGTCGGGGAAGGGCGGCTCGAGGGGGTTCCCGTTGACGTAGTGCCTGTCGGGCACCTCCATCGGCTCTTCACGACCCGGCAGCGCCTCCTCTGGATCGACCATCGCCAACCTGTCTCGTCCAAACCACATTTCGCTTCTCCCGTCGTGTCTCGTACCAGTCAACACCAAAGTCCGCCCAAAGGTTCCCGCACCGGCGGCGTTACGATCCTCGACGGAGGGTACGCATGGTTAGATATCGCAAGTCAGCACAGAGCCCCAACATCCAGGATCGCCGGGCTCAAAGAGGACGGCGCGTGGCGCTCGGTGGCGGCGGACTGGGGCTGGGCGGCTTGCTCATCTTCCTTCTCCTCAACTTCTGCGTTGGAGGGGGAATGGGGGGTCTCGGCGGGCTCGTCGGCGACCTCACCCCCGTCACCCTGGCTGTCGACGACCGTCCGATCGAGACGATCCCCCGTGAGGAAGATCCCCAGGCCGAGCTCGTCGAGTACATGGAAGCGGTCTACGTCGACAACGACCTGATGTGGCAATCGGTCTTCGACCAGTCCGGCCTCGAGTACCGGCCCCCGCGGTTCGTGTTCTTCGAGGGCTTCACCGAGTCGGCCTGTGGTGGCGCCGATGAACGGGTCGGCCCTCACTACTGCCCGTTGGACCAGACGATCTACCTCGACTTCTCCTTCTTCGCCCAGCTGCGGGACCAGTTCGGCGCCCAAGGTGACCTGGCTCCCGCGTACGTCGTCTCCCACGAGTTCGGACACCACATCCAGACCGTCCTCGGCATCTCCGAGCAGGTCCGCGCGTTGCAACAGGAGGACCCGGGCCAGGCCAACGCCCTGTCGATCGCGATGGAGCTGCAAGCCGACTGCTTCGCCGGGACGTGGCTGTCGACAGTGCGGGTCGACGAGACCGAGACGGTGGAAGGCCAGGGGGCGATCGAGATCGACCCCGGCGAGATCACCGAGGCCCTGGAGGCAGCCGCCGCGGTGGGTGACGACCGGATCCAGGCCCAGGCGACCGGGATGGTCAACCCCGAGACATGGACCCACGGCTCGGCCGAACAACGCGCCCAGTGGCTGCAGCGCGGGTTCGACTCGGGCGATCCGGGCCAATGCGACACGTTCTCCTAGCGACGCCGTCGCGCCGCACCCCGTTGTGTGGCGTCGTCTCCCGTTTCTCATCGACTTCGCCGCATCTGTAGGCTGGCCGCTCCGATGCGGCTCTTCCGGGCGCTGAGTGCCGCCCTCGTCCTGTGCCTCTCTCTGGCTCTCGTTTGGAGCGGGCCGTCCCCGGCGCGCGCCACCGACGTGGACAGCGCCGAGGATCGAGCCGATTCCGCCCGTCGCCGTGCCGCTCAGGCGCAGTCTCTCTTCTCCGACGCCGCAGCTCGCCGGGCAGGGATCGAGGACGAGTTCGCCGCATCCCTCACCCGGCTCGCTGAACTCAACGCCGAGCTGTCCAGGGTCTCGGTGCGCCTGGACGAACTCCGACTGGCGGTCCAAGCGGCGGATGCCGAGCTCGAGACGATCAACCAGAACCTGAACCTCCAGGCCGTCGACGCCTACGTCCGGGTGGTCGGTCTGTCGGCTGCCAACGTGGTGGCGACCGACACCGCCGAGTCGGCGCTGGTTGCCGTGACGAGTCTGGAGTCGGTCATCGAATCCGACCAGGCGGCCATGGCGGCGCTGACCGTGAAGCGCCGTGACCTCGAGGATCTCCGTGAACGGTTCCACCAGGAGCAGGAGGAGGTAGCGGCGATCCAAGCGCGAGTCGACGAGGAGACCGTCCACCTGGAGGCATTGCTGGCAGAAGCCGACGCCGAGCTCGCCCGTCGCGCGGCTGAGGCCCGAGAGGCCGACGCTGCATACCGGTCCGCACTCGACGCCGTGGCCCTGGCCAAGGCTCGCGAGGAGGAGAAACGACGCCAAGCCCAACGCGACGAAGGCCCCGACACGATGGCTGCGGGCACCGACGCCGACCCGACGACAACCCCTCCCCCCTCTCCATCGACCTCTTCGACTTCCACGACCGCGCCTCCTGCCACGACAACGACGACCACGCCGGTCCCCGATCCGGTCTCGGGAGGGTCCTTCCCTCCCGGGGTGGAGCGGTGGCGGAGCCTGGTCTCCGCGTACTTCCCCGCCGACCGGGTCGACGCCGCCCTCGCCGTGATCCGCTGCGAAAGCGGAGGCGACCCCGAGGCGTACAACCCTTACAGCGGCGCCTCGGGCCTCTTCCAGTTCCTGCCCTCCACTTGGGCGACCGTGTCCCAGAGCGCCGGATTCGGGGGAGCGAGCCCGTTCGACGCCGAAGCCAACATCGGCACCGCCGCCTGGCTGAGCAGCTACTACGAGAACCGCGGATCCAACCCCTGGGCACCGTGGACGTGCCGTCCCTGACGGTCACAGGGCTCGGCCACCTCGATGCCCCGGCGGGCAAGGGCACGGGCCGTGGCGACCGCGCTCCGCTCGCCGGGGGAGATCGGGTGTTGTTCGGGGACCATCGTCACGTCGGGACGCCTCGGCTCGGGGAGCGATCCTCAGACGTCCACCGCACCACCGTCGGGCTCGTCGCGATCGGCGCCGAGACCCAGGAGAGCCGTCTTCTCCGATCCCGACGGCCCCAGAAGACACACCTGCTCGCCGCGGTCCACCACGGGATCCACGTCGGGCAGGACCCACCCCCCGTCGGCCGCGACTGACTCCCGCACGACTACGGCTCCCATACCGCCCAGCCTACGCTTTCTCGGTTGCCGGGACTCCACCTGACCGCCGCCGGTGCTCGTGCCGAGATCTTCGCTCCTGCTGCGGAGCTGGTCGAACTGTGCCTATTCGGCCCCGACGGCTCCGAGGTGCGCCACGATCTCGAACCAGGGGGCGACGGATGGCACCGCGGCGACGTAGCCGGGGTCAGGGCCGGCCAGTCGTACGGGTTCCGGACCCACGGCCCGTGGGACCCCGTTCGCGGTTTGTGGCACCACCCCGACCTGCTCCTCCAGGACCCGTACGCACGCGCCATGTCCGGCGACTACGTGGACCATCCCTCACTCCTCCACGGCGGGCCCAGGGCCGACACCGGTCCTTGGGTACCGCGTTCCGTACTGGTGGACACGCCACCCCGACCGCGCCCGGGGCCGAAGGTGCCCTGGGAGGACACGGTCGTCTACGAGACACATGTGCGGGGGCTGACCATCGCCCATCCCGACGTGGACCCGGCCCTGCGAGGCACCTATCTCGGGGCATGCTCCGAGCCGGTCATCGACCACCTCCTCCGGCTGGGGGTCACCACCGTCGAGTTGATGCCCGTCGCCCAGCACGTGACCGAGTCCTTCCTGCAGAGGCGAGGCCTGCGCAACTACTGGGGCTATTCGACACTGCTCTGGTTCGCCCCCCATGGCGCCTACGCCACCGCCGACGACGGGCGCCAGGTGGCCGAGTTCGCCGAGATGGTCGATCGCTTCCACGCCGCCGGCCTCGAGGTGGTCGTTGACGTCGTCTTCAATCACACCGCCGAGGGCGACCTCGAGGGGCCGATTCTCGCTCAAAAGGGCTTCGACAATCCAGGCTGGTACCGATGGGCCGATGGCGACTACGTCGACTGGACCGGAACAGGCAACACGATCGACACCGCGAACCCCCGGGTCAGGGAGGCGATCGTCGCCGCCTTGCGATGGTGGGCCGAGGATCTAGGCGTCGACGGGTTCCGCTTCGACCTGGCGGTGACCCTGGGGAGGGACGGCGGAGGCCACTTCGACCCCGCACACCTCGAGTGGCTCGCCGCCGACCCGGTCCTGTCCGATCGCAAGCTGATCGCCGAGCCGTGGGATCTGGGACCCCACGGCTATCGACTCGGCGGCTTCGGGGGCGATTGGCGGGAGTGGAATGCCCGCTTCCGCGACGACGTCAGGGACTTCTGGCGCGGCCACGGCAACGCTTGGACCCTGGCGACGCGCCTGGGCGGGTCGGCCGACGTCTTCGGGCACCGGTCGCCATTCGCCTCGGTGAACTTCGTCACCGCCCACGACGGCTTCACGATGGAGGATCTGGTCTCATACGACCGAAAGCACAACGAAGCCAATCGTGAGGACAACCGCGATGGCCACGACGACAACCGCTCGTGGAACTCGGGTGTGGAGGGGCCCACCGACGACCCGGAGATCCTCGAGATCCGTCGTCGGCGCGCCGCCGCCCTGACCACCACCTTGTTGTTGGCGAACGGGGTGCCGATGTTGCTGGGAGGAGACGAGTTGGGCCGCACCAAGAGCGGCAACAACAACTCGTACCCGCTCGACCAGCCGAACTGGTACCGATGGTCGGAACAGCCGCGATCGGCTCTCATCGGGCGGCTGACGTCACTGCGCCGGGAGTGGCCCGAGTTGAGGGCCGTCGAACCCCACCTCGTTCACGATCATCCCGTCACCGTCGTCGAGATGGGCCGGCTCGTGCTCTTGTGCAACCCGACCGGCGACGCCCACCACGTCCCTGTCCCGGGGGGCGACTGGGTCCTCCTCCTCGACTCGTCCGATGTCGATGCGTCGTCGAAGGTGGGCGGCGAGGTGACGGTGCCGGCGTGGAGCGTGCTCCTCCTCGGCCCGACCGAGTGAGGAGTCAGGGGAGCTGCTCCCCCTTGGGGATCGCGACCACGCCTCCCTCCGAGACGGTGAACCGCTCGGCATCCTCTTCCGGATCGACGCCTATGCGGTAGCCGGGCGGAACGACCACGTTCTTGTCGATGATGGCATCGCGGATCTCCGCTCCGGCACCGATGTGGACGTCGTCGAGGAGGATGGCCCGGTCCACCACCGCCCCGGCGTCGATCCTGACGCCCGGCGAAGCGACTGTCCGGGTGACATAGCCGCCGGAGATGATCACGCCGTTGGAGAGGACGGAGTCGGCGACCTGGCCGGCTCCGTGGTCTGCCACCGCCACCAGCTTCGCGGGAGGGGCGGTGGGCATCGACGTGTAGATCGGCCAGTCGTCGTTGTAGAGGCTGAACACCGGATGGGCCGACACGAGGTCCATGTGGGCGTCGAAGTACGAGTCGAGGGTTCCCACATCCCGCCAATATCCCCGCTCCCTCTCACTCACGCCGGGCACGACGTTCTCGGTGAAGTCGTAGCAATGTGCCAAGCCCTTGTCGACGAGCCTGGGGATGATGTCACCCCCGATGTCGTGACGGGACGTCTCGTCCTCCGCGTCGGCTCGCAGCTGGTCGATCAGGACCTCCGTGGTGAACACGTAGTTGCCCATCGACGCCAGGGCCTGGTCGGGATCGTCGGGCGTGGCCGGCGGCTCGGCCGGCTTCTCCCAGAACCGGGCGATCCGGGTGCCCGACCCCTCGAGTTCGATGACGCCGAAAGCGGTCGCTTCTCCCCGAGGGACACGCATGCCGGCGACCGTGGCACCGGCCCCACTCTCGATGTGTGCCCGGAGCATCTGTGCGGGGTCCATCCGATAGATGTGGTCGGCCCCGAAGACGAAGATGTAATCGGGCTGCTCGTCGGAGATGATGTTGAAGTTCTGGAAGATGGCATCCGCCGAGCCGAGGAACCACCGCTGCCCCATCCGCATCTGGGCGGGAACCGACGTCACGTAGTTGCCCAACAGCGTGGACATGCGCCAAGTACGCGACAGGTGGACGTTGAGGCTGTGGCTCTTGTACTGGGTGAGGACCACGATGCGGCGGAAGCCACCGTTGACGAGGTTCGAGAGTGCGAAGTCGATGAGCCGGTAGTGGCCGCCGAACGGGACCGCCGGTTTGGCCCGATCCCGGGTGAGGGGCAGCAACCGCTTCCCCTCCCCTCCTGCCAGCACCATGGACAGCACCTGGGGTCGATTCATCGTCGCTCCTCCCGGAGACCGCAGCGCCAACCGGCCGGATAGGGCACGCCTCGGAGCGTACCGCCTCGCGCTCAGTCGTGGCCGACGAACCGGCGGGCGAGCGCCCGCAGCATGGCGACGGCGATGGTGGGCTCCTCGAGGAGGAGGTCGTCGAGATCCTGGCGGCGGATGGCGAGACCGGTCATGTCGGAGTCGACCATCACCCGGGCGGTGCGGGGGGTGTCGGCGAGGACCGACAGCTCTCCGACGAACTCCCCGGGACCGAGGATCACGTCGTCGTCGTCGTCCGGCATCTCCACTCGCACCGACCCGTCCTCGATGATGAACACGCCGGTGCCGGCCTGACCCCGCTCCATCAGCACGTGGCCCGCCGCAGCCTCGAACTCGTTGGCGATCGAGGCGAGACGTTGGAGCCCGTCGGTGTCGAGGTCGGCGAACAGGGGCACCGAGCGGAGGCGGTCGAGGATGTCTGTGCCCATCGGCGGGAGAGTAGCCAATCGTTCAAGACTGGCTCGCTCGATGACGATCAAAGATCACCGTGAGCCTCACCAGCAGTACAACCGTGCGCCGCTCCTTTCCCGGCGTCGTGTCCCTCCCCGACGGGACCGTCCCGGCGACCGTCGAGTTCGACAACGGCTCGGTCCGCCTATACGTCGTGGGGGACGCCGTGGGCAGTTGGCCCCGGCCCGAGGTCGACTTCCGGGCAGTGGAGGACGGCTACGAGTTGCACGCCGAAGGGGACTTCCTCCGCTTCGTGCCCGAGGAGGCCTCGGCGTTCGAGGCGTTCCTCTCTGGCGGCACGCAATCGCCGATGCCCTCCGACCCGCCGGAGCCTCCCCCGATCTCGGTAGAGGCACCCCCCATCCGTCCTCCTCGACCCATCGAGTCGCACCGGCCCGAACCCCGCACCACCCTCGAGGAGTCCTCCGCCGACGTCGGGGCGGGCGCATTGCTGCCTCCGCTGGACGACCGTCGCGACGAGCCGTCGGGATTGTTGGTCGACACCGAGCCGGACGAGTACTTCGCCGCCGGCCTCGATGGGCCGCCCCCAGCCCCCACGCCGACCCCTCCGCCACCCGCCACGAACTCGGCCCCCCGATCCCAGCCGACGTCGCCCCCAGAGCCTCCCGCACCGGCGGCTCCGCCGCAACCCGATCCGCCTCCATCGGAGGAGCCGTCGGCCACACAGAAGACCGAGGAGTCGGCACCCGAGCGGGTCGGGGCCCCGACTCCCAGTCAGCCTCCCGTGGCTCCCGGCCGCTTGTCTCAGCTCGTCCGCCGGGCCGAGAGCCCCCGGACCGACGATGACCGGCCGGCCCGGTCACCGGAGGAAGTGGGAGCCGCCGACGACGACACCCCCGAGGCGCTCTCCGACGCCGAGAACCTGCGGCAGTGGGGCATCGTCATCGCCGGGGCCGTGTTGGTGGTCGCCATCCTCGGGATGGCGGCTTGGGCGGTGATCAACTTCATCGGTGGAGAAGAGCCGAACCCCGAGACCGACTCCACCACGCCTGTCACGTCGGCGCCCCCTCTGTCGACCACGACCACCGCTCCCCCACCGCCGCCGACCACCGTGCCACCCGAGAACGCTGCCGCGGCCGCCACCTTCGTCGAAGAATGGAACGCCATCGCCTCTCAGTACGGGTACCACCATCTGACGATCGGCGGTGAGGCGCTCCCCCTATCGACTGCTCCCGTCCCGGCGGTGCATCTCGTCTACGACGAGTCGGGCGTCCTGGAGTTGAGCATGGCTCCCAAGGGATCCGGATCCGACCGAGACATCCTGTTCGCGATGGGGATCGCCGTGGCGTGGGCGGACCCGTCGCTTTCCCCGGAGGGCCGACGTGATGTCCTCGGAGCCCTGGGCGTCGACGTGCAGAACCCGACCGTGTCCGAGATGGGCGGAGAGCTCGATCGGAACGGCATCAGCTACTCGATCGCGATCTCGAACGACGTGCTCCGTTTCCGGGTCCAGCCGGCCGACTGACCTCACACGTCGTGACCGAGCCAGCCGTCGACTCGGTCGAGCAGGTACTCGCTGACCTCGCGTGAACGGTCCAGCGCCTCGCACAGCTGTTCGCGGCCCATCAGCATGTCCACGAGCGACACGGTGGTTCGACCGATGAGCGTCAGCCTCCGCTCGGGCGCGTCGGTCACCGCGGCATAGGAGTCGATGGCCGAAACCTCGACCGACAGGGCCATCCCGCCGATCCCAGCCAGATCGGTGGCGAGGACGAGGAGGTCCGGCGGTTCCGACAGCGGCGGCACCGACCAGTTGAAGTACAGGTCGAGGTGGAACTCGTCGGGCGGCTCCTCCCACTCGTCGGCTATCTCCTCGAGCTTGTCCTGGAGAGCCAACAACACCCGAGGGTCCACGTCGAGAGCGAGATGCAGATCGAGGGGACGACCACAACCGACCTCCGGGTGGAGGTCCACTTCCCACGACTGGCGGAGCGAATACGTTTCGATGATGTGACGCTCGTCGTGGACGTGGAAACCGTGGTCGATGGCGTGCTCTTTGAGATCGGCGACGAAGCCGGCGATGTCGATTGCCACTCGCGCGAGCCTACCGATGTCCCGTGCTCGTCGGTAAGCCCCTTTCCCCGAGAGCCGACTCGGAGGACGTCTCACCGGCAGCAGCCGACACGACCACATCGGCGACCAGTGTCTGCAGGAGAGGTGCCTTGTGGCCGGTCTGGGGCAGGGGTTCGGCGTCGGCCGTGGCGAGCCGGGCGGCGGCGTCGATCGCCGCCCGGTCGTCGGCGGCCACCCCGACCAGTGCCTCCTCCACCGCCCGCCGTCGGAGCGGAACCGGTGCCACTCCACCCACTGCTACTCGGGCGGTGGCGACGCGCCCGCCGTCCAGCGTCAGGCGGCACACCGCTTCGACGATGGGCCACTCGGCCAACGCGCGGGAGGTGACCCGGCGATAGGCCGCCCGTTCCGCCTCCAGAGGGGCGGGCAGGTGGATGGCAACGAGAACCTCGCCGGAACGCAGTCGATGATCGCGACGTCCGTCGCTTCCGTCGCCGAAGAGGTCCGCGACCGCCATGCCACCCCGTCCCGAGACCTCGACCTCGGCGTCGTATGTGAGGAGCGCCGCCCCGATCGACGACGGGTGCGGGCTGACGCACGGGCCGAGGTCGAAGATCACTCCATGGGAGTGGTCCCCGGCCCGGGCGGGACACGAGTCGCCGCCGGACTTGAAGCAGGAGAACTCGGGATGGCGGTAGTAGGGGCAACGGTTGCGCTGCAAGAGGTTTCCTCCCACGGTGCCCACCGCCCTGATCTGAGGGGTGGCGAGGGAAGCGGCGGTGAGCGCCAAGGCCGGGTACGCGCCTGCGACCAACGGATCGGAGGCGACGTCGGCGATCCGGGTCAGTGCTCCGATCCTCACCCCGTCGTCCCGGCGCTCCACCCCCACCAGTCCGGGTATCCCGGTCAGGTCGACGACTTCGCCTCGGTGGAGACCCAGCCGGCGGCGGGCGAGCAGATCGGTGCCGCCCGCCCGGTACTCCCCGCCCGCCCGGACGGCATCCTCCAGGGTCGTCGGCCGGATCACGGCGCCATCACCTCGTCCGGCGTCATCGGGAGCCGGCGCATCCGTCGGCCGGTGGCTTGGGAAACGGCATTGGCGACGGCCGCCGGCACCGCCACCATCGCCAGCTCTGCCAAACCGACCCCGCCCCCGCTGACGTGCTCGAACCCCCATTTGATGAACTCGACTTCCAACTCCGGCAGGTCGCCGATCCCGGGCAGCCGGTAGTCCTCGAGGTTGGCGGTGATGACGAAGCCGCGGTTGGGGTCCAATCGCCGACGCTCGTGGAGCGCCATGCCGATCCCCTGCACGATTCCTCCGTGGACCTGGCTGAGGGCGAGGTCGCGAGCATGGATGCGCCCGGCGGCGAGACAGGTGGCGACCCTGGTCACCTCGACGACGCCGAGGCGGGTATCGACCTCTACCTCCACGAGGTGGGCCGACTCGGGGAGTCCGAGCCCGAACTGGACACCGCCGATGCGGTGGGTGAACGGCGTGAGCCGTCGACTGTCGGGCGGACGCCCGTGGGAGACGGAGACTGCTTCGAGCCGAGGCAGGAGGTCCCGCCACGAGAGCTGCTCGCCGGAGTGGACCACGCCTCCGTCGGTGGGTGTCGCGCCCTCCAGGCCGATCCCGGCGAGCTGTGCGACGAGCCGGTCGCGGGCACCTTCGGCGGCGGCGCGCGCCGCCGGCCACAGCGTGGCAGTGGTGCGAGAGCCTGATGACATCGGGCCGGGCCTTCCCCCGGCTGTCGAGCCCACCAGGACCTCGATCTCTGCCGGGTCCAGACCGAAGACGGAGGCGACGGCCGTGCTGAGCATTCCTCTGGTGCCGTTGCCCATGTCCTGGGCGGCGGCGGTCACTCGCACGCCCTCCGGACCGGCCGCCACGGTCACTTCGCCGGTCGGGTCGTGGCCTTGGAACCAGGAGCCGAAAGCCACTCCCACTCCCCGGCGAACGCGTCCGCGGCCCGGGTCGCGGCGGCTCTGCCACAGTTCGTGGCCGTCTGCCCAGTCGTACATCGCCTCCCGGAGCGGCCGGTCGTTCCATCGGCGACGCAGCTCGATCGGGTCCGCTCCCGAGGTGGCGGCCATCTCGTCGACAGCGCCTTCCAGCGCCAGCAGAGCGGGAGGCCCGCCGGGAGCCCTGAAGGCGGTGCCCGGGGGAGTGTTGGACACGGCGTCGAAATCGAGGAGTGTCCGGGGTGCGCCCGGGTAGACGAATCGGGGAAGGAACGAGGCGACGAGACTCCCGGCCGAGGCGCCGGAATCGGCTACGGACCTCACCTTGAGGGCCGCCAGCCGGTGGTCGGCCTTCCACCCGAGCGAGATCTCCACGTCGGTACCGGGCCGGTTGCCGCCCACCGAGAGTTCCTCCAGCCGGTCGAAGACGACCCGCACCGGGCGACGGGCGGCGCGGGCGAGGAGGGCTGCGGCCAGCGTTTCGGTTCCGAGGCTCTGCTTGGCCCCGAACGCCCCGCCGACGTGCTCGGCGCGTACTTCGACCTTGTCCTCCGGGAGGTCCAGGGCCTCGGCGAGGCGCGCACGGTTGGCCCACACCCCTTGGGTCGACATGTACACGACGAGGTTCCCGTCGCCGTTCCACTCGGCGACGGCCGCGTGCGGTTCGAACGCCGTGTGGGACACGACGGAGGTGTGCCACACACCGGAGACGACACGGCCCTCGTCCTCGGCGCGCTGCAGACGGCGGCGCACCCGCCAGGCGTAGGGCGAGGGCGGAACGGTGGGACCCACCAGGTTGCGGCGGCGCAGGTTGGGGAGGGCCGGAGCCTCGTTGTTGGAAGGAGGCAGCCACCAGCCGTGGACGTCGGGAGCGTCTGCGGCCAGGCACTGCGAGGCGCCGAACGCAGCCGGCCGGGAGGAGACGTCGGCGACGACGGCTCGAGCCGCGTCCCGCGCCGTCGCCTCGTCGACAGCGGCGACCGCGGCCAGCGGCTGGCCGGCGTAGCGGATGCGCTCTCCCGGCTCGGCGAGGGTCACCGCCGCCACCACGCCGTCCATGGCCAACGCCGGGGCGAGATCGATCGAGACGACGTTGCCGTGTGCCACGGTGGAGCGGACGATTCGGCCGACGGCGGCGTCGACTCGCACGTCGGTCGTGTACTTCGCCGTCCCGGTAACTTTGTCCACCGCGTCCGGACGGGGTCCGGAGACCCGGCCGGCGTCGTCGAAGATCCCCTCGCAAGCGTCCGCAACGGCCCGGTAGATGTTCTCGTAGGCGCCGCAGCGGCAGAGGTGGCCGGCCAAGGCGTGGGCGATCTCGTCCCGGCTGGGACGTGCCATTCCTCGGGTTCCCCGCCACCGGTCGTAGAAGGCCACCGCTTCGATCACGAAACCCGGGGTGCAGTAGCCGCACTGGAGTGCATCCCAGGCTACGAATGCCGCCTGCACGGGATGCAGCCGCTCCCCCTGGGCGATCCCTTCCACCGTGCGGACATCGCGACCCTCGAGTTCTTCTACGGGCAGCACACAAGACGCCACCGGGACCCCGTCGACGGAGATGGTGCACGCCCCGCACACTCCCGTCCCGCACACCAGCTTCGCTCCGGTGAGACCCAGGTCCCCCCGGATGAAGTCGAGCGCGGACTCGTGTTGCGATCGGATCTCGACGGGCTGGCCGTTGACCGGCATCGAGCCGATGCTAGGCCCGGCGGCGGGCGGCCCACCCGGTGACGAGGCCGATGAGGAAGGCGATGATCCCGGTGCGCCACGGCGACTCGGGGGCGTCGCTCTCCCGGGCGGCGGCCTCTCCATCCTCTGCGCCGACCGCCAGCGGGGCGGACCGCTCTGAAGGGGCGGCGATGTCGCCGTAGGCCAGGTAGTCGGCGTAGACCTTCGTCACTTCGGCGCCGAACACGTAGATCGTCCACATGAGGTTGAAGAAGAAGAGGAGGATGGCGACGCCTCCGATGGCGGCGAGCGCTCCTCCGCCGCCGAACTCGCGGAGGTACAACCCGACGAGGAACGCTCCGGCGAGACCGACGAGGGCGGTGAAGGTTCCGCCGTGACGGGCGGCTCGCCATGGCACGTCTCCGCGAGTCAGCGTCTTGAAGGTGACGGTCACGACGACGACGAGCAGGATCAGAGAGACGAGAGGCACGATCACGTTCAGTACCGCAGCGAGCTCCCGAACCGGCATCCACCTGCGGAGGTACTCGAGTCCCGCTACCGCGACCATCGGCACGACCGCAACGATGGCGAGCAGCAAAGCCCAGATGAGGGCAACACCCCTCTGGAGGAGAGTGGCCCCGAGCCCCCTGACGCGCTCTTCGGGCACGTGGAACAAGAAGTTGAGCACACCCTGCAGGTGGAGGAAGATCCCCGACCCGCTGAAGGCGGCGAGGGCGAGACCCAACAGCAGGAAGCCGCTCCTCTGGGCACTCGCCTGGCAGGTGAGCATCGCCAATTGGTCGGCGATCTGGCGGCCTGCCACCTCTTCGACCTGGAGCAACGCTCGGTCGAGGGGATTGGGCGACTCCTCGGGGATGGACACGACGGTCACCACCGAGCAGTCGGTGCGGGTGAGGGTCGACTCGTCCGATACGAACCCCAAGAGCGCCACGCTGAGGAACAGGAGGGGGACGAGGGCGAACAGCGTGTAGTAAGACAAGGCGGCGGCCAGCCGCGTGCCCTTGTCCTCGCCGAACTCCTTCCCGGCCGCGACGAGGATTCGATACACCCTCTTCGGCCACGAGAGATTGGGCTCAGGCACCGTTTCACGATCGTACTGCCCGTACACTCCCTGACCGATGTCTCATCCTTTCCCGCCCCCGGTCCCGACGATGGAGGCCCGTACGTCCGAGCGATGGCCCAGAGGCGATCACGTCTACGAGCCGAAATGGGACGGGTTCCGGTCCCTTTCCTGGTCAGAACCCGAGATCAGGCTCGACTCCCGCAACGAGCGTCCCCTCCTCCGGTACTTCCCGGAGCTCGAGCCGGCCCTGCGTCAGCTGCCGGAGGGGACGGTGGTCGACGGCGAGATCGTGGTGGTGATCGACGACGTCACCGAGTTCGACGTGCTGCAGCAGCGCATCCACCCGGCGGAGTCGCGGATCCAGAAGCTGGCCACGGAGACGCCGGCCCAACTCGTGGCGTTCGACATCTTGGCGCTGCGAGGAGAAGACCTTCGGGCGCTTCCGTTCCGCGAGCGCCGCGAGCGGTTGGTGGAGCTGTCCGAGGGCTTGGAGCATCCGTGGCACCTCACGCCTTCGACCACCGACGAGGACACGGCGCGGCGGTGGTTCGACGAATACGAGTCGGCTGGGTGCGACGGGATCGTCGCCAAGGAGCTCGACGGCCCCTACCAGTCGGGCAAGCGAGCGATGATCAAGATCAAGCACCGGCGCTCGGTCGACGTGGTGGTCGGGGGCTTCCGGGAGCACAAGGACGGAGGCAAGATCGGCTCCCTCCTCCTCGGCCTCTACGACGACAACGGCCAGCTCGCCTTCGTCGGTCACTGTTCCGGTTTCGGCGACGCCGATCGTGAGGAGCTGTTCCGGCGTTTCAGTGAGCTCGCCTCGGACGGCTCGTTCGGGGAGGGAGTCCGGGTGCCCGGCGCGGAGAGCCGCTGGTCTGCCGGCAAGAACCTCGACTGGACACCGGTGCGGCCCGGCGTGGTCGTCGAAGTGTCATACGACCAATTGGAAGGGAACCGTTTCCGGCACGCCACCCGCTTCCACCGCTGGAGACCCGACAAGGACCCCCGGGAATGCACCATGGATCAGCTGGAGCTCCCGGAAGGACCCGGGTTCAGCGACGTCGTCCGGGCCGGTTCCTGACCCCGTGGTTGCCGACGGGACGTGGCACACTGGCGTGCTGTGCAGCCTGTCGTCGCCGCCCGGGGCCTCACCCACGACTACGGCCCGGTGGTCGCGCTCCGTGACGTCGATGTGGAGATACCGCCGGGTGTGACCGGGCTGGTCGGAGCCAACGGTGCCGGCAAGACGACGTTCTTTCGGATCCTGCTCGGTCTCGTCCACGCCACCGCCGGCGACGTCACGGTCCTCGATGCCGACGTGCGCCGGCAAGCGGGCCGGGTGCGCGGCATGGTCGGTTACATGCCGGAGGGCGAATGCCTCCCCAACGACCAGACCGCGGCTGACTTCGTCGCCTACACGGCCGAGCTAGCAGGCCTGCCGCCGGGAGATGCCAAGCGGCGGGCTTCTGAAACGCTCTTTCTCGTCGGACTGGAGGAGGAGAGGTTCCGCTATCTGGGGGATTTCTCGACCGGGATGCGCCAGCGAGTCAAGCTGGCCCAGGCGATCGTCCACGACCCGGCCTTGGTCTTGCTCGACGAGCCCGCCTCCGGTCTCGATCCGGACGGACGCGACCAGATGCTCGACCTGATCGGGCGGCTCGGCGGGTTCGGCATCAACGTCATCGTGTCGTCCCACGTGCTGACCGACATCGAACGGACCTGCGACTGGGTGGTGATGCTCGACGCCGGGAACCTGGTCCGCTCGGGACCGCTCGAAGCGGGAGGCGACCTGCGGACGGTGACGGTCGAAGTGCTGGAGCACGCCGATGCGGTGGCCGAAGCCTTGCTTCGCCGTGGTTTCGACGTGACGGTCGCTGGTCACCGGTTCGTGGTCACCGGCGAGGACGGCTCCACCGAGACGGCCATCGTCGAGGAAGTCGCCCGCGCCGACGCCGGGCTGCTGCGGATGGTCCGGGGCGCCACCTCTCTCGAGGAGGAGTTCCTGTCCCGGGCGGAGCGCAGATGACCGACGACGTCATCTACGACCGCGGGTACCGGCGCTACGACGGACCTCGTCTGGGTGTCACCGGCGCCCGTCGGGCCGTGATCCGCGACGGCATACGCCGTGTGCTGGGTCTGCGCCGGAAGGCCCGCCGGAAGATCCTTCCCTGGTCGCTCCTCGCCATCGCCGCCATGTCTGCGGTGGTGTTCGTCGGCCTCCACTTCGCCTCGACCCGCATCGGGATCGAGGACCCCTCGCTCCTCCCCCGCTACGGCGAACTGTTCGACTTCTTCTCCTGGGTCGGGATCCTCTTCATCGCCCTGGCTGCCCCCACGCTGCTCGTCCCCGACCGGACCCAAGGCGTGTTCGCCGTCTACTTCTCCCGCCCGCTCACGGTCGGCGCCTACCTGCAGGGCAAGCTGACTGCTTTCATCGGCGTCACCGCCCTGATCTACCTCCTCCCACAAGTGGCGCTGCACATCGGGTTGGCGTTCCTCTCCGAGGACGGATTCGTCCAGTACCTCGGCGCCAACCTCGACGTCCTGTGGAAGGTGCCGCTCGTCACCGCCGCCTACCTGGCGCTCCATGGCGGGCTCGTCACCGCCATCTCGTCGGTGGTCGACCGCACCGGCGTGGCGGCGGCGATCTTCCTCGGCGTGCTGACCGCGGGCGGGTCGATAGCTTCCCGGATCGGGCTGCTGGACGTGCCGTTCGCCCGGTGGGTGACGCTTTTGGCGCTCGACCAGCACCCCCGCATAGTCCGTGACCGCATATTCGAGATCACCACGGCAGACTATCCGGCCGTCCAAGCAGGCTTCGGCGTCCGGACCTCCGTCGCCGCCGTCTTGGTGGTGGCGGCCCTGGGGGTGTGGTGGGTGTATCACCGCTACAGGAAGCTGGCATGACCCAAACGGTCCGCGTCCAGGGTGTGTCCAAATGGTTCGGCCAGAAGGTGGCCGTCTCCGACGTGACGGTCGACTTCCGTCCGGGGGTCACGGGGCTCCTCGGCCCCAACGGTGCCGGCAAGACGACGCTCCTCCGCCTCGTCTCCGGGCTCCAGCAGCCCTCGGCGGGGAGCGTCGAGGTGCTCGGCGTCGACCCGCGCCAGGACGTGTCAGTGTACGAACGGGTCGCGCTGGTGCCCGAGGACGAGGCGGTGTATGCCCGACTGACCGCCCGCCAGTTCGTGCGGCTCTCTGCCGACCTGAGAGGCGTGGAGGATCCGGTCGCGGCCACAGAGCGGGCGATCGCGACGGTCGAGTTGGAGGAAGCCGCCGACCGACAGCTCGGGGGATTCTCCAAAGGGATGCGCCAGCGTGCCAAGGTGGCGGCGGCCCTCGTGTCGGATCCCGAGGTGCTGATCCTCGACGAGCCGCTCAACGGCGCCGACCCGGTGCAGCGAGCCAGTCTCATCGCCTTGTTCCAGCGTCTCGGCGCGAACGGGCGGACGGTGATCGTCTCGTCACATGTGCTGTCGGAAGTGGAGCGGATGGCAGGGCGGATCGTGGCGATGGTCGACGGCCGTCTCGCGGCCGTGGGATCGGTCGCCCACCTGCGGGCGGCGATGACCGACCGGCCCCGCCAGTTCAGGGTGGTGGCCGACGACCCGCGCCGCCTGGCGAGGCGGCTCGTGGCGGTGGAGGCAGTGAGCGGCATCCGCCTGCGAGGAGACGTGATCGAGATCGAAGCGGACGACGCCTCGGCGCTGGCCCGGGAGCTCCCCCGATCCGCCCACGAAGCGCGGGTCGCGCTACGCAGGGTGGAGCCGACCGACGAGTCGCTCGAGAGCGTGTTCCGGTACCTGGTGGAGAAGCGATGAGCGTCCTGGCCCTGTTCCGCCACCACGTCCGAATGCTGTTCCGGAGGGGGCGGCTGTTCCTCGTGACCCTGCTCGCCGTGACCCCCGCCGGGGTGCTCCTCATCGGGGGCTTGGCCGACGCCGATCCGCCCACCGAGATCGCTGGCCTGGTCGCCAACATCGGCGCCCGGACGTTTCCCATCGTCGCCTTGATCCTGGCGAGCTCCACTCTCCGCGACGAGCGCGACGACGGCACCCTCCCGTATCTGTACATGACGCCGATCTCCCGACCGGTGATGGCAGTGACGTCCATCGCCGCCGGCATCACCGTCACTGCACTGGTGGGGGTCGTGGCGGCGGCCGCGATCACCGTGGCGGCGGCCTGGATCGGAGCCGACATCGGATTCGGCGTGGCCGCCTTCCCTGCTTATGTCGCGGCCGCCCTCGGCTATGCCCCTCTCTTCGTACCCGCCGGCTACCTGGTCCCCCGGGTGATCCTGGTTGGACTCGGTTACGTGATCCTGTGGGAGCAGATCGTCGCCTATCTGGTGACCGGAGTCGCCAACACGTCGGTGTGGCGGTTCGCACTGTCCGTGTACGCCGATCTCGTGCCGGCCGGGGACGGTGACCTCGCCGAGGCGCTCGGCCCCGTGGCACCCGGTGTCGGCGGCGGTGTCGCCAAGGTGGCGGTAGTGGCGGTGGCCGGATGGCTGCTGCTCACGTGGGCACTCCGCCGCCGCGACGCCATGTGACTATCCCACGGGCTCGCCCGGCTCGAGCAGACCCTTCTGGTAGGCGGCGGACACCGCCGCGGCACGGTCGTTCACGCCGAGCTTCGTGAAGATGTGGAGCAGGTGGGACTTCACTGTGGCCTCGCTCACGAAGAGGGCTTCGGCGATGTCTCGGTTGGTCGACCCGGCTGCCACCAGCCGCAGCACGTCCATCTCCCGGTCGCTCAACAGCTCACGGTCCGGGTTGCGCACCCGCTCCATCAGGCGGGCTCCCACGGGCGGGGAGAGCACTGCGTCGCCGCGTGCGGTCGCTTTTACCGCCCGCAGCAGCTCGGCCCGGGGGGCGTCCTTCAACAGGTACCCGGTGGCGCCGGCTTCGATGGCCGCCACCACGTCCCGGTCGGTGTCGTATGTCGTGAGAACGAGGACTCGAGCGGGAAGCTCCCGTTCCACGATCTCTCGGATCGCAGACACCCCGTCCATTCCCGGCATCCGCAGGTCCATGAGGACCACGTCCGGCTCGAGCGCGGCCGCCTTGTCGACCGCCTCCCTGCCGTCGGCGGCCTCTCCGACCACCTCGAAGGCGTCCTCGTTGGCGAACATCCCTCGCAAGCCGTCGCGGACCACTGGATGGTCGTCGACGAGGAGCAGGCGGATCGGAGCGTCAGGCATCTCCCACCACCCTCACGATCGGCAAGGTCACCGAGATGGCGGTCCCTCGGCCGGGGGCGGACTCCACCTCGAGGCGTCCGTCGAGCTCTTCGACGCGTGCCTTCATCGCCCGCAGCCCGTAGCCGCCGTTCTCCGTTGCGTCCGGCGAGAACCCCCGACCGTCGTCGCGGACGTCGACGGCGACGATGTCCCCGATGTAAGAGAGGGTGACCCCCACCCGGGAAGCCTCGGCGTGCTTGGCGACGTTGGCGAGCGACTCCTGCACCGCCCGCAGGAGCGTGACTTCGATCTCGGGATGGAGGTCCACCGGGTCCCCGGTGCTCGACCACTCGACGTCGACGTCGTTCACTCCCGACCATCGCTCCACGACCTCGCTTATCGCTTCCGACAACGTCCGGCCCTCGAGTTGGAGCGGCACTGCGCCCCGCACTGCCCGCCTCGCCTCGAGGAGGCTCTCCCGAGCCAGACGGGTGGCGTTTCCGAGATGCCGCTCCAGGGCGGCGCGGTCCCCGATGACGTTGCCGGCCGCCTCCAACTGGGTGATGACTCCGACGAGCCCTTGGGCGATCGTGTCGTGGATCTCCCGGGCGAGCCGCTGGCGTTCGTCGGCTACCCCGGCCTCCCGTGCCTGGGTCATGAGCTGGGCATGCAGCCCCTCGTTCTCTTCGAGGGCATGTTGCAGTTCCGCCACCGCCTTCCTTCGGGCTTCGCTCAGCTCGTTGATCTTCTCCCCGCCGATCACACCGAGGCCGATCGCCAGGGTCTGGATGGTGACGACGACGCCGAAGATCCACAGGTTCTGAGTGGAGGGCGCGTCCCGGACGATGAGGCTGTTGACGACCAGTGAGGCCGCCAGAACGGCAGCGAACGTCACTGGCGGAGGTTTCAGCAGAT
The DNA here is from genome assembly GCA_035305585.1 of Acidimicrobiia bacterium. Classification (GTDB taxonomy): domain Bacteria; phylum Actinomycetota; class Acidimicrobiia; order Spongiisociales; family ZC4RG35; genus ZC4RG17. The sequence goes on along the minus strand of DATGOV010000025.1, from coordinate 13,539 downwards.
AGGCCTGGAAGAAGGCGGCCACGGGGAAGATGAAGAAGAAAGGGTGCAAGCCGATGAGGACGGCGGCCAGCACGATGTAGCCGGCGTAGTACACGCGCAGTTGGCCCTGGCGGTCGTCGAGATCGCCTCGGGGGTAGACGAAGTAGATCCACGAGGCTGCCAGCGCCACCACACCGGTGATGACGAGGGGAGGGGACTCGTTGGGGACGGCGAAAGCGAACGCCGTCCCCACAGCCAGGGTCAGGAAGGGGCCGTAGGCCGCGGCCAGATCGAGCCCTCGCTCCCAGAAGCTCCGCTCCCGAGAGGGGAACGCCTCGTGGCTCATTCCCACCGGAAGAGGCGCACGGCGGACAGGCCGAACACCATGGCGAACACTGCCATGACGACGAGATTAGGAATCTCGACGCTCTGCCCGGCCCACGCCGCGGCCAGCGACCGCACGACCGCTCCGGAGGGAGTGAGCTCGCTGATCGTGCGGAGCCCTTCGGGCATCACCTGCATCGGGAAGTAGACGCCGGCGAAGAACAGGAGCGGGAAGTAGACGGCCATGCCGATGCCCTGACCCGACGATGCGGTCGGGGCGAGTGCCCCGATGAGGAGGCCGATGGCGAACAAACCCGCCGTACCGAGCACGAACGCCACGACGAATCCGACGAGATCGTCGGGAGGCGCCACGTCGAACAGCACCCAGCCGAGGAGGATGCTCGTCGCCGATGCGACCACCGCCACTCCGGCGTGGATGAGGAGCTGGGACAGCACCAGCCGCGCCGGGTGCACCGGGGTGGTGGACATGCGCCGCAGGATTCCGCGTTCGCGGTACGTGGCCAGGATCGTCGGCAGCGTCGACACCCCCAGCGTGACGAGGGCGAGGCCGATCACCGTCGGCGCGTAGAGGTCGACCAAGCGCGCTCCGCCGAGGTCTTCGCTGAACTCCTGGGCGCCGGGGAACACCAGGCCCAGGGCGAGCAACAGGAGCGACGGGAACACGAGGCCCCAGAAGACGGCCATCGGCTCCCGGAGAAACACCTTGGCTTCGATCCGCGTCAGGGTGGTGAGTGGTGACATGTTCAAACCTCCTCGGTGTCGAGTTTCCGCCCGGTGAGGGCGAGGAAGGCGTCGTCGAGGGTCGCCGAGTCGACCCGCAGGTCGTGAGCGACGATCTGGCGCCGGGCCAGGAGGGACGTGACGACGTAGACGACATCGTGACTCCCGGCAACGGTCAGCTTCCCCTCGTCTTCCGTGACGGATTCGACCTCCGCCAAGCTCCGCAGCTCGTCGGGATCGAGCGGACGGCTGGGACGGAACCGCATGACCTGGCGACCGGCAGTGCGAGAGACCAGGCCGTCGGGAGTGTCGAGGGCGACGAGACGTCCCTCGTCGATGACGGCCACCCGGTCGGCCAGCCGTTCCGCTTCCTCCATGAAATGGGTGACGAGCACGATCGTGACCCCGCGCCGGCGCAGCCCCTCGATCAGATCCCACGTGTCGCGCCTCGCCTTCGGATCGAGACCTGTCGTGAGCTCGTCGAGAATGGCTATCTTCGGGTCGCCGATGAGCGCCGCCGCGATCGAAAGGCGCTGGCGTTGCCCGCCCGACAGGCGAGAGAACGTCGTCCGTTCCTTTTCGGCGAGGCCGAGTTCGGCCATCAGCTGCCGCCAGGGCACCGGCGAGGGATAGAAGGAACTGAACAGTTCTAGGGCCTCGCCCACTCGGATCCGATCGGCGAACTGGCTCTCCTGGAGCTGCATGCCGAGGACCTCCTTGATCCGGCGTCCGTCGGCGACCGGGTCCATCCCCATCACCCGCACGGTCCCGCCGTCGGGACGGCGCAAGCCGCCGATCATCTCGACGGTGGTCGTCTTCCCGGCGCCGTTGGGCCCGAGGATGGCGAATATCTCCCCTTCCTCCACGGAGAAGGTGACCCCCTCGACGACGGTGCGGTCTCCGTACCGCTTGGTCAGTCCGCGTACTTCGATGATTGCCATGCTCCGAGTGTGCGGGAGAGGCAACCCCGACCGCATCCACCGATCAGCCATCCCCGACTGGCCAGTCGGTGGTTCTTTGTGACCAAAACGTCGCATCTCCCGCAACGCTGGTCACAGAAACCACGTCATGCCGGTCGGGCGGTCAGTAATCGTCGTCGGGGCGCCGCTGGCGGGAAGGCTGAACCCGGGGTGGTTCGCCGGGCTGCTTCGGGTAGTGGGGAGGCCAGGGCGCGTCGCCGATGCCTTGCTCCTCGTCCCTCGCTACCCACTCCATCAGCGTGTCGATCCGTCCCGCCGACTCGTCGATGCCGACGGTCAGATCACCCGCCTCGGCATAGCGCTCGGTGGCGAAGCGGTCGAGGGGGAAGTCCTCGATGTTCACGTCGTCGAGCTCGTCCCACCGAAACGGCGCCGACACGTAACCGGTCGGGCGAACGCCATACGCCGACGACACGGTCTTGTCACGGGCGTTCTGGTTGTAGTCGATGAACACGCCGTGCCGCTCTTCCTTCCACCAGGCAGTGGTCACGAGATCCGGCATCCGCCTCTCGAGCTCGCGGGCAAAGGCGAGGACCGCCCGCCGGGTCTGGAAGAAGTCCCACTCCCGCTCGATGCGGACGTAGACGTGGATCCCCCGGCTGCCCGAGGTCTTGGGCCAGCCCACCAGCCCGATCTCGTCGAGCAATTCCTTGGCACCCGCCACCGCCTTCCTCACGTGGTCGAACCCGAATCCGGGCGTGGGGTCGAAATCGAATCGGAGCTCGTCCGGGTGGTCGATGTCGTCGGCCCGCACCGGCCACGGATGGAAGTCGAGGCATCCGAGCTGGGCGAGGCGAACGACGTCGGCCTCCGTTCGGGGGACGTTCATGTACCCGGGCCGTTGCGACGGGAACCGGATCTGCACCGTGTCGAAGGGAGTGTTCTTCGATGCTCGCTTTTGATAGACCGGGTCCTCGCCCACATTGGTCATGTAACGCTTCAGCATCGTGGGGCGGTCGGCGATTCCTCTGAGGGCTCCCTCGGCCACGGCCAGGAAGTGCTCGACGACGTCCATCTTCGTCCACCCCTGGCGCGGGAAGACCACCCGGTCGGGTGAAGTGATCCGGATCATCTCGCCGGCGACGTCGACCTCGATTGCGTCCTTGGCCACGGAGTCAGTTTGCCATTTCGTCTGCCGGAGGCTCCTCACCGACCCGGCAGACGATCTCACCGTGGACGATCACGAACCAGCCGTCCTCCGCCTCTGACCACCGGCTCCATGCGTTCGAGATGGCGGTCAGCTCCTCGGGCGTCGCCAAGCCCTGATCGCGGGCCAGGCGGGCGAAGTCCGATTCCAAGGCTCTTTCCGCCCACAGACCGCCCCACCACCGGCGAGCCACCGGCGACGCATACGACCAGACCGAGGCGGAAGCCGCGACATCGTCGAAACCGGCCGCTCTCGCCCACCCCAGCAACCGCCTCCCGGCGTCCGATTCAGTTCCGGCCGCCCGAGCCACCCGCTGGTACAGATCCATCCAGGCATCGAGACCTGGATCGTCGGGCCACCAGGTCATGGCGCCGTAGTCGGCATCGCGCACCGCCACGATCCCTCCGGCACGACACACTCGCTTCATCTCCCTCAACGCCGCCACCGGCTCACGCAGATGCTGGAGCACCTGGTGGGCGTGGACCACATCGAAGGTGCCGGCGGAGAACTCGAGCTGGTAGACATCACCCACCGCCACTTCCACGTTCCGGGTCGTGGCGGTGGCGGTTCTCGCCTCGGCCACGACCGACTCCGACCGGTCGATGGCGACCACACGCCCCGGTGCCACCCGGGTAGCCAGATCGGCAGTCAGGGTCCCGGGACCACACCCCACGTCGAGGAGAGCCATCCCCGGCCGGAGGTACGGGAGCAAGTAGCCAGCGGAGTTCTCCGCCGTTCGCCAACGGTGCGACCGCAACACCGACTCGTGGTGCCCGTGGATGTAGGTGTCGGACACATCGTCAGTGTGCCAGGCGCCAGGCCGCGGTGCCCGGCGATTTGCGGCCGCGGTGAGTGGTCGGCCCGCCGAGGTCGGTACGCTGGCAGGCATGTCCGATCTGATCGAGCAGATCCGATCGTCGCTCATCGGCGCCGACACCGCGGTGACCACGCCATTCGGGGTGCGCCGGGTCGTGTACGCCGATTACACCGCCTCGGGCCGTTCGCTCGACCTGATAGAGGATTTCATCCGCCGCTCCGTTCTCCCGATGTACGCCAACACCCACACGGAGACGTCGGGGACCGGCCTCCAGACCACCCGGTTCCGCGAGGAGGCTCGAGACATCATCCGTCGAGCGGTGGGAGCCAACCGGGACGAGCACGCGGTGATCTTCGCCGGCTCCGGCTCGACGGGCGCCATCGACCGCCTGGTCGCCATCCTGGGTCTGCGAATACCCGCTTACCTGGAAGATCGGTACCGGCTTTCGGACTGTATTCCGCCCGACGAACGCCCTGTCGTGTTCGTCGGGCCCTACGAGCACCACTCCAACGAGCTGCCCTGGCGAGAGACGATCGCCGACGTGATCGAGATCGCCGAGGACGCCGACGGCCACATCGATCTCGGTGACCTCGAGCGACGGCTGGTCCAGTTCTCGGACCGTCCGTTGCGCATCGGCAGCTTCTCGGCTGCCTCCAACGTGACCGGGATCATCTCCGACACGTCAGCCATCTCGACCCTCCTCCACCGCCACGGCGCCTTGTCGTTCTGGGACTTCGCCGCCGCAGCTCCCTATGTCGCCGTCGAGATGCGCTCACCGCTCACCCACGGTCACGACCACAAGGACGCCATCTTCGTCTCCCCGCACAAGTTCATCGGCGGCCCCGGGACGCCGGGCGTGCTGGTGGTGAGAAAGGACCTGCTCTCCAACCGGGTCCCTGCCGTCCCGGGCGGAGGCACGGTTTCCTACGTGAGCGAGGAGCGGCACCGCTACGTCATCGATCCCGAGCACCGCGAGGAGGGAGGAACTCCGGCGATCGTCGAGTCGATCCGCGCCGGGCTCGTGTTCGCGCTCAAGGAGAGAGTCGGGGCCGACACCATCCGTCGACTCGAGCACGGGTTCATCCGCCGAGCGATCGAGTCGTGGCGGCAGAACCCGAACATCCGGATCCTCGGAAACCCCGACGCAGACCGGTTGTCCATCGTCTCGTTCCTGGTGCGGGCCCCTGCCCACCTCGGTGAGGGCCGGTATCTACACCACAACTTCGTCGTGGCGGTGCTCAACGACCTGTTCGGCATCCAAGCGCGCGGCGGCTGTTCGTGCGCCGGGCCTTACGGGCACCGGCTGCTCGGCATCGACGCCGAGACCAGCGCCCGGTTCGAGGAGCAGATCGCGGCGGGGTGCGAGGTGATCAAGCCGGGCTGGGTGAGGATCAACTTCAACTACTTCCTCCCCGAAGAGGAGTTCGAGTACCTGGTCGAAGCGGTGCATCTCGTCGCCGACCTGGGGTGGCGACTGCTGCCCCAGTACCGGTTCGACCCGGCTTCAGGGGTGTGGCGCCATCGCGACGGCCTGGCGGCGCCACCGCTGAGCCTCGAGTCGTTCCTCGCCGATGCCGACCCTCCTCCCGCCACCGAGCCCCTTGGGCGCCTGGCGGACTACCTGGACGAGGGCCGCAAGCTCCTGGAGGAAGCGGAGCTCGACGGCGCCGCCGCCGATGTCCTCACGCCGGGATCGGAGGCCCTTCGCTGGTTTCCGTTGCCGTCGGAGGTCGCATCGGGCGTTTGACGGCTCCTCACAGTGGTACGTGGTCGGCCGGATCCTGAGAAAGGTGGCTCCATGCAGACCATACGCGAGGTCATGTCGACCGATCCGGTGCACGTGCCCGAGGACATGAACATCATGCAGGTGGCCGAGATCATGCGCGATCGCGACATCGGAGACGTCATCGTCACCAACGGCGCGTCGGTGGTGGGGATAGTCACCGATCGCGACCTGGTGGTCCGCGGACTGGCGAGTGGCAACGGAGTCGAGGCTCTCACCGTCGGCAGCCTCGCCACCCGCGACGTCCACTCAGTGGCCCCCGATGACCCGGTCGGCACCGCCGTGAGCCTCATGGCCGACCAGGCGATACGCCGACTCCCGGTGGTGGAGGACGATTCGCTCGTGGGCGTGGTTTCGATCGGCGACCTGGCGATCGAGCGGGACCCCGAGTCCGCACTCGCTGAGATCAGCCAAGCTCCGCCCAACAACTGACTGTCCGGCGCGGCGCCGGCACCTGGCGTAGCCTTCCTCCATGGCAGAACCGATCAGCGATCCCGGGGTGGAGGAGATCACCCGGTGGCACCGGACCTTCGCCCCCCGATTCTTCAACCACACCTGGGATCTGATGGATCGGCCGGCGTTGACCTCGGATGAAGTCGACGAGATGCTGGCGTCGGCTTTCGCACAGCGGGCCCATTGGTATCAGGTCGGCGATGCCCGCAACCGAGCGATCGCCGACTGGCAGGTCTCCCGTGCGGCGGTGCGGGCGGGCTATCCAGACCTCGCCCGTCGCTTCGCCGAGCGCTCGCTGCGGGTCGCCGCCGACCTGGACCCGTTCGTTGCCGCCTTCGCCCACGAGGCGATGGCGCGGGCGGCGTCACTCGTCGACGATGTCGACTCCTTCACCGAGCACATGCAGGCCGCCCGCCGCCTCGTCGACGAGATCGGTGACCCTGAAGAGCGCAAAGTGCTCCTCGCGGATCTCGACGAGATGGACGGCGCCTGACTCAGCGGATGTACAGGTCTTCGGCGATCCTCTTGGCCGCCTCCTGGCCTGCCAGTTCGGCGAGGAGGACAAGCGCCGCTTCGTAGCTGACGACCTCTCCGCTCGAGGAGATCAGACTGCCGTCGACGACGACGTCCTCGGGGCTGACACGCGCCTCGGGGAACTGGTCCTGGAGGTCTGCTTCCCCGCCTCGATAGGTGGTCACCCGGCGTCCGTCGAGCAGGCCCGCCTTGCCGACGAGAAATGCCGCCGAGCAGTTGCTGGCGAGGTAGCGAGCACCCTTTCCCTGGCGGGCCACGAAATCGACCAGCCGGGCGTCGGCCAGCGGTCCGTCCATCTCCGCGGAGCCGCTCACGATCAGGACGTCGAGAGTGGGACATTCGTCGATGGTGACGTCGGGGAGGATCCGCAAGCCTTCGGCGCTCGTGACCGGGGTCGCCTCCGACGCCACGACCTGGACCCGGGCGTCGAGCAGGCCGCGGTCGACGGCCGCACCCAGCACTTCGACGGGGGCGACGACCTCGGAGGTCAAGAAGCCGTCCCAGGCGAGCACTCCGATGAGCGTTTGGTGGTTGTGATTCATGGGACGAACGTACCGCGAGCATTGGTCTTGGAGAAGGGCCAATTCACCGCTAATCGTCCAGACCAATCTAGGCTGTTTCGGTGCCAACTGTTCGAGGACGCTGGTCAGGGCCCCGGGCCCTTGTCGGAGGGGGAGGGCGAGCGGTTCGCCGTAGCCGTCGGGAACCTGATCGGCGCCGCCATCTATCCGCCGCGCCTGTGACCGCTGACGTGCAGCCGGCACATGATGCCTGCGGCTGACGGGACGAGCGCCGTGCTCTTTCCTCGCCATGTCCGGCTCCTGGTGACCGGCCGCGGGCAGCACTACGCGGATAGGAGATGGAACGCTGACTCGCCCGGCTGATTAGGGTCGGCCGTGAGTTCGACGGCGAACCCACCTTGTCGAAAGTGGTCCGCGACCTCGGTCGGGTCGAAGCGCAGCAGCCTTCCCGCTCGGTAGTGAGGGATCTCGTTGCGCTTGGCCCAGGCGTAGAGGGTCCGAACCGGGATCTGCCAGTGGTCTGCCAGTTGCGAAGCTGTGAGCAGTCCCGAAGGCATGTACGACGCGTGGTCGCCGACGTCGCTTGAAGCGTCGCCAGGGCTCGTGGACGCGCGCGCGGCCGGTGCATCTACCGCCTGCTGCCGCTTTCCGGAGGCGAGGACGTCCATCGCGTCACCGACCACGCGCTCGTGCTGCCGCGGTGGGCCCGTACCGGTCGTCCCGGCACTCGATCAGCGGACCGCGCCGATTCGTGATCATCATGCTCCCCTCGTCAGTCATGCCGGCTACATCCGATGCGGCGTCTCGCCGCGGCGCCGCACGTCGTCGGCGACGAAGCGGAGGAAGTCGTCTTTGCGGTTGGTGATGGCGATCTCGCCATCCGTCGTGTCGTCGGGTGGTTCACCGGGCCAGATGGTCTGGCGGGTGGGGCGGTCGCGGCCAAGATTGGTGCCGCAGCTGGCGACCCAGTCCCGGAGACGTTCCCGCGCGTCGGCGAAGTCGCGGTGCCAGCCGATGGGTGCGGAGCCGTGCTGTTCGGGGTCGTAGGCCCCGAGCCAGTGCAGGTGCAGCGCGGACAGCTCCCACACCAGCTCGGGGTGGCGGTGCCAGGCCGGCGGGATGACCGCGGCAGGCAGTCCGTAGGTGCGCCGGAGCCAGTCGACCCAGGCGTCGAGCTCCTCCCAGGCGGCTTGGGCCTCGTCGGCGGTCAGCCGGTTCCAGTTGATCGGACGGGGCGGTTCTGGCAGGTACAGCTCTCCGCCGCCGGTTGCGTCGGTGAGGCCGTGTTGTTCGCCGGGCACGGCGATGCCGGACACGTCATTGCCTGACCCGTGGCCGAGGTCGTAGTTGGTCATCGTCTGCTCGCCTGGTCGTGATCGGTCACAACGACACGGCCGGGTTGTCACGCGACGGCTCTGGCGCGCCCGTATCGTGGCTCGGCGTCCCGGCCGCTTGCGTCTGGTCGACGGTGGTTGGTCGGCGAGTCCGGTCGACGGTGTAGGCGGTGCGCGCTGTGTCGTGGCCGAGCTTCTTGGCGATGAACTCCTCACCCTGACGAGGCTGTCCTTCGATCTGGTGCTCGTAGGTGCGGACGTAGCCTTCGGCGACGAACCGGTCGCCCTCGGCGAAGGCGGCGTAGGCACGTTCGGCGGCACGTCGATACTGCACGAGGTCGTGGAAGGTGGTGTCGAGCTTGGTGAACGACCCGTCATCGTTGCGCCGGTAGTGCTCCTGGCCGAGCTTGGCGTAGAACCGGGCGTCACCTTGCGCGGTGAACGTCAGCTGCGGATCGGAAGCGATGAACCCGGTCAGGGACTGTTGGGTACGGATGGCCATCAGGTCCTCCTTCGCTGGCAGACCAGGCGGTGTGTTGGCTGCCAGGAAGGTGCGGACCCGGTGTCCAGGCGCGGAGTCCCGGTCGTCGCTCCTGGGTCAGGGCCTGACGATGTCGGGGAGCCCGGTCCAACCGCAGGTCGGTTGGGAGGTGACCTATGTCGTTGAAGATGATGAGTGTTGGCGGGAGGTCGTTGCGGTGCTCGATGAGCGTCAGTGCGGCGTTGGCGCTGTCGAGGCCGCCCAGCCAACGGACGGGTGGCGCATCCATCGCGTGGCGTACCGGCCACGCGATCGAGTAGGAGTGGGTGACGAGGATCTCGTGGGTGTCGGCCGGCGCCCTCGCAGCGGTCGTGGCCGCGATGCCACCGAACCGGGCCGCTAGCTGTAGGTGCCAGCAGGGTTGTTCAGCTGGTGTAGCCGTTGTCCGGGTGTCGCTCGGTTGAGGGAGCCGTGTGGCCGGTGGTGGTTGTAGTAGTGCAGCCACGCGGGTAGGGCGCGGCGGCGGTGTTGCGAGGTCTGGTAGGTGACACCGTAGGCCCAGCTGTTGGTGATGAGCCGGATGAACCGTTCGGCCTTGCCGTTGGTGCGTGGCCGGTAGAGCCGCGTGCGCAGGTGCTTGAGCTTGAGGTGGCGGCAGACGCGGGCGTGGTCGCGCGAGCGGTAGCCGGGGCCGTTGTCGGTCATCACGCGGCGTACACGCACGCCGCGGGCGGCGAACCAGGCCACGGCACGCTTGAGGAATCCGGCGGTGGCGTGGGCGGTCTCGCCTTCGTCGAGCACCTCGGCGTAGGCCAAGCGGGTCGCGTCGTCGACAGCGACGTGGAGGTACTCCCACCCGATGCCGCGCACGCGGGTGGTGCGATCACCGTGCACCCGGTGGCCGGGCCGGCCGATCTTGCCGAGCTTTCTGATGTCGATGTGGATCAGCTCGCCTGCGTGGCGGCGCTGGTAGCGGGATGGAGTCCCGCCGGGTGGTGTAGGACCGTGCGTCTCGGTTGTCAGGTGCGGGGTGCTGCGGGCAGGGACGGTAGACGGTCCTCGTCATCGAGGAGGGCAGCGACGGAGCCGGCGGCGATGTAGCGGCGGTCGGCGGCGATCATCTCGTCGTTCATCTCCACGAGCAGGGCGCCGACGAGGCGGATGACGGACTCGACGTTGGGGAAGATCTGCACGACGTCGGTGCGCCGCTTGAGCTCCCGGTTGAGGCGTTCGATCGGATTATTGCTCCAGATCTTTGACCAGTGCGCCGACGGGAACGCGGTGTAGGCAAGCAGGTCGGCCTCCATCGCCTCGAGCCGCTCGGCGACGGTGGGGGCGAGCCGTTCGAGCTGGTCCACGACGCTGCGTAGCTGGGCGACGGCTGATTCGCGGTCGGGTTGGGCGAAGATGGTGCGGATCAGCGCCGAGATCACCGACCGCTGCTGGGTCTTGGCGACCGCGAGCAGGTTGCGCATCGCATGCACCCTGCAGCGCTGCCATGACGAGCCCTGCAGGACCTTCTTGATGGCGGCCTTCAATCCGGCGTGGGCGTCGGAGATGACCAGCTTCACGCCGTCGAGGCCGCGTTCGCGTAGGTCGCGGAGGAACTCGGTCCAGAACGTTTCGTTCTCGCTGTCGCCGACGTCGACGCCCAGGACCTCGCGGTGGCCGTCAGCACGCAGCCCGGTGGCGATCACGACCGCTTTGGAGACGACCTGGCCGCCGTCACGCACGTGGACGTAGGTGGCGTCGAGCCAGACGTAGACGAACGGCTGATGATCCAACCGGCGGGTGCGTAGCGCCGTGACGTCGGCGTCGATCCCTTTGCAGATCCGCGACACCGATGACTTTGAGATCCCGGTGTCGCAGCCGAGCGCCTTGACCAGGTCGTCGACCTTCCTGGTCGAGGTCCCGGTGATGTAGGCGGTCATGATCACCGCCCACAGGGCCTTGTCGATCCGCCGGCGCGGTTCGAGCAGCTCCGGAAAGAAGCTGCCCTTCCTGAGCTTGGGGATGCCGACCTCGATGTCACCGGCCGGGGTCGACAGCAGCTTGGGCCGGTGTCCGTTGCGTTGCGCCAGCCGGGTCGGAGTGCGCTCACCGTGGTCGGCACCGATCGTGCCGGTCAGCTCGGCCGCGATCAGCTCCTGCATCGCGGCCGCGAGGATCGATGCGATCGAGGTGGTCAGGGTCGCGTCGGTGCCTTGAAGACGCTCAGCGATCTGATCGATGGCAGACTCGTAGTGGGTCATCGTGTCGAACCTCTTTGTGTAGGAACTTGGAGATTCGCACGGTGGCCCACCTACGTCACAGACGACGTGGCAGGCCTGCTCCTACACCACTACGTGGGACTCACCCGGTGGCGGTTGGGTGGCTCGACCGGGTCGAGCTTGGACAGCCGGTTGAGACCGAGCCGTCGACAGATCGCGGTCACGGTCGAGTAGGGCATCCGCAGCGCGTCGCCGATCTGCGGGACAGTCCAGCGTTGCCGCCGCAGCTGCTCGATCGTGGCCACCACGGCCGGCGGGGTCGCGTGCGGTAACGAGCGTGCGACCGAGGGGCGATCGGCGAGCAGCTCATCGCCGCGACGCCAACGGGCCAGCCACTTGAACACCGTGCGCTCGCTGACACCGGCCAACTCGGCAACGTCAGCCACGCTGAGCTGACCGGTGTCGACCTTCGGGATGAGCTGGCGGCGTCGCAAGGGCGTCCAGGGCGCGTTAGCGTGAACCTGCATCCGGGTCTCCAGGTGCTGGCGGCGGTAGCACCCCCAGTCCTAGCGAGACCCGGATGTCTTCTGAACAACCCTCGTAGCAACTACAGCTAGCGTCTCGGCGATCTGCTGTCCGGCGGCCGCTTCGGGGTCGGTGTAGCCGTCGAAGAAGCCGATCCAGGACGCCGGTGTCTCGTCGGCACGCGGGACGTACGGGACGTGGTCGACGAGCTCGGGAGCCTCGATCACCGGCACATTCGGGAGCTGTGCGGCGATCTGCTGCGCGCTGACGACGGCGCGCGGGAGGGGCGAGTGCCAGACCACGTCGATCGGCAGCTCGGCGAGTCGCTGGCCGAGCAGGCGTGCTTGCCGTCCGCCGGCCTCGGTGAGCTCCCCGAACGCATCGGCGACGCCGTGACGGGCGAGGTAGAGAATGCCGGATGGTCATAGGTTGCCCTCCGGAATGGTCACGGTGCCAGCGGTGCCGTCGATCGTGACGGTGACGCCATCGAGGACCAGATCGATCGCGTCGACCACGCCGACCACGGCTGGAATGCGGTGTTCACGGGCGACGATCGCAGCGTGGGAGAGCGCTCCTCCGGCCTCGGTGACGACCCCGGCGGCCATGCGCAGCAGCGGCGTCCATGCCGGGTCTGTGAACGGACAGACGAGGATGTCGCCCGAACGCACTCGTGGAAAGTCGGCCGGGCCTCGTACGGTCCGTGCGGTACTGGTCGCGGTCCCGTGGCTGCCAGGTAATCCCGTCAGCGTGGCGATGCTCGGCGTCGTCGCGGACGGTGGCGGGATGGGCGGGGGTGCGGTTGTGATGGGACGTGCCTGCAGGAGCCAGATGTGGCCGTCGGCGATGGCCCACTCGATGTCCTGTGGTCCACCGAGGATCTCGGCGACCTTCGCGCCGAGCGCAGCGAGCTGCGTTGCGGTGGCTGTCTCGAGCGTGGCACGCCGCCGGTGCTCGACGGGCAGCGATGCCATGGACCGCGAGGATGCTCTCGTAACGACAGCCGCTTCAGCGCCGCACTGGCCCACGCACGGGCCGGTGAGAGTGCCTGGGTCGACCGCACCGACGTCGACTCCTGCCACCGCGTCTGGTTCGAGCTCCACGAGGACCTCATCGCCACTCTCGGCATTCGACCGCCGTACCGAGCACTGACGCACTGCTACCGATCGCTCGCAGCCCCGTTCCAGGACCGTGCTTCGTACGTACGTTGCGAGCGATCGGGTGACGCGGGCGCGAAGAGAGGCGGTCTCGGATGGCGACGACGCTCAACCCGGTCTGGTGGTCGAGGCCTGTGCCGGTCGTTCGCTGCGACCCCGGGCGGTCGACGGGTTGAGCTTCGATGCTGGGGCCGGCGAGATCACCGCGCTGCTCGGCCCGAACGGGCGGTACTGGCCGTGCAACCGCTCGCCGCAGCCGCCGTCGCGGGCGGCAACGAGGGAGCGCTCGGCCTCTCCAGTGTCCCCGGCCGGCTCGCGGCAGGCGCCGCCGCGACCACGTTCGTGCTGATCTTCCTCGGTGCTGGGCTTCGCGGGCGACGCCGTAGAGACAGGGTTCCGTGCAGGGCGGTCGCGTTGGGAGCAGTCAGGGATTGCGGTTAGCCGACGAGGCGCGGAGGGCGTTCCCCTGCTGCAGGCGACCTGTGCTGCGTTGCCTCGCGGGGACGCTATTGACCGCGTACGCGGCTCGCGCCGGCACGGGCGATCGGGGTGATCA
>DATGOV010000024.1:0-76866 GCA_035305585.1 Acidimicrobiia bacterium | reverse complement strand
GATCCCAGATCCTGGTGGTGCGCCCGATCTGCGAGGGGGTGTCCCCGTCCGGCACTCGAATCGCAGCAGCGCGGCCGCCTTGACCAGGGTGTCGGTGATCGGAACCGCGGTGGTGGCTGCGATCGCGTCTTCGAGGCTGTTGCGCCCCGGCTGGCCCCATTGCGCAACGAGAGCTCCGTCCCGCAGTTCGGCCCCCGCCTGGACGGCGAGAAAAGTTGATGTCCCGCCAACATCGCGACAACGGACTCGAAATCGACCCGGCGTCGGCGGCTGAGCCCCGCACTGAGCACCCCGGTGTCGACGACCAACCTCATGAGGACAAGGCGGCAGCGAAGGCCTCGTCCTCCTCGGCGCTGAGTTCCTCGATCACCAGTGCAGCCGGCGTGGCGAGCGTCGGCGCGGCAGCGAGCTCGTCCGGCGTGAGGTCGCGCGGAAGCAGATCCAGACCGTGAGGCCCGTGATCATCGTGTGCGGGAGCGTGGCTCATACCCTTGATCGTACCGGCCGAGCATTACGAAAACGCGGGGTGCTTCGCCCCATCTCCAGGATCCCGACCCCGTAGCTGCTCCCCAAGGCGCGAGGCGACGGGCTCGATCTCATGCGGCCCAAACGCGGCCCAGGCGCCCGAAAGCGCCGTAGTCGACGGCGGATTCAGGCGTCAGATCATCACATGGAAACCTGCTCTGACCTGTGGTGATGTAGCGGAGGGTGAGGGATTCGAACCCTCGGGACGCGCGAGGCGCTCGCCGGTTTTCGAGACCGTTCGACGAGGTGGTCGTCTCGGAGCGGGCGCGGCGTGCGTACGCTCCACCGTGCAGAACAGCCAAACGCTCGCCAGGACCTTCGATGATCCCCGAGGACGCGCTCGACCGCATCCGCAGCTGGGCGGATCGCAGGATCCCAGTGGATGCACGAGACCAGGTGCGGCTCGAGTTGGACGTCACCGACCGGACCGTCACCATCCTGGAGTCCCGCGCTCCGTGGCGAGCGGAGTACGGACCTGAGTGGACACGGTTCCCGATTGCGCGGCTGCGCTACACCGAGGCGCGCGACCGATGGTCGCTGTACTGGCGCGACCGCAATCTGAAGTTCCGCGAGTACGACCTCGCCGAACCCAGTGCCGACGTCCAAGACCTTCTCGATGAGATCGACCGCGATCCCACCCGCATCTTCTGGAGCTGAGCACACCCTCTTGAACGTGCACCTACTCCGGCGTCCGCGGCCCGGGCAACGGTGCACGGCTCGCAGGCTCTCGCGAGGTCAGCTTCGGAAACGGCGGGAGATCCCGGACGCGAGCCTGGTGAGTTCGCTGGCGGCGAGGAAGCAGCGCACGCGCAGTCGAACGTTGGCGAGCACGCGCGGACGCCGACCCTGAAGGGTCAGATGGACACGGGTGCCGCGAGGCTGTTCCTCGAGCTTGATCCGCAGCCGCCGATCGTAGGACTCGTCCAGACGCGGGTACGTGGTCTGCCACGCGATCCGTCGGCATTCTTCTCGTTCGATGCGCTCGATGATCGAGATGCGGGCACGCCGGGGAACCCGCCACCTGCCGCGACCTGAGGGCCGGGTCCTGGCCTCACCGATCCACCGACCTGAGCGTTCAGGTTCGACGGGGCGGACCGCGGCAAGAGCGGTGTCCCACTCGGGACGCCGGGTCACGTCGTCGAGCAGCACCCACACCTCGTGCACCGATGCGGGCACGTACGCCGAATGCGAGACCTGCCACCAGCCTCCGTCGACAATCTCCGGTTCGGCGGATGCCCCAGGTGCGACCTTCGCCGGCTCCGCTTCCCGCAGCACCACGTCAGGATCGACATCGAGATGTTGCAGAACCGCCGAAACGAACCCGCCAGGCTCATCGATGAGTGCTTGCAGCAGGGCGGCGCCGTCCCCGTCGCCGGTCGCTCGGGAGAACAGACCCAGGGCCCGTTCGTTCCACTCGATCTCGCCGAGCCCCGCGGTCGGCATCCTGACCGCCGGCACCGGCACGTCCCGGACGCCCAGCGCAGCCAGCCGCTCATCGTGTTCGGCCTGCACCGCTTCGCGGGCGTCGTCGATGGTCACACCAGCCTCACGCAGCGATATGCCCGCCGCGGTCTCGCTGAGCGCCAGCGCAAGGAAGAGGTGCTCGACGTCTACGGCCGGATGCCCGAAGCGTTGCGCCTCCTCCACTGCGATGAGCGCGAGCCGTTGGGAGTTCTCGAAGATCGCGACCAGCTTGCTCATGACCGGTTCCTCCTCGGCACCGGAATCGACGGGTCGATCCGCCTGGCGTACTTGCGATGCACGGCCTGACGAGACACCCCGAGCGCATCGGCCACGTCCTGCCAACTCGAGCCAGATCGAAGCGCCGCCTCGACCTGTCGAAGCTCCAACGTCTCGGTCAACACCCGCAGCGAGGCCACCGCCCGCAACCCTGCACGCGGATCAGCGATGTCCGCTGCCGCCAGAGCCAACGCCTGCGCGTCCATGCGTAGCAACATACGTTGACGGCGCCGCTTGTCAACAGCCGTTGCTATGCGAGCGTGTTCGCCAATGCCGCCGTTGCCATCCGGAGGCAGGCAAGACCTCTCACCATTCCGTCGCTCGGCCAAGACCTGCGCGGACCCGCACGGGTGGTTGTTCCTGGTTCAGTTCGTTGATGGGCCCGTTGAGGGAGCAGCCAGCAGGACTGCGCCCCACACGAGGAAGGCCACGCCAGCGACGCTGCGCCACCCGACTGCACCGCCGCGGGCGAGGTTGATGACGAGGGCGACCGTCAGCTGTGAGCCGACGAACGCCCACATCCCGGCCCCGCCGCCCGGCGATCGCATCGGAGGCATCTACCGAAGCGTGGTCGAGGCCATCGTGAGTGGGCGACTGCGGCCCGGCGACCGGCTCCCTCCCTCGCGCCGGCTCGCCGAAGAGCTCGGCGTCGCCCGGGTCACGGTGACCAGCGCTTACGAAAGGCTCGTGGCCGAGGGATACTTGGAGGGACGAGTCGGAGCCGGGACGTTCGTGTCGACCCAGATCCCCGAGCCGTCGCCGGCTCGCGCCCCGGCCGGTTCGGAGCACCACGTTCGACCGGTGTGGAGCGACGCTCCCTTCCCGGCGCCTCGTCCACCTGCGACCTACGACTTCCGACTGGGAATGGGCGATCCCGCCTTCTTCCCACGTGACGAGTGGCGGCGGGCTCTCTCTGCCCAGCTGGGAGCTCATCGGTTCTCATCCGCCTACCACCACCCGGCAGGGCAACCGGCGCTGCGGACGGCGATCGCCCGCCACGTCGCGATCTCCCGCGCGGTTCGTTGCGGGCCCGATGATGTGCTCGTCACACGCGGCGCCCAGCAGGCGTTCGACTTGATCGCCCGGGTGGTGGTGGAGCCGGGCACTGTCGTGGCGGTGGAGGATCCTGGCTATCCCCCGGTGCGAAAGCTGTTGCGTTCGATGGGGGCGGAGGTGGTGCCGGTGGTGGTCGACGCCGAAGGCATCGTCACCGAGGAGTTGCCCGAGGGAGCCCGACTCGTTTACGTGACGCCCTCGCACCAGTTTCCCCTCGGCACCACGATGAGTCTCCGTCGCCGCCTCGAGCTGATCGCCTGGAGCGAGCGCCACGACGCCCTCATCGTGGAGGACGACTACGACTCGGAATTCCGCTTCACCGATCGCCCGCTCGATCCCGTGCAGAGCCTCGACAGCGGAGGCCGGGTGATCTACGTCGGCTCGTTCTCGAAGACGATGCACCCATCGCTCCGGCTGGGTTTCCTGGTCGCGCCCGAGGCGCTGAGAAGGGGGCTGGCTACGGCCCGGCTGGTCAGTGACTGGCACGGGGACCCGATCCAGGAAGAAGCGATGGCGGACTTCATCGAACGGGGCGATCTCACCCGTCATCTCCGGCGTACCCGCCAACGCTACCGGCGCCGTCACGAGGCTCTGGTGGGGGCTGTCGAGGAGCACCTGGGTCGGTGGTTGGAACTGCTCCCCGCTGGCGCCGGGCTCCACGTCGCCGCCCTCCTCCGGCCGGGAGTCGACCTCGATCTCGGCGAGGCACTCGGTGCGGCGGCCGCGAGAGGCGTAGTCGTCGACCCGATCTCCGAGATGGCGGCCGGACTCTCGGTGCCGCCGGGGATGGCTTTCGGCTACGGGCTCGTTCCCGAAGCGGACATCGAAGCAGGCATCCAGATCTTGGCGGAGTGTCTGGAGGACGCCGATTGAGCCGAGCTCATTTCGTTCCGTAGAGGCGGTCGCCGGCGTCGCCCAACCCGGGGACGATGTAGCCGTGGTCGTTCAGGTGGGAGTCGATCGCTGCGGTGATGATGCGAACGTCGGGATGGTGCTGCGCGAGATGCTCGATACCTTCGGGGGCCGCAAGCAGACACAGGAACCGGATGCTGCGCGGGTTCTTCTCCTTTATGCGATCGAGGGCGGCGACCGCCGAATGTCCCGTGGCCAGCATCGGATCCACGACGATCACGTCGCGGTCGTGGAGGTCGTCGGGCACTTTGAAGTAGTACTCGACGGCCTCGAGCGTCTCCGGGTCGCGGTAGAGACCGATGTGGCCGACCCGGGCGGACGGAACCAGATCGAGGATGCCCTCGAGCAACCCGTTTCCCGCCCGGAGGATCGAGATCGCCACCAGCTTCTTCCCTTCGATCACCGGCGCGTCCATCTCGGCGATGGGGGTCTCGATCCGTTCGTATGAGATGGGGAGGTCACGGGTGACCTCGTATGTCATCAGCCCGGCGATCTCCCGCAACAGTCTCCGGAAGTCGGCGGAGGCCGTCTCGCGGCGTCGCATCAAGGTCAGCTTGTGCTGGATCAGGGGATGATCGAGAACCGTGACATTGTCGGCCATGACGCTCCTACCCTTCAGGGGGCACGAATCATGGCGGGAAGAGTCCATCAGATCAACGTGTCGCACGGGGGCGTTCCCAAGCGCCCGGTAGCTGCGGCTTTCGTCGGAGCCGACGGTGTCGCCGGCGACGCCCAGGACGACACCCGGCACCACGGGGGGCCCGAGAAGGCGGTGTGCCTGTACTCGCTGGAGGTGATCGAAGCCCTCCGGGCCGAGGGCCACCCGATCCAACCGGGCTACGCCGGCGAGAACCTGACCATCGCCGGAATCGAGTGGGCGGAAGTCGTTCCGGGCGTCCGGCTCCGGGTTGGCGATGCGTTGCTGGAAATCACCGCCCCGACCACCCCTTGCTACAAGAACGCTGCCTGGTTCATCGAAGGTGACTTCACACGGATGCACCATGGCCTGCATCCGGGCTGGTCCCGGATGTACGCTCGGGTGCTCGAGGAGGGTCGGGTGGCAGCCGGTGATCCCGTCGTACTGTCGGCCATGGAGGAGGCCTCATGAGTATCGCCCGCTTCTCGGTTGTCGCCCTCGACACGCCCGATCCGATGGGTCTCGCCGAGTTCTACTCGGCCATCACTGGCTGGGAAGTCGACGAGCCGTTCGATGACGGACACTGGATCGAGTTGAAGTCGGACAGCGGCGTGACGATCGCATTCCAGCTGGCACCCGACCACGTGCCGCCGAGCTGGCCGGATCCCGAGCATCCCCAGCAGGCGCACCTGGATTTCGTGGTCGATGACATCGAGGCCGCCGAGCAGCAGGTGCTGGAGCTCGGCGCTCGCAAGGCGGAGCATCAGCCGGGTCCCACCTGGAGGGTGTACATAGACCCGGCCGGCCATCCTTTCTGCTTCGTTCACTCGTGATCGGGGCCGAATGACGGATCCCGTCCACGAACCTCCGACCGAGCCGCCTCCGGCGGCAACCCGACGTGCCCCGTCCCTCGTGATCGTCAACACCGGAGACGGCAAGGGAAAGTCGACTGCCGCCTTCGGCACCATGATCCGGGCACTGGCGCGAGGATGGCGGGTAGCCGTCGTGCAGTTCCTGAAGTCAGGCGACTGGAAGGTCGGCGAGGAGAAGATCGCCCGCCAGCTCGGCGTCGACTGGTTCGCCATCGGCGACGGATTCACGTGGGAGTCGGAAGACATGGAGGAGTCGCAGGCGATCGCCGTGGAGGCCTGGTCGAAGGCTTCCCGGATCATCTCGGCGGGGGAGCACCACCTGGTGATCCTCGACGAAGTCACCTATCCGATGAACTGGGGATGGATCGAAACCGCGGATGTGGTGGCAGCCATCGAGGAAAGGCCAGACCACGTGAACGTGATCTGCACCGGCCGCGACGCCCCCGACGAGTTGGTGGCGATCGCCCACACCGTGACTGAGATGCGCAACGTGAAGCACGCCTACGACCAAGGCATCATGGCCAAGCGGGGGATCGACTACTGAGGTCAGGCGGGGGGAACCGGGAGCGTCGGACGCCGTGCGGTGACCAGGTGGATCGAGGCCACGGCCGCGGCGGTGAGCGCTCCCCCCAGCACCTGGGACGGCGACAGGTTCTGCCCCAACCACACCCAGGCGCACGCCGCCGACACCACCGGCTCGGCGGTGGCCACGACTCCCACCGACCCGGGATCCGCCCGTCGTAGCGCCGACATCTCGAGGAGGAACGGAAGAGCCGTGCCCGCCAAGCCGATGAACGCCAGCTTGGCCCACTCTCCACCGTCCAGGTCGGATACCTGGGGTGGGACCGCCACCAGCCATATCAGCGCGGAGAACAAGAACCCATAGGCGACGGTCGTCGTCGACGGCAGTCGCCCGCCGAGGCGCTCGCCCAGGAGCAGATAGGTGCCGAACGTCAGCGCCGCTCCGACCGCCGCTGCCAGTCCGATGACGTCGACGTCGGCTTCCCAAGCCCGAGCCATGAGGGCCGTGCCGCCGACCGCGGCGACGCCTGCCATCCAGGCGAGCGGCGGGACGTGCCGCTTCCCCACCACGCGCATCCACACCATGACCAGAACGGGAGCGGCGAACTGGATCGTCGTGCCCGGACCCACCCCGAGGCGGTCGATCGCCCAGTAGAACGTGACCGTGACCGCCGCCAAGTTCGCCCCCATGAGGGCGGTCATCCACCAGTGCTCTCCCACCCCGAGCATCCCCCGGCGGGCAGCGACAGCCATCAAGACGATGGCAGCGAACATCGACCGGAACTGGGCGACCCGGGCGGGCGCTACGGACTCGAAGACATCGGCCGCCGCCACTGCCGACACTGCGAACAGAACGGCAGCGACCAGGGTCATCCACAGCCCGATGGTCCGCTCCTGCACCGGCGGCAGGGTACGCGGACGTGCCCGATAGCCTGAACACGGTGCGTGACCAGGCATACTTCGTCGCTCCCCCTGGCGGGCGAGGCCGGGGCCTGTTGCTGCTGTCCGCCTGGTGGGGGCTGACGCGCCCCCTCAAGCGGCGGGCGGATGCCTTGTCGCTGGAGGGCTTCGTGGTCCTGGCTCCCGACCTCGCCTTCGGAGTCAGGCCCGAGACGGAGGAAGCCGCCGAACAGGCACTCGCCGAGGCAGACCCCAATCGCCTCGCCTTCCTGGTGATGACCTCCGCCGATCTCCTCGCCGAGAAATCGGAGGACGGCCCGATCGGAGTGATCGGCTACGGCATGGGCGGGTCTCTGGGTCTGTGGCTCTCCGTGCGGCGGCCTGACCTAGTCGCGGCCGCCGTGTCGGTGTACGGCAGCCAGGTGATCGACTTCGCAGGCGCCAGCGCCTCCTATCAGATCCACTACGCCGAGAAAGACCGCTTCATCAGCCCCGACGAGGCGGCGTTCATGGAAGCGACGATGGGCCTCGAGGACCTCGACGTGACCATCCACACCTACCCCGGGACCGAGCACGGATTCGCCGACCCGGAGAGCCCGGCCTACGACGAGGAGGCGGCGGCCATGGTGCTCTCGCGGGCAACCAGTTTCCTGAAGGAGCGGCTCTAGGCGAAGAGGGCGGCGAGCCGGCTGCGGGTCTCCTCGTCGAGCCTGCCCATGACTTCCAGAGCCGCGAGGTTTTCCCGAACCTGTCCTACCCGGCTCGCCCCGGTTATGACCGAGGACACATCGGGGTTGGTCGCGCACCAGGCGATCGCCAGCTGCGACGGCGTGCAGTCGAGGGAATCGGCGATCTCGATGAAGCGACGGACTCGGTCCTGGGTCTCGGGGTCCTGGGCGCGTTCGGCGACGAAGTCGAGGATCTCCGCACGGCTGCCCGCCGGAATCCCGTCTAGGTACTTGCCGGTGAGGAGCCCCGAGGCGAGCGGGCTCCAGGTGGTGAGGCCCAAGCCGATGTCCTCGTAGAGGTCCCGGTACTCCTCCTCGACCCGTTCTCTGTGGAACAAGTTGTACTGGGGTTGCTCGACAACCGGCTTGTGGAGATGGTGACGGTCGGCGACCTCCCACGCCTCACGGATCCGCTCGGCGGGCCACTCCGAGGTTCCCCAGTAGAGCGCCCGTCCGCTCGACACGATCTCCGACATCGCCCACACCGTCTCCTCCACCGGTGTCTCGAGATCGGGCCGGTGGCAGTAGACGATGTCGACGTGGTCGAGGCCGAGGCGCTCGAGCGATGGATCGATCGCCTCCATCAGGTATTTGCGATTCAGAGTGTTCTTGGTGTTGGGACCGTCGAGGATCCCCCAGTAGAACTTGGTCGAGACGACGTACGAGCTGCGGGGCCAACCCAGCCGCCGCAGGGCCTCACCCATCAGCTCCTCGCTCTTGCCGGCCGCATACGCCTCGGCGTTGTCGAAGAAGTTCACACCGGCTTCGTAGGCGACCTGCATGCACTCCATGCCAGCGTCGAGATCGAGCTGGTTGCCGAACGTGACCCAGGATCCGAAAGACAGCACGCTCAGCTTGAGTCCGGTGCCACCCATTCGTCGATAGGTCATCTCCATCGGTCACCTGTCCTTTGCGTCGCGTCCACGCCATCTTGGCGTGGCAACAGCAGTCACCCAACCCGCCATAGACTCGAAGGTCGATGACCGCCGTCGCTCCGTTGAAGATCGGCCGGTTCCGGGTGATGTGGATCGCGTCGATCTTCTCGAACCTCGGTTCCTTCTTCTATTCCGTCGCTGCCTCGTGGCTGATGCTGGAGATGACCGGGTCGGCGACGTGGGTGGGACTCATGCAGTCGAGCAACACGCTCCCCCTCTTGTTCCTGGGCCTCACGGCGGGAGCGTTGGCGGATCTGGCCGACCGAGCCAAGGTGATGCTCTACTCCCAGTTGCTGATGGGCATCGCCGCCACCGCCATGGCGGTCCTCACCATGCTCGACATGATGACGCCTCCTCTGCTCCTGGGCCTCGGTCTCGTCATCGGGGTGGGCGTGGCGTTCAATCTCCCCGCTTGGCAGGCGATCGTCCCGAACCTGGTACCACGCGGGATGCTGGCCTCGGCGGTGGCCCTCAACTCGGCGGGGTTCAACGTCGCCCGGGCCGTGGGTCCCGCTCTCGCCGGCCTCGTCTTCGCCACGTTCGGGGCGGCGGTGGCGTTCGGAGTCAACGCCGCCTCGTTCCTCGGGGTGATAGCGGCAGTTTCGCTGGTCGCTCGACGACTCGATCTGCCCGAGCCCGAGCACGCCTCGCTATCGTCGGCCATCGCTCTCGGGCTCCGCTTCGCCCGGTTCACACCGAGCTTCGCCCGGCTGCTGGCGCTCGTCGCCGCCTTCGCCATCTTCTCGGCGGCGATACAGAGCGTCCTCGCCCCCTACACCGAGGAGATCGGCGGCTCCAGCGCCGAGTACGGGTTGTTGCTGGGAGCGATGGGGGTGGGGGCGTTGGTGGCCGCATTCGGGCGGCACCGGGCCGTGAGCCGCCTCGGGAGTCGGGCGACACAGATCAGCGTGGGCATCTTCGGGTTGGCCGGTGTGTACGTCGGCCTGGTCGACTCCGTGTGGCTCGCGATTCCCGGTCTGATCGTCGTCGGCGTCTGCTGGGTCCTGACCCTGGTCACGCTGAACACAACGACCCAGACCCTGAGCCCCGAGTGGATCCGGGGCCGGGCGATGAGCCTCTACACACTGGCCTTCACCGGGATCACTCCGCTCGGCGCCATCCTGTCCGGGGCGCTGGCCGACGTCATCGGTTCCGGCAACGCCATCGCCGTGATGTCGATCGGGACGGTTTTGCTCGGCCTCGCCGTCCCCTTGTTCCGGATCCCTCGCCTGGAGGAGATCCGTCCTCCCGAGTACGAGGAGGAAGTGCACCTCGACGACCACCCGGAGAACCTGGAAGGCGGGCCGGTGATGGTGGTGAGCACCTGGACGATCGACGCCGACGACTACGAGGACTTCTTGAAAGTGATGACCCGGATCCGGAGGGTCCGTCTGTCGACGGGGGCATACCGGTGGCGTCTGTACCGGAACGTCGGCCACCCCGACCGCTTCACCGAGGTGTTCCTCGTGTCCTCTTGGGACGAGCACCTCGCGCAGCACCGGCGTATAGACGATCGCTCCCGAGCCCTCATCCGCCGGGCCCGCTCCTTCGACCGGGACGGAGGTCCCCGCAGCAGCCACCTGATCGCTGTCGACGTGGCCCATCCGCCTGAATGGGAGACGCTCCTCGAGGCCCATGCCGAGATGCACCGCCGCGATGGATCTCTCCCCCTCGACGAAGCCTCGTCCTCCTAGCCGGCCGCCCACAGCGACGGATTCGTGTCACACTGGGAGAGTCCGCTCGGAAGGAGTGTGATGCACGCGACGGACCGCAAGCGACCGGCAGACCTCCAGGTGGTGGACGCCCTCCTCGAAGAGTGGGGGGAGGAATCATTCCCCGCCAGTGATCCGCCGGGTTGTCTTCCCCCGAGTGTGCAGGCGATTCTCGCCGAACTGCGACCGCCCGAGGCCGAAGAGGATTCCGATGCTGAGGGGCGTCGGCCGGACGAGGGAACGGAACCCGACTGACCGCCGATCGACGGCCGAATGAGCGGCTGGGCGGTAGCGTCGCGGGATGGAATTCGAGACGCTCATCTACGCCGTCGAGGGAAGGGTCGCCACGATCACGCTGAACCGACCCGAGCGGCTGAACGCCATCGACGACCGGATGCCGACCGAGATCGCCGCGGCCGTCGAACGCGCCGACCGAGACGACGACGTCCACGTGGTGGTCGTCACCGGCGCCGGCCGGGCCTTCTGTGCAGGCTACGACCTCGCCGAGTACGCCGAGGCCGACTCCCCCTACAGCCAGGAGATGCCGTGGGACCCGATGCTCGACTACCGGGTCATGAGCACCAACACGGCTCATTTCATGCGGCTGTTCCATTGCCACAAGCCGACGATCGCCAAAGTCCGGGGCTGGGCGGTGGGTGGTGGCTCCGATATCGCCCTGGCGTGCGACCTCGTGGTCATGGCCGAAGATGCCCGTATGGGATATCCCCCCGCCCGGGTCTGGGGATGTCCCACTACGGCGATGTGGGTGTACCGGGTCGGCGCCGAACGGGCGAAGTGGATGCTCTTCACCGGGGATCTCGTGACTGGCCGCGAGGCGGCTGACATGGGCCTCGTGTTGCGAGCCGTACCCGAAGCCGAGCTGGACGCCACCGTCGACGCCCTCGCCCGGCGGATCCAAGGCGTCCCTCGCAACCAGCTGATGATGCAGAAGATGGTCGTCAACCAGGCTTTGGAGAGCATGGGGATGTCAGCCACTCAGCGCCTGGCGACCGTGTTCGACGGGATCGCCCGCCACACCCCGGAAGGCATGTGGTTCAAGCAGCGGGCGGAGGAAGTCGGGTTCGCGGCGGCGGTCCAGGAACGGGACTCGGGTGCGCCGATCGCCCCCGGCGCGAGCCGCAGGATGCCGGAGCCGCCTCGGTGACGCCTGCCGCCGAGCTTCGAGCGCAGCTGCAGGCGTCGACCGGCGTCGACTTCGCCGCCTACGCCGACTCGGAGTTCGTCGACACGGTCACGGGCTGGTCGGGTCTGTGGGCGGTGGGAAAGGAGGCAGCATTGTCGCTCGGAGCCGGGCTGGCGATCCTGATCGCGGCGATCGTCGTGGCCGCCACGGGTTCCCTCGACGCCGATGCTGCCACCGGCACGGTCATCGCCGGTGTGGTCGGAGGGCTGGGCCTCGCCGCCTCGATCTTCGCTCTTCGCCTCCGCCGCCGCATTCCCACCGAGATCGACCGCGTGTTCGATGTCTCCGCCCGATTGGCCGACCGCGTCTCAGCCGACATCGCCGCCGGCCGCCTGCACGTGTCGACGGCCGACGCTGCCCGGGGCATCGTGGTCGTGGCGGCGATTCCGGCGCTCGTTCGAGTCGCTCAGAAAAGGGTGCCGCTCCTCGGGCTGGTGCTGGGCCCGGTCGCCGGGTCGGTGATGAGCCGGGTTCTGATGCGGGTGTGGCCCACGGGTCGGCGCGCCGTCGGCCTCGACCGGGTCGGGGGCGCCGCCAACCACCTCCGGTCAGCCCTGGCGACAGCTCGTGACGGGATCAGACCCCGACTGGGCAGAGCGGTTCGCTGGGGCACCCTGCCGCTCCTCGCCGGTGGAACGGTTCTCATCGTGATCGCGGTGGCCGTGCTCCTCCTGTCGTTGGCGGTCGGTTGAGTGCAACACGACGAGGGGTCGTGGGGTTCTGATAGCTGATGGACGAACTGTGCCGCCGACTCGCCGCCGACCTCGACGCCGCGTTCCCCGATCTGGTCGATGCGCTGGCCTCTGACGTGTATTCGGGCCTGCGGAGGCTGGCTGGGGCCGACGAAGCCCAGGACCTCACCCAGGAGACCTTCATCCGCGCCTACCGAGCGTTGAGCCAGTACGAGGCCGAGCGAATTCGCAGCCTCCGGCTCCGAGGATGGGTGTGGACCATTGCTCTGAATCTGGGCCGCAACCACGCCCGGGATCGCGCCCGGCGGCCGACTCCGGTCGAGCTCGAGGACCGCTTCGGAGTGGAGGACCCCGAGCCGGCCGACGAAGCCGCGTGGGACCGGAGGCTACGGTCGCTCCCTCCGATCCAGCGGCGCGCCGTGGTGCTGCGCCACGTCGTGGGCCTGGGCTACGACGAGATCGCCGAAGCGACGGGGCGCCCGGTGGCGACGGTGCGGAGTGACGTCCATCGTGGCTTGGAGCGTCTACGCGCCGCCTTGGAAGGAGAATCATGACGATCGAACAGCAACTGGGAAGACTCCGCCGCCCCGCCCCGCCCGCCGTCCAGCCGACTGTGGAGCTCGGGACCGGCTTGGTGCCTGGGTTCTCGGTATACGAGGCGCCCGTCGGCGAGGTGGCGGTGGTCTTCACCCCGCGAGGGGTCCGTTCGGTACGGCTGGTCGAAGAACTCGATCCCCAGGCGATCGAGGCCAAGCCTCCGCGGGCATGGGGTGACCGGATCCGCCGTGCACTGGAGGAGGGACGGCCCGGGAACCTCCCACTGGACCTCGAGGGGGTCACTCCTTTCCGGCGGAAGGTGCTCGACCAGGCCGCCACCATCCCCAAGGGCGAGGTGCGTTCCTATGGGTGGCTGGCGAGCCACGTCGGCAAGCCGGGGGCGTCCCGGGCGGTGGGTTCTGCCATGGCCACCAACCCCGTCCCGCTCATCATCCCCTGCCACCGGGTCGTCCGGTCCGACGGCCGCATCGGGGCGTACTCGTTGGGCGGCCCCGAGAACAAGTGGAAGCTGCTGCGCTACGAGGGAGCCGATCCGGAGAGGTTGGAGGAACTGGCGGCGGCGGGCGTGCGCTTCGTCGGCTCCGACACCACCGGCATCTTCTGCGTCCCCTCTTGCCGGCACGCGCGGCGCATCACGCCGGAGCATCGACTGACGCTGGGCTCGCTCGACGACGCCAGGCGCGCCGGGCTCCGACCCTGCCAGATCTGCGAGCCCGTCGGTTGAGCAGTCATGCACATCGAATGGAAAGAGCCCGCCTGATCGGCGGGCTCTTTCGGTCATCCCCGACGGACCGAGCGGTCCTTTCGAGGTCTTCGGTAGCGGTCTTTGTCCTTCTTCCGTGCGACGGGCCGCTGCGTCTCTGGACGGAAATATCGAGTACGGCGAACGGCGTCGACGGCGCGATACGAGGGATACATGATGCCTCCTGGGGACGGAACTGGCCGCGTGCGCAGACGGCCTGATCACCAGTGGAACTCGTGGGTACGAGTAGACGACGACGGGCGC
This sequence comes from Acidimicrobiia bacterium, assembly GCA_035305585.1. GTDB lineage: Bacteria > Actinomycetota > Acidimicrobiia > Spongiisociales > ZC4RG35 > ZC4RG17. Next base: position 62,867 of record DATGOV010000024.1, on the reverse strand, counting down.
TGGGGCTCCGTCAGCCGGCGACGCCGATGACGGAGGGAGCGCCGTGCTGCGTGAAGAGAATCAATTGGCACCTCCTTCCATCGAGCGAGAATGCCAACGTACACCGTCACCAGACGGGCGTCCAGCCAATTATCGAGAAGATCGAAAGAACCGTCGAAGTGAGTCGCGTCGCGCCACGGCATCCTCCGATCCCCGGAAAAGGCGCGGGAAAACCACACACTCACTCTCTCGATTCAGCGAGGGTATCTCGTATATGCGCCGCGGTCTGCCGAGCTTCGCTACGACGAGGAAGCAAGGGGAGAGGGCGTCACAGCCGGCAGTGTCGACTTCCGGCTGCGGCCTGAGAAATCAGCGATACCGCCAAACGATGCGACCCTTGGTGGGGTCGTAAGTCGAGACCTCGACGTCGACTTGGTCTCCGGGGAGGATGCGGATGATCCGTCCCCGTCGCATCCGCCCCGAGGGGCGCGCCATGACTTCGAGGCCGCCTTCGATCTCCACCTTGAAGGTGGCGTCACGAAGCACCTCTTTCACGGTCCCTCGCATACGGATGTAATCGTCTTCAGCCATTGCTCCCGAGGGTACTAGACGGAGATCGAATTCACCTAGGCCGTCCGCGCCGATGCCGGATCGACGGGCAACCGCTGGCGGAAGAGACCGTCCGGGACGGGTGAGCCGGTGCGGATCAGCGCCAAGTGCCACGACGGCGAGGACCCGAGTGCCCACCGCAGGGAAGCGATGAGCGACCGGGTCGCCTCCCGGGCCCCGGGGAACGACTCGACGTGGAGGACATCACGCAAGCGCTCAGGGATGGTCGCCACGGCTCCCGCCTGCAGGATGCGATATCCCAAGCGCACCCCTGGCCCGTCGAGGGGAGGATCCGTGAGAAACGCCACCGCTTCGGCCATTCCTGGCGAAGGCCCGACCGCCTCGTGTTCGGCGATCCACCGACGCAGTTCCGTCGCGGTCTGCGGCAATGGGTCGGCTCCGAGGAGACGGCCGATGCTTGCCTGCTCGGCGACGAACTCATCCGCTTCGCCGGCGCTCAGCGGCTCCCGCCCGAATCGGACGTACGCCTCGAGGAACGAATCGGTGAGCGCGTTGTGGACCCAGGCAGACAGTACCGAGGCATCCGCCGAATAGGGCCGGCCCCGGTGTGACATCCCGACCACCCTCCGATGGGCGCGCCTCACCCGTTCCACCGCCTGCTCGACTTCGGGCATGGCCCCGAACGTCGTGGCGGTGACATATGCCGAGGTGCGGGACAGCCGGCCCAGCGGATCTTCCCGGTAGCGGGAGTGATCCGCCACGCCGGCCACGACTTCCGGGTGGGCCGACTGGATGAGGAGCGCGCGGATCCCGCCAACCATCGTGCAGACGTCTCCGATGACTTTCCAGCTCACGGAGCCGGGACCGAACAGCCCCGGGTCACCCTCGTATCTCAGTGTCTCGGCGAGGGGATAGGGAGCGTGGGCGAAAGGAGACGTCGCCGAGACGATGATGCGGCGCCGGATGGCGTCTACTAGAGGCACCGCCTCAGTGTATGAGGGCGCCGGCATCACCAGTCCGGCGTAGGGTTCGCTCCGTGGGCATTGGGAAGGCCCCGCGACTAACTTTGAGTGAACAGTCAAAAGTCAGGAGCTCAATCATGCCGGCAACCGTGAACGGACGTCGGGTGGCGATCGTCGATGGTCTGCGCACTCCCTTCGCCAAGGCGGGAACCGACCTGGCGGATGCTTCGACTCTCGACCTGTCGACCGCGGTGGTGACCGAGCTCCTCGCCCGCTCCGGCCTCGACCCCGAGCTGGTCGACCGGGTGGTGTTCGGCGCCGTGGTCCAGGACGTCCATGCCCCCAACATCGCCCGTGAGATCGTGTTGGCGACCCCCCTTCCCGACACGGTCGACGCCTACAGCGTCACCCGGGCCTGCGCCACCAGCACCCAAGCCACGATCGACGCCGCCCAAGCGATCCTCCTCGGCGACATCGACGTCGCCATCGTCGGCGGAGCGGATTCGCTGTCCAATCCTCCGGTCACGTTCTCGCCCGGGTTCGTGGACGTGATGATGGCGGCCCAGGCGGCCCGGGATCTCCCGACACGTATGAAGATCTTCTCCCGTCTCCGCCCCCGTGACCTCGCCCCCAACCCGCCGGCGATCGCCGACCGCTCGACCGGCGAGACGATGGGCCAGGGTGCCGAGAAGATGGCGAGAGACTGGGGGATCACCCGGAAGGAGCAGGACCAGTTCGCCCTGGAGTCGCACCGTCGAGCGGTGGAGGCCTGGGAGAAGGGCATCTACGACACCGAGGTGATGCCCTTCCCGGTCCCGCCCCAGTACGAGAAGGTGGTGGAGCGGGACACCCTGCCCCGCCCCGATACGTCGCTCGAGCGGCTCGGCAAGCTGAAGCCCGCCTTCGACCGTCGCTACGGCACCATCACGGCCGGCAACGCGTCGCCGCTCACCGACGGCGCCGCTGCCCTGATCCTCATGGAGGAGGAGACAGCCCGCCGACTCGGCTACGAGCCCAAGGCGTTCATCCGCGCGTATGCGACCGCGGCGGTAGACCCCCGGTGGCAACTCTTGATCGGCCCGGCCCTGGCGACTCCGGTGGCTCTCGACCGAGCGAGGATGACTCTCGACGAGATCGACGTGATCGACATCCACGAGGCTTTCGCCGCCCAGGTCCTGGCTGTCCGCCGGGCATTCGCCTCGGCGGAGTTCGCCCGCGAGCACCTGGGCCGGGAGGAGCCCATCGGTGAGATTCCCGACGAGAAGCTGAACCTCTATGGCGGATCGATCAGCCTCGGCCATCCTTTCGGCGCCACCGGCGCCCGCCAGTTGCTGACGATGGCCAACGAACTGGTCCGTCGTGATGCAGGTACCGCCCTCGTCTCCCAGTGCGCCGCCGGCGGGCTGGGAGCCACAGTCATCCTGGAGCGCTGACATGTCCCAGACCGACACCTTCGAGCACTTCCGCCTCGAAGTCTCCGACGGAGTCGCCACGGTCGTGATCGACCGGGCCGACGACGAGCTCAACACGCTCGACCCGTCCCTCATGGAAGACTTCCTCACCGTCCTCGACCGCCTCGAGAACGACTCCGCCATCACCGCGGTCGTGATCACGTCGGCGAAGCCGGACTTCCTCGCCGGAGCAAACATCAAGTGGTTCGCCGAGCTGACGCCCGAGACCGGGACCGAGGCCATCCGGGCGGCCCACGCCGCTTTCGACGGCCTGGAGCGGCTGAACACCCACCGCGGAAAGCCGGTCGTGGCGGCGATCCACGGCGCATGCCTGGGAGGCGGCAACGAGCTGGCGCTCGCCTGCTCGTATCGGATCGCCACCGACCACTCGAAGACCCGCCTCGGCCAGCCCGAGGTGCAGCTCGGTGTGATCCCGGCCGGGGGCGGAACGCAGCGCCTCCCCCGCCTGATCGGCATCGCCCCGGCGCTCGATCTGGTCCTCACCGGCAAGACAGTCGACGCCCACCGTGCCCGCCGCCTCGGGCTCGTCGACGAGGTCGTGCCACCTGCACTGCTCGCCGACGTCGCCCGCCGCCGGGCCCTCGAGCTCGTCGGCACAGGCAGGCCCGAGAAGAAGCTGACGTTGAAGGAACGACTCGACCCCGGCGGCATCCAGCGGCTGGCACTCGAGACCAACCCGGTCGGCCAGCACCTCCTCTTCCAACAGGCCCGAAAGAAGCTCCTGGCGCAGACCAAGGGCAACTACCCGGCACCGGAGAAGGCGTTGGAGGCGATGCGGATCGGCTTCCACAAGGGTCGCCGCGCCGGATACGAAGCCGAGGCCCGCTTCTTCGGAGAGCTCGTCGCTTCGCCCGAGTCGAAGGCGCTGCGCTCGATCTTCTTCGCCACCCGTCACAAGCCCGACACCACCGGTGCCCGACCCGTGGAGAAGGTGGGTGTGCTGGGTGGCGGTCTGATGGGTGCCGGCATCGCCACCGTCTCGGCCCTCAGAGCCGGCAGCCTCGTCCGCATCAAGGAAGTCGATCCCGCCGCGGCGGCACGCGCCAAGAGCTACGTCGCCAAGGTGCTGTCCGAGAGAGTTCGTCGCAAGCGGATGCGGGGGTTCGACGCCGAGCAGGTGCAGCTCCGGATCACCACCACCACCGACTGGTCGGGCTTCGCGAACGCCGACCTCGTGATCGAGGCGGTGTTCGAAGATCTCGAGTTGAAGCGGCAGCTGCTCCGCGAAGTGGAAGGGATCGTCTCGCCCGAAACCGTCTTCGCCTCGAACACCTCTTCGATTCCGATCAGGGAGATCGCCGCGGCGTCTTCTCGTCCCGAGACGGTGGTCGGTATGCACTACTTCTCGCCGGTGGAGAAGATGCCGCTCTTGGAGGTGATCGTCACCGATCAGACCTCGAAGGAGGCTGAGGCCACGGCAGTGGCGTACGGTATGGCCCAGGGCAAGACCGTGATCGTGGTGAACGACAGCCCTGGGTTCTACACGACCCGCATCCTCGGGCCCTACTCGGCCGAGGCGTTCCACCTCCTCGCCGAGGGCGCCACGGTGGAAGGCATCGACCAGGCCATCGAAGCATGGGGGTTCCCGGTCGGGCCGCTGCGTCTGGCCGACGAGGTCGGGATCGATGTCGGAGCCAAGATCTCGGTCGTCCTCGTCGACGCCTTCGGCGACCGCGTCGCTCCTCCGAACATGATGGAGAACCTCGTCGCCGCCGACCGCAGAGGCCGCAAGAACCGAAAGGGGTTCTACTCGTACGACCAGTCCGGCAAGCGGGGAGGCGTGGACGACAGCGTCTACTCGGATCTCGGCGTCGAGCCGACCGGCAACGTCAGCCGGTCGGAGATCCAGGAGCGCATCACGCTCGCCATGGTCAACGAAGCGGCCCGTTGTCTCGAGGAGGGGATTCTCCGCTCCCCCGAAGACGGAGACATCGGGGCAGTCATGGGGCTGGGCTTCCCACCGTTCAGAGGAGGGCCGTTCTTCTGGATCGACCAAGAGGGTGTCGGTCGGGTCGTCGAGCGGCTGAAGGCGCTCGAGGAGCGGCACGGCCCCCGGTTCGCTCCAGCCGGGATCCTCGTCGAGGCGGCCGAGAGCGGCCGCCGGTTCAGATGAGGACTATGGGCTGTCTGAACTGACCCACAGGGGAGCCAAGTCGGCCGCCCGCTCGGCCAGGATCTGGGAAGCGTCGGTGGCGCGGGCGGTTGCCATGAGCCACGACAGGTCGGAGAGAAACGCCTCCACGGAGACGTCTCCGCCGATGCGGTACGGGCCCCCATCGGTCTCCGACCAGTAGAGGTACCAGGTCATGATGTCGGCGGCGTGCTCCGATGCCCGGTCCATCCACGGGTGCTCCCGGGACCGCCACGTCGGGGTGCCACGTCGCAGCGCGAACTGGTGACGGTCGATCGAGTCGAGGTTCACGTACGCCCAGGCGTGGGCTAGTTCGTGGACGATCACGTCTTCAGAGACGGTGCAGATCTTGGCTATCTTGATGGGCCACGAGTTGACGGCCTGTCCCCGCGGCTGGCAGCGATCCCCGAAAGAGACTCGGCGTACATGGGTGAGGGGGAGTTCGAGCCCCGCAGTTCGAAAACGGGCGACGGCGGATTCGACGAGCATCGCCCCCTCCCGGTCGAATCCCGAGTAGGTGACGGGGCCGGCGATCGCCTGCACCGACACGGCGCCCAACCCCAGCGTCAACACCGCGACCAGAATCCGTGCGAGGCGACGGAATCGGCGCATTGTGTTGGCCAAGGCTCGGACCTCCAGTCCCCGTAGACGGCGACGGTTCGAGCCGGAGCGAGTGCGGGCCCGACCGCCGTCGCAAGATACATCGGCACCTCAGGGCGCGACCCGAAGTCGGATAGGTCGCTCGGGCCTTTCTCATAGTGTCAACCTCCGCCGGAGGTGCCTCTCTTCCACGATTCGTACAAGCGCCCGTAGACGCCGCCCTCGGCGAGGAGCCGAGTGTGCGGTCCGTCCTGGACGATGCGGCCCTCGTCGAAGACGAGCACGCGGTCGGCCTGCTCCGCAGTTGACAGCCGGTGGGCGATCGTCACCGCCGTCCGCCCCGACGCCAGCCCTTCGAGTGCCCGGTTGATTCGCACCTCCGTCACCGGGTCGACCGCGGACGTGGCCTCGTCGAGGACCAGCAGGTCGGGGTCGGCGATGGCGGCCCGCACTAGCGTCACGAGTTGGCGCTCCCCCACCGAGAGGGCGCTCCCCCGTTCCCCGACCGGTGTGTCGAGACCTAGGGGGAGCTCTTCGAGCCACCCGTCGAGGCCCAGGTCGCGGAACGTCTGCTCGACTTCCTCGTCGGTCGCTTCCGGACGTCCCATGCGCACGTTGTCCGCCACGGATCCCGAAAACAGCATGCCTTCCTGGGGCACCATGACGACTCGCTCCCTCAGAGAGCGGAAGCGGACGGTCGAGACGTCGACGTCACCGATCCGCACGACCCCCTCAGTCGGGTCCATGAGGCGGGTGAGGAGCTTGGCGAAAGTGGTCTTCCCCGAGCCCGTCTCGCCGACCACGGCCACCTTCTGTTTCGGTTCGATCCGCACCGACACGTCCACGAGCGCCGCCGGGCCGGTCGCTTCCGCCGCCGACTCACCCGCCCGGGGATATCGGAACGTGACCGACTCGAACGTGGCTCCGAGCGGCCAGTTGGGGAGATCCACCCCCTCGGGCCCCGGGTCGGCGACATCGGGCTCCAGGTCCAGGACGTCGAGTACCCTCCTCCAGCCAGCCACAGCCGTCTGCGCCTCGTTCACCGCCTCGCCGAGGATCTGCACCGGCTGGATGAACAACTGGACGAGGAACATGAAGGCGACCACTTCGCCGACGGTGATCGAACCGCCTACCGCCACCACGGTGCCGACCACCACGACTGCCGCCAGGACGAGCGCCGACAGCACCTCGGCGGCCCCGGAGAACGACGATGACAAGACCCCGGTTCTCGTACCCGCCGTCCGATGCTCCTCGATGGCCACCGCCAGGCGCTGCCGGACCCGATTCTCGATGCCGTAGGCCCGTATGACGGGAGCCCCGACCACCACCTCGGCGAGCACCGCCAGGAGCTTGCCGACTTTCTCGCGCACGGTCAGGTAGGCGACGTCGAGACGGCGCTGGAACCAGCGCATCACCGCCACGATGAGCGGCAGGGATGCGGCCACCACCGCACCGAGCGGCAGCGAGTACACGAACATCACGACCAGGGCGAGCAAGGCCTGGCCGCCGTTGGTGATGAGCATGAGGCCGGCCCACTGCATGAATCGGCTGATCTCGTCGACGTCCGAGGTGACCCGCGAAACCAGGGCACCGCGCTGCTCGGCCGCCTGGTGCAGCATCGACAGGTCGTGGATGTGACGGAAGGCGCGAATTCGCAGCCCGGAGAGAGCGGTCTCCGACACCCTCGCGAGCCGCAGGTGCATCCATCCAGTGGCCCCGGCCGTGACCAGCACCGCGCCCAGGGCGAGCAGGCACATCCTCACCACGAATGCCATGTCGACGCCATCGGAAGTGATCCCCCGGTCGATCACCTGCTGGATCGCGACCGGGATGATCACCCTCCCTGCAGTGGCGATCAGGGCGAGGAGAAGTGTCCCCGGCAGTCCGCGACGGAGCTCCGGAGAAAGGCGCAACCCGCGGCGGATCGTCGTGAGCGCACCGACCCGGCCCGTCTGCGAAGGCAGCGTGGTCGCGGTCATGCCGTGCTCTCGATCTCGTAGGCGTCGATCAGCGCCGCGTACTCGGGAAGCGTGTCGTAGAGCTCCTCGTGGGTGCCCCGCCCGATGACGCGACCGTCGTCGATGAAGAACACCTCGTCGGCGAGGACGATCGAAGAGCGCCGGTAGGCGACCATCACCACCGTGGTCGACAGGGTGGCAAGTCCCTCGAGGATCGCCGCCTCGACTGCGGGGTCCACTGCCGAGGTGGCGTCGTCGAGCACCAGCAAACGGGGCTTGCGGATCAGCGCCCGGGCGAGCGCCACGCGCTGGCGTTGACCACCCGACAATGCCGCACCCCGCTCCCCGACGTGGGTGTCGTACCCGTCCGGGAGCGAGACGATGAAGTCGTGCGCCTGGGCGAGGCGAGCGGCCTCTTCTATCTCCTCTTGGCTGTAGTCGCCGCCCAGCGTGATGTTGGCGCGGACCGTGTCGTCGAAGAGGAACGGCTCCTGGAAGACCAGGGCGACGCTCTCGGATATCTCCTCCCTGTGCAAGTCGGTCAGGCCCCGCCCGTCGAGGCGGATGTCTCCCCGGTCGGGGTCGTAGAGGCGGACGAGCAGATGGGCGATCGTCGACTTGCCGGCTCCGGTCGGGCCGACCAAGGCCACCGTCTTTCCCGGCTCGACGTCGAGCGTCACCGACTCGATGCCCCGTCGCTCGGACTCCTCGCCGGGAGAGTGATCGAGGTCGGCTTCGGCCAGGTCGACGACCTTCGATTCGGGATAGAGGTATCCAACGTCGGAGGCTGCCGCCGACGCGGCGCCGTTGCCGTCCAGCCGCTCTCGCCCGTACGCCACATGCTCTCGGGTGCGCAGCACGGCCTCGACCCGCTCCCAGCCGACCACCGCCCGAGGGAGCTCTCCGAGCAGCCACCCGAACACACGCATCGGGAGGGCGACCAAACGGAAGAGATAGGCGAACGTAACGAGGTCGCCGGCCGACAGGACTCCGCTGTCCACCCGCCATGCTCCCACCGCCAGGATGGCCAGGATGGCGACGTTGGGCAGACCCTCGATGAACGGGTCGAAAGTCGCCCGGAGCCGGCCGACTTCGACCATCCGGTCCCGAAGGAGGTCGGACCTCTCCCCGAACCTGTCCACTTCCGCTTCTTCCCGTCCGAGCGTCTTGACGACCAAGGCGGCATCGAAGGACTCGTGCGCGATCTCGGCCACCTCGGCCCGCAGCCGCTGTGCCTCCGATGCGGCCGCCCGCATCCGCCGCTGATAGACGAGGTTGGCGAGGGCGATGGCGGGCACGGCCAAGAATCCGACCAGCGCCAAGAAGGGGTCGGTCATGACCATGACCACCGCTGTGATCACCAGCATCAGGGCGACCCCGAACGCCATCGGCAGGGGATTGGCGATGAAGGCGGCCGACTCGACGTCCGAGTTCACGTTGGAGAGGAGGTGGCCCGCCGGGTGACGCCGGTGCCATTCGATGGGCAACCCGAGGTAGCGGTCCGTCACCTCCGTGCGGTCCTTGGCCTGGAGGGCATAGAGAGCGGCGTAAGCGCCCAGTCGGCGAGTAGTGATGCCCATCGCCCTGACCACGGAGACCCCGAGCACCGCCAGAGCGGCCCCGGCCAACAGCGCCCCGTCGACATCGCCCGCTTCTACCGAGGGGATGAGAACAGAGTCCGTGACCCAGCCGAGAACGAAGGACGAGGCGACAGTCGCAGCCGCGAAGAAGGTGGTTCCTACGCCCCCGATCGCGAACTGGCGGGCGGCGCGTTTCAACTGGCGCCAGATGAGAGCCGCGCCCGGACCCAGGCGACTCGGGGCGGCCGTCGAGCCTCGATTCACGACATCCGAGGGTATCGTCGCGGGGCTTCCAACCTCGAAACCGCGTCACCGACGTCCGGAGCATCGCCGTGATCTCTGCCGGCATCCTTCCCTACCGCCATCGCCCCACGCTCGAGGTGCTCATCGCCCACCCCGGAGGGCCCTTCTGGGCGAACAAGGACGAGGGCGCCTGGTCGGTCGTGAAGGGGCTGGTGGAACCCGGGGAGGATCCCCGGGACACGGCGGCACGCGAGTTCCGGGAAGAGACCGGATGGCCTCCTCCCCCAGAACCGTGGGTCGAATTGGGCGAAGCCAGGCTTCGCTCGGGGAAGAGGGTCCGCGTCTGGGCCGCGGCTGCCGATTACGACCCGGCAACGCTGGAACCCGGCACGTTCACGATGACGCTCCGCGGCAAGCCGGTCACCTTCCCCGAGGTCGACCGTGTGGAGTGGGTCGATCCCGAGACTGCCCGCCGCAAGCTCAACCCGGCGTACGGGCCGGTCATCGATTCCCTGGAACGACAAGTCCCTCACGGTGGTTGAATGGATCGAGGTGATAGATATGAGCGACCTGCCCAAGACCGACGCCGAATGGCGTGAGAAGCTCGATTTCGAGCAGTACCAGGTCCTCCGTCAGGGAGGCACCGAACGCGCCTTCACGGGCAAGTACTGGGACGAGCACCGGAAGGGCACCTACCGGTGTGCCGGTTGCGGCCAGCCTCTCTTCTCATCGGACACCAAGTTCGAGTCGGGCACGGGGTGGCCCAGCTTCTACGAGCCCATGGAGGACGCCGAGGTCGAGGAGCAGGAGGATCGCTCATACGGAATGGTGCGCACCGAGGTGAAGTGCGCCAATTGCGGAGGCCATCTCGGCCACGTGTTCCCCGACGGCCCCGCGCCGACCGGCTTGCGCTACTGCATCAATTCGGCGGCTCTCGACCTGGAGCCGGCCGAAGAGGAAGTCTCCCAGTAGGACCGGACGGGAGCGTCTTGGTCGACGTCGTCGAAGCGAGGGAGGTCACGCCGTCTCTGGTGGCGGCCTTCGAGCGGTTGATCCCCCAGCTGTCGAGTTCCAATCCACCGCCTTCCGAAGAGGCGCTCCGAGCGATCGTCGACTCGAGCACCTGCCACTTGCTCGTGGCAACCGCCGGAGAGGAGATCGTGGGATCCCTGACATTGGTCGTGTTCCCTATCCCCACCGGGACCCGCGCCTGGATCGAGGACGTGGTCGTCGACCGGTCCGCCAGGGGCCGTGGCATCGGCCGACGGCTCACCGAACACGCCCTCGACCTCGCCCGCCGTCTCGGCGCCAAGACAGTGGACCTGACCTCCCGCCCCTCACGGGAGGCCGCCAACCGCCTCTACCAGGACGTCGGCTTCCAGAGACGCGAGACGAACGTCTATCGGTACCAGCTCTGAGCGCCGCCAGCGTTTCCGGCCCCGGATCACTACCGACCTAGCCTGCGCGTCTCGACGTGTCGCGCCGTCCTCCTCTCGCGTTCATCTTCACCGTCACTCTGACGGGGATCCTCAACAACGCCCTCATCACCCCGGCTCTCCCCGACATCCTGGCCGACCTCGGAGTGGCGGACGAGAGGTCCGGGCTGCTCGTGGCGTCCGGCTCGGTGGCTGGGATCGTCGTCGCCCCGCTGGTCGGCTTCTTCGCCGACCGCTACGGCCGTCGGGTGGTGCTGACATCGTGTCTGACGGCCTTCGGTTCGTTCGGACTGATGGCGGCCTTGTCCCCGTCCTTCGAGGTGCTCGTGCTGTCCCGGCTCCTCCAGGGTGTCGGGTCCGCCGGGCTCATCAACCTGGCCGTCGTGCTCATCGGTGACCACTGGAGCGGTTCGGAACGGACGAAGATCGTCGGACGCAACGCCTCCATCCTCACCGTCGGCCTGGCGACGATTCCCCTCGTCTCCGGGACGGTCACACAGCTGGCGGGATGGCGGGTCACGCTCGGCATCTACACGGTCGCCCTGGCAACGGCCGTCGTGTCGTTCATCGTCCTCCGGGACGGGCGCCCGACCCGACGGATGTCGCCGCTGGACCAGATACGGGGAGCCGGGGAGGTGATCCGCCAACCGTCGGTCGCCGCCACCTTCGCGGTGGGGTTTCTGATCTTCGTGCTGATCTTCGGGCTGTTCCTGACGGTCCTGCCCTTGCATCTGGCCGACATGTTCGGCCTGGACGCCGGGGCACGGGGCGTGATGATCTCGCTCCCCGCCGTGACCTCCACGCTGGCGGCATTCAACCTCGGTCGCATCCGAGCGGTGCTGTCGGTCCGCACCATCGTGCTGATCGGCGGCGCCGGGTTGGCATGCGCCTTCTTCCTTCTCGGGTCGTCCCGGACACTCGTCCTGGTCGCGATCGGAGCTCTGTGCTACGGCGCCTGTGAGGGATCCCTCATCCCCACCCTGCAAGACCGAGCGGTGGACGCATCGCCCGACGACCACCGGGGAGCGGTGATGGCGGTTTGGGTCGGAGCCGCCCGGCTCGGCCAAACGACGGGCCCGCTCGTGGCGGGTGTCGCTCTCACTACGCGGACACCGGGGACGACGTTGATGGGGGGAGCAGCCATCGGCATTCTGATCCTCCTCTGCGGCGTGTTCGCCCCGCTTCCCCGTCACACCCAGAGGGAAGGATCCCGGACGCAATGAACCGAGAGGGGTAGGGTTGTCGGCTCATGGCCACCGTCCCTTCCACGGATCCACTGCGCCGCGCGACGACTACTCCGAGGCGCCGCCCCACGAGGACGCGTAGCTTCGGCTCCGGAAAGCGCGAGAGTCACGACGCCTCCGGTTTCTACCGACGTTTTCAGCCGCCGGCGCTGTCGGAAGACGCCGAGGTCCGACGACCCTCGGCGGTCGACGTGCTGTTCTGCGGGGACGCGGCGGCGATGACCGACACCCAGGTGGCGGATCGCTCCGTCGCCCTCGTCGTGACTTCACCTCCGTACTTCGCGGGGAAGGAGTACGAGGAGGACCTCGCCTCGGGAAGTGTGCCCCGAAGCTATGTCGAGTACCTGGACAAGCTGTACGAAGTGCTGGCCGCCTGTGTCGACAAACTGGAACCGGGCGGTCGAATGGCGATCAACGTGGCGAATCTGGGACGCAAACCGTATCGTTCGCTCTCGGCCGACGTCATCTCGATCCTCCAGGACGACCTGGGTCTGCTCCTGCGGGGCGAGATCATCTGGAGGAAGGCGAAGGGCGCCGGCGGCTCGTGTGCATGGGGGTCGTTCCGGTCCCCCGCCAACCCCGTCCTGCGCGACGTCACCGAACGAGTGATAGTCGCTTCGAAGGGCCGATTCGATCGTGCGTTGTCCCGACGGCGGCGCCAGGAGCTGGGACTGCCCCACGAGCCGACGATCGGGACTGAGGAGTTCCTCGACGCCACCCTGGACGTGTGGGAGATCCCGCCCGAGTCGGCGACTCGGGTGGGCCACCCTGCCCCCTTCCCCATCGAGTTGCCGCGTCGATTGATCGAGCTCTACACATATCGTGGTGACTTGGTGCTCGACCCCTTCATGGGATCGGGCACTACGGCGGTGGCGGCGATCGACACCGAGCGCCACTACGTGGGCTTCGACACGGATCCGGACTACGTCGCCCTCGCCGAGGAGCGCATCGCCCGCCATCGGGCCGAAGCCGGGAAGGGAGGGTGAATGTCAGACGAGAAGGTGCTGAAGATACTCGTCGTGTGCTTGGGCAACATCTGCCGGTCACCGGCCGGTGAGGCGGCGCTGAAAGAAGCGGCCGCCCGCGCCGGATTGCGCATCGAAGTCGAGTCCGCCGGCACAGGGCCATGGCACGTGGGGGAGCCGCCCGATCCGCAGATGCGCGCCGCCGGCGAGCGAGCCGGGTTGGAGATCGACGGGCTCGGTCGTCAGATCACCTCGGTCCAGGAGCTGGAGCCCTACGACATCATCCTGGCGATGGACCGCTCCAACCTCCACGCATTGCGCCGCATCGCCCCGGAACTCGAAGATCGGATGTTCCTGTACCGCAGCTTCGACCCTCACGCCGACTCCGACGAGATGCCCGACCCGTGGGGAATGGACGACGCCGCCTTCGACGCCACCGTGCGCAAGGCTCGCTCCGGAGCCGCGGCGATCATCGAGGCGATCGAGGCCGGCCGCCTTCCTTGACCTCGTGACCTGGTCATCGATCAGCCGCCGAGTCCACGAGGGGCGTCCCGTGGTGGTCAAGACCACCGACTACGACGCCCGGTTGGAAGCCGACGGCCTCCGTGCCCTCGCCGAAGCGGGTGCTCCAGTGCCGGACGTCGTCTCGGTGGACGCTCATCGACTGGTGATCGAGGAGGTGGGCGGCCCCGAGGACTGGGAGGGCCTCGGGCGGGCACTGGCTCGCTGTCATCGCGCCACGTCCGATCGGTATGGCTACCACATCGACAACGTGATCGGCTCCCTCCCCCAGTCCAACCGATGGGACGAATCGTGGTCGGCCTTCTACGCCGAGCAACGCCTGGCCCCCTACCTGGGAGACCTGCCGGCGGAGCTCGGCGACAGGATCCGCGCACGGATCGACAGTGGGCACCTCGAGGCCCTGCTCGAGCACGGCCAGCGTCCGTCGTTGGTGCACGGCGACCTGTGGTCGGGGAACATCGTGGCCGGACGGTGGCTGATCGATCCCGCCGTCCACTACGCCGACCGGGAGCTCGACCTGGCGTTCGCCGCCGTCTTCGGGGGAATCCCCAACATCATGTGGAAGGCGTACGGAGAAGCTTGGCCGCTCGACGACGGCTGGGAGGAGCGACGCCCCGCCCTCCAGCTCTACCACCTCTTGGTGCACGTCCGGCTGTTCGGCGGTGGCTACGTCCGCATGGTCGCCGACCGCCTCACCCAGTTGGGTTGGTAGACGCGTTCGTCTCCCGCCGGCCGGCGCGCCACGCCGAGAACTCGTCGGCCAACCCGACCACGAGTGACGGTGAGACGGCGCCGCTCATCACGCCGGCCGGAGGAACCACGACGAGCAGCAGGAACGAGTACGCCACGGCGGCGAACACGCCGATCACCCGATTGCGATGGACGTGGTCGAAGGCCGGAGCGTTGAGCGTGATCGCCGTTCCCAGCCCGTAGCCGGCGGAGGCGCCGACGATCGGCGCCAACAAGCCCACCGGCGCACCGACGAGGACCAGGACCGCGGTCGCTTGTGCCGCTCTCTTCCAGGGAGCCTCTCGTCGCGAGACGAGGGCGACCATCAGGAATGCCGCCGGCGACAGGGCGAGGGCCATCGCTGCCCCGCCGACATCCATCTCCCCCGGAGTGGCAGTCGCCCGGGCGTACACGAAGTAGGCGACCACGATCACCAGGGTGCCGATGCCGAGCGCCAGCCAGTTGGCGCGGCGGCTGGCGGGGGCCGGTCTCAACCCTTGACGGCGCCGGCGGTGAGACCCCGCACGAAGTAACGCTGGAGCAGGAAGAACACGACCAGGGGCAGGACCATCGAGATGAACGCCGCCGCCGGCAGCAGGCTCACCGCTCCCTCACCGAACTGGCCCGCCAAGCCGGCCAGTTCGACGGTGAGGACGTTGTTCTGTGGTGCCGCCACGCCCAGGAACACGAGGGCGACCAGATAGTCGTTCCACACCCAGAGGAATTGCAGCGTGGCGAAGGCGGCCAGCACCGGCGTCGACAGCGGGAGGATGAGACGGGTGAAGATCTTGTAGTGGTCCGCCCCGTCGACCTCCGCCGACTCGATCAGCGAAGACGGCAGAGACCCCATGTAGTTGCGTAAGAGGTACACCGCCAGCGGCAGGCCGAAGCCGGTGTGGGCCAGCCACAAACCGGGGAAGCTTCCCGTCACGCCGAGGTCGACGTAGATCCGCAGGATGGGTATGAGGGCCATCTGCAGCGGAACCACGATCAGGCCCACGACCACGGCGAACAGCACCGTCCGACCCGGAAAGTCCATCCAGGCGAAGGCGTAGGCGGCGAACGCCGCCACGGTGATCGGGATGACGACGGCGGGGATCGTGACCGCCAGCGAATTGACGAAGGCGTTGGCGAACCCCTCTCCCCGCAGCACCGTCTCGTAGTTCTGGAGCGTCCATGTCCCGGCGTCGAACAGGTCGTCGATGACGGTCCACCACCCGCTCGTCCGGATCGCCTGTGGATCCCGGAACGAGCTGATCAGGATTCCCAGGGCGGGGATGACCCAGATCAGTGCGATCAGACCGACGGCGAGGTAGGCGGGCGTCCGGGACGCCTGGAAGGAGTTGTGGGGATCCTTGGTCCTGCGAGCCCGCTTGGGCTCCACCAAGACTTCGGGGGCCTCCGTCACTGCCGTCATCGGGTCGCCTCCTGCTCCTGGAACCGGCGGATGTTGATGATGAGGATCGGCAGCACGACCACGAGCAGCACCACAGCCAGGGCGGCGCCGATTCCCTCGTTGCGGAACGTGTAGAACTCGGTGACCATCCGCTCCGCCACCACGGACGTGCCGTCCCGGCCACCGGTCATGACCGCCACGATGTCGTACACCTTCCAGGTGGTGATGAGGATCGTGGTCCACACCACGACGATCGTGGAGGCGATGGTGGGAACGGTGATCTTGCGAAAAACCTGCCATTCCGAGGCCCCGTCGATCCGAGCTGCCTCGAGGAGCTCGTCGGGAACGCCCTTGATCGCCGAGGAGAGAATGACCATGGCGAACCCCGTCTGGGTCCAGACCAGGATCGCCATCAAGAAGAGGTTGTTCCAGAACGGAAGCCGTAGCCAGTCCACCGGATCGTTGCCCAGTGTCGTCCAGATGGCGTTGAGCAGGCCGATCTGCTCGCCGAAGCCCTCCGGACGGAACGTGTACATGAAGAAGAACACGACGGAGGCGCCCACGAAGGACACCGCCATCGGGAGGAAGATCAGTGACTTGACGACGGCCTCGGTCCTGCGGGGGAGCAGGTCGGCCAAGGTGGCCACAGCCAGCCCGAAGCCGACGCAGAAGATGGGCACGATGATCGCCCAGATCACGCTGTTGCGAAGGGACACGAGGTAGGTGCTCTCGGTGAACAGCCGGATGAAGTTGTCCAAGCCGACGAACTCGGACCCGTCGGCGGAGCGCAGGCTGGTGATGATCGTGTCGATCGTCGGATAGACGAGGTAGAAGCCGAGCAGCATTAACGCGGGGCCAGCGAACACGAACGGGCGAACGCCGGCGGCGGCCCGATCGGGGAGGGCGCTGACAAGGCGGTCCATCGCCCAGAACAGGAGCCAGACGCCCCCGACCCCGACGATGATCGCCACGACGATCTGGAGCGCCTTGTTGGTTCGGGGATCCTGGAGGAACTCGAAGGTGAAGAAGAAGAGGAGGAGGACCGCAGGAACGACCAGGGCGCTGAGGATGCGGAGCAGCCAGACTGAGATTCGGTTGTCCCTCGACCCCGGTTGCGCAGGTGGGCGGGGCGGTTGACTCACCTCATCTTTCATCAGCGACGGCGTCGACATGGCTCTCCTCGCGTCCTTCCTCTCTCCGACGATAGCCCTTGGGGATTCCGAGGGCCGGGAGGGGCGGCGATCCGCCCCTCCCGGTTTCCTCGTTCAGGTCACTGCGGCCAGGCCGCTTCGACTCTGTCGACGATCTCCTGGATGTCGGCGCCGCTGGCATGGTCGATCATCGCCTGCCAGAAGGCTTCCTGCCCGATCTCGGGCGGCATCAGGTCGGATGCGTCGAACACGAACGACCCGTCACCGAGAGCTTCGGTGATCGCCTCGGCGAAGGTCTGGCCGGCCTCGCTCTCGAGGCAGGCGGGATCCGTGTTGGCGTTGGCGGGCAGACGCTCCACACCGGCCACGCCGTGGCCGCCGTAGGGCGAGATACCGCCGCCGCTGGCCGATGCCAGGGTGCACTGCCAGTCGGGCGAGATCCAGTCCTTGATCGCCTGGACCGTCTCGGGGGCGTCGTTGAACACGATGATCGTGTCACCGCCGCCCATGGCGCCCGTGTTGCCGTCGATGCTCGGGAAGTTGAACACCCCGATCTCTTCCTCTTCGCCCGGCTCGTACTCCGGCGCGTCCGGGAAGAAGTTGGAGGCGAAGGAGCCCTGCTTGAGCATGACGCAGCCCGGGGGATCCTGGAACATCGGAGCGGGAGACTCCTCGACCACGATCGAGGGGACGTTCTGGGCTCCACCGAGCACGAAGCCTTCGCCGTGCAGGATCTGGCTGTAGGTCTCGAACGCCTCGACGACCATCGGGTCGTTGAACGGGATCTCGTGCTGGAACCACTGCGTGTAGGCCTCGGCCCCGTGGAGACGGAGGAAGATGTCCTCGATCCAGTCGGTACCGGCCCATCCGGTGGCGCCGCCGGCTCCGTAGCCGAAGCACCAAGGGGTGAGCCCATCGGCCACCATCTGCTCGGACAGCGCCACGAGGTCCTCGTAGGTCTCGGGCTCCTCGTACCCGTTCTCCTCGAAGGTCGGGATGTGATAGAAGACGACCGACTTGTAGTTCGGGAACCACGGGATGCCGTAGTGCTTCCCGTCGTCACACAGACCGAGGTCCATCCAGAACTTCGAGTGGTTCGCCTCCATCTCGGCGATGTCGAAGCCCATGTCCTCGAGAGCCACCAGGTGACCCTGGTTGGCGAACGCGCAGATGGAAGCCGGCTGAGGAGTAGCGGCGACGTCGGGCGGGTTGCCTCCGTCGACGGCGATCCTCAACTCGTTCTCGAAGTCGGTCGAACCCCGGAACGTGATCGAGGATCCGGTCACCTCGTTGTAGACGTCGATGAAGCCCTGGAGAGCGTCACCCTCGGTGCCGGTCGGGGCACCGAAGAGCGCGAACGAGGCGCCCACCTGCTCGGCTTCACCGTCGGGGGGAGGTGTGGTCTCCTCACCTTCCGGCGGAGTCGTCTCTTCACCGTCCGGGGTGGTTGCCGGCGCGTCTGTCCCGGCGGGCGTCGTGTCGGTTGCGTCACCGTCACCGCCACAGGCGGCGAGGACGAGCGCGAGGGCCGTCACGAGCGCCAGCAATCTCGCCCATCTCCTCATGATTTCCTCCTACTTGCTTTGCTTGGTGCCGGGAGTCCCGGCGTCCGTCCAGTCCGGCTGCGTGCCGGTACTGAAAGCGCTTTCGGACATTACGAGTGAGCGTGAACGTGCGTCAAGTGACGAAAGTCCGTTGACCGGCGTTTCTGCAGTTCCGTCGGCATCACGTGACGCTGCACCGGCCCTTCATCGCCTTCGAGCCGGGACAGCACGGAGTTGGCAGCCCGCGCCGCCATGATGCTGACGGGCTGACGGACTGTCGTGAGCCCGACCGCTTCGGCGATCGGCTGGTCGTCGAAGCCGACCACGGCGAGATCCCTGGGTACGTCGAGGCTCGCCTCGCCCGCCGCCCACATCGCCCCGATCGCCATCTCGTCGGAGAGACAGAACACAGCCGTCGGCGCTGCCCTGTCGAGGATCTCGAACGCCGCCTCCTTGCCACCTGCCACCGAGAAGCTCCCCGCCACATCGAGCTGCGGCGGCAGTTCCAGACCACGAGCTTTCAACGCCTCGATCGTTCCCCGGCGGCGGAGGGCGGCGGACTCGTTGTCGGCGGATGCCTCGGGGCCGGCGCCGATGAGACCGATCCGCCGGTGCCCCAAGTCGAGGAGGTGACCGACCGCCTCGGCGGCGGCGGCGACGTTGTCGATCGTCACCGAGTCGAACAGGCCGGTCTCCACTCCGATGGTGGCGACCGGAATCGGGCCCCCGGCGAGGTCCTCCCAGAGCTGGTCGGGCATGTGCAAGTCGCAGATGACCAGTCCGTCCACCCGCTTCGACAGGGACGGAAGCTCGGCGATGAACCGCTCTATCGCCTCCGGGCCGTCGACCACCACCACGTGCATGTCGAGTGCCTCCTCGGCGAGAACCGCCTCCACCCCGGCGAGGACGTTGGCGTAGAACCAGGAGTTGAGCACCGGGAGGGCAACGCCGACCGCCCCCGATCGGCCGGCGGCGAGACGTGCCGCATGGGGATTGGGCCGATAGTCGAGCTCCTCGGCGGCGCGCAACACCTTCTCCCGTGTCTTCTGAGAGACGTGGGGAAGTCCTCTGAGTGCCCGGCTGACCGTCGCCACGGAGACGCCGGCTCGGCTGGCCACGTCTTCGATCTTGGCTGCTCGAGACATGCGGCGCCTGGCGAATGTAAGCGCTTACCGGAGGGGGGTCAAGGCGGGCTACCCGCCGGAAACCGGATACGCTTCCGCCGATGAACTGGTGGGACAACGCCGTCGGATACGAGGTCTACATACGTTCGTTCAGCGACTCGAATGGCGACGGCATCGGCGACTTCGACGGGCTGACCGAGCGTCTCGACCATCTGGCGTGGCTCGGCGTCGACGCCGTGTGGGTGACGCCTTTCTACCCGTCGCCGCAGTACGACTTCGGCTACGACGTCGCCGACTACGAGGACGTGGACCCCGCCTACGGCGACATGGACGCCTTTCGCCGCTTCGCCGATCGGGCCCGGGAGCTGGGCCTCAGGGTGATGGTGGACCTGGTCCCCAACCACACCTCGAGCCACCACCCCTGGTTCCGGAAGGCGCTGGCCGACCCGACGTCGCCGGAGCGGGACTACTACATCTTCCGGCCGGGGCGCGACGGAGGGCCTCCGAACAACTGGGTATCTCATTTCGGAGGGCCGGCGTGGACACTGGATGAGAAGAGCGGCGAGTACTACCTCCATCTCTTCCATCGCGAACAACCCGACCTGAACTGGTCGAATCCGGCAGTCCGCGACGAGTTCGATCGCATCATCCAGTTCTGGATCGAGCAGGGCGTGGACGGGTTCCGGATCGACGTCGCTCACGCCCTGATGAAGGACCAGGAGCTGCGCGACAACCCCCAGATACTCCCCTTGGCCGAAGACGCCACTCCCAACGAGGCGATGGCGGCCTTCGAGCACATCCACGACCACAGCCAGGAGTCGACGAAGGAGATCTACCAGCGGTGGAAGAGCCTCCCGGGGGCCGATCGGGTCCTTCTCCTCGGCGAGGTGTACGTGAACGACGTGGCGAAGAGCGCCTCGTACATGGGCATCGGCGGATTGGATCTGTGCCTCTTCTTCGCCCTCAACCGCCGGGAGTGGGACTCGATCCAGTTCGTCGAGGAGATCCGGTCCTGGTCGCTCGCCTCGCCCTACGGCTTCGCCTGGACGATCTCCAGCCACGACGAGGACCGGCCCGTTACGAGGTTCGGCGGCGGCGAGCTGGGACGGGCGCGGGCTCTCGCCATCTGGACGATCTTCGTGACCATCCCGGGCATGCCGTTCGTGTACCAGGGAGAGGAGTTGGGACTCGAGAACGGCTACGTGGCGCCCGAGCACGTCCTCGACCCGGTGGGACTCGCGGCCTACGAGGAGAGCCGGGACTTCTGCCGCACACCCATGCCGTGGGATTCGAGCCCGAACAACGGCTTCTCGACGGGCCGACCCTGGCTGGTCTCGGAACCTCGTAGCCCCGAGGAGACCGTCGACCACCAGCGTCGGGACCCCGACTCCTTCCTGCACCGATTTCGACGCCTGCTCGCCACCCGCAAACGTCTCGGTCGACGTCCCGCCGGGAAGGTGGAGTGGCTACCGGCTCCCCCGGGTGTGGCGCTCGTCCTGTGCGGTGACGCTCTCGTCGCCTCCAACCTGGGTGACGACACCGTCCGGGTGGAGCTGCCCCCAGGCGAGTGGCGTCTCGAATACTCACCGGACGGCCGAGAGGGCGAGATGATGTCCGGGACGATCGGGGTTCCCGCCGCAACCGGGTGGATCTTCTCGGCCGAGTCGGAGAGTCCTCAGTCCTGAGGCCGACGCCAGCCCACCAGCAACTGGAGGGCGGCGATGACGAGACCCGCGCCGACGGCGACGGCACCCGTCCACCCGTCGACCCACCACCACCCGAGCCAGGCGTCGACCGAGAAGCGCCCCGGCCCGAGGAAGCCGATCGCGGCCCCGACCAGCGCCAGAGTGGCCACGTACTCCCATCCCTCGTCGGGGCGGTGGAACACGAAGAACCCGGCGTAGCGGTGGACGGTCCAGTAGGCGATCGCCATCGTGGCGACCAACCCGGCGACGGCGAGCGGCGTGAGGAACCCCGCCACGAAAGCCGCCCCGATCGCCAGCTCGCCCCCGGCCGAGAGAGTGGCCGTGATCAAGGGGCGAGTGAAGCCGACCTTCCTGAACCACTTGGCGGTGCCGGTGAGGGATCGGGCGTGGTTCCACCCGTGCGCCAGCATCACGGCACCCAGCCAGACGCGCAGCGCCAGAAGGACCCAGTCGATCATCGGGCGATCCTCGATCCAGTGGCCTCGGATGGCACGTGCCGAGTATCGCCGGTTCGGGTCACCTAGGCGACCGCCCTGGTGGCAGGCGTCGAGGACCTGGGACGGTCGGGTCGACGCCTGCCTGATCGGCTCCGGTCACTCCAGAGCCAGCGAGAGCACCTCGCCCATGTCCTCGACCAGATGGATCTTCAGCTCGTCGCGCACCTCTTCCGGCACCTCGTCGAGATCCACCTCGTTGCGCCGAGGGAGGATCACCTCGGTGAGACCCGCCCGATGGGCGGCGAGCACCTTCTGCTTGACCCCTCCGATCGGCAGGACCTTGCCCTGGAGGGTGACCTCACCTGTCATGCCCACCTCGGGCCGGACCTTGCGCCCGGTCAGGAGCGAGGCCAGTGCCGTCGACATGGCGATGCCGGCCGAAGGCCCGTCCTTTGGGATCGCCCCGGCAGGCACGTGGAGGTGGAACCGCTGGTCGAGGGACTCGGGATCGATACCCAGCGACTCGGCGTGCGACTCCACATAGGACAGGGCGATGCGAGCCGATTCCTTCATGACGTCGCCCAGCTGACCGGTGAGGACCAGGTCGCGCCCACCTTCCATGCGGGTGGCCTCGATGAACAGGACATCGCCGCCGGCACCGGTGACCGCCAGTCCGGTGGCGACACCGGGCACATCGGTCCGGTCCTTGGCCTCGTCCTTCCACACCTTGGGCTTGCCCAGGTACTCGGCCACGTCATCGGCGTCGACCACCACAGGGGTTTCCCCCTCTCCCTTGGCGATGATCGTCGCCACCTTGCGGGTGAGCTTTCCCAGTTCCCTCTCCAGGTTGCGGACGCCCGCCTCGCGGGTGTACCGATCGACGATCGTCGCCAACGCCTCCTCGGTCACCTTCAGCTCCTCGGGCTCCAGCCCGGCGGCTCGCAACTGCCGAGGGAGCAGGTGATCGCGAGCGATGTCGACCTTCTCGAGGTCGGTGTACCCGTCGATCGAGATGACTTCGGTGCGGTCGAGCAGCGGCGCCGGAATCGTCTCCAGCACGTTGGCGGTGGCGATGAACAGGACATCCGAGAGGTCGAGGTCCGTCTCGAGGTAGTGATCGCGGAATGTGTGGTTCTGCGCCGGGTCGAGCACCTCGAGCAGCGCCGACGACGGGTCGCCGCGCCAGTCGGCGCCGACCTTGTCCATCTCGTCGAGCAGGAACACGGGGTTCATCGACCCGGCCTCGATCAGGGCACGAACGATCCGCCCGGGGCGGGCGCCCACATAGGTGCGGCGATGGCCGCGGATCTCGGCTTCGTCGCGGACCCCACCGAGGGCGACCCGGACGAACTTACGACCGAGGGCGCGAGCGACCGACTCGCCCAGTGATGTCTTGCCCACGCCGGGAGGTCCGACGAGGAGCAGGATGGCGCCGGCCTTGCGGTCGTCGTCGGCGTCCAGCCCGCGCTCGCGCCGCAGCTTCCGCACGGCGAGGTGCTCGACGATCCGTTCCTTGACGTCGTGGAGGCCGGTGTGGTCGGCGTCCAGCACCGCCCACGCCTCGTTGAGATCGAGGCGGTCCTCGGTGTACGTGCTCCACGGCACGTCGAACATCGTGTCGAGCCACGTCCGCACCCAGGAATGCTCGGGCGACTGCTCGCTCATCCGCTCCAGCCGGTCGATCTCCCGCGCGACCGCCTCGGCGACCTTCTCGGGCATGTCGGCCTCTGCGAGCTTCTGGCGATACTGCTCGGCGACGTCGTCGTCCTCGCCGAGCTCCTTGCGGATGGCCTCCATCTGCTGGCGGAGGATGTATTCACGCTGGCTCTTGTCGATGCGCTCCGCCGCCTCCTCGCGGACCTTGCGGCGCAGGTTCAGATCGGCGAGCACCTCCCGCATCCAACCGAGGAGCTTGCCCAGCCGGGCGTGGAGATCTATGGTCTCGAGGACCTCGACCTTCTGCTCCAGCGAGAGGTCGGGAGAGTACACGGCCAGGTCGGCCAATTGCGATGGGTTGTCGATCGTCAAGAACCGCTCGGCCACACCACCGACGCCTCGCAGCTCGAGCACCTCGGTGACGACCGCCCGGTACTCGGCGACGAGCTCCTCCAGCGCCGGGTCGTTGATGACGTCGGCCTCCGCCACCTCCTCGGCGTTGCACCACAACGCGCCGGTCTCGTCGGTGGAGCCAGACCCCACCCGGGCGCGGGCGATGCCACTGACGACGACGTGACCGGCTTCGTCTTGGTCGCTGATCTCGGCGATCGTGCCCACCGAGGCATAGCGGCCATCGACCCGCGGCACCAGGAGCAGGCGTCCCCCGCTGCGGCGGGCGGCTTCGAGAGCGGTCTTGCCCTCTGCCGTCTCGATCCGGAGCGTCACCACCATGTGGGGGAAGACGACCCCGTTGGTCAGAGGGAGGACCGGCAGGGAGAGCTGATCGGTATGGGGCATGAGATGAAACCTCTGTGGATCTGAGCCTTGTGGACTGAGGAAACACCCAACGGCGGGGTGGTATTCCTCCCGGCGGCGATTAGCCTAGCGTAAGTAAATACTCCATTTCATGAAATATGACAAGGGTGCACTCAGGTTGTACCCTGTAGAGCGTTTCATACCCGAGCTGGGAAGAAGCAACCCGAAAACGACAACCTCGAAAGGACCACCATGGCCAGAGCAGTCGGTATCGACCTGGGTACCACCAACAGCGTCATCGCCGCCCTGGAGGGTGGCGAGCCCGTGATCATTCCCAACGCCGAAGGCGCCCGCACCACCCCGTCGGTCGTCGCCTTCAAGGAAGGCGAGATCCTCGTCGGCGACGTGGCCAAGCGCCAGGCGATCACCAACCCGGACAAGACGGTCCGGTCGATCAAGCGCCACATGGGCGACAACAGTTGGCGGATCGAGGCCGAGGGCAAGTCCTACACACCGCAGGAGATCTCGGCCCGCATCCTGATGAAGCTGAAGCGGGACGCCGAGTCCTACCTCGGCACCGAGGTCACCGACGCGGTCATCACCGTCCCCGCCTACTTCAACGACGCCCAGCGGCAGGCCACCAAGGAAGCCGGCCAGATCGCCGGCCTCAACGTGCTGCGCATCATCAACGAGCCCACAGCGGCCTCGCTCGCCTACGGCCTCGACAAGGAAGGCGACCAGACCATCCTCGTCTTCGACCTCGGCGGCGGGACCTTCGACGTCTCGATCCTCGAGATCGGAGAGGGCGTGTTCGAGGTGAAGGCCACCTCGGGCGACACCCACCTGGGTGGCGACGACTGGGACCAGGTGATCATCGACTGGCTCGTCAGGGGCTTCCAGAACGACCACGGCGTCGACCTGGCGAAGGACCGCATGGCGATGCAGCGCCTCAAGGAGGCGGCTGAGAAGGCCAAGATCGAGCTGTCCTCGGTCTCGGAGACAGAGATCAACCTGCCGTTCATCACCGCCACCGCCGAGGGCCCGCTCCATCTCCAGCAGAAGCTGACTCGCTCGGAGTTCGAGAAGCTGTCGGCGGATCTGCTCGAGCGGACCAAGGCCCCCTTCCAGCAGGCGGTCAAGGACGCCGGCATCCAGCTGTCAGAGATCGACCACGTCGTGCTGGTGGGCGGCTCGACCCGCATGCCCTCCGTGCAGGAGCTCGTGCGCGAGCTCACCGGCAAGGAGCCGCACAAAGGCGTCAACCCCGACGAGGTCGTCGCCGCGGGCGCTGCCATCCAGGCCGGTGTGCTGAAGGGCGACGTGAAAGACGTCCTCCTGCTCGACGTGACTCCCCTCACTCTCGGCATCGAGACCAAGGGCGGCGTGATGACGAAGATGATCGAGCGGAACACGACCATCCCCACCCGCAAGTCCGAGATCTTCTCCACCGCCGAGGACAACCAGCCGGAGGTGGAGATCAACGTCCTCCAGGGCGAGCGGGCGATGGCTGCCGACAACAAGAGCCTCGGCAAGTTCCGCCTCACCGGGATCCCCCCGGCTCCGGCGGGAGTGCCTCAGATCGAGGTGACGTTCGACATCGACGCCAACGGCATCGTGCACGTCAGCGCCAAGGACCTGGCGACTGGCAAGGAGCAGGCGATGACCATCACCGGCGGTTCCGCCCTGTCCCAGGACGAGATCGACCGGATGATCAAGGATGCCGAGTCGTATGCCGAGGAGGACCGCAAGCGGCGCGAGGCCGTGGAGACCCGCAACCAGGCGGAGTCGCTGATCAACCAGACCGAGCGGGTCCTCGACGAGCAGGGCGACAAGCTGTCCGAGGACGAGCGCTCCTCGATCGAGTCGGCTCTGTCGGAGCTGAAGGAGGCGGCTGCCTCCGAAGACACCAGCACCGAAGACCTGCGCTCCAAGATGGAAGGACTCGCCCAGGTCTCCCAATCGGCGTTCACTCGGATGTACCAGGAGGCCGCCCAGCAGGCGCCGGCCGGAGCTTCCGGCGAAGGCGGTACCGTCGACGACGACGAGGTTGTCGACGCCGAGATCATCGACGAAGGCGACGACACTTGAGTCGGATGACGGAGGTCGGAGGCCCTGTGAGGCCTTCGACCTCTCGTCTGACGGATGAGACGTGGGCATGACTGACAAGAAGCATGAGACACAGGAAGACCGAATAGTCCAGGCGGAGGTGATCGTCGACGAGTCGGCCCGAGAGCCGACTGCCGAGGACCTCGGCCTCGAACTCCCCGAAGACCCCGAAGACGCCGTTGGCTACCTGCTGGAGCAGGTGCACGAGGCCCGGACGGAGGCAGCGGCCTACCTCGACGACCTGAAGCGGGTCGCAGCCGACTTCGAGAACTATCGGCGCCGGGCGACTCGGGAGATCGGAGAGGCGACCCAGCGGGCGGCCGAGCGGATCGTCACCGACCTCCTCCCCGCGTTGGACACGTTCGACGCCGCGCTCGCATTCGAGCCGTCCACCGAGGCGGAGGAGAAGCTCCTCGCCGGGATGCATCGCACCCGCGAGCAACTCCTGACGATCCTGAACGATCAGGGGCTGGAGGTGGTGCCATCTGTCGGCGAGCCCTTCGACCCCGAGATCCACGAGGCGGTGATGGCTCCAAGCGAAGGGGCTGGCCGTCTGGTGGTGAAAGAAGAGCTGAGACGGGGATACCGCCTGAAGGACCGGTTGATCCGCCCTGCCCTCGTGGCGCTGGAGTACGAGAAGGACCGCGAGAAGCCCGACGAGAACGAGAGGGACGAGGACGACGAGCAGTGAACCGCGATTGGGTGGAGAAGGACTTCTACGCCGTCCTGGAGGTGTCTCCCGATGCCAGCCAGGACGAGATCAAGCGCGCCTATCGCAAGCTCGCCCAGAAACTCCACCCGGACGCCAACCCGGGTGACCCGGAAGCCGAGGAGCGGTTCAAGGCCGTCTCGGAGGCGTATTCGGTGCTCTCGGATCCGAAGCAGCGGAAGGAGTACGACCAGGTCCGTCGTCTCGTCTCCTCGGGGTTCGCTGGTGGGTCGGCGGGCGGACCCGGAGGATTCGGCAGATTCGGCGGCCAACAGGTCCGCGTCGAGGACCTGAGCGACCTCTTCGGGGGGCTGGGCGGACTCGGCGACATCTTCGCCGGCAGAACCCGACGGTCCGCCGGACCGGTCCGCGGCGCCGACGCCCGTGCCGACCTGACCATCTCGTTCGAGGAGGCGTTCCGCGGTGTCACCACGACCCTGCAGGTTCGGGGGGAGACCACCTGCTCGCATTGCGGCGGGTCCGGGGCGGAGCCACCCAGCCGGCCCAAGCCCTGCCCCACCTGTGGAGGCACGGGCACGGTGGCCCGCGACCAGGGCTTCTTCTCGTTCTCCGAAGCATGCCCGCAGTGCCGAGGTGCGGGCGTGATCATCGACCAGCCCTGCACCGTTTGCCGGGGCTCCGGGGCAGAGGTGCGGACGCGTTCGATCCGTGTGCGCATCCCCGCCGGCGTCAAGGACGGTGCCACGATCCGGATCCCGGGCAAGGGAGCACCGGGCCGCAACGGCGGGCCTCCCGGAGACCTGTTGGTCGACGTGCATGTGACCCCCCATCCCCTGTTCGGACGCCGTGGCAACGACCTGACCGTCACGGTCCCGATCACCTACGCCGAGGCGGCTCTGGGGACCCGCGTCACGGTTCCCACGATGAACGGTCCGGTCAAGATCAAGATCCCGGCGGGCACGACGAGCGGTCGGGTCTTCCGGATCAAGGGCAAGGGGTTCGACACCGGCCGGGGACGCCCCGGAGATCTGCTCGCCCGAGTGGAGATCCAGGTCCCCAACCGGCTCTCCAAGGAGGAGAAGCAGCTGCTGGAGCAGTTGTCGTCCTACGACCACGAGGACGTCCGTGCCCACTTCGAGCCGTACCTGACATGATGGAGCACCGATGAGTGACCGGGCACAGAAGCGAGCCGTATTCGTCATATCGGTGGCGGCGGAGCTGGCGGGGATGCATCCCCAGACCTTGCGCATCTACGAGCGCAAGGGTCTGATCGACCCGTACCGCACGCCTGGCGGCACGCGCCGGTACTCGCAGGAGGACATCGAACGTCTCAAGCTGATCCAGGAGCTGACGTCCCAAGGGCTCAACCTGGAGGGCGTGAAACAGGTCCTGGCCCTCCGCGACGAACTCGAGCGCCTCCGGGCGAAGGTCGAGGAGATGGAGAAGCGCCTCGATGCCGTGACCCGTGAGGCGGAGCGGAAGGTCAGAGAGCTCCACCGTTCTTACCGGCGGGAGATCGTGGTCCGCTCCGAAGCGTGGCCCGAGATCCGCCGCCCTAGCTCCTGACCAGAACCTCAGCGCACGACTTCGACATCGGCTCCGAGAAGTCGCAACGCCCGCTCGGTTCGCCGCCACGACGCCGGATGACGGCTGGCAGGGAGTATCCGGTAGCTGCCTCCTTCCACCCACGTCGGCAGCGCTTCGACTCGGCGGGTCACCCATCGGTCCCCCCGCAAGGCAAACTCGACGGTCACGACGACCCCGTCCTGGGTAGCGGGTCGGGAACGCTGACCGGAGAGGAAATTCCCCAAGCCGTAGAGGATGTACTCGTCGCCGATCTGCTCGACCGGCTGGACGACGTGAGCGTGGTGACCGACGACCAGGTCGACGTAGGGCGAGGCGAGGAGGCGCCGGGCGACCTCCTTCTGATGCGCGGTGGGCAGCGTCACGTACTCGACGCAGCAGTGCATGCTCACCACCACGACGTCGGCACCCGCCCCGCGCATTGCCTCTGCCTGAGCGAGCAACTGGCCGACGTCGAGCATCTGCACCATGAACTCCCGGCCTGGCGGCAGGCGCAGCCCGTTGAGCCACCACGTCGCTGACACATGGCCGATCGTGGCTTCGCCCACTCTATAGATCGCTGCCGCCGACTCCCTGGGAGGATCGGTGGTCATGCCCGCCTGGCCGAGCCCGGCGTCGGCGAGGACGGCGAGGGTGGAGCGGATCCCCGCTTCGCCCTGGTCGAACGAGTGGTTCGAGGCGGTCGAGCAACCGTCGAAGCCGGCTGCCGCCAAGCCGTCGGCGACCTGACGGGGCGCGTTGAAGCGGGGATAGCCGGAGAGTCGGCGATTGTCCGACGAGAGAGGAACCTCGAGGTGACAGATGGCGAGGTCGACGCGGGAGATGACCTCGGCGACGGGAGCGAACATCGGCCCGAAGTCGAACGGTGACCCGCTCCGCGCCGCCTGCCGCCAGACGTCCGAATGGACGAGCACGTCGCCGGTGAAGGCCATCCGCAAGCTGGGGCGTTCGGGCACCGCCGGTTGATCCAAGCCGAGGGCTCGAGCCAGGAACGAAGCCATCTCGTCTCGGCGGACGGGATCGGAGGGACAGAATCGCCGGTTCTCGGGAGGATCACAGCCCCGGGTGATGCCTGCCGCCGCCAACGCCTCGATGTCGGCCTGGAAAGGCGACCGGTCGTCGTCGACGAATCTGTCGCCCGACGCGGGAGGAAGGGCCAGCGCCCGGACCAAGAAGGCAGCCATCTGGGCGCGGGTGACCGGTTCCGTGGGACAGAACTCCCCCCGCCTGCAACCTCGGGTGATGCCTGCCGCGGCCAGGGCATCGATCTCGGCTTCGAAGACGCTGTCCGAGTCATCGGAGAAGTGATCGCGTTGGGAAGGGGGCAGGTCGAGGGCTCGCACCAGGAAGGCAGCCATCTCCGCCCGGGTGAGGATTCGATCCGGGCAATAGAGGTCCGCCTCACCGCATGCTCGGGTGATGCCGGCGGCGGCCACGGCCTCGACGGCGCCTTCGTGGACGTTGCCGTCGTCGTCCCAGAACGTGCCTCCCGGAGGCAGTTGCCCCGAGGCGACCCCGGCCATCAGCACCCAGACAACGAACCCGACACTGGCGGTTGCCGATCTCCGCATCGACGGAGTGTGGCACGGACGGCCGTCCGGGAAGGCCATAATGGCCCCGGCATGGACAGCTATTCCGGGCCCGTTCGCATCCTGGACACGAACGGCATCCTCCTCACCGTGGGGAGCGCCGACTTGGAGCACGACCCCGAACGGAACTCCTTCCGGGGCTTGTTGCGGGTGATCGCCGGCACCGGCGTCGCCGGCAAAGCCCTGCGCGTGAAGATCGAGGTGCCCGGGGGCGGAATCAGTGAGGCGGCGCTGGATCCCCATCCCGAGACTTCCGACGGGGTCGCCTTCTCCGACATCGCCGGCATCGGACCGGCGCCCTTCTGAGCGTCTCCCCGTCAGACGAGCCAGTCGCCGCCTTCGACGACCATGGCGTCGCCCGGCACCGCCGGCCCACCGACGTAAGCCCAGGCGGGAACGATCTCGTTCCCGATCAGCACGTCGGCCACGACCCGGACGTACTCCGGTTCGGGGTCCTCGACTCCCTCGTAGTCGTCCAGGACCCGTAGCGCCCGCTCGGGGTTGCGCAGCCAGAGGAGCTCGCCCGCCACTTCGCCCCGAGGGCTCT
The DNA here is from genome assembly GCA_035305585.1 of Acidimicrobiia bacterium. Classification (GTDB taxonomy): domain Bacteria; phylum Actinomycetota; class Acidimicrobiia; order Spongiisociales; family ZC4RG35; genus ZC4RG17. The sequence goes on along the minus strand of DATGOV010000024.1, from coordinate 32,210 downwards.
TGACGCACCACGGATAGCGGTGCCCCTCCCCGACCAACATGTAGCCGGTGAGGACGGCCGGACAATGACGGACGATGAACGGCTCGACGAGATGGAAGGCGTGACCCGAGGGACGCAGCGTCCCGTAGACGAAGATGCGGTCGAGCATCATGTCACCGGGCCCGTGTGAAGGGGCGCGTGCCTCCATGCGTCGTTCTCCATCACCCCCCGAACCGCTTCCACGGCGTCCCACACTTCCACGTGCCGCTGATACGCGGGCGCCAAGCCGAAGCGTAGGAGATTCGGAGGTCTAACGTCCCCCACCACCCCCCGGTCGATGAGAGCAGCCATGATCCGCCCCGCCTCTGGGTGGGCGAGGGAGACGTGGCTCCCGCGGTCTTCCGGTGACCGCGGCGTCACGACTTCGAACCAGGGGAGACGTTCGTCCACGAGGCCAATGAAATCGGCCACCAGCTTCTCGGACTTGACTCGCAACGCCCGGGGATCCACCCCGTCGAACACGTCGAGGGCGGCCCCCAGCGCGGCGAGGCCGAGGATGGACTGGGTGCCGGTTTGGGTGCGGGCCGCCCCCGGAGCCGGCCGGTAGACCGGTTCCATCGCGAAAGGCTCGGCGTGACCCCACCAGCCGGCGATCGGGTTGTGGAAGTCCGCCTGGTGGCGAGGATGGACATACAGGAAGGCGGGCGCTCCGGGACCGCCGTTCAGGTACTTGTACCCGCATCCGACGGCGAAATCGGACTCCCCCAGGTCGAGATCCATGGCACCGGCGGAATGAGACAGATCCCAGACGACCAGCGCCCCGGCTTCCCTGGCTGCGACATCGATGTCCGTGATCGAGTGGCGCCGCCCGGTGCGGTAGTCGACGTGGGTCACCGAGACGACGGCCACGTCGGCGCCGATCCGCTCCACCAACTGGTCGGGCGGGACGGTCACTACCCGGGCTCCGGCCTGCTCGGCGACCGAGCCGAGGACGTAGAGGTCGGTGGGAAAGTTGCCGGTGTCCGTGAGGATGACGGGGCGGTCCGGGCGCAGGCGTCGGGCGGCGGCCACCGCCTTGTAGAGAGCCAGCGTGGTGGTGTCACCGGCCACGACCGAGCCGGGCGGGGCGCCGATGAGCGGAGCGATTCGCTCGCCGACCCGCTCGGCGAGATCCCACCATCCGTGGTCGTTCCAGGAACGGATGAGATCGTGGCCCCACTCCTCGACGACGGTGCGTTGGACGACGTCGGGAACATGACTCGGGAGCGGGCCGAGTGAGTTCCCGTCGAAGTAGATCACACCGTCCGGGAGGGTGAAGGACTGGCGGAGGTGGGCGAGCGGATCGGCGGCGTCCAAACGCTCGAAATGGCTGCGGTCGAACATGGTGTCAGGTGCGGAGACGGTACCCCATCCCGCGGACGGTCTCGATCAGGTCCGAGCCCAGCTTCTTTCGGAGATAGCGGATGTAGACGTCGACCACGTTGGAGCCAGGATCGAAGTCGTATCCCCACACGTGGGACAGGATCTGCTGGCGGGAGAGTACCTGGTCCGGATGGCGGAACAGGAGCTCGGCGAGGCTGAACTCCCGCGCCGACAGCTCGACCTCTTGGTCGCCCATCCGGGCACGCCGCGTACGCAGATCGAGTGTCACGTCGCCCACCTGCAGCTCGAGCTGCTCCCGGGTCCCCCGATCGCGCAAACGCACCTTCACCCGCGCCAGGAGCTCCTCGAAGCTGAACGGCTTGGTCACGTAGTCGTCGGCACCTCCCTCGAGGCCCGCCACCGTGTCCTCCACCCCGCTGCGGGCGGTCAGGATGATCACCGGCATCCGCTCTCCTCGCCGACGGATCTCGGAGAGCACCTCGTGACCGTCGAGGCCGGGGAGGCCGAGATCGAGGATGAGGAGATCGAAGTCGTCGTCCCGAGCGGCATACGCGGCGGTGCGCCCGTCCTCGACGACCAGGGTGCTGAAGCCCGCCGCCTGCAGGCCCTTCTCGAGGAACGACGAGATCCCGGGCTCGTCTTCAGCGATCAATATGCGGCTCATGTGTCTTCCTCGGTCGGCAGGACGATCGTGAACTTGCTCCCGCGGCCCACCTCGGAGTGGAGCTCCAGGCGTCCACCGTGCCCCCGGGCGATGGCGTCGACGATGGGCAAGCCGAGCCCGGCACCGCTGGTGGTACGGCGACCGACGTAGCCCCGGGCGAAGCGCTCGAAGATCACCTCTTGCTCCTCGGGTGGAATCCCGGGTCCCGTGTCCTCGACCCATATGCGCAGCGCACCGTTCCCTGCCGTCGCCCCGAGTGTCACCTCGGCATCGGAGGGGGTGTGCTCGAAGGCATTGCGAATGAGGTTCATGACCGCCTGGTGGAGCCGTTGGGCATCACCGTAGAAGACGATGGGCTCCGCCGGCTCGACCACGAGGGCCCGATCGCCCAGCGTGGCGGCCCGCCGCTGCAGCTCCTGGGTGAACTCGGGCAGATCGATGGGGTGGGGCTGGATGAAGTCGGTCTGCTCGGCCTTGGCGAGAGCGAGGAGGTCCTCCACGATCCGCGACATGCTGTCGAGCTCCCGGTTGACGAGGCCCAAGGTCTCCTTGCGCTCGTCGGGATCGTCGCCCATCAATTCGAGATGCCCGCGGATCACGGTGATCGGCGTTCGTAGTTCGTGCCCGGCGTCGTCGATGAACCGGCGCTGGTTGGCGAACGCGGCTTCCAGCCGGTCGAGCATCGAGTTGAACGTCCGGGCCAGCTCGGCGATCTCGTCGTCTCCTTCCGCCGGAATGCGACGTGTCAGATCGGTCTCGGAGATCGATCGGGCGGTCTCGCCCAGCAGGCGGAGAGGACGCAGCACTCCCCCTGCCACCACCCAGGCGACGGCCGAGGCGACCACGAAGATCGAACCGAAGACGGCGGCGCCGAGACGGACCAGCTCGTCGGCTCGGGAGAGTCGATCCTCGACGTTGATCGCCACCACGAACACGCCTTCCTGTTGGTCCTCCACGAAGAGGGGGACAGCCAGGTACGTGACGCGTCCCTGCGGCGTATCGACGGTGTCCCTGGTCGACTCCGTGACCGACCCCCAGACGTCCAGCAGTGGGCTCTCCCTGTACAGCTGGCCACCGGCGTCGCCCCGGAAGGGCTCGCCGTCGAGGAACGTCACGACCGCCTCGCCTTCGAGCGGCACGTTTCGTTCCAGGTAGGTCGTGAAGACGGCGGCGAGGTCCCCTGCGAACGGTTCCCCGGTCGTCGGGTCGATCCCCACCTCGACGAGTTGCGCGAACTCCTCGACCTCCTGGTCGAGGTCCTGGTTCACCTCGCCTTCGACTTGGCGAAGAAAGAGTGCTCGCTGGAGCAGGAGAGCCGTCGCCAACGCTCCGGCGAGGAGGAGGACGTACCAGCCCAGGATCCGGGTCCTGGCGGACGGAACTCGCCTTCTTCCATCAGTCATCGGGGCTGGCCGCCGTGTCCGGGCTGTCGGCCGAATCGGTGGTGACAGGAGCTTCTTCGGGGGAGGCGGCGGTGTCCTCGGAGGCGGGTCCCACGTCGGGGGAATCGGCCGTGTCCGATGCCGGTGGGTGACTCGTCGTGGTCGACGTCGATGTCGACGAAATGGAGGGAGCCGGAGGGGTCGTCGCAACGAAATCGGCCAAGGTGGGAGGGACGAACTCGAGGCCGTCGGTGACACGGGGGGCCGAGTCCGGGGTCTCACCTCGCAGCGTCACGGGGGGAGGGACTGCGGGAGTGCCTCCGGCAGTGACGCTCAGGACCCCCGCCCCGACAACGAGGAGGGCGACGACACCGGCGAGGAGGCGGTACTTCCGCATGGTTGGAGGGTATTACTGAAAAGGGGAGCGCCAGGAGGTCCCGGCGCTCCCCCTTCTCGTCGGCGACCGGGTCAGTCGCCGGAGTTGGCGGAAGCGGCGCTCTGGGCGCTGACCGGCGAAGCCGCGCTCTGGGCGCTGACCGGCGAAGCGGCGCTCTGGACACTCGGCTCGTCAGGCGTGGCCGGAGAAGCCGGGCTGGGCTGATCGGGCGAAGCCGGGGAGGCCGGGCTGGGCTGATCAGGCGAAGCCGGGGAGGCCGGGGAGGCCGGGCTGGGCTGATCGGGGCTGACGGGGGACGAAGCGCTGACCTGCGGAGCGGGTCGGTCGTCGTCCAGAGGCGAGCTCACGCTGGCGGTCTGCACCACCCGGTTGAGCGCATCTTCGACCGTGATGGGCACCGTCGAGACGGTGGTCACTTCCGTCACCTTCGTGGTGTCCTGCAACCGGATCGGCTCAGGCTCGTTGGCGGAGCCTCCTTCGCTGGCCACGGCGATTCCCGTCAAGCCGAGGGCTGAAGCGGCGGCCACCGCGCCCACGACCTTCCAGTTACGGGAGTTCTTCCACTGTCCCTTGGTCTGCATCTTCGAGTCCTTTCACTCTGCGAACACTCTCAGTCTCGAACCGGCGGGTGAGAGGAGTTTGAGAGGCGGATGAGATCTCTCTCATCTTCTGGCGCTGTCCAGCCACGTCTGAGCCAGGGCGATGCGACTGGCGGTCTCACCCGGCCAATCGAGGGTCTGGACCCGGAAAGGACCCGAAGCCAGCGTGAAGAGGGCGGCGGCTGCCCGCCGACGGATGTCTCTCGGGTCGTAGAGACGGTCCCAGACCTCCAGGAGCTCCCGGGCGTAAGCCCGGACCCTGACAGGTCGGCTCGACATCGTCTCCCACAAGGCGAGATGCCCCAGCATCACTCCCGGGTCGTCGCCTCGACGCCCCAGACCGAACGTGTCGACATCGAGAAAACCGACGACGCGGCCTCCCTCGGTGAGGATCTGGGCTTCGTAGAAGTCGCCGTGGACCGGCACGAGGTCTTGGTCGTCTTCTTCGCCGAGCTCTTCGACGAACCGGTCGACCGCCGCGGCTTCGGAAGGCACCACCAGCTTGAACAGGTCGGCGAAGGCGGGGGCTTTCTCGATGATGGAGGCCATCGGCCGGTCGCTGGGCGGGGCGGGTAGATCGGTGACCAAAGACACCACCTCGGTCGGCGCCGGCAACTCCCCCGCCGGATCTTCGAGGGCATCTCGCAGCGTACGGCCGGGCAGGGCCTGGAGAGCCATGAGGCCGAGCTCGGACGAGTAGCCGAGACTGACCGGAACGGGAAGGACATCGGAGAGGAGCTTGTGGTGATGGTGGAGCTGCGCGATCTTCTTCGGTCGCAACACCTTCAGGTAGATGCCATCGCGCTCCCCGCTCACCGACACCACCGCGCGCCGGCCGGGTCGGTAGGCGCGAAGGCGCGTGGCGACCCGATTCGTCGGAGAGCCGAGATCGGTGAGCAAGCGGGCGGTGCGGGCATCGTCCAGGGCCGGAGCGAGGCCGGGGAGCGCCGGATCGTGAGGGACCCGCCACACTCCGATCCGGGTGTCCTCCGCTTCGAGGATCACCGAGCCATCGGGGATCCGGCCCCCGACGGCAACGATCTCCTGAGGACCGACGAGCTCTCCGCCTTCCACCGTCACCGCGAAGCGCACGGTGACGCTGATTCCCGGCCACCAGGTCACGGACACGGGGTGGCAGCCGGCCACCGCACCCCCTGCCGCCTCGACTACGGCGGCGACGGGACCAGGAACGGCCTCGCCTAGGAGGATGGAGACTGCGGGCAGATCGGGGTCGGCGACTCGGGCGGTAGCGGGATGGAGGGGGGTCATGGGCCAATCTTCGCCCACCGGCCGGCGCTGGGCGATGAGAGAGCGATTAGAAGCCTCTAATCACCGATACCCTCGGAGATGTGACCGGTGCCATCGCCGATTGCGAGCGGGTCCTCGCCGGATTGCTCGGACAGCCCGTCAACTCCCTGACCAGCCTCGCATTCGTGGTCGCCGGGGCCTACGTCTGGCGTCGATCGCATCGGCTCGTGGGGCTGGCGTCTGTCGCCACCGGAGTGGGATCGTTCCTCTTCCACGGCCCGATGCCACCCGGTGCCGAGTGGGCCCACGACGTGTCGTTGGCGTGGCTCTTGGTGACGGTCGCCACCGTCGGCACCGGATGGGAGCGGCTCGGCGGAGCTCCGGCGCTGGCAGCCATCGGCATCGCATTGGCCGTCTTTCCGGCCGCCGGCGACCCGCTCGGAGCTATGGCGGCAGTGGCCGCCATCGGTTCCGTTCTGTGGCGTGACAGGAGCCCCGCGACCTTCATCGCGCTCGTGATCCTCGGAACCGCCGCCGCCGTGGGCCGGTTGTCGGCGACAGGCGGCCCGTTCTGTGTCCCGGACTCGATCATCCAGGGCCACGGCCTGTGGCACCTGGGCGCCGCCGTGTCGATCGCCCTCTGGGCCAGGGCGTCCTCCCGTCGGGGCTCTCTGGCACCGGCGAGCAGCATGTGACAGGCGGTCACCGGCGGTGGAGAGGGCTCTGGGCATCCCGCCGCGGTACCGTCGTGATCCACGACGAACGGGGACGCCGATGGCGAAGAGCGAACTGCTCAGGATGGACAACATGGGGATCGTGGTGGAGTCCCTGGACGAAGTCGTCGACTTCTTCCTGGAACTCGGGATGACACTGGAAGGAAGGGCAACGGTCGAAGGCGAATGGGCGGGGCGCGTCACGGGACTCGGCGATCAGCGAGTCGAGGTGGCGATGATGGTCACTCCTGACGGCCACAGCCGCCTGGAGCTCTCCCAGTTCATCGATCCTCCGATTGCAGAAGACCATCGGACCGACCCGGTGAACTCCCTCGGGTACCTGCGCGCCATGTTCGCGGTGAGCGACATAGACGAGACCCTCGAACGGCTCCGGCAGCGGGGCGCGATGCTCGTCGGCGACGTAGTGCAGTACGAAGACGTCTATCGCCTCTGTTACATCCGCGGCCCCGAGGGAATCCTCGTGGGACTGGCGGAAGAGCTCTCCGCCGCTTCGTGAGCGGCGGAGAGTTGCCACCGGCCGAGGTCAGGCCAGGACGAGCGTGGAGCCCTCGGCGTCGACCTTGACCGTCGAGCCGTCCTCGTAGCGGCCCTCCAGCAGCGCCATCGCCAGCGGGTCGGCGATCTCCTTCTGGATCACCCGCTTGAGCGGACGGGCGCCGTACACCGGGTCGTAGCCCTTCTCGGCGATCAGGTCGGCCGCCGCCGCCGTGACCTCGAGCTCGATGCGGCGGTCCGCCAGCCGGGACCGCAGATGCCCGAGCTGGATGTCGACGATCTGGCGCAGGTCCTCACGGCTGAGACGCTTGAACACCACTACATCGTCGATCCGGTTCAAGAACTCGGGGCGGAAATGGGCCCGCACCGCCTCCATCACCCGGGTGTTGATCACTTCGTCGGGCACCTGGGGCTGGATGTGCTCCGAGCCCAGATTCGACGTCATGATCAAGACGACGTTGGTGAAGTCGACCGTGCGTCCCTGGCCGTCGGTGAGCCGCCCGTCGTCGAGCAGCTGCAGCAACACGTTGAAGACGTCCGAGTGGGCCTTCTCGACCTCGTCGAGCAGCACCACCGAGTACGGCCGACGCCGGACCGCTTCGGTCAGCTGACCACCTTCCTCATAGCCGACATATCCGGGTGGCGCCCCGATCAGACGGCTGACCGAGTGCTTCTCCATGTACTCCGACATGTCGATGCGGACCATCGCCCGCTCGTCGTCGAAGAGGAACTCGGCCAACGCCCGGGCCAGCTCCGTCTTGCCGACACCGGTCGGACCCAGGAACAAGAACGACCCGATCGGACGGTTGGGATCGGCGAGACCCGCCCGGTTACGGCGAACGGCGTTGGCCACCGCCTCAACGGCGACCTCCTGGCCGACCACTCGCCGGTGCAGGAGCTCCTCCAGCTTGATGAGCTTCTCCATCTCGCCTTGCATGAGACGAGACACCGGGATCCCGGTCCAACGGGACACGACCTCGGCGACGTCCTCCTCGTCGACCTCCTCCGACAGCATGCGACCCTGCTCGTCCAGCTCCTCGAGCTGCTCCTGGCGAGCGGCCAGTTCCATCTCGAGCTCGCGCAACTTGCCGTAACGCAACTCGGCGGCCTTCTGCAGGTCCCCTTCACGCTCGGCCCGGGCCGCTTCCGCCTTGGTCTCCTCGATCTGGGACTTGGCGTCCTGGATGGCGGTGATCGCCTCCTTCTCCTGTTCCCAGCGCGCAGTCAGAGCGGAGATCTCCTCGTTGACGTCGGCGAGCTCGCGCTCGAGGTCGCCGAGACGCTCGAGCGACCGCTCGTCGGTCTCCTTGCGCAGCGCCTCGCGTTCGATCTCGAGCTGGATGCGGCGACGGGTCAGCTCGTCGATCTCCTCGGGCATCGAGTCGATCTCTATACGCAAGCGCGATGCCGCCTCGTCGATCAGGTCGATCGCCTTGTCGGGCAGGAAGCGGGCGGTGATGTAGCGGTCGGACAGTACCGCGGCTGCCACCAGGGCCGAGTCGGTGATGCGGACACCGTGATGGACCTCGTACCGTTCCTTCAACCCGCGCAGGATGGCGATCGTGTCCTCGACGGAGGGAGGGGCGACGTAGATGGGTTGGAAGCGACGCTCCAGCGCGGCGTCCTTCTCGACGTGCTTACGGTACTCGTCCAGGGTGGTGGCGCCGATCATCCGCAGCTCGCCGCGGGCGAGCATCGGCTTCAGCATGTTGGAGGCGTCCATCGCCCCCTCGGCGGCACCCGCCCCGACGAGCGTGTGCATCTCGTCGATGAAGGTGATGATCTCACCCTCGGACGCCTTGATCTCGTCGAGCACCGCCTTCAGCCGCTCCTCGAACTCACCCCGATACTTGGCGCCCGCGACCAGAGCGCCGAGGTCGATGGCGACGATCCGCTTCGTGCGCAGGCCCTCCGGCACGTCGCCGTCGGCGATACGGCGGGCGAGCCCTTCGACGATGGCCGTCTTGCCGACCCCCGGTTCCCCGATCAGCACGGGATTGTTCTTCGTGCGCCGCGAGAGCACCTGTATGACCCGCCGGATCTCGTCGTCACGGCCAATGACCGGGTCGAGTTTGCCCCGGCGGGCGATATCGGTCAGGTCGCGCCCGTACTGCTCCAACGCGTTGAACGTGGACTCCGGGTCCTCCGAGGTGACCCGCTGGTTCCCGCGTAGCTCGACGAGCGCCGCCCGAACCGCCTCCACGGTCAGACCCTGATCGCGGAAGGCCTCCCCGGCCGGCCCGGTCGCTTCGGCCAGGGCGAGGACGAGGTGCTCGACCGATAGGTAGTCGTCGCGCATCTCCTCGCGGAAACCGTCGGCGGTCTCCAGCACCCGGGCGAGCTCGGGCGACATCTGCGGTTCGGCCGCGCCGTAGACCTTGGGCAAGCGAGCCGCACCCTCCTCCAAAGCACGACGGAGCGCCACGGGGTTGACCCCTACCTTGTTCAGGAGGGGATAGAACAGGCCGTCGGTCTGGCCCATGAGAGCCAGCGCTAAATGGATGGGAGCTATCGAACCGTGGTTGTGTTGGATCGCCGCCTGACGGGCGTCCAGCAACGCCTGGCGGCTCTTGGTCGTCAGTTTCTCGAGATTCAAGGTCCGCCCTCCTACATAAAACTTGAGTGCAGTTATATCAAGTCTGGCAGGCCGAGCGTTATTCCGTCGTCAGGGAATGGCGGCCAGGCGGCGGTTGAGGGCGTCGAGCACCGCCCGAGCTGTGGCGAGCACCGCGTCTCCCTGACGCACCAGAGCCGAACCGACGTAACGCTCGCCGTTGTGGGTCTCCTTCACTTGGACCAGCGCCACCGTCATTCCGTCCATCGTCGTGGTGCCGACTGCCACGAGTTCGAACTTCGCCTCACCGATGAGTGACTCCAGCGCACGAAGGGTGGCCTCCCCCACCACGCGCGCTCGAGCCGAAGGTTCGATCGAGCCCTCCGCCTTGCCCTTCCGGGTACCGTCGCTCGTTGCCAGAGTCACCGAGACGGTCACCACGTCACCGAGATGCAGGTCGACGGCCTTGAGAACTGGTCGCTCGATTTCCACGCCCGGAACGATAGCCATTGCATTGGTGCCGCTAACTTGAGGTACTCGGCCCGGCAAGAGCCAAGGAGGGAGAGAGAGATGATCCGAGAGTTTCGGGAGTTCATCGCCCGCGGAAACATCGTTGAACTGGCGGTGGCGTTCATCATGGGTGTCGCGTTCGCCGACGTGGTGACGACGTTCACGGACCGTATCGTCAACCCGCTCATCGGGCTGCTACTCCCCGGCCTCGACAACTTGGAGGGCCTCGGCACGTTCGCCGACGGCGGCTCGATCGGGGCGTTCATCGGTTCGGTGATCAACTTCCTCCTCGTCGCCCTGGTCTTGTTCTTCATCGTGAAGGCTTACAACCGGTTCCGCGAGGAAGAGCCGGAAGAGCCCGAGGCTCCGCCGGAGGAGATCGTTCTCCTCACCGAGATCCGCGACGCCCTGCGACGCTGAGGGGGTGCCTCGGCGTCGAGGCCTCCTAACGTCAGCTCCATGAGCGACGTCAACTTCACGCCGAGCGGACCTCCCGAGACGATCCTCCCCGACCCCGACCCGGCGCTGCTCGCCGCCCTCGGGAGCACCTCCGACCTCGACGAGATGAGGGCCCTGGCGGCGGCTCATCCTGCCGACCCGTTCGCTTGGGCGAGCTTGGGCGACTGCGCCCGCGAAGCCGGCGAGCCGGACATCACCGTGTACGCCTACTACCGCGTCGGCTATCACCGCGGGCTCGACCTGTTGCGGAAGAGCGGTTGGAAGGGTACCGCCTACGTGCGGTCCACCCACCCGTCCAACCTCGGCTTCCTCCGTTGCCTGCGCGGCCTGGGCGAGGCGGCGGAATGGATCGGCGAGACCGAGGAAGCCGAGCGCTGCGCCCAGTTCCTGGCGCAGCTCGACCCACCTGGCTGAGGCGCGTCGCCTCTGGCGACGGAAAATACCAAACGGAGTTGACTATCAGTCACAGCACGCTATCATTTATCGCATGGTAGCTGGCTCCGCACGGGATACACAGCTCCTCAAAGGCGTGTTGGACATGTGCTTGCTGTCGATCATCCGGGAGGAGCCGTCCTACGGCTACGAGATGGTCCGCAAGCTCCAGAGCCGGGATCTCCGCCTGGTCTCCGAGGGATCGATCTATCCGCTCCTCTCCCGACTCGAGAAGAGCGGACTCATCGAGGGGTACCTCGTCCAATCCCACGAGGGTCCCGCCCGCAAGTACTACCGGATCACGCCCGCCGGAGAGGCCACTCTCGAAGAATGGATCGCCGAGTGGCGCACGTTCAGAGATGGAGTCGACCGAGTACTGGGAGGTGCAGATGGCCTGGGTAGGTGACGTGAACCGCCTCGTCGAGGATTGCGCTCGCTACTGGACCGAGGCAGGTCTCCCCCGTCGCCGCGTGGCCGAGATGCGTCTCGAACTGACACAGCACCTGGAAGCGGCCGCCGCCGAGGGCCGCGATCCGGAATCGGTGGTCGGGCCCGACATCGCCAAGTTCGCCGAGACGTGGGCGGCGGCCTTCAAGCCCGCCGGATCCGAGCTTCCCACCTGGGAGGAGGTCATGAGCGGGCAGACCGGAGCCGCACGACGGATCCGTCGGGAGCTGGTGGCGTTGGCATTCGGCGTGGTGGCGCTCGTGGCAGCCGTCGCCGTCGCCGGGAAAGGAGGAGACCCCGTGGAGAACGAACTGTGGCGGTGGCTGTGGACCGGTCTGGCAGTGGTGATGGGGATCGGCGAGATCTTCTCGGCAGGGTTCTTCCTGCTTCCGTTTGCCATCGGAGCCGCCGCGGCTGCCGTCCTGGCGTGGATCGGGACGAGTGTGCTGTCGCAGTGGATCGTGTTCTTCGCGGTGTCGATCGTGGCACTGGTCTATCTGCGGCGCTTCGTCGACCGCCAGGACCAGGCCGTCCCGCACCGGGTCGGAGCCAATCGCTGGGTGGGTTCCACCGGAGTGGTGCTCGAAGAGATCGACCCGGACACGGCGAGCGGCTTGGTTCGAGTCGACAGTGAGGAGTGGCGGGCGACGTCACTGCACGGAAACACGATTCCCGTCGGGGCCCGCATCGTCGTCCGCAACGTGAGCGGGGCCCGCCTCATCGTCGAAGAGATCGAATACTGAGAGAAAGGAAGCCATGACACCGATCATCGTCCTCTTCACCATCCTCGCTCTCGCCATCATCCTGGTGGCAGCCACCGGATTCCGGATCGTGCGTCCGTACGAGAAGGGCCTCATCGAGTTCCTCGGGCGCTACGAGAAGACAGTGGACTCCGGGCTGCGCTGGGTGATGCCGTTCGTGAAGCGGCTCATCAAGGTCGACATGCGCGAGCAGGTCGTCGACGTGCAGCCGCAAGAGGTAATCACCAAGGACAACGTGGCGGTCACCGTCGACGCTGTCATCTACTACGAGGCGACGGACCCGGTGAAGCTGCAGTACAACGTCGGCAACTTCATCCTCGCCGTCACCAAGCTGGCCCAGACCAACCTCAGGAACGTGGTCGGCGATCTCGACCTGGACTCGGCGCTCACCTCCCGTGAGGTGATCAACGCCAAGCTCCGCCAGATCCTCGACGACGCCACCGACAAGTGGGGTGTGCGGGTCGTGCGAGTCGAGATCCAGCGCATCGAGCCACCGAGCGACGTCACCGACGCCATGCACCGCCAGATGAAGGCGGAGCGGGATCGGCGGGCGATCGTCACCGAAGCGGAGGGCCAGAAGACCGCGGCGATCCTGCGGGCGGAAGGGATCCGGGAATCCCAGGTGCTCGAGGCGGAAGGCCAGGCGGAAGCCATCCGCCGAGTGGCCGAGGCCGAGCGTTTCCAGAAGGAAACGGTCGCCGAGGGCGAGGCCCGGGCGATCGAGCGGGTGTTCAGCGCCATCCACACCGGCGACCCCACCCCCGACCTGATCGCGATCCGGTACCTGGAGGCGCTGCAGGGCATCGCCGACGGTCAGGCGACGAAGATCTTCCTGCCGCTCGACACGTCGGGGGTGCTGGGAAGCGTCGCTGCGGTCGGAGAACTGTTCCGCAACACCGATGGGACGGAGCCGGCAACGCCATAGACCGCAGACGGCTCCTTTCTCACGACCGAAACGGGGCGGATTCCGCCCCGTTTTTGGTCATGACAATCACCCTGGGGTGCGCTCCATGGCGGAGAGGGTGGTTTCGACCTCTTCGGGGGAGATCGGCGGGTAGAAGACCATCGTGTATTGGTCGCATCGGGCGCCGGGGTCGTTGAACCACGCCACCACCCAGCGGCCGTCGGGATAGGGTCCGGCGACTCCCCGTGAACCGGCGATGTCCACCTCCCCTTTCTCGGCCGGCCAGTCCTGGGGTGGGAGGGCACCACGGATCAAGGCGATGGCGGTGGCCCCGTCGATGTCCACCCATATCCGCACATGGGTCCCGCCGATCGAGGTGAACTCGTCGGGGTCGTCGAGCGCCTCACTGCTCTCCGCCGGCTGCACTGTCGCCGGAAGCTGGCCAAGACGGTATGGGGCGGGTGGGCACGGCTCAGGGGGAACTGTGGACGTGCTCGTGGCGGCCACAGTGGTCGTCGTCTCCGCTGCCGTGGTCGACGTCGGATTCGCCTGGTCTGCCGAGCAGGCGGCAACGCAGAGAACGAGGGCCAGAGCCAGGGAGCGCACGAGCCGGGATGCTACCGGCCGGCGCCGCCCCTTCGATGACGAGTAGCGTCCGTGGCGACGACGACAGAAGGAACGCCTTGTCCTCCCACAGAGACACAGTCCGAGCCCGAGTCGACGAAATGCGCCGTCAGTTGGCCGAGATCAGCCGGTGGATGTACGAGAACCCCGAGTTGGCCTACGAGGAGCACGAGTCATCGGCCCGGCTGGCGGGCTTCCTCCGCAGCAGCGGCTTCGACGTCAGCCATCCGGCCTACGGTCTCGACACCGCGTTCGCCGCCCGGGTCGGAACCGCCGGGCCCCACGTCGTCGTCTGCGCCGAATACGACGCCCTGCCCGGTGTGGGTCACGCTTGCGGGCACAACATCATCGCCACCGCGGCCCTGGGGGCGGGCTACGCCCTCGCTCCCCTCGCCGAAGCGCTGGGCATCCGCCTCACCGTGCTCGGCACCCCCGCCGAGGAGAAGTACGGGGGCAAGGTCGATCTGCTCGAAGCGGGTGCCTTCGAGGACGTGGACGTGGCGATGATGATCCACCCCGCTCCGATGGACGTCGTCGACCCTCGCTGTATCGCCGTCGCCCATCTGGATGTCCACTTCCGGGGCAAAGCCGCCCACGCGTCGGCATTCCCCGAGCAAGGGATCAACGCCCTCGACGCCGCCGTGCAGGCGTACGTCAACATCTCGACGCTTCGCCAGCACCTGTTGCCCACCGACAAGGTCCACGGGATCATCGCCGAAGGCGGCGAGGCGCCCAACGTGATCCCCGACCACACGATTTCGTCCTGGTACGTGCGCGCCGATACCCGTCGCCGCCTCGACGAGCTGCTCCCCCGGGTCGTTGCCTGCTTCGACGGCGCCGCCACCGCCACGGGGTGCAGCGTCGAGGTCGAGTACGTCGGCCACATCTACGACGAGCTCCGCTCCGACCCCGTCCTCATCGAGCTCTTCGAGCGCAACGCCGCCGAACTAGGCCGGCCGATGCTGCGAGGTGAGTCCTTGCCACCTTCCCAGTCGGGCTCGACCGACATGGGAAACGTCTCCCAGATCGTGCCCACGATCCACCCCTTCGTGAGTGTCGACTGCTACCCGACTGTGAACCACCAAAAGGAGTTCGCTGACCACACCATCACCCCGAAGGGCGAGTTGGCGATACACGACGGAGCGCTGGCGATGGCGTGGACGATCGTGGACCTGGCCGAGGGCGGCCGTTGGGACGAGCTGGTGAAGCCGCCGACTCAGAGATCACCGACGGCGTAGAACCGCCCGTCCCGGGAACCGACGTAGATCCGTCCCTTCCACACGGCGGGAGTCGACTCGATGCACGACTCCGACATCTGGTGGGTCCACAGGTGGCGGGGAGCACGGGGGTCTGACAGATCGAACGCCTTCAGTTCGCCCGCGCAGGTGGCAGCCACCAAGGTGTCGTCGACTATCACCGGCGACGACCAGCTGTGGTGGGCGATCTCCTCTTCCCACACCACTTCCCCCGTGGTCGTGTCGACGCCGAGCAGCCGGCCGGTGTGGCTGGAGATGTAGACCACCCCGTCTCCCAGCGCCGGCGTTGCCCAGAACCCCCCGTCGCCGGCGCCGCCCGGGTCGGGGACCCCCCACACATAGGGGTCGCCGTCGGTGTACGGGTCGAGTTTGATCAATTGGCCGAGCTCGGCGGCCCGATCGGTCTTCCGCTCGTCCTCCACCGCGATGTAGAGCATGCCTTCCTCGTCGACGACCACGGTGGCGTCGACGTCGTCACCTACCCAGTAGTCGAACACGATCGGAGCCTCCCCTTCCCGCACCTTCGAGACGTCGAGCCCGACCACGCGTCCTCCCGAATTGGCGAAATAGACCCGCTGCTCGTACACCGCCACCGAGCTCTCGATCGACACGTTGCGTCCCACCCGCGAGATCAACTCGTCGGTGTAGCCCGGGACGGCCACGAGGATCTCGGGGTCGACCGTGACGAGCCCCTCGCCGTCGTACCCGCGGTTGAGGCGGATGGCGAAGAACCAGGAGTTCTCCCCGCCCTCGTAGAGGATGTCGTCGACCACCACCGGGTTGCCATCCCAGTCGTTGTTCCAGATCCCGTTGACGACATCGGCGTCCATCGCCCACAGCTCGGTCGGTCGGTCCCGGTCCAAGGAGATCGCCCGCAGCTTGTTGTCGCGTGAACCGGTGTAGAGGATCGGAAAGCCGTCCGGGTCGAGGGTGACCGATCCCTTGATGATGTCTCCGGTGGGGAACGCCGGCCGGGTCGGCTCGCCGGTCTCGGCGTCGAGGAAATGCACCGACTTGTCGTACGCCCCGAAGATCACCTCGGTGACCCCGTCGGGCCGTTCCCACACGACGGGTTGGCCGGTCCAGCCGGTGCCGCACCAGGTGGTGGTCTCTCCACCCACCGTCGACTGCCCGCACATGCCCCCCGACCCGGGATAGCTCCACAGATTCTCCGGGTCGGTGGGCACCGGCCCGACGCCGTACCAGGTCCGAGTCGGGTTGCCGCGGAACATCGTCAACCCTTCGATCTCGCCCCAGGGCTTTCCCACCGTCCAGTCGGGCACGACGTCGGTGGGCCGATCCGGCAGGGTCGTGGATGTAGTCGAGGAAGTCGATTCCTCATCGGAGGTCGTCGTCGAGTCCTCACCGCGAGTCGACGGCGCCGGGTCCGCCGTCGTCGGAGAGGCGGAAGCCTCGATGTCGTCGGAGACGACCGGCGGTGTCTCCGTGAGGAACCGGGCGGCGGCCACCAGCAACGCACCCAACACGAGGACAACCACGGTCGTGCGGAGGCGCGCGGAGAGATCAGGAGCCTGCCGGCCGTGGCGTAGGTGCTTCACGGGCACATGATGGCTCCGACCTCTGTCAACACGGGGCATCTCCTGTGATCTCCGGCCTCCCGGGCGAGGTGATGGAGGCAGGAATCAGGCATGCCTGCTTTCTCCCGTCCGGTTCCACCACCACTCGGGCGATCGCCGTCTTGGCACTCTCCTCGGAGAAGTTCGGCCAGACGAAGTTCCCCAGGCCCCACGCCACCGCGGCGCCATCGACGATCTCCAGTGGCTGCAGCCGGTGGGCGTGGTGGCCGAAGACGATGTCGGCGCCGGCGGCGATCATCGCCTCGGCCCGCTCCCTGTCGTCCGGTCTCGGCTCGAGGTCCCTCTCCACCCCCCAGTGGATCGTGACGACGACGAGGTCGGCCACGTCGGCGGCGGCCTCCACGGCCGCCACCATCGTCTCGATGGTGTCGCCGTCGGCCATCCCGGGCCGGTCGTCGGTGGCGAGCCAGTCCGGCGACGGGACCACCCCGCCGAACCCCAACACCGCCACTCGCCAGCCGTTCGTTTCGATGACCGCCGGTCGCGCCGCCTCGGCGGCGTCGGCGCCCACCCCTACTACGCGGAGTCCGGACGTCTGCACCTGATGCATCCCGTCGAGCAGCGCCTCCTTGCCGTGGTCGCCGCTGTGGTTGTTGGCCAGGGTGACGACGTCGACGCCGGCGTCGCGCATGGCCGGAAGGGACGCCAGGTCACAGCGGAACACGTACTGCTTGTCGAGCGGGGAACCGAGCGCGGACGGCGTGCACTCCAGGTTGGCGACGGTCAGGTCGTCGACTGCGAACAGACCTCCCAGGCCGCTCCATGCGTGGGCGTGGCCGTGCTCGGCCAGTGCGGGGATGTAATCGGTGTCGGTGTTGACGTCGCCGACGCCGTGGATGACGAGCCTTCCCCGCGGCTGGGTGGTGGGCGTCGAGGGGGTCACGTTCGGGGCGGCGGCCACGGCGTCGTCGGCCCCGCCTTCGAAGAGGAGCACGGCAACGGCAGCCACGAGGGCGCCTCCGATGAAGGTCTGGATGATTCGGCGCATCGCCGCCTAAACGCAGAGGGCCCCGTCTGCGTTCGGCGGCCGGCGCGTCAGAGGATCTGGGAGAGGAAGAGCTTCGTGCGGTCCTCGCGAGGATCGGTGAAGAAGTGTTCAGGGGTGCCCACTTCGACGATTTGGCCGTCGGCCATGAAGACGACGCGGTTGGCGACCGCCCGGGCGAAACCCATCTCGTGGGTGACGACGATCATGGTCATGCCCGAGTCGGCGAGCTCCACCATCACGTCGAGGACCTCTTTGATCATCTCGGGGTCGAGCGCCGAGGTGGGCTCGTCGAACAGCATCACCTTCGGTTGCATCGCCAGCGCCCGGGCGATAGCGACCCGCTGCTGCTGTCCGCCTGAAAGCTGCCCCGGGTACTTGCGCGCCTGTTCGGGGATCTTGACCCGCTCGAGCATGCGCATGCCGAGCTCTTCGGCCTCCTTCTTCGGCATGCGTCTCACTTCCCTCGGGGCGAGGGTGATGTTGTCGAGGACGGTCAGGTGCGGGAACAGGTTGAACTGCTGGAACACCATGCCGGTCTCGCGACGCACCTCCTGGATGTTGCGCAGGTCGTCGGTCAGTTCGATCCCGTTGACGACGATGCGGCCCCGGTCGTGCTTCTCCAGCCGGTTGATGCACCGGATCAGCGTGGACTTGCCGGACCCGGAAGGACCGATCACGACCACCACCTCTTGGCGGCCGACGTTCATGTTGATGTCCTTCAGCGCCTGGAAGTCGCCGAAGAACTTGTCGACCCCCTCCACCTCGATGATGACGTCACCTTTGGCCTCGGTGGCGTCGGCGAACACCTGGGCTCTCTCTCTGTTCATGACTTCCCTGCCCTCAGTCTCACTTCGAGCCGCTGACTCTCCTTGGACATCGCGTAGGCGAACGCCCAGTAGCCGATCGCTACGAAGACCAGCGATTCGGCGTGAGCGATCACCCGGAAATCGGGCTGGGCGTGGACCAGCGACCTGACGCCCAGAAACTCGTGGATGGCGAGGATGTAGAGGAGCGAGGAGTCCTTGAAGATCGAGATGAACTGCCCCACGAGGGCCGGGATCACGGACCGCAGCGCCTGGGGCAGAACGATCATCCTCATCAGCTTGCCGGTCGGAAGCCCGAGGGCGAGCCCGGCTTCGGTCTGCCCGTGGGGGATCGACTGGAGGCCGCCCCGGACTATCTCCGCCACGTAGGCGGCGGTGAAAAGCGTCATCGCGGTGATTGCCCGGGTGATGCTCGAGGGATCGGTTCCCTGGGGGAGCATGAAGCCGAGGATGTACTGGCCCATGAAGAGCAGGGTGATCAAGGGCACCCCCCGGATCAGCTCGATGTAGCCGGTGGACACCCAGCGGAGCACCGGCAGCGTCGAACGCCGCGCTAGCGCCAACAGCAAGCCGAGCGGAAACGACAAGACGATGGCGAAGGCGGACACCCACAACGTCAGATGCAGGCCGGACCAGTGGTCCCATCCCACACCGGGGAACACCAGCACCGTGTAGACGAAGTAGGCCACCACGGCGGCGGCCACCGCCACCGACGTTCGGTAGACGGTGGCCCTCCGACCCTCGACTCCTTCGAATTGGAAGGTGGCCCAGGCACCGGCGGCGAGGACGCCGGCGGTGATCATCCAGCTGTACCCGACGGTGCCGACCACGACTTGGAAGGCCGCCACCAGGATGAGTGCCGCCAGGGTCCAGCCGATGTTGCGGAATCGGGAAGGGATGAAGCGAGCGCTGGTTCCGACCAGGAAGGCCGCCACCGTCCCCGCCATCACCAGCCAGGGCGTGACCGTGGCCGCGAAGTAGAGGAGCACCAGAACGAACACGATCAGCGACCAGAAGCGTTTGATGATCGAGAGCGGGGTGCGCTTGCCGACGGTCAGACCGGCCTCTCGGGCGATGTCGGCTCGCGAGGCGGCCGAGGTCGAGGTTCCGACCCCGAGGGCCAGGGCCAGCAGCATGAGCTGGGCGACGATCCGCCACTGCTCGCCTCGGGGGTACGTGCCCTGCATGAACAGCGTGAGGTTGCGAGTCACGACCTCCCAGCGACCGTTGACGAAGAAGAAGAGTGCACCTCGATAGAGGGCGTAGACGACGACCGGCGCCAGGAGGATGGTGAGGATCCCCGACCGGAGATTGGGGAACAGTCGAGATCTGATCCACTCCAGCGGTCCGATCCGGGGCGGGTGCAGCGGATGCGAGTCGAGCGTGGAGGCGGTCATCGTGTCACCAATTGCATTCGGCGGTTCACGACGTTGAGGATCAGCGAGACGACGAGGGAGATCGCCAAGTAGACGGCCATCAGGACCACGATCGACTGGACGGCGGGTCGGCCGTTGCCGATCGAGGTCTGTGTCAGGTTGGTGATCTCGGGGTAGGCGACGGCGGCGGCCAGGGACGTGTTCTTGATCAGGTTGAGAGCCTGGTTGATGAGTGGCGGGATGGCGATGCGCATCGCTTGGGGCAGGACCACGAAGCGATAGCGTTGGAAGTTGGTGAACGCCAGGGCGTTCGCCGCCTCGCTCTGGCCCCACGGCACGGCCTGGATCGAACCGCGGATGATCTCGGCCACGTGACTCGCCGTGTAGAGGCCCAGCGCACCGGCCACGGACATGAACCCGGCGTTGACCGAGAACCCCGATACGAGCCGCCGGCGGTTCTCGCTCAGTTGCGGCCAGTCGACCACGAACGGCCCTCCGAGGGCCACATAGGACCCGACCAGGACGACGAGGAGCACGCCGAGGGACCACAAGACCCGGTGATGGGGCTCTCCGCTCTGCTCGGTGACCCGGGTGCGCCATCTCCAGACCAATGCAGCCACGACGATGCCTACCAGCGTCAGGATCCCGTACAGCGAGATGTCCCCGGTGCTTCGAATACCGGGGATCCCCCATTCCCCGTTGCTGAGGATCAGGGCGGGTCGATCCGACCCGAACAGCTCCAGCTCGATCGCCTCCCGCAGGTGGGGAAGCGGCCCGTAGAGGAAGACGGCGAACGAGAAGAAGACGATGACCACCAGCGGGGGGATGTTGCGGAAGAACTCGACGTACCCGGACGAGAGCCTGGCCGCGAGCCAGTTCTGAGACAGCCGGCCGATTCCGATGATCAACCCGAGCACTCCGGCGAGGGCGACCCCGAAGATTCCGGCGAGAGCGGTGTTCTTGACGCCGACCAGCACCATCCGCCACACCGGTGACCGCGGGTCGAACTCCGGATGGTTCGGGATCTGGAATTGAGTCGGCCGGAAGAGGAAACCGAAGTCGAATCCGATGTTGAGCCGCCCGTAGTTGGTGGCGAGGTTCCCGATCAGCCACCGCAAGACCAGGAAGATCACGGCTACCGCAGCCACCTGACCCGCCGCGCGCAGCACGCGGACGTCACGCCACAGCGGGGGTCTCGTCGGGGACGGCTCTGGTGTCGTCACTCGTAGGTCGGTTCGGATGGGGTGGGGGTGAGGGTGGGGCGCCCTCGCGAGGGCGCCCCACCCTCATCTAGATGTCAGCGATAGGGCGGCGGATAGTGCAGACCGCCGTTGGTCCACAGGTCGTTCAGGGTCCCCTCGAGCACCAGCCCGATCGGCACGAGATGCCGCTCGAAGATCTCCTGGTAGTTGCCCACCGCCTCAACGATGGTCACGTTGAAGTCGGGAGCGAGACCGAGACCCGGATCGAACCCGTCGGTTCCGACGAAGTTCATGATGTTGGGATCGTCACCGTCGTAGGAGCCGATGGTCTCGGAAGTGAGACCGAACTCCCACGCCTGGATCGGCGCCAACACCGACCATTCGACCGCCTGCGCCCATGCCGAGTCACCGTCGGGGACGGCCGGGCCGAGCGGCTCCTTGGAGATGATCTCCTCCATGATGTGCTGCTCTTCGCCACCGGCCTCCTCGATGGCGTGCTTGAACGCGGAGAGCTGGCTGAAGTCGGACGTCCACGCCTCGCACTGGCCGCTCTCGTACGCCGGCTGCAGCGTCTCGTTGTCGGAGTGGGTGGACGGGTTGAAGGGAATCCCCCGGGCGTTGAACACGGCTGTCAAGTTCAGCTCGGTCGTGGTGCCCTGGAGCACGCAGATGGTGGCGTCGGCCAGATCCTCGAGCTCGGTGAAGCCGGTCGACGCGGGGACCATCAACGCCTGACCGTCGTAGAAGGTCGTCTTGAGGAACGTCGCCCCCTCCTGACCGTCACGAGTCGCCGTCCAGGTGGTGTTGCGGATCAGGACGTCGATTTCGCCACCCTGCAGGGCAGTGAAACGAGCGTCTGCGGTCAGCGGCACGAACTCGACCGCCTCCGGGTCACCCAGCACGCCGGCGGCCACAGCCCGGCAGAAGTCGATGTCGAACCCGCTGTACTCGCCGTTCTCGTCGACGACGCCGAAGCCGGGCAGCACGTCGTTCACGCCGCAGCGCACCGTTCCGCGGTCCTGCACCGCGGCGAGGACCCCGCCCTCGTCCTGAGGAAGGACCGCTGGACCGGTCGTGTCAGTGGTGCCGGTGTCGCCCGTGTCGGGCGGCGTGGTCTCGGCGGTGGTCCCGTCCGTGTCCGTGACGGGGACGGTGTCTGCGGAAGGGTCGCCGGTCGTACAGGCGGCAGCCGCCATGGCCAGCACCGCGAGTAGTGCAAGCAGTTTTCGTTGCATGTCTCTCCTCCTGTTGAAGGCGCCCCGAAGCGCCGTGGACGGGACCCTAGCGGACGGACCCCTCGGTCTGTGGGGAAAGTCCGCCCAAGAAACGTCGAGGATTCAACCGATGTCGGCGTGCTGGCGGACCCACGTGTGCATGGCGATCCCTGCGGCCACCCCGGCGTTGATGGAACGGGTGGATCCGAACTGGGTGATCGAGAGCACCCGCTCACAGGCGGCCCGGGCCGGCTCCGACAGGCCGGTTCCCTCCTGCCCGAAGACAAGGACGCACTCCCTCGGCAGCCCCGTCCGCTCGATCGGCTCCGCACCGGGCAAGTTGTCGACTCCGATCACTGGCAAGCCGGCGTCCTCGGCCCAATGCAGCAGCGTCTCGATGTCGGGATGGTGGTGGAGATGCATGTAGCGGTCGGTGACCATGGCGCCGCGGCGGTTCCATCTCCGCAGGCCGACGATGTGAACTCCCTCGGCGTTGAAGGCGTTCGCCGTCCTCACCACCGTCCCGATGTTCAGGTCATGGCGCCAGTTCTCGATCGCCACGTGGAAGGGGTGACGAAATCGGTCCAGGTCCTCGACGATGGCCTCGTGCCTCCAGTAGCGGTACCGGTCTGCGACATTGCGACGGTCGCCGCAGGCGAGAAGACCGGGGTCGAGACGCGGATCGTCCGGCCACGGTTCGGGGTGAGGCCCCACACCGACCTCGCTCGCCTCCTCTTCGTCCCAACGCCGGATCACGTCGGGGAGCTCGGAGAGCGAGCGGATCACGGCGTCGGCGGGCGAGTCCCCGGCACGGCCGTGGCGGTCGATCAGGACCGCCCGCGCCCCGGCGCGTTTGGCGCCGACGATGTCGGCCTCGATCTCGTCGCCGACGTGGACGAGTTCGCGGGGATGGCAATCGGCGGCCGCGGCTGCCATCCGGAACACCCGCGGGTCCGGTTTGCGCACGCCGATCTGGTCGGCTGCCAGCCAGAACGAAAATCGGCCTCCGATCCTCGTCCGTCGCCATTGGGTGGTTCCGCTGGTGATGACGCCCAAGACGAGCCCTCCGAGGCGGCCCAACGCCTCCTCGACGTCGTCGTAGAGGCGGTCCTCCGAATCCCGGTACTCGAAGAACCGATCGGTCAGCTCGTCGGCGAGCCCGGGCGGCGCACCTCCCACGTGCTGGTCGATGAAGTGGGCGATCGCTTGGCGGCGCATCGCCGCGAAGGGGGTGCCAGGAGAGCTCGATTCGACTACACGGCGATGGGCGGCGACGAGGTCTTCTTCGTCGGCCGAGAACTCGGGATAGTCACGGCGCAGCCGCTCGATGATCAGTCGGTTGGCTTCGGCCGCGACCGCCGGGAAGTCCCACAGCGTGCCATCTGCGTCGAACGAGACCGCCCTCACCGGCACGGTATCAGGAGAGCAGGACCTGGATCTGGGCGGCGATCGAGTCGTGATCGAGACCCGCCCATTCGATGACCGCCTCGGCGCTCCCGAAGGGGAGGAAGACGTCCGGCAGGGCGATGGACGCCACCTTCCCCCCGAGACCGGTGCCGGCCAGGGCCTCCAGCACCGCCGCCCCGAACCCGCCGCTCTTGACGTTGTCCTCCAGCGTCACCGTCAGACGGTGGGCGGCCACCCATTCCTCCAAGCGGGGGTCCAAGGGCTTCACCCACCGGGCGTTGACGACCGAGCACTGCACTCCCTGCTGGCCGAGGGTCGACGCCACCTTCTCTGCCGTCTCCACCAGCCGTCCGTTGGCGAGGAGGAGCACGTCGGAGCCTTCGCTTCGCAC
Organism: Acidimicrobiia bacterium; assembly: GCA_035305585.1. Taxonomy (GTDB): domain Bacteria; phylum Actinomycetota; class Acidimicrobiia; order Spongiisociales; family ZC4RG35; genus ZC4RG17. The sequence goes on along the minus strand of DATGOV010000024.1, from coordinate 8,382 downwards.
CTCCCACTCCCCGATCGGCATGGGTTCCACCGGCAGTGCCGGCAACGACGACGCCGCCCCCTTGGGGTAGCGGATGGCGATCGGGCCGTCGTGGGCAGCGGCCGACTCGATCATGGCGCACAGCTCCTCGGCGTCAGCGGGCGCTCCCACGACCAAGTTGGGGACCATGCGCAGGTAAGTGAGGTCGAACACTCCGTGGTGGGAGGGACCGTCGGGGCCGGTGACACCGGCTCGGTCCACTAGGAAGCAGACCGGGAGCCGGTGGAGGGCGACGTCGGCGATGATTTGGTCGATCGCCCGCTGCAGGAAACTCGAGTAGATGGCCACGAATGGGCGCTTTCCGGCCATGGCGATTCCGGCCGCCAGTGTCACTGCGTGCTGCTCGGCGATGCCGGTGTCGATGACCCGGTCCGGGTAGCGGATCGCCAGCTCCCGCAGCCCGGTCGACGAGACCATCGCCGCCGAGATGGCGACCACGTCCGGGTCTCTCTCCGCCACCTCGACCAGTGCCCGCCCGACGACGTCCGTCAGCTTGAGCTCGCTCTTCAGTGCCCGACCGGTGGCGACGTCGAAGGAACCGACGCCGTGGAGCTTCTCCTCTTCGTCCTCGATGGCCGGCGTGTAGCCGTTGCCCTTCTCGGTGACGACGTGGACGACGACCGGCTCGTCGTATTCCTTCGCCCTCTCCAGCGTCTCCTCGAGGAGCGGCAGGTCGTGACCGTCGATGCGCCCCGAGTACTTGAGGCCGAGGGCGTCGAAGACGGTCGACGGCTCCACGAACTGCTTGGCCGCCTCCTTGAAGCGGTTGGCCAGTTCGTCGGCGGTCTCACCGACGAGCGGCAAGCCCCGCAGGATCTTTCCGAGTGACCTCTTGGCCCACTCGTAGCGGGGGTCGAATCGGTAGTGGGCGAGCGTGGCGAGCGCGGCGAGCCCACCGACGGTCGGGGCATAAGACCGGCCGTTGTCGTTGAGAACGATGATGAGTCGCGGCGGTCGGGTGACGGCGATGTGGTTGAGAGCCTCGTAGGCCATGCCGCCCGTCAGCGCCCCGTCGCCGATGATCGCCACCGTCCAGCCGTCATAACCGGCGAGGGCATGGCCCAGGGCATACGACAAGGACGTCGAGGCATGGCTGTTCTCGACTACGTCGTGCGGGCTCTCTTCCCGACTCGGGTACCCGGACAGTCCCCCGAACTTGCGCAGCTTCTCGAAGTCGTCGCGTCGCCCGGTGACGAGCTTGTGGACATACGTCTGGTGCCCGACGTCCCAGATCAGGCGATCGCGCGGGGAGTCGAACACCCGGTGGAGGGCGAGCGTCAATTCGACCACGCCCAGATTCGGCGAGAGGTGGCCCCCGGTGCGGGAGACGTGGTGGAGTATGAACTGACGGATCTCCGAGGCGAGCCGCTCGAGCTCCTCGGGATCGAGGCGACGGAGGTCCGCAGGAGCGTTGATGCGGGACAGAACGCTCTCGGGTGACGGCATTCGGGCAAGCGTAACTGCAGGCTCCACGTGTGGGAAGTGATGCCGAGCCGCGGCGGACAGGCCGCGCGAGCTCAACGGGGGTAAGATTCCGGCCGCCGGGGGATCCCCGGCTCTCACCCATGGAGGAAAGATCTATGAAGCTGAACCGCTTGATAGCGCTCCTCGCTGTCTTGACACTGGTCCTGGCGGCCTGTGGCGGCGGCGACGGAGAGGCGACCGATACCACTGACGGCGCCGAACCCGACACGACCGAGACCAACGGCGACGGCGGAGCCGCCGCCGACTTCGAGACCATCAGCGAAGGGGTCCTGACGGTGTGCACCGACGCCCCCTACCCGCCGATGGAGTACGAGGACCCCGACAACCCGGGCGAGTACACCGGCTTCGACATCGAACTGATGCGTGCGATCGCCACGAACCTCGGCCTGGAGCTCGCCGTCGTGAACGTCGGTTTCGACCCGATCACCTCGGGCCTGGCCATGGAGTCGGGCGACTGCGACATCGCCGCCGCCTCGATCACCATCACCCCCGAGCGCGCCGAGAACATCGCCTTCACCGACGGCTACTTCTCGGGCGACCAGTCTCTCCTCGTTCTGGTGGACTCCGGCATCGGGGCGCTGGAAGACCTCGCCGGCCAGAGCCTGGCAGTCCAGACCGGCACCACCGGAGAGATCTACGCCCAGGAGAACGCCCCCGAGGACACCGAGATCGTGTCCTTCGAGAACCCGGGCGACCTCTTCTTGGCGCTCGAGTCGAGCCAGGTGCAGGGCGTTCTCCAGGACCTGGTCCCGAACCAGGACTACGCCAACAACAACGAGTCGGCGGCGGTCGTCGCCACCTACCCCACCGACGAGGAGTACGGCTTCGCAGCCAAGAAGGAAGGCTCGGAGGCCCTCATCGAAGCGGTCAACGCCCAGTTGGCCGCCCTCCGGGAGGACGGCACGTACGACTCGATCTACGAGCAGTTCTTCCCGATGGGAGGATGAACTGAGCCGACTTTGACGGCACCGACGGGGCGGCCCGATTAGGGTCGCCCCGTCCTTCTTGCACTGACGGGAAGTCGATGACTCCGCGCCAACGGCAACGTGCCATCCGGGCCACCCTCTACGTGGCGTTGCTCGCCGCAGTTCTGGCGGTGGTGCTGTTCGCCGACTGGGCGTCGATCCAGCGCAACTTCTTCCGCCTGGAGATCGCCTCCGAGATGTTTCCCGAGGTGCTGACCCGGTTCGCGGTCAACACGCTCGTCTACACCCTCGCTGCCTTCGTGTTCGGTTTGGCACTGGCGCTGGTCCTGGCCCTGATGCGGCTCTCCCCTGTGGGACCGTACCGGTGGATCGCGACGGCCTACGTCGAGTTCTTCCGAAGCGTCCCCGCCCTCGTCACCATCCTGCTCGTCAACTTCGGAGTGCCGCTCGCCTTCGGACGACGTGTCCCCGGCGGCCTGTTCGGTATCGCCGCGGTCGGCTTGGGGATGGTCGGCGCCGCCTACATGGCCGAGACGATCCGGGCGGGCATCGAAGCGGTGCCTCGGGGTCAGATGGAAGCCGCCCGTTCACTCGGGATGCGGCCGAGCCAGGCGATGTTCTCGATCATCCTCCCCCAGGCGTTCCGCATCATCATCCCGCCGCTCACCAACGAGTTCGTGCTCCTCATCAAGGACACTTCGCTCCTGTTCGTGGTGGGCACGACTCCCCTAACCCGGGAACTGACGAAGTTCGGACGTGACACCATGCAGAGCATGGGGAACGCCACCCCGATGGTGGTGGCGGCTTTCATCTACCTGGTTATCACCTTGCCGTTGACTTTCCTCGTCAGGAGGCTCGAGAAGCGAGGTGCCCGTGGCCGTTGACCGCTCCGCCCCTCCCATCGAGATCATCGGCCTCGGAAAGAAGTTCGGACAGCTCGAGGTACTCCGGGGAATCGACATGCAGGTGAGGGCCGGCGAGGTGGTGTGTGTCATCGGTCCGTCCGGCTCCGGCAAGTCGACCCTCCTCCGCTGCGTCAACCGGTTGGAGGAGCCCACCTCCGGAAGGATCCTCATCGAAGGCGTCGACATGACCGATCCCGATGCCGACATCGACAAGCTCCGCACCCGCATCGGGATGGTCTTCCAGCACTTCAACCTCTTCCCTCATCTGACGGTGATCGACAACCTGACCATCGCCCAACGCAAGGTCCTCAAGCGATCGAAGCGGGAGTCTCGCGAGATCGCCGTCGCCAATCTGGAACGGGTCGGCTTGATCGACAAGATCGACGAGTACCCGAACCGGCTGTCGGGCGGTCAGCAGCAGCGGGTGGCGATCGCCCGGGCACTGTCGATGAAGCCGGACATGATGCTCTTCGACGAACCGACCTCGGCGCTCGATCCGGAGCTGATCGGCGAGGTGCTCGATGTGATGCGCCGCCTCGCCGAGGACGGCATGACGATGATGGTCGTGACCCATGAGATGGGCTTCGCCCGAGAGGTCGCCGATCGGGTGGTGTTCATGGACGGCGGGCTGATCATCGAAGAGGGGCCACCCAAGGAGATCCTCACCAACCCGCGCCACGAGCGGACCCGCCGATTCCTGTCGATGATCCTCTGATCGCCTCTTCCACCTGGCAGGTCGGGACAAAGCCCGCTTCAGTGACCTAGTGTCGCCCTATGCAGAGGTACCAGACGGAAGCTCTGGTGATCGGAGGTGGGGCTACCGGGACCGGCGTTCTCCGCGACCTCGTGATGCGGGGGTTCGACGCCATCCTGGTGGAACAACGTGACATCACCCACGGCACCACCGGTCGCTTCCACGGCCTCCTCCACTCCGGAGGCCGGTACGTCGTCAAAGACCCCGAAGCCGCGGTGGAGTGCATCGAGGAGAACCGGGTCCTGCGGCGCATCATGCCGCACTGTCTCGAAGACACGAGCGGCTTCTTCGTAGTGACGCCCTGGGACGACGAGGACTACGTTCCCGAATTCCTGGAGGGCTGCCAGAACGCGGGGATCCCGGTCTCTGAGGTCCCGGTCACCGAGGCTCTTCGTCGTGAGCCGTACCTCAACCCGAAGGTCTCTCACGTCTTCGAGGTGCCCGACGCCTCCGCCGATGCGTTCCTGGCCGCCATCTTGACCATCGAGTCCGCCCGCGAATACGGCGGCCGCTTCCTCCCCTACCACCAGGTCGAGTCGCTGGTGCGGGAAGGCGACCGGGTGGTCGGGGCGCGCTGCCGCGACCTGGTGAAGGGTGAAGAGGTCGAGATCTCCGCCGACATCGTCGTCAACGCCACCGGCGCGTGGGCGGGTCGAGTGGCGGCCACGGCCGGCATCGAGTTCGTCGTCCAGGCCGGCAAGGGAACGATGGTGGCGATGAACCACCGTGTCCTGAACACGGTCGTCAACCGCTGCAAGATGCCGTCCGACGGGGACATCATCGTCCCGATCCACACGGTGGCGGTCATCGGCACCACGGACGAAGGCGTGCCAGACCCGGAGAAGTTCGCCGTGGAGCCGTGGGAAGTCGAGCTGATGCTGGAGGAGGGCGAGAAGCTCGTCCCCGGAATCTCGAAGATGCGCGTCCTCCGAGCGTGGGCCGGTGTCCGCCCCCTCTACCAGGAGGAAGCGGCCGCCGACACCCGCGACGTCACCCGGGCCTACGCCTTGCTCGACCACGCCACCCGCGACGGTGTGGAGGGGTTCTTGACCATCACCGGCGGCAAGTGGTGCACGTTCCGCCAGATGGCCGAGGTCACCGTCGACGCCGTGTGCCGCAAGCTCGGCGTCGATCGCCCCGGCCGTACCCACCTCGAGCCTCTTCCCGACCGCTACGACCTGAAGAGCTACCACTGGCTGGGCGAGCGACTCGCTCGGGTCGAAAACGAGGAGTCGTACGGCGAGCTGGTGTGCGAATGCGAGCTGGCCACCCGCGCCGACGTCGTGCGGTCGATCGTCCAGCTCGGCGCCCGCACCATCGACGACATCCGCCGCGATGTCCGTCTCGGCATGGGCCCCTGCCAGGGCGGATGGTGCATCCCCCGAGTCACGGGCCTGCTCCACGAACACCGGTCCCGGCCCGTGGTCGACGCCAACGTCGCCCTGCGGGACTTCCTCCAAGAGCGGTGGAAGGGGCTGTTGCCGGTCGTGTGGGGCGACCAACTCCGCCAGGCCCGCCTCGACGACCTGATCTTCCAGAGCCTGCTCCACGTGCCCTCGCTGCCGGGACCGACGTCGTCGCCGCTGGGACCCACCATGTACGACCCACCCACCGACACCACCCCTGTGAAGACGCCCACGTACGACGGCACCGGAGAGGACAGGCGCCCGACCGTGGCCGGGGTCGACCGCGACGTCGTCGTGGTCGGTGCCGGCCTGGCGGGCATGACCGCGGGTTTTCACGCCGCGTCCGCCGGTGCCTCGACGGCAGTCCTCACCAAGGGATGGGGCAGCCTGCTGTGGCACACGGGCACGATCGATGTCCTCGGCTACCTGCCGGGAACGGACACCCCCGTCGACAACCCGCGCCAAGCCCTCACCCGGCTCGTGGAAGCCCACCCAGACCACCCCTATGCCATCGTGGGACTGGACTCGGTTGAGGAGGCGATCGGATGGCTGCAACGGCTGACCGCCGACGCCGGCTATCCGCTCCGCGGCTCGCTCGACGAGAACTACCTCCTGCCGACCGCTCTGGGAGCCGCCCGCCCCACGTGTCTCGCGCCCTTCACCATGACGGCCGGCGACTTGCGTCGTGACGACCCGATTCTGATCGTCGGTATCGACCATTTCGGCGACCTGTATCCCACCCTGGTGGCCGCCAACCTCGCCGCCCGGGGGGTCGAGGCAGAAGGGATCGCCGTCACCGTGCCGGGAGCCAATCGACGACGGTTCGTGACCGCGCAGATCCTCGCCTCGCTCTTCGACCAGGAGGCGTTCCGCGCCGAGGTGGTGAGAGCGATCCGGGCGAGCGGCCGCCGCGCGCCCCGCATCGGCTTCCCCGCCGTGCTCGGATTGGAGCGTCCCCGGGAGGTGATCGACCATCTCAGCCGCGAGTTGGAGGCCGAAGTCTTCGAGATCCCGACCACACCGCCTTCCGTGCCGGGTCTGAGGCTCCAGACGATCCTCCGACGCGCCATGATCGACCACGGCGGCCGAGTGCTCGACAACGCCGAGGCCTCCGCCGTCGAGGACGCCGGACGAGGCCGCCTCGGCGTGGTCACCGAGGCACCGGCTCGCTGCCAACGCCACATCGCCACGAGTGCCGTCCTCGCGACCGGAGGCTTGTTGGGTGGCGGGATCCGCGGCGCCTCCGACGGCTCGCTCACCGAGGTCGTGGCCGGCTTGCCGGTGGACGGCCCCACATCGCGGCTCGATTGGTTCGATCGTCGATTCGTCGGTGACTCCGAGCACCCGGTCTTCCGGGCAGGCGTGCGGGTCGGAGCCGCCCTCACCCCGCAGAACGGCCTGCTCCCCAACCTGTTCGTGGCCGGAGGCCTGCTCGCCGGAGCCGACCCGATACGGGAGCTGTCACTCGAGGGCATCGCCCTCGCCACGGGATTGGTGGCCGGACGGGCCGCCGCTCGAGCAGCTCGCACCGCCGGAGCCTCCCGATGATCGAGATGACGACGCCGACTGGCGTCACCCCGGTGGAAGCGACGCTCGACTACTGCATCAAGTGCAACATCTGCGTGACGGCATGCCCGGTGGCCCCGGTCACCGACCTGTTCCCCGGCCCCAAGTACGAAGGTCCCCAAGGTGCCCGGTTCCGTCACGACCGTCAGCCGAGCCCGGATCGCTCGGTGGACTACTGCTCCGGATGCCGGGTCTGCAACGAGGTGTGCCCCACCGGAGTCCGGATCGCCGAGATCAATGCCCGAGCCCGCGCCCGCATGGTCGAAGACGGTGCGTTCGGCGCCCGGAGCCGCCTCCGCAACAACCTCCTCGCTCGACCTCTCACCCTCGCCCGGCTGGGGGCGCCGGTCGGCGGTCTCGTCAACTTCCTCTTCACATGGCGCCCGACCCGCCTCATCGCCGAGCGCCTCTTGGGCATCCACCGCGACGCCCCGCTGCCGCGGTACGACGGGGCTCCGCCGTTCCGCCGCTGGTTCCGTTCGCGTCCCCGGAAGCGGGGGGAGGCCGGAACCGTCGTGTACTTCACCGCCTGCTCCACCGAACACTACGAGACCCGGGTGGGACGCACGGCGGTGAAGATGCTGGAACAGCTCGGCTTCGAGGTGATCGTTCCCGAGGCCCGATGCTGCGGGCTGCCGCTCCTCTCCAACGGCGAGTTCCCCGCCGCCCGTCGCTATCACGACGCCAACGTCGCCTCACTGCTCCCCTACGCGCGAGCGGGGATCCCGATCGTCGGCACGTCGACTTCCTGCACGCTCACGATCAAGGAGGAGGCACCGGATCTGCTCGACATGCACGACGAGGACAGTGAACTCGTCGCCGCCCACACCTACGACATCCACGAGTTCCTGCTCGACCTCGCCGCCCGGGGCGAGCTCACCGGCTGGCGGGAGATCCCGATGCGGCTGCCCTACCACCCACCCTGCCAGTACCGGGCTCATCGGCTGGGCATCCCCGCCCGGGAAGTGTTGGACCTGGTCCCGGGCCTGCAGGTCGTCGAGAGTGGCGTGGCGTGCTGTGGGATCGCCGGCACCTACGGGTACAAGGAGGAGAAGTACCAGATCGCGATGGACGTCGGCCGTCCGCTGTTCGAGTTCGTCGAGCGAGAAGAGGCCCCGGTGGTGGCCTGTGATTCGGAGACGTGCCGCTGGCAGATCACCCACGGCACGGGAGTCGATTCCATCCATCCCCTCGAGGTCGTGGCCGCTTCACTCGGCGTCGAAGCGGAGGGCCCTCTCGCCATCGCCCTGGAGGACCTGTTCTCACGTTCGCACTGAGGTCTGCGTTCGGTCAGTACGCGA
>DATGOV010000023.1:0-9974 GCA_035305585.1 Acidimicrobiia bacterium | reverse complement strand
GGCCGAACCCGCAGCAATGAGAGCTGCGAGGCTGCTGGCCGCGGCAAGGATCCGAACGAGCTTGCCCTTCATATTTCTTCGACCACCTACTGGATTGTGTTCACCGGGCGCTCCTGCCCGATGGCACTTTCCGCTCCGCTTGGGTTGTTGGGTCGATCTAGGCAGATCGCTTCGCCGGGGTACCCCGCATGCTCCCGGATCCTCTCCGGGAACCCTAAGTTGTCAACATGGTCAGCCCCTGACTCGCCCGCTCGAAACCTCGTAGTACGGCCGCGCAACCGTACGACAAAAGGGCGACGCCTCCGTGGCGGCGCTCAGAATGTAGCCGTAGGGGCCCTTCTGCTCAACAGGTTCATCGGTCGTTTGGCTAGCGACATTGAGAGATAGCGAACAGAAGTCGGGCGTGTACCCTCCCCCGCAATGGATCTCGCAGCACTTCAGGGGAAGCTGGCTCGTCTCGACGGCGTGGAAGCTGTACGTGTGGTCGGCACGGATTCCCGCCTCGAGGAGATCCATGTTTTGGCCAGGACCAACAAGCCTGCCAAGCAAGTCGTTCGCGACGTCCAGTCCTTGGCAGCGGCCGCCTTCGGTATCGATGTCGACCGGCGGATCGTCTCCGTCGTCCAGCTCGCTGACAGCGACCTGGCGGGCGGTGACCGGCCGGTGATCGTGGACATCTTCGAGTCGACCAACGGGTCGAAGTCGTCGGTGCGCGTGACGTTGGAGTGGCACGACGAGATGCTCACCGGCGAGACGACTGGCGCCGCCGCCCGGGCAACGCGCAACCGGTTGGTGGCCGAGGCAGTGCTCGAGGCCCTCGGCCAGGCGATCCATTCCGATGCCTCGTTCGCGGTGGCTTCGGTGGACGTGCCCACCTTGGGCTCTCGCCCGGTGGCCGTCGCCCAGATCGTGCTCGTCACCAACCAGAAGGAGCGTCTGTTGGTCGGCTCGGCGCTGGTCGACGACGACGAGTCGCGGTCGGTGGTCCGGGCAGTGCTCGACGCCCTCAACCGGGTCGTCCCCGACCTTCGGCGCTGAGCCGAATGGCCCAGCCGACGATTCCCCTCCGCCCGACAGAAGTCACCGGGTTCGGCGGTGTCGCGGTCAGCCCGCATCGGCTCGCCACCCAGGCGGCCATGACCACGCTGGCACGGGGAGGCAACGCCGTCGACGCCGCCATCGCCGCCAATGCGGTCCAAGGGGTCGTAGCACCCGAGACCTGTGGAATCGGCGGCGACTTGTTCGCCCTCGTCGTCGAAACGGAGACTGACACCCCTAGGGCGCTCAACGCGTCCGGCCGGGCAGGAAGCGGCGCCGCCCGCCTCGCCGAAGAGCTCCGACGCGCCGGAGCCGACGACATCCCCCAGCGCCACCCCGGCGCCGTCACGGTGCCCGGCTGCATCGACGGCTGGCTCGAGCTGAGCCGAACGATGGGTCGCCTCGAGCTCGGTGAGGTCCTCGAGCCGGCGATACGGCTCGCCCGGGAGGGTTTTCCGGCGAGCCGTGAGCTGGCGGCGGCATTCGCCGGCCGCAGGGAGGAGTTGAAAGACGAACCCGCGGCCGCCGACATGTACCCGGCCGGCCGGCCTCCTCTCGAAGGCGAGCGGATCCGCCGTCCCGACCTCGCCAAGACTCTGGAAGCGATCGCCGAACGGGGCCGGTCGGGATTCTACGCGGGCAATGTCGCCGAGGCGCTGGCCGCCGCCGTGGACGGCAACATCACCGGGGACGACCTGGACCGCGTCCAGGCGGACTGGGTGGAGCCTCTCGGGATCGATGTGTTCGGTCACAAGGCCTGGACCATCCCGCCCAACTCACAGGGATACATAGGGCTGCTCGCCCTCGGAATCGTCGAGAGGATCGGGCTCCTGCCGCCGGACGATCCCGAAGCATGGCATCTGGCGATAGAGGCCTATCGGCTGGCGGCTTCCGACCGCGACGACGTGCTCGCCGACCCGGAGGCGATGACTGTGGCGCCGAGCGCCCTGGTCTCCACGAGGCGGATCGAAGAGCTCGCCGATCGGTACTCCAACGAGCGAGCGGCAGACGTCGGCACCGCTCGTCGGGCAGGCGGAGGAACCGCGTTCATGTGTGTCACCGACCGCGAGGGGATGGGGGTGTCACTGATCCAATCCAACTTCTACGGCATCGGGTCGGGGATCTCGGTGGCCGGAGCGGGGTTTCTGCTGCACGACCGCGGGCGAGGCTTCACGCTCGAGGAGGGACATCCCAACGAGCTCGCTCCCGGAAAACGGCCACTCCACACCTTGTCGCCGACCATCTGGACGCGAGCAAGCGGGGGCCTGTCAGCGATCATCGGTACCCGAGGAGGGTTCATGCAGCCGCAGCTGATCGTCCAGTTGGCGTCGCGGGTGATGGGCCACGACACGGATCTAGGGAGAGCGATGGCCGCGTCCCGATGGATGGTGCCACTCCCCCGACGGGGCGCGGGTTCACGGGTCCACGTCGAGCCCGGAGTGACCGACGAGTTGGTGGACGACTTGGGACGCCGGGGCCACGCAGTGGAGAGAGTCGAGGTTCCGCAGTCGGGATGGGGTCCGATGTCGGTGATCCGGCTCTCGCCTGACGGCCGGCGCACGGCGGCGGCCGACCCCCGGGTCGACACGGCTTCGGCGGCGGTCGACTGATGACGACCCTGTTCGTCGTCCGCCACGGTGAAGCGGAGGGAAACAGCGACCATCGCTTCATCGGCCACTCGCAGACTCGCCTGACCGCAGTCGGGCGCCGTCAGGCGGAGTCGGTCGCCGAACGGCTGGGCCGTCTTCCGGTCGCCCGCATCGTCGCCTCCGACCTGGTGCGGTGCGTCGAGACGGTCGAGCCCCTGGCCGACGCTCTCGGTCTCGAGATCGAAACGGATCCCCGACTGCGCGAGGTCGCCAACGGCGAATGGACGGGGCTCCTACCGGAAGAGATCGCCGAGCGATGGCCGGACTTGTGGGAGGCCTACACCACGGGTGTGGACGTGGAGAGGCCCGGCGGCGAGAGATGGCGAGACGTCGCCGAGCGAGTGCTCACGGCAATCGAGGAAGTTCTCGACACCGAGGAGCCAGTCGTAGTGGCGACCCACTCCGGGCCGACGCTGATCCTGGCGATGTGGGCAGCCGGCTTGCGACAGGAGGGCAACATCTTCAGCGGTCCCCTATCGGCGCCCCACAACGCCTCGATAACCGTCATCGGGGAGGGCCCGCGGCTGATCAGCTACAACGACGTGGGCCACGTGGCGCCGGTGCCCGACCAGCGCCTGCCGTTCAGCCCGGTCAAGAACCCTTGATGTCGGTGATGACCTGGGCGAGGGCGTCGTCGTCGAGGCCGGCGACCCCTCCCAGGTTGTAGAAGCCGATCCGTTGCACGCGGCCGTCATAGCGCTCCCGGATCGCCGACCCGAGTCGATCGACGGTGGCGACGACACCGACCTCGGCGACGACGTCGTCGGTGATGATGTCGGCCATCTCCTCCCAGCGGCCACGCTTGCTCATCGCCGTCAACTCCGGGCCGAAGTCCCAGCCGCTGGCTTCGAGAACCGGACGGTACGAGGGCGTGGAAGCGTAGAAGGCGATCTGCTGCTTGACCGCCGGCATCGACTGCTCGATCTCCGAATCGTTGGACCCCGTCACCACGAACACCGTCGACATGCGGACGCAGTCGTCGAGGCTGCGACCTGCCGACTCGGCTCCTTCTCTCATGGCCGGCAGCACGACCTGGTCGAGATAGGCGGGGGTGTGGAACGGGTGGACATGGAAGCCGTCGCAGAGCTCGCCCGCCAACCGGCTCAGGTAAGGACCGACTCCGGCGATCGCGACTGGGATGTCGGGGTGGTCGATCGGCCCCGGGTCGAAGAAGGGCGTCATCAGGCTGAACTCGTAGAACTCACCCTCGTACGCCAACGGCGTCTGGTTCTGCCACGCCTCCCAGATGGCCCTCAAGGAGAGGACGTAGTCACGGAGCCGAGGTCCGGGGCTGAACCACTCCGTGGAGAAGCGACGAGTGATGTGGGCACGAACCTGGGTGCCCAGCCCGAGTATGAAGCGCCCGCCGGAAGCCTGGGCGAGGTCCCACGAGGCCATGGCGGTGACCATGGGCGAGCGGGGGAAAGCCACCGCGATCGAGGTTCCCAAGTCGAGACGCTCGGAGGCATCGGCCGCGACCAGGAGAGGAAAGAACGGGTCGTGACTCGTCTCGGCGGTGAAGAAGCCGTCGAAGCCGAGCCGTTCTGCGTACTCCGCCGCTTCCCGGGCGGCGAGTGGGGGTCCCGGGGCGTAGTAGTAGTCGACCCTCATCGGCCACACCTTAACCCGGCGCCTGGGCGGTTAGCCTGGGAGCCGTGAGACGGTTTGCTCGGATTCTCGGAGTACTCGGCGGCATCGGAGCAGTGCTGTGGGCGATGCGCAACCGGCTGGTGTCGGTGGCCCTCCCCCGCGAGCCACAACCCCCGACGTTCAAGGTGCCCGACGGGCCGACCGAGCAGGTCACGGAGAAGCAGGAGGACGAGGCCGACTCGGACGAGCCGAGCCAGCCGGCCGCTCCCAGCCTCACCGATATCAGCGGGATCGGGCCTGTCTATGCCACGCGGCTGGCATCGGCAGGCATCCACACCATCGAGCAGTTGGCGGACGCCGATCCCAACAAGGTGGCCGAGGCGGCGGACGTCCCGCTGACCAGGGCCGAGAAGTGGGTGGAGTCCGCCCGCGGCGCCGAAGCGGAGTGACTCAGCCCTCGGGGCGGTGCCCGTAGACGCTGACGTCACGCACCCCGTAGACGGAAGTCGTACGGTGTTGTGTCCACCGGGCGATGAGCACGTAGGCAGCACCGGCGACGACGGCGGCGATCAGTCTCCACGGCAGATCGGCGTCCAGGGCGACGAGATCCACCGAGTCGGTCCACGTCGGAGGCCCGACCGGGTCGAGTAGCTGGCCGAAGACCACGGCGAACAGCCAGCAGGTGAACCCGGACAGGTTCACGGCCCGCTCCGTCCGCCCGTATATGTCGGCTTCCGGGTAATAGCTCTCCTCGACCAGATGGAAGTCGAGGCTGGCGATCAGCATGGCCGGAAACACGATCGACGTCGCCAGGAAGGCGAGGTCCGCGGGGACTGCTGGAGCAGCCACGGCGGCCACCACGATCAGACCGACGGAGACGAGGCCGACGAGCAGCGTGTCGCCCGTCTTCACGATGCCGACCGACTCGGACCCAGCGGCGACGAACGCAGCGAACGCCTGATCGACCTCGGCGATGACCACCCAGGCGATGGCGATCGCGGCTGGGCCCCCCGCCCCGCCGAGGCGGGTGAGGTCGCTGATGTCGGAGAACAGGAGCGCCAACACGGCACCGGCGGCGAACATGAGGGTGGCGGGCACGGCGTAGGAGACGCTGAAGGTCGGCATCGCCTCTTCGTCGTGTCGCAGCCGCCGGGCGACCGCCTCGATGTAGGGAATGAAGACGACTGCCGCTTCGATGGCTCGCTGGGTCCCGGCCCAGAAGCTGCCGCCGCCATCGCCGCCGATCGAGCCGGCACGAGACGCGACTACCCAGGCGAGCACACCTACGAGGAGAACCGACCCGGCGAAGAGGGGCAGGCGGATGAGTCGCTTCACCGTGGTCTCCAGACCGAGGCCGAGCATCAGAAGTCCCAGGAGGACGATCACGCCGACCCACACCTCGACCGGTAGAGCGAGCCCGGACTCGCTGGCGGCCCGCTCGGCCCAGCCCCCGGCGTACCCGAGCCCCACGACCGCCCACAGCCCGATCATCAGGAGCCGCACGACCGAGACCACGACCGACCCGCCGCGTCCGAAGGCTGGACGCAATATCCAAGTACCGGGTGCGCCCGTCTGTGCGGCCATTCGCGCCGCGGATCCGGCGAAGAAACACCCCAACAGAGCCGCCACGGGAGCCACGAGCATGACCTGGCCGATCGTGAGTGCGTCGACCGCCACCAGGGTTGCGCCCACGACGAGCGCCGGACCGCCGATGACCGCCACGACCGTAGCTGCCATCCCGTCGCCGTCGTCCAGTTCCCCCTGGCGAAAGCCGACTGCATCACGACTCCAGGAACGCCGGATGGAGTCGAACATGAGGCGAGTGTAGGAACGGCTGGGATCATGCCGATCCCCGGGACCGTCAGGCGGCTGCTTCCCCCTCGGTGAACTGCGACCGATAGAGAGCCGCGTAGGCCCCGTTGGCGGCGAGGAGCTCCTCGTGGGTTCCCTGTTCCACGATCCGGCCGCGCTCCATCACCAGGATCAAGTCGGCGTCGCGGATCGTGGAGAGACGGTGGGCGATCACGAACGACGTCCGGTCAGACCGGATCGCCGCCATTGCGTGCTGGAGCAGCGCCTCGGTGCGGGTGTCCACCGACGACGTGGCCTCGTCGAGGATCAGGAGCGCGGGGTCGGTGAGGAACGCCCGAGCGATCGTGATCAGCTGCCGCTCTCCGACAGAGATGTTGCTGCCGTTCTCGTCGATCACCGTGTCGTAGCCGTCAGGAAGCGTGTGTACGAAACGATCGACGAAAGTGGCCTTGGCGGCTTCGACGATCTCGTCGAACGTGGCGTCGGGCCGCCCATAGGCGATGTTGTCCCGGATCGTCCCCTCGAACAGCCAGGCATCCTGGAGCACCATGCCGATCTGGCTGCGGAGGTCGACCCGGCTCATCTTCGAGATGTCGATGCCGTCGAGGAGTATCCGGCCTTCGTCGAGATCGTAGAAACGCATCAGCAGGTTCACGAGTGTCGTCTTGCCGGCGCCGGTGTGCCCCACGATTGCCACGGTCTGACCGGGTTTCACGGTCAGCGACAGGTTCTCGATCAGCGGCTCGTCCGGCTCGTAGCGGAATGAGACGTTCTCGAACACGACCTCACCGCGAGCAGCCTCGGCGGGCGGCACCGCCTCGGCATCGGACGGCTCTTCCTCGGCGTCGAGCAACTCGAACACCCGCTCCGCCGAGGCGACGCCCGACTGCAGCAGATTGACCATGGATGCCACCTGGCTCAGAGGCTGTGTGAACTGCCTCGAGTACTGGATGAACGCCTGGACGCTTCCCAGGCTGATCTGGCCGGTCGCCACTCGCAGCCCGCCGACGACGGCGACGAGGACGTAGTTGAGGTTGCCCACGAACATCATCACCGGCATCACCAGCCCCGACATGAACTGGGCTCCGAACGAGGCTTCATACAGCTTCTCGTTCTCCTCGGCGAAACGCTGCTGGGCTTCCCTCTGCCGGCCGAAGACCTTGATCAGGTCGTGACCTGTGTAGCTCTCTTCCACGTGGGCGTTGAGCGACCCGGTCCGCCGCCACTGGTCGACGAAGAGTCGCTGGCTCCGCTGGAGGATCTTCCTCGTGGCGAGCACCGACACAGGAATCGACACGATGGCGATGGCGGCGAGGAGCGGCGAGATGAGGACCATCATCACGAGGACGCCGACGACCGTGAGGGTCGCAGTGATCATCTGGCTCATGCTCTGCTGGAGCGACTGAGCGATGTTGTCGATGTCGTTCGTGACCCGGCTCAGCAACTCGCCCCGGGGCTGGCGGTCGAAGTAGCGCAGCGGCAGGCGGTTGATCTTGTCCTCCACGTCGGACCGCAGCTTCCGAACGGTTCCCTGGACCACGTCGGTGACCCAGAACCCTTGGAGCCAACCGGCCAGGGCGGAGATGACGTACACGGCGACGACGAGGAGAAGGATCTGACCGACGGCGGAGAAGTCGATCCCCTCCCCGGGGACGACGTCCATGGACTCGAGCATTTGGGCGAGGGTGTCCTGTCCCTCGGCACGCAGGCCCTGGACCACGGCGTCCTTCGACACACCGGACGGGAGCTGGGAGCCGACGAAACCGCTGAAGATCTCGTCGGTCGCCCAACCGAGCATCTTCGGGGCGAGGACGGCCAGGACGACGCTGACGATCGCCAAGACGAAGATGGAGATCACCTTCACGCGGTGCGGACCGAGGAGGCCGAGGAGGCGCTTGCCCGAACCGGTGAAGTCCATCGGCTTCTGCCCGACGATGCCTCTCATCATCGGGCCGTGACCGTGCCCGGGACCGGCTATGACCCGTTCTGTCTCTTTGATCCTGCGATCGGTCATGCTGCTCCCTCCCCGGCGCCGATCTGGGACCAGACGATCTCTCGGTAGGTCTCACAGGTGGCGAGCAGTTCGTCGTGGGTGCCCCGCCCGACGATGGCTCCGTCCTCGAGGACGATGATCTGGTCGGCGTCCATGATCGTCGTGACGCGCTGGGCGACCACGATCACAGTCGCATCGGCGGTCTCGGCATCCAGGGCCTGACGCAACCGGGCATCCGTGGCGACGTCGAGGGCGGAGAACGAGTCGTCGAAGACGTAGATGTTGGGCTTCTTGATGATCGCCCTGGCGATCGCCAGCCGCTGGCGTTGGCCACCCGAGACATTGGTGCCGCCCTGGGAGATGGGCGAGTCCAAGCCGTCGGGCATCGCCCGGACGAAATCCGCCGCCTGGGCGACCTCTAGGGCCGCCCACATCTCTTCCTCGGTTGCGTCCGGCTTCCCGAAGCGGAGGTTGGATGCCACCGTCCCCGAGAAGAGGTAGGGGCGTTGGGGGACGATTCCGATGCGCTGCCACAGATCCTCGGGCTCCATGTCCCTGACATCGACACCGTCGACGAGGATGCGCCCGCCGGTCACGTCGTGCAGCCTTGGAATCAGGTTCACGAGGGTCGATTTCCCGGAACCGGTCGAACCGATGATGGCGGTCGTCTCGCCGGGGTGTGCGGTCAGGTCCAGGCGGGAGAGCACCGGCTCCTCGGCACCGGGGTAGGCGAAGGTGACGTTCTCGAACTGGACCTCGCCGCGCACTAGCGCCGGACGGACCGGATCGGCAGGCGGAGTAACCGACGAGGACGTCTGTAGCACCTCGAAGATCCGCTTGGCACTCACAGACGCCCGGGGAACCATGGCGAGGACCATCGTCGCCATCATCAGCGACATCAGGATCTGGGCGAGGTAGGCGATGAACGCCGTGAGCGAGCCGACCTGCATGGCGCCGTCGGCGATCCGATATCCGCCGAACCACAGCACGGCAACGATCGCCAGGTTGAAGACGAGCATCACGGTCGGGAACATGGCCGCCATCCATCTGCCGGTGTACACCGCGACACTGGTGAGATCGTCGTTGGCCCGGCCGAACCGCGCCGTCTCCTCGGGTTCACGGACGAAGGCGCGGATCACGCGGATCCCGGTGATCTGCTCGCGGAGGATCTGATTGATCCGGTCGATCCTCTCCTGCATCAAGCGGAAGCCGGGGATCATTCGAGACACGATCACGAGCACCACGACGGCTTGGACCGGTATGGCGACGGCGAGGAGCCATGCCAAACCGCTGTCTTCGCGGAGGGCCATGAGAACGCCGCCTATCGCCATCATCGGCGCCAGCACGAGCATGGCGAACCCCATGCCCAGCAGTTGCTGGATCTGCTGGACGTCGTTGGTGGTGCGGGTGAGGAGCGACGGGGCCCCGAAACGATTCACCTCCTGGCTGGAGAACCGGGCGACCTGGTCATAGACGCCAGCGCGGAGATCCCGACCGACGGCCATGGCCGTCCGTGAGCCGAAATAGAGAGCACCGATGGACGTGGCTACCTGCACCAGGGAGACGAGGAGCATCCAGCCTCCGACGCGCAGGATGTAGTCGGTGTTCCCGCGGGCGACGCCGTTGTCGATGATGTCGGCGTTGAGGCTGGGGAGATAGAGAGCGGCCAATGTGCTCACGAACTGGAGCACCACGATCGCCAACAGCGACCAGCCGTACGGCTTCAGATGGGAGCGGAGCAGGCGCGTCAGCATCAGCGGGCGAGTCCTTTCAACAGGATCGAGGCCAGTTGGTCGGCGGACATCCGCGACTCGGCGGAGGTGCCGGGGTGCCACATCCCGAAGACGAGGCTGCGGAGCACCAGCGCCGCCTCCTGGGGCGTGACCCGGAGC
>DATGOV010000022.1:0-2380 GCA_035305585.1 Acidimicrobiia bacterium | reverse complement strand
CGGCACCATGCTCAAATTCGGGGGCGACGCGTTGCTCCTTCTCTTCGAAGACGGAGACCATGCCCTCCAGGCCGCGAGCGCCGCCATCGAGATGAGGGCTGAGCTGCGGGTGGCATCCCGCGAGAAGACCACCGTCGGACGCGTGAATCTGAAGATGTCCTCGGGCATCCACACGGGCTTCGTCGACCTCTTCCTCGTGGGCGACAGCCATCTCGAGCTACTCGTGACCGGCCCGGCGGCGTCGACGACCACCGAGATGGAAGCGGCGGCCGACGCGGGCGAGATCCTGGTCAGCCAGACGACAGCCCAACGTCTTCCGTCCCGATTCGTCGGTGACGCCAAAGGTGGAGGTCTACTGCTGCGCAACGTGCGGACGACTCCCGCACCCGACCACCTGGCCCGCGAAGCGGACACGCGGGTCGATCCCGCCAGGTTCATCTCCACGGAGCTCCGAGAGCACCTGTCGTCCGGCGTGGCCGACTCGGAGCATCGCATCGCCAGCATCGGCTTCGTCAAGTTCAAGGGACTGGATGCGTTCCTCGCCAACCGTGGCGCCGACGAGACCGCGGAACAGCTCCACGGTCTGATCTCGGCGATCCAGGCCGCCACCGATCGGGAGCGGGTCACCTTCCTCGCCACCGACATCGACAAGGACGGTGGAAAGGTGATCCTCGCCGTAGGTGTCCCCACCGCCCGACACGACGACGAGGGCCGGATTCTTCGGGCGCTTCGGTCGATAGTCGACGTACCCACGGTCTTCTCGATCCAGGCCGGGGTCAACCGGGGCCACGTGTTTGCGGGAAACGTCGGGGGAAGACTCCGTTCCACCTACACCGTGATGGGGGACACGGTGAACCTGGCGGCGCGCTTGATGGCCGCGGCGGGGCCAGGAGGCCTGTTTGCCACCAGACCCGTGCTCGACCAGTCCACCACGCTGTTCCGGACCGAGACGCTGGAGCCGTTCCGGGTCAAGGGCAAAGAGGAGCCGGTCCACGCACTTTCCGTGGGCGAGGAAGCGGGGGTGCGACCACCCGAGGCCAACCGGGAATTGCCCTTCCATGGCCGGGACGCGGAGCTCGACGCCATCGTCGGGATCGTCACGACCTGTGCCCGGGTGGGCAGGGGCGGGCTGGTCACGGTCTCGGGTGACACCGGCATCGGCAAGAGCCGCCTGATCCACGAGGTGATCGACCAGTGCCCCGACATGATCGTCTCCCTCGTCCAGGCAGATCCCTACAACTCGGACAACCCCTACTGGGCGATGCGGGACCCACTCAGGCGTCTCATCGGAATCACCGGGTCGAGTCGTGACGAGCTGGCCTCGGGATTGCGAAGCCGGATCGAGGAAGTCGCCTCGCAGCTGGCAAATCTGATCCCGCTCCTCGGCGACGTGCTGCACATCCAGATCGACGACAACGAGGAGACCGCCTCGATCGACCCGAGGTTCCGGCCCGAGCGGACTGCCGAGGCCATCGTGACGTTGCTCGACGGGCTGACCGAACACGACCCATTCGCGATGGTCGTGGAGGATGCCCAGTGGCTGGACGGTTCGAGCACCGAGTTGGTCAGACGGATCGCAGACGCGGCCGGGTCGAGGCCCTGGACCGTGATCGCCACAACCCGCGAGGCCGGGACCATCAACGACTACGGGACCGAGATCGCCCTCCGGCCGCTGAGCGACGACGCCATCCGGACCATCGCAGTCGAGGCCACCCGAAGCAGCCCCATCCTCCCCCACCAACTCGAGGCCATCGTCTCTCGGGTCGGCGGCAACCCCCTGTTCCTGTCCGAGATCCTGTCCGTCGTGCGCGAGACCGGCTCGGCAGACGAGATCCCCGATTCTCTGGACGCGGTTGTCTCCAAACAGATCGACACTCTCCCCCCGTTCGCCCGACAGGTCCTGCGTCAGGTCGCCGTGCTCGGCCGCAGCTTCCGAACCGACATCATGAATGCTTATCTCGGGGCGGCGGGTCTCGCCCTCGACCGCGCCACGCTCAGGAACCTCGACAGCTTCCTCGAGCCCGACGGCCGCGAGCGGAAGCGATTCCGCCACGCCGTCGTCCACGACGTGGCGTATGGGAGCCTCCCCTATCGCCGCCGTCGTGAGTTTCACGCTCTGGCGGGCACGGTGATCGAGTTCATCGTCTCGGATGACCGCGAAGGAGCAGCCGAGGTCCTCGCCCTCCACTTCTCGGAGTCGGGTGAGCACGCCAAGGCCTGGCGCTACGCCGGGATCGCAGGCGAGAAGGCCAAGCGCACCTACTCCAATCCGGAGGCGGTTCGGCACTACCAACGGGCTCTCGACGCCGCCCGCCACCTGACGGTGCCACCGGAGGAGGTGGCGGAGGTCTGGACACGGCTCGGGGAGGTCCGGGACCTG
>DATGOV010000021.1:0-2654 GCA_035305585.1 Acidimicrobiia bacterium | reverse complement strand
CCCTTTCAGCTCTTCGACGCCCTCGACCCGGCGACCGAAGCCGCGCTCCGCGCCAGCATCAAGCGGTGGGGCGTGATCGTGCCCGTCGTGGTCGACCAGCACGGGCAGGTGATCGACGGCCATCACCGCAAGCG
Organism: Acidimicrobiia bacterium; assembly: GCA_035305585.1. Taxonomy (GTDB): domain Bacteria; phylum Actinomycetota; class Acidimicrobiia; order Spongiisociales; family ZC4RG35; genus ZC4RG17. The sequence continues at coordinate 2,520 of DATGOV010000021.1, read as the reverse complement.
CATCGCCGATGAGCTCGGGGTGCCCTGCCCCGAGCAGATCCGCGAGGTTGAGAACGACGAGGAGGCGCGCCAGCTCGCCGTCACGCTGAACACCGATCGCCGCCACCTCGACCCCGAAAAGCGCCGCCAGATCGTCGCCGACCTCCGAGCCCAGGGCCATAGCCTGCGCGCCATCGGCGGCGCCCTCGGCGTCGACAAGCGCACCGTGCAGCGCGACCTCGAGAGTATTGGGGCGGACGCCCCAATACCCGACCGGGTGCGGACGTTGCACGGCCGCACCTACCCGGCCACCCGCCCGGCACCGCAGCCGGAGCCCGAGCCCGACGACGAGCCGCTGTTCGCCCCCGGCGAACACGCCGCCATCCTCGACACGCTCCACGAGGAGCACGGGGACGACCTCACCCCTGACGACATCGAACGGGCCGTCGAGGAGAACATCGAGTCCAAGCGCGTCCCCGACCCGCAGCCCGAGTGGAAGCCCGCCAAGACCGAGCGGGAGACCGCCAAGACCGAGTGGAAGCCCACCAAGCCCGACCTCGGTGGTGGCATCAGCCACCCGGCCCGGTACAGCCAAGCCCTGCTCGACGAGTTCCGGTCGATCCTCAAGCACTACGACATCCCCGAAGGCGCCATCCTCGACCCCTTCGCCGGCACCGGCCGCATCCACGAGCTCCAAGACGACGGGTGGGACACCGTCGGCGTCGAAATCGAGAAGGAGTACGCCGACATGCACCCCGACACGGTGCTCGGCTCGGCGCTCAACCTCCCGTTCGCCCCCGAGACGTTCGCCGCCATCGTCACCTCACCCACCTACGGCAACCGGCTCGCAGACAGCCACAACGCCAGCGACCCCGAACGCCGACGGTCCTACACCCACGACCTCGGCCGCAAACTCCACGCCGAGAACAGCGGCACACTGCACTGGCGCACACCGACAGGCCGCGGCGCCGCGGGCAGCGAGGCGTACCGCACCTTCCACGAGAAGGCGTGGCGCGAGGCAGTCCTCGTGCTCCGACCCGGCGGGCTATTTGTCCTCAACTGCTGCGACCACATCCGCGACGGGCTCACCCAGCCCGTCACTGCATGGCACTGCTGGATGCTCGGCCGGCTCGGCCTCGACTACGTCGAGTCGCGGTCCGTCGCCACGCAGAAGCTCCGCCAGGGCGACAACGCCAGCCTGCGCCACCAAGAGCAGATCCACGTGTTCAGGAAGCCCCGGTGAACGAGGCCGTCGACCTCTCGGCCCGCCAAGCCGCCGCCGGACGCCAAGGCGCCGCGTTCGAGACCACCGTCGCCACGCTGCTGCAGATCGAAGGGTGGACCATCACCGCCACGAAGTGGCGCCACCCGGAGGTCGACATCGAGATCGACATCGTCGCCACCCACCCCCAGACAGGGGAGGAGTGGTGGATCGAATGCAAGGGCTCCTGGGAGGGCAACAGGCAAGGCCTCAAGCGCACCGACACGCTCAAGAAGGCGCTCTTCAACGGGGCAATGCTCGCCCTCGTGGACGACCGACGGCCGTACATGATCATCGCCTCGCACCCCCCGTCTGACGGCACTGCCGGCAGAAAGTGGATCGAGCGAGCCCGCGGCGTCTACGTCACCGATGTCCGGTATCTCACCTCTCTCGGACATGGGGCGCCAGAGGCATGAGCGTGGCCATCCCACGAACACCCCTCGAAACCGTCCTCGAGGCCCTCGCCGCACGCGGACTCCAACCACGCACCAGCGGCACCGGCTGGTCAGCCCGATGCCCAGCCCACCCCGACCGCAACCCGTCGCTGTCCATCGACCAAGGCAACGAGGGGGCCGTTCTCCACTGCCACGCGGGCTGCGACCCCGAGGACGTCGTCACAGCGCTTGGACTCACCATGCGAGACCTCTTCGACCAGCCCGCCCCCCACCGCGACGACACCACCGCCATCTACAACTACGTCGACGAACACGGCGACCTCCTCTTCCAAGTCGTCCGCAAACCCGGCAAGCAGTTCCGGCAACGCCGCCCCAACGGCAACGGCGGCTGGGAATGGAAACTCGGCGACACCCGCCGAGTCGTCTACCGGCTCCCCGAAGTCATCGCAGCCATCGAGGACGGCGACACCGTCTTCATCGTCGAAGGCGAAAAGGACGCCGACCGGCTCGCCGCCGAGGGCTATGTCGCCACCTGCAACCCCCACGGGGCCGGCAAATGGCGCCCCGAATACAACGCGACCTTCAACGGCGCCCACGTCGTCATCGTCGCCGACCGAGACGAACCCGGCCGCGCACACGCACTAAACATCGCCACCCAACTCGAACCCCACGCCGCCAGCATCAAGATCGTCGAAGCCGCCGCCGGCAAGGACATCTCAGACCACCTCGCCGCCGGGCTCACCATCGAAGACCTCGTCGTCATCGACCCCGACGACCCGGCCCAACCCGGCACAGACATCGACCCGGCGGACATCGACACCGGGCCCTCCTCCTGGGTCCCGGTGGATCTCACCGATGCTCTCGCCGGCGTCGACATCCCTGCCC